>JBGCDB010000045.1:0-23367 GCA_045104955.1 Roseobacter sp.
AACAATCGCAGTATTTTGCGCCGCTCACCCAAATAGGGTTGGACATTGCGCGGCCTTGGGCCTAAACGCACGTCACGCCCGACGATGGGACAAGATGGATGAAACTCGGCCTAGTGCAACTTATTGCGCATTTTATGGCCCCGAAAGACAAGAAGGCCTTAACCAATGGCTGTTCAACAGAACAAAGTTTCCAAATCGCGCCGCAACAACCGTCGCGCGCACGATTCGCTGGTTGCTGCGAATCCAAACGAATGCACAAACTGTGGCGAGCTGAAACGCCCCCACCACGTATGTGCGGCTTGCGGCCACTATGACGACAAAGACGTCGTGGCCCTTACAGAAGAGATTGATCTGGAAGACGACGCGGCCTAAACCTGTTCCTTAACTAATAAGGGCAGCAGGTTGGGGGCAGTCTTACTATGACGGCGCAGACCGGTCATTCAGACAGACAAGCCGAACGCATCATAATATCGGTTGATGCGATGGGTGGGGATCAAGGCCCCGCTGCTGTTGTTGCGGGTTGCGATGTTTCTGCCCGCAAAAACGCCGATATCAAATTTATATTGCACGGGCCTAAGGCCGAGCTGGAAGCGCTGGTAGCGCGGCGCAAAAGCTTGTCAGGCCGGTGCGAAATCCGAGACGCCACTGGCGTTGTCACAATGGATGACAAGCCCAGCCAAGTTGTGCGCAATGGTAAAGCCACATCCATGTGGTCGGCCATTGAGGCTGTGCGCGATCGCAGCGCGTCTGTTGCGGTGTCTTGTGGCAACACCGGCGCACTTATGGCGCTGTCGATGATCCGTCTGCGCAAATTGCCGGGCGTGAACCGACCTGCAATTGCGGTCCTTTACCCTTCGTCCAATCCGCAGGGCTTCAACGTCTTGTTGGACGTGGGCGCTGATATCAAAGCAGATGCCGATGACTTATTACGCTTTGCGTTGATGGGGATGTCGTATGCGCGCAATGGCCTTGGATTGCCACGTCCGCGCGTGGGTTTGCTAAATGTCGGCACCGAAGAACACAAAGGCCGGTCCGAACTCAAGGAAGCATATGAACTGATCGGCAGCCAACATGAAACTGCCGGATTCGAATTCGTAGGCTTTGTCGAAGGCGGCGATATTTCAGGCGACATCTGCGATGTAATCGTGACGGACGGGTTTACCGGCAACGTGGCGATTAAAACTGGCGAAGGAACGGCAAGCCTGGTGGGGGACCGGCTGCGTGAGGCTTTCAAGTTCTCGCCTTTGTCGCGCCTTGCATCCTTGTTGGCCTATCCATCCCTGCGCCGCCTCAAGAAAAAAATTGACCCGCGCCGCGTCAATGGCGGTGTGTTTCTGGGACTGAACGGGACTGTCGTGAAAAGCCATGGATCGGCGGACGCAACGGGTGTGTCAGCTGCCATCAAACTGGCCGCAGAGCTGGCCGACATACAATTTACAGATAAACTGGCAGCACGCGTCGCCGCGCTGCCAGCTGAGGAGACAGCAGAATGACCCTGCGCGCCGTCGTTAAAGGTGTTGGGCACTATTTGCCTGAACGCGTTGTACCCAATTCTGAGTTTGAAAAGACACTTGATACTAATGACGAATGGATCCGCGCGCGCTCTGGGATCGAACGGCGCCATTTTGCAGCTGACGGGGAAACTACATCTGTCATGGCAGCGCGCGCCGCGCGCGCCGCGATGGATCAAGCGGGCCTGACTGCAGCAGACATCGACGCCATCATTGTTGCCACCTCTACGGCTGATCTGACTTTTCCCTCTGCCGCGACAATGGTGCAGGCTGAATTGGGCATGACCAATGGGTTTGCCTTTGACGTACAAGCGGTGTGTGCGGGCTTTGTCTTTGCGTTGAGCAATGCAAATGCCTTAATCCTGTCGGGTCAAGCTAAACGCGTGATTGTGATCGGTGCTGAAACCTTCAGCCGGATCATGGATTGGACAGACAGGTCCACCTGCGTGCTGTTCGGCGATGGCGCCGGTGCCTTGCTGCTAGAAGCGCAGGAAGGAGCCGGAACATCCGAGGATCGTGGTATTCTGTCGACAGATCTGAATTCAGACGGGCGGCACAAAGACCTGCTTTATGTCGACGGCGGGGTGTCTACAGGTACCACGGGGTATCTGCGCATGCAGGGCAATCAGGTCTTTCGTCATGCGGTTGAAAAGCTCGCCGCGACGGCAACCACAGCATTGGAACGCGCCAACCTTACGGCTGCGGATGTCGACTGGGTTGTGCCACATCAGGCCAACATCCGGATCATCCAAGGCACGGCTAAAAAGCTGGGTCTGCCGATGGAAAACGTTGTGGTCACTGTGCAAGATCACGGCAATACGTCGGCGGCATCGATTCCTCTGGCGTTGTCTGTCGGCCATGCCCGCGGACAAATCAAACAGGGTGATTTGGTCGTGACAGAGGCGATTGGCGGCGGATTGGCATGGGGCGCTGTGGTTTTACGCTGGTAATATCAGGTTATTTCCGCTCAAAGCCCATTCGCCAAGCCATTGATATTGACTCGGAAAAACCGTGCGCCCTATTGTCGTACAAAATAAGGGGGATACTCATGGCCGAAAAGACTTTGACACGGATGGACCTAGGCGAAGCTGTTTTTCGGGAGGTCGGATTGTCTCGGAATGAAAGCGCCCAGCTTGTTGAATCTGTGCTTGAGCATTTGTCGCAAGCCTTGGTACGGGGCGAGCAAGTCAAGATTTCGTCCTTTGGCACCTTCTCAATTCGGGATAAATCAGCCCGCGTTGGTCGCAACCCAAAGACTGGCGAAGAAGTCCCCATAAACCCTCGGCGCGTGTTGACGTTCCGCCCCTCGCATCTGATGAAAGATCGCGTGGCAGACGGGAACAAGTCCTGACCTAATGCCCAAATCCGCAGACGCGTTCCGAACGATCTCAGAAGTTGCCGATTGGCTGGGCGTCCAAGCGCATGTCTTGCGCTTTTGGGAAAGTAAATTCGCACAAGTCAAACCGATCAAACGCGCAGGCGGACGGCGGTATTATCGACCCGCCGATATGCTGTTGATCGGCGGCATCAAAAAGCTGCTGCATGACGATGGGCTAACCATCAAGGGCGCGCAAAAGCTTTTGCGCGAACAAGGTGTGGCTTTTGTCGCGGATCAATCGCAGCCGCTTGATGACCTGACGATGGCCGTAATCGAAGGCGCCCCGGCTGAAGATGACGCGGCCGATGTCATTGATGCGGTTATGGAAGAGCCAACCAACTCTGTTCAAGCTGAAGAAACGCCAGCCGTCGAAGAGATGGGCCTTGACCAAGAGCCCGAATCCGCCGCGATTGACGTCGATCCAGTTGCGGATGCGACGCATCCCCCTTTGGAAAACCCTGTACCCGACGCGCCTCCTGCGGTCGATCTGCAAGAAGACGCCCCGTCAGAGCCAGTGCTGGATCAGGAGGCTGTCCCCGCGCCCGAACCGGAACCCGAACCAGCCGCGGACGCTGCGCCTGAAACGCCTGCCGAACCAGAAGTGTCACAAGCCGAGCCCCTAGCCGACGCGATGCCAAGCTTTAGAGCACGTCCGCGCCCGACTGAACCCGTGGCTGAGCCTGAGGTCCCTACCCCCACCGTTGAAGCGACCCCAGAAGCGCCTGAATCTGACAGCGCGCCACGAGAGCCAGATGTCGTGCCGCCAGCATTGGAAGAGATCGCGCTCGAAACGCCTGCGTTCACCCCCTCAGAACCCACACCCGCGCCTAAGCCACTGATTATTGATCTGCCCGCAATCCCAGACCTTGCAGATATCGACGTAGCCCCATCTGCGCTGACCGCATTGACGCAGGTGAAACAAATATCCCCGGATCACGCGCAAAGCATCAAACCGCTGCTGGCGCGCCTGACCCGTTTGCGCGCCAGCATGGGCAACCCACGCAAAGAAATCCGCAAAGACTAGGGCCATGACAATTCTCTCTTGCCTCGACGCCCAGATCGGGTATGAAGCGCGTCATGGCGGGCTATGGCGCAGCCTGGTAGCGCGTCCGTCTGGGGGACGGAAGGTCGCAGGTTCGAGTCCTGCTAGCCCGACCATTTTAACATCTCCGCTAAGTGCCCGCGCTCTACAAGCGCGGGCCTTTGCGTAAGTAGGAGAGCGCGAATGACCGGTGTGCTGCCAAACCAGACGATTTCGCAGATGATTTCTGACAACCAGATTGCAGCAACCCGCAAGTTTGCTGAGGGGCAAATTCAACCAGCTAGCCTTGATCTACGTTTGGGCACCGTCGCCTACCGCGTGCGGGCGTCCTTTCTTGCAGGCCATAACGCGCGCGTCACAGACCGATTGCGCGAATTTGAAATGCACCGCGTTGATCTGAGCCAGGGGGCGGTTTTGGAAAAAGGCTGCGTTTATGTCGTGCCTTTGATGGAATCACTCGCCTTGCCGGACGGCGTGCAAGCGGTGGCCAATGCCAAAAGCTCCACCGGGCGGCTGGATTTATTGACCCGTACTATCACGGATGGCGGGACAGAATTTGATCGTATCCCACAAGGCTACCACGGGCCCCTTTACGCCGAGATCTGCCCCCGCTCTTTTTCGGTTTTGGTGCGCCCCGGCATGCGGCTGAACCAGATCAGGTTTCGCGACGGCCATGCAGTTCTCGACGATAGCGCGCTCACCGCGCTCCACGCTGAGGTTCCTCTGGTAGACGGGGATGCCATGATCGACGACGGTTTGGGCTTTTCCGTTGATCTGCGGCTGCCTGGTACAACGCTGGTCGGCTACCGCGCCAAACCGCATACGGGCGTGATTGATCTGGACCAGATCGGCCACTATGCCGCCGCAGAATACTGGGAAGACGTGCACAGCGAAAACGGCCAGATCATTCTGGACCCCGGCGCGTTCTATATCCTTGTCAGCCGAGAGGCGGTAACAATCCCGCCCAACTATGCCGCTGAAATGGCCCCCTATCTGGCAATGGTGGGTGAATTTCGCGTGCATTACGCTGGCTTTTTTGACCCCGGCTTTGGCTTTGCTGAAGCAGGCGGTGCCGGGTCACGCGGCGTTCTTGAAGTACGCTGCCACGAGGCCCCCTTTGTGCTGGAACATGGGCAGGTCGTGGGACGATTGGTGTATGAACGCATGGCAAAGCAACCCAGCCAGCTTTATGGCCGCGAGATTGCGTCAAACTATCAAGGCCAAGGCCTGAAGTTATCCAAACATTTCAAAATGTAGGCGCTAAAGCCGCGTGATGCGGCGCATGGCTTTAGCCGATTGGTTTAACCGTTTTGACGCGGCTGCATCCTGCGGGGCAGATGCGGTGCCCTGCCCGTTTTGCGCCATTTTGCGGATACCCGCATTAACGCCCTTGTTGACCACTTGGCGCAGGACCATCCGGACGATCATGTTCACGATACCATTCATGGGTTTGCCCCTTTGTTTTTACTGCTGCGGGCAGCATATCGGGCAATTAAGGCAATAATAGGGGCAGACGCCCTAGTCTTCGAACAACTCGGATTGGCCTTCGATATCTTCTTCGTCGTCGTCTTCATCATCACGTGACAGATCCAGCGCACCGGGTGGTGGGCGGTTTTCCAACAACCCTGCCGCACGCAACTCTTTCAGCCCCGGCAGATCGCGCGCGTTCTCCAGTCCAAAGTGGTCGAGGAATTCTGACGTCACCACAAAAGTCACAGGCCGGCCCGGCGTCATCTTGCGACGGCCAAAGCGGATCCATTCCATTTCCAGCAATTGGTCCACCGTCCCCCGACTGACCGATACGCCGCGGATTTCTTCAATTTCAGCGCGTGTCACAGGCTGGTGATAGGCAATGATGGCCAGCGTTTCGATTGCAGCGCGGCTTAGCTTGCGGGTCTCGACAGTTTCGCGCTGCATTAAAAAGCCAAGGTCAGCGGCGGTGCGCATCGCCCATGCATCCCCCACTTTGGTCAGGTTCACGCCGCGCCCTTCGTAGCGCTTTCGCAAATAGACCAGTGCTTCTGCCGGGTCAGACCCATGTGGCATCCGCGCGGCCAGTTCCTTGACGCTGACAGGCTCGGCTGACGCAAAAAGGATCGCCTCTACCATACGCTCTTGCTCGCCCATAGGCGGCGCCTCAAACAGGCTTTGCTCTTTTGGGTCGGGCGCGGATATCTCTGTCTCTTCGCTCAAACGGGTCGGTCCTTTTTGCGCAGCTGGATGGGCGCGAATGTTTCGGTTTGACGTATCTCTAAGTGGCCCTCTTTGACAAGCTCAAGCGAGGCCGCAAACGTCGAGGCCGTGGCCGAGCGTCGCCGCACCGGGTCAAGCTCCCAGCCTTCGGGCAAATAGCTTGAGATATCGGTCCATTCACCTGCATAGCCCATCAGCCCGCGCATCCGCTCTAGCGCTTGCTCCATGGTGAACACAGCTTCGCGGTCCATCACAAAGGGGCGGAATTCATCACGGGTTCTGATCCGCGCATAGCCTTGCATCAGATCCAGCAAGGTGGCGGTGTATTGTATCTTGCGCGTGCGGGTGACTTCGTGGGTTTGACCACGTGCAAAGAAATCACGCCCCAACCTGTCGCGCCCCATTAACCGCGCGGCTGCATCACGCATCGCCTGCAACCGTTCAAGCTGAAACGCCAGATGGGCGGCAAGTTCTTCGCCACTTGGGCCTTCCTCGGTTGGATCCGGCGGCAATAGCAATCGCGACTTCAAGAATGCCAGCCACGCCGCCATCACCAAATAATCGGCCGCCAATTCAAGACGCAGCGCTTTGGCCCGTTCCACAAAGGCCAGATATTGCCGTGCCAAAGCCAGTACCGAGATTTTGCGCAAATCAACTTTTTGCGTCCGGCTGAGCGTCAAAAGCACATCAAGCGGGCCTTCAAACCCATCCACATCCACGATCAATGCCTCTGCTGCCATGCGTTCGGCAACAGATGTCGTGTCTTCCTCAAAGGGTACTTCAGCCATGGGCCATGCCGGTTTTTACGCCCCGTTTAACAGCGTCTCAAGCTGATGGCGTGCGGCCTGAATGTCAATATCATCAGGGGCAATGCGCGCATTGAGCGCGCGCAGCGCACGCGTTTGGGCACCGAATGTCATCTCGCCCGCAGCCTCGGCCACATCGCGACGCGCGTCCAGCGTGCCGTTGCAATGCAAGATCACATCACAGCCCGCCGCCAGTGCACCTGTCGTAATTTCCTTAAGCGACCCGTGCAGCGCCTTCATGCTGATGTCATCGGTCATGATCAGGTTATCAAATCCGATATCTTCGCGAATGACCTGCATCACCTTGGACGATAACGTCGCCGGAGCGCGATCCAAAGCGTCATACACCAGATGAGCAGTCATCCCCATTGGCAGATCGTTGAGCTCTTTGAAGGGCGCAAAATCTGTGGCCATCAGGTCTGCCTTTGACGCGCTGACGGTGGGCAGGTCAAAATGGCTGTCCATGGTGGCACGCCCATGCCCAGGGATATGTTTCAGCACAGGGATCACCCCCCCTGCCATCATGCCTTCGGCAGCGGCGCGCCCCAGTTCGGCAACGCGCACAGGTGACGTCCCATAACAGCGGTTGCGCAAAAATTCATGCGTGTCAGGCCCAGCGATATCCACCATTGGGGCGCAATTGCTGTCGATCCCGATTGCATGCAGTTCTGCCGCAATAAGACGATACCGCAGGTACATCGCTTGCTGTGCATTGTCGCCTGCAGCCGCCACAAAATCCAGCGGCGGTACCCATTCTGTCCATGTCGGACCACGCAACCGCTGCACCCGCCCGCCTTCTTGATCAATCGTGATCGGTGCATCACGACCCACACAGGCACGCATTTCCGCACAAAGCGCGCGCACTTGATCCGGCGTGTCGATGTTGCGCGCAAAAAGGATAAACCCATAAGGGTTTGCCGCACGAAAGAATGCCTTTTCCTCGGACGACAGCGTTAACCCATCTGCGTCCAATATAGTGGCCCCAAAGCGCGCCATGGATTATTTAACCTGAACGGGGATACAATCGACACCTTCGGCCTTGAACGCGGAACAAAAGCGACGTGTGTCATTGAGATCAACAAACCCCATCGCGCGCAAACGGTAGAAGGTACGCCCTCCCGATTGTGCCTCTTGCACTACCCGGGATTTGCCTTGAAGCACATCGCCAAACCGCGCTTGTAGCCGCGCCCATTCCGTGCGCGCCACGTCGGCGCTATCGAAAGCCCCAAGCTGTGCCAATCGCGTTCCAGACGGGATCGCACTTGCCTCGATCTCGGCGGTGGCGGCAGGCGGAGTAAACGTGGCAGGTTTCAGCAATGTGCTGATATCATCCGGGCGCAGCTTTGGCCGGATCGAAAGACGCACACCGGGGGCATCGATCACGACGGGGTCGTTGGATTGGGCCACAACGGCCGGGCGTGCCTCGACGGTTTTGGTGCCTTCTAGTGGTGTGTTACCCGATACAAGCATGGCCACGACATCATCAATTGCACCTTGTTGAAGGCGGTTCGTCAGGTCATTGGGTGGGCCTTCGGGGTCAGCGGGCAATGCTGCAGGGGCGGCGGCATCAGGCAACTGTGTCGGTTGTGCGATGGGCGCTGCCGCCTGCTGTACGGGTTGATCCTCTTCAGACAATGGCAATGCGTTTGGCGCAAGAATTACGCGGTCAACAGGGCCTGCTGCGACGCCTTGCGCCGCGATGGCGTTCACCGCAAGACCTTGGTGCCGGGCCAATTGGCCGCCGGGTTCTACGGGGCGGATACGCATTTCGCCTTCTGCCGCGCGCACCACAGGAATGCCGGTGACGTCACGCACCATCAGCTTGTATCCCCAGATGCCTACGCCTGCGATCAGCGCGACAGACAACACAGCGCCTGCGACATTTGTCATTTTTATCAGGTAGTGGTCAGGGGCCTCCGTGGGGGCTACTTCGCCTTCACCACGTCCATACGCGCCCATACCATGGGAGAATTCAACGTCCGCCATTTGTGCCTCGCTGCCTCTGGGATACATTGCCCCACAGGTCTACTTTTTGCGTTACTGCTCAGGCGGAGGCTGCAATTATTGTTATCGCATTTCCCGCGCCGGTGTGACGCCAAGAATACCAAGACCGGCCGCAATTACAACGCTCGTGGCGCGTGCCAGCGCGATTTTTGACTGTGTTGCTTTTGGATCATCCTGCACAAAGCGCAAGCTGGGCACATCGTTGCCCCGGTTCCACAGGGCATGGAACTCGCCTGCAAGCTCGTACAGATAGAACGCAACCCTGTGTGGTTCGTTGCTGCGGGCTGCCGTTTCGACCAGGCGCGGCCACTCAGCCAACTTGGCCAAAAGCGCGAGCTCTGCTGCGTGATCCAAAGCGGCAAAGTCTGCACCCGCCAGCGTTGTATCATCCACCGCAACCCCGGCATCGGTGGCTTTGCGCATCACCGATGCCACGCGCGCATGGGCATATTGTACGTAAAACACTGGATTTTCACGACTTTGTTCCATGACTTTGTCGAAATCGAAATCCAACATCGCATCATTTTTCCGCGTCAGCATGACAAAGCGCGCCACATCAGGGCCGACCTGATCAACCACGTCGCGCAGGGTTACAAAGGTCCCTGCCCGTTTTGACATCTTGAAGGGTTCGCCATTTTTAAACAGCTTCACCAGCTGTGTGAGTTTAATATCCAGCGGCACAGATCCACCAGAAAGCGCCGACACCGCCGCCTTCATCCGTTTGACATAGCCGCCATGATCCGCCCCGAACACATCGATCAATGCGTCATAGCCCCGACTGACTTTGTCATAGTGATAGGCGATATCTGGCGCAAAATAAGTCCAGCTGCCGTCAGACTTCATGACGGGGCGGTCCACGTCATCGCCGTGTTCGGTTGATTTGAACAGTGTTTGCTCGCGCGGTTCCCAGTCTTCGGGCTTTTTACCCTTGGGCGGCTCAAGTACGCCATCATAAATCAGGCCCTTGTTTTTGAGGTCTTCGATCGCGGCCTCAATCCGCCCTGTGCCATAGAGCGATTTTTCAGAATAGAACACATCCATTTCCACGCCGAGCGATTTGAGGTCGGCGCGGATCAGGTCCATCATTTCCTCTGTTGCAAAGGCGCGTACCTCTTGCAGCCAGACGTCTTCGGGTTGGGCCACATAGGCGTCACCTTTCAAATCCTTCAGCTTTTGGCCCACGGGGATCAGGTAATCACCGGGGTATGTGCCGTCAGGAAAGGCGACCTCTTTGCCGTGCGCTTCAAGATAGCGCAGATACACAGAGCGCGCCAAAACATCGACCTGCGCACCGCCATCGTTGATGTAATATTCGCGCGTGACGTCAAACCCTGCAAAATCCAACAAGGATGCAAGCGCATCCCCAAAAACGGCGCCGCGCGTGTGCCCGACATGCAAAGGCCCTGTGGGATTTGCCGATACATATTCGACGTTTACACGCTGACCTTCACCCAATTTAGCGCGACCAAAATCAGTGCCTGCGGCAAACACGGCCCCTAGCACAGCATACCATGCATCGGGTGCCAGTCGCAGGTTCAAAAAGCCAGGTCCTGCCACAGTCGCCTCAGTGATCCGTGCATCTGCACTTAGCATTTCAGCCAGAGCATCTGCAATATCGCGCGGCTTTAGTCCTGCAGGTTTGGCCAATACCATTGCGGCATTCGTTGCCATATCCCCATGTGCTGCATCACGCGGCGGCTCTACCGTGACATTGGTCATATTCAGGTCAGAAGGTAACGTTCCAGCCTCGACCATCTGGTCCAGACAGGTCAGCACAAGAGCACGGATATCGGCAAAAAGGTTCATCGCGGGTCCTATCACAAGCGTTAGCGCGGTTTATCATGCCCCCTTGCCGGGTCAACCGTCGCTTTGGCCATCTGGTGCCCGATCAGCCCGGCTGGATGAACCTTTCGTGTTCTTGCAACGCGAAACGGTCCGTCATGCCGGAAATGTAATCGCACACGATACGCGCCAGATCCACTTCGGTACTGATGGCATCCACGTCTTTGCGCCACTGCTTTGGCAGCTGATCTGGATGCGCCATGAAGTGAGGGAACAATTCATTCACCACATCTGTCACCTTCGCGCGCATCACCACAACGCTGGGCGCGCGATACATCCGGTCAAACAAAAACGCCCGAATGACTTTGAGGTCCGTGAAAACATCGTCAGAAAACCGGATGATGGCGCGGTCGGCATGGCGAATATCATCAACCGATTGGGGGTCTAATTCATACAGACGCCGCTGTGCAAGGTTGATCACATCCTCCACCAACACGCCGAAAAACCGGCGCAACGCCTCATGACGGCGGCGGTAATAATTCAAGCCCGGGTACAGATGATCAACCTCGTAAAAACACGCATTGAGGATGGGCAGTTCGGCCAACTCGTCGGTTGAAAACAGTTCTGCGCGCAACCCATCGTGCAGGTCGTGATGATTGTAGGCAACATCGTCCGCGATGGCGGCAACTTGGGCCTCGGCGCTGGCGTATGTTTGAAGCTCCAGATCATGGTGCGCATTGTATCCCGCCAAAGCCCACGGAATATCACCGGTTACCGGTCCATTGTGCTTGGCGATACCTTCCAGCGTCTCCCATGTCAGGTTTAGTCCATCGAAAGTAGCGTAGTGGCGCTCTAGGTCTGTGACGATACGGATGGCTTGTGCGTTATGATCAAATCCGCCGTAAGGTTTCATCTGCTCTGACAGCGCATCTTCACCAGTATGGCCAAAGGGCGGATGGCCCAGATCATGTGCCAATGCCACAGCCTCTGTCAGCTCTGCGTTCAACCCCAAGGCGCCCGATATCGTGCGCGCCACTTGCGCCACCTCGATCGAATGGGTCAAACGGGTTCGGTAATAATCGCCCTCATGTTCAATAAAAACCTGTGTTTTGTGTTTCAGCCTGCGAAACGCGCTCGCGTGAATGATGCGGTCACGGTCGCGCTGAAAACAGGACCGAAAGGTGCTTTCTTCTTCGGGGATACGGCGACCCCGTGCGTGTTTCGGGTCTGAAGCAAAAATTGCGGTCATCGCCTGGGTCCTTGTGGCCAGTTTCATGAACCCATATATTGCAAGATGATAGTTAATTAAACCGCTTGACGGAGCACGCACATGCAACTCCCCCCAAAGGTCACAGAACGCGCTTTCGAACGCTTGGCAGAGATTGGCGCATCGGCAGATGGCAAAGCCCTGCGGGTCGCCGTGGAAGGCGGCGGGTGTTCAGGATTTCAATATGAAATCGATCTGGATGAGCCGCGCGCAGATGACCTTGTACTTGAAGGTGCGGGGCAAAAAGTCGTTGTGGACGCGGTGTCGCTGCCGTTTTTGACCGATGCCGTCATTGATTTCACAGAAGAGCTGATTGGCGCGCGGTTTGTGATAAACAACCCCAACGCCTCTAGTTCATGCGGCTGCGGGACGTCCTTTTCGATGTGAACCTCGCACCTCAATAGGCGCGCGCAAACTCTTCGAAAAACTCAGAAAACTGTGGTGAGGACTGTTCGGCATCGCGCAGGATATCGTGGTCGCTTGCCTCAAGCGAGCGTTCCAGAATGCCACGCATCAGCGTCCAATCACGGCTGCGCGCAGTTCCAAGCTGGTACATTACTTCAGAAATGGCGCGTAAAGGCCCGCGCGCTGTATTGCACCGCCGTATCTCTAGCCCACCTGTTTGCGGCTGCCCCTGAAACCCCGCCATTCCGGTCATCCCTGCCCACCAGCTGGTCACCAGGTATTCGTGGTAGGCGTCATTCATAGCGCCCGCAGGTGCAGCAGCCAAGACAAATCCCCCCACTTCATGAGCCAGCCAATCCTCCCATATCGTGCTGGGTGTTTGACCCGCAAACCGCAGAGCAACACAGATTTCTGACAGTAAATCAATGTCTTGATCCAGATAAGCCAAGACGCCTGCGAATTCCAAGCTGGTCAAAGCCGCGCGCGACAGGGTCAAAGGTGCATTGCCGTAATCGCTTAGATAAAACACGATGTGTGTCAGCTCATACGCTGCTTTTTTGTTCGGCAGCGCAAAGATTTCTGAATGCTCGATAAACCGGATCAGCCGTTGCGACAGTTCCTCATCAGCAGTGACAATCCCGCGTCGCCTCAACAGACGCTGGGTTTCAGCACGTTGCAGATCGGAAAGTTCGGCGGCAACAAAATTGTTCCGCTCCACCATGGCACACAGATGTTTGCCTTTGTCACCGTCATACCCAAGGTCTTCTAGATCGAGGCATATCGACAGCAAAAAACGGTAGTACTGCGGGAAAAACCGCATCTTTTCTTCTAGCCCGTCATAAAAGCTGCGATACACTTGAAGACCCTTTGGCCCCAGTCCCGTTCCAGTGCTGGCCAGAATATTCAAAATTTCCGCATTTTCTTTCAACCAGAATACATCCCCTTGTGTGCGACGGTGCAGGGCGAAATTCTCAAGCAGAGCGGTTTGGCGCTGCACAAGGTTTGGCCTGCGAGGCAAGCCAATGGACACGACATTCGACATCATGGGACACTTTCAGGCAATTTTTGGGAAATACTTGGGGCCCTGAACCGCACAAAATACCCTGTGCGGCTCGGGTTTTTAGCGCAAAAGCGCGACTTACATGCTGGTCGTGAAAAGCCCTGTGGCCTCGCCCGCGTGTTCGTCTGTGCCTGACACCATGCTGGTGGTGAACAAACCTGTCGCAGCACCGGTCAACGCGCTTGGCGCAGGGCTCATGGAGGTGGTGAACAGTGCCGTAGCTTCGCCTTGCAACATGTCGCTGCCCGCTGGCGCCATAGATGTTGTGAAAAGGGCTGTCGCTTCGCCACCGTGAAGGTCAGCGGTTGTGACAGTGTTATCCACGATTGTGTCTGCAATCATCATTGTGTTGGTTAGCATAGTCTTTTCCTTTGGAATGGAGTTTCAACACCTCTTACGGTTGCTACTTTGGGCAGAGTTGGGAAGATTTTTTCTCGTTAACAGTATGTTAACCACCACTTATCCACAGGCGGTTTTACGCCTGTGGACCCACGACTTCGACCCGTGATGGAACGGTAACAAAAGTTAAAGAAAAGTTATCCACAGTGGATAACTCTGTGGATATTAACCATTTGATCAAAAGTGTTTGTAAATAGTTAACGCAAACAAAAGCCGGTCGTGTACAGGTCGGTCAGAATCTGTCTGCGCCCTTGCCCTGCCTGCTGCATTGCGCGATAGCTATGCCTCGTAAACTTGGGGGCCATTTCATGAAAATTGCGACGTTTAACATCAACGGCATCAAAGCCCGAATTGATGCATTACCCGCATGGCTGGACGAAGCGCAGCCCGACGTCGCCCTCTTGCAAGAGATCAAATCTGTCGATGAGAATTTTCCGCGCGAGCTCTTTGAGGACCGCGGCTATAATGTAGAGACCCATGGGCAAAAGAGCTTTAACGGCGTGGCCATTCTATCAAAGCTTCCGTTAGAAGACGTCACACGGGGCCTACCCGGCGACCCTGAGGATGAGCAGGCACGCTATATCGAAGCAACCGTTATGGGTGAGACTGAAGCCGTGCGTCTGTGCGGGCTCTATTTGCCAAATGGCAACCCTGTCCCCGGCCCCAAGTACGATTACAAGTTGGCATGGATGGAACGCCTATATCACCGCGCTAAAGCTTTGCTGGCTGAAGAGGCGCCTTTTGTGATGGCCGGCGATTACAACATTATTCCGCAAGCCGAAGATGCCGCCAAACCCGACAGTTGGCGTGAGGATGCGTTGTTTCGCCCCGAAAGCCGCGCTGCTTTTCGCAAACTGTTAAACCTAGGGCTAACAGAAGCGTTCCGCGCCCGCACGCCCGGGCCCGGCCACTACAGCTTTTGGGACTATCAGGCAGGCGCGTGGAACCGCAACAATGGCATTCGCATTGATCATTTGTTGCTGAGCCCGCGGGCGGCAGATATGTTGCAGGACTGTCAAATCGACAAAGACATCCGTGGGCGTGACAAACCGTCAGACCATGTGCCTGTATGGATTGATCTGGCGGCTTAAACCGCCAGATCAGTCGGTTGCCACTTAGCCATAAAGACGTGGCGCACCCAAACCGTCATGGATTTGGTTGACCGTATCCGGCGCCAGCCCCAGTGCTTGGGCAAGCGCATCAAGATAGCGCCCTTCGGCTTGGTTATCTGGCTGGATCGCATTCACAGACATTGAATAGACCTGTGTTTCCAAGCCACGCGGCGTATCAGCGGCCAAAGCTTGCGCGTTGACGGGGGCTTCTAATATCTGCTGAACCACTTCGATGTTTGCCGGATCACCGTCGCGCAGCGCATCCATCAGGTTCGCCTTTTCGTCAGCGTCGATGTCACCATCCGCCCGGGCCGCTTGCGTCATCGCGCGCAACATTAGCTTTGCGATTTCATCTTCATCTGGCTCTTGTGCTGGATTGTCCTGATTGATCAGCGCCTCAAGCCCTGCACCAGCATTGCCGCCGCGCGCACCAGCAAGGCCACCGAGCAAACCACCCAAGCCCCCAAGACCACCCGCCGCAGCGCCGCCGCCTGACAGCTGACCCAAAAGACCGCCCAATGCGCCCCCCGGCGCACCCGCGCCACCGCTGCCACCAAGCTGACCCAGAATGCTGCCCAGACCGCCCATACCGCCAGCTTGCTGCGCGCCACGTCCCCCAGCGCTGCCGCCCAGACCTTCCATGACTTTGCCAAGCCCGCCCTGCTTTTGCACAGCCTCCATGCCCTTAGCCACTGCAAAACCGATCGCCATTTTTGTTACTGTATTCATCAACGACATGTTTTTCTCCCACCGTTTAACCCTTGCGCAAAATTGCACATCCACCATGACCGTTAACAACGTGGGCGTCCAGTAGTGCCAGGCAGGAGGTACAAAAAGCGCGGATTACGCCTGCAGTTCTGCATCCCAATACAGAAAGTCCATCCAGCTTTCGTGCAAATGGTTCGGCGGGAACTTGCGCCCCATGTTACGCAGCTCTTCTGCCCCCGGCTGGCGAGGCGGTTTGCGCAACGACAACCCCGTACGGTGCAGCGGTTTGGCCCCTTTTTTCAGGTTGCATGGGCTACACGCAGCAACCACGTTTTGCCAGCTTGTCACCCCACCACTGGCGCGTGGCACCACGTGATCAAAGGTCAAATCCCCGCGTGCGCCGCAGTATTGGCAACAAAACTCATCCCGCAAAAACAAATTAAAGCGCGTGAAGGCCACGCGCTTTTGAGGTTTCACATAGTCTTTGAGTACGACAACGGACGGGATGCGTATTTCTGTTGAAGGGCTGCGGACAATGTCATCGTATTCAGCAACGATATCTACCCGGTCCAGCCATGCCGCCTTGACCGCTTCCTGCCAGGGCCATAACGACAAAGGGTAATAGCTGAGCGGTCTATAATCCGCATTCAGCACCAAGGCAGGCCGATGTTTTAGGCTTGCAGGGTTTCGCGTAAATTCCGTTCTAAAATCGCCGTCCATCACTGTCGTACACCTCTACCGTTCCGCGTCCGGTCCAGCGAGACTGCCCCGCTGATGGCTTGACTATATCTCGTGGTTTTGAAGTGGCAAGCCCTTGCAGGACCACTAGATGTCGACGGACTAATAGGCTGCTTAGATGACAGGCAGATGAAACTGATCCATATTCAGCTCCAAGATGCTGCCTTGTTTTGCCAGCATAAGTCCGTACCCTGCTGCGACCCACCGCCAAAAGGATATCCGCAATGCCTGAAACCGTCTCTGTCACGTTGGATTATATCGAGTTTTCTTCGCCCGAATTGGAAGCGACCGAGACCTTTTTCGCCGAAAGTTTTGGGTGGAGCTTTATCAACTACGGGCCCGATTATCGCGATATACAAAACGCAGGTTTGGGGGGTGGCATAGAACGCGCACCATTGCGTGCGCCCCTGCCCGTTTTAAAGACTGACAATCTGGAGGCGATGCTGGAGCGCGTGCGCGCAGCAGGTGGACAGATCACCAAAGAGATTTTTGACTTTCCCGGGGGCCGCAGATTTCAGTTTCTGGAACCCGGCGGGACTGAAATGGCTGTTTGGACAGAAAACAACTAGTCGCCGCCACCGTCACAGCCATCCCCGTCAAACCAGCCGCTAGACCCACCTTCACCACCACCGCTGCGTTTTATCCGGCCAAGCACATAGGCCAGCGCAGCAACCACCCCTATTGCAACTGTCATCGGGCTCATATCAAACATAAATGCGTCTTCCGGTTATCTTTCAGAACCGCATAATAAGACTTAAGGGCAACAGTATGACCCGCTTACAGGCTGAGCTTGTCGCGCATAAAAGCCAAGGCGACAGACAGCCCGTCGGGAGCAATGCCGTGTCCTGTGCCTTTCATTACGTGGGCATAAACGTCCTTCCAGCCGGCCTCTTGCAAGGCTTCGGCAGCTTGTGGCAGCGACTGGGGCGGGACCACATCATCTGCGTCTCCATGCACCAACAAGACAGGTGGGCGAACGACGACCTCATCCGCCAACGTCTCGGGGTTCAACAAACGACCCGAAAACGCAACCAACCCGGCGATTTCATCTTCGCGGCGCGGGGCCACATGCAGCGCCATCATCGTGCCTTGCGAGAATCCAAAGAGCACAACCTGCTCGGGCAGCACGTCCTCGTCCACCATAAGGGCATCAAGGAACGCGTTCAGATCTTCCACCGCTTGCGCCATACCGCGCATGGATTCTTCCTCAGATGAGCCGTCGATCCACGGGATCGGGAACCACTGATACCCCATCGGCGCACCAGCACAGGCTTCGGGCGCATCGGGGGCCACAAACATGGTGTCGGGCAAATGCTCGCCCAACGGATCGGCAAGACCTAAAAGGTCTGCACCATTGGCCCCGTATCCATGCAAAAAGACCACGATAGAGCGCGTGTCGCCCGAAACTGGTGCGCGCCGCTCTGCGTTTAAAACACGTGTCATGTGATCCCTTCCCGTTGTTTCACAACGCGGTAGTACGCAAACAAAAGCCGTGCTGCAACCGACCGCCAAGGCGACCAGGCATGTGACATCACGCGCAGTTCACGCTCAGACGGGCGCGCGGGTAGTTCAAATAGCGCGCGAGCAGCCTCTTGCAGGGCCAAATCACCCGGGGCGAAAACATCTGCACGGCCAAGACTGAACATGGCGTAAATCTCTGCCGTCCACGGGCCAATGCCAGGGACCGCAACCAAGGTCTTGACGACGTCTGCATCGGGGGCGGTGCGCAAGCCTGCGTAATCAATCCCCGCGCCCGCCAAAGCTTGGGCGTAGCGGATCTTTTGGCGGCTCAAGCCAAGTGCGCGCAAATCCTCTGGGGATGCGGCTTGGACCTGTGCGGGGTCGGTCATGCCTGCATCTTGCAACCGCTGCCAAATCGCTCGGGCCGACGCAACGCTGACTTGTTGGCTGACAATTGCACTGAGCAGTTCGGCGAAACCATCCGCCTTGCGCCGAAGCGGTAAAGCACCGGTCTGGACCAACGCAAAGCGCATCCGGGGGCATTTCTGCGCAAGCCACTGCGCGCCTTCGGCCACATCTGCATCTGTTTCGATAATGCGCCCAACGCTCAAGGGTTTGCTTCCCATGCCATGGCCTCGGCAACCGTTTCGACAACCTGGTAGTCCGCAGGTGTCGGCGGGCGCGCGATCATCATTACCGGCATCTGCATGCTGCGTGCTGCCAATAGTTTTGACATGCTGGCCGCCCCTCCCACATTTCGACAAATCAGATGTGTGATCCTAAGGTCCTCAAACAGCGTTTGTTCCTGAAATTGTGAAAACGGCGGCGCACCTTCGACAAATGTCACAAAATCAAGCGGCGGTCGGACCTGCGACGGATGCGTTTGCCGCATGAACAAAGCCGCCCCTTTGAAGTCGACGTAGTCAGGCAAGCTTGCCCATCCGGTGTTTGTAAAGGCCCGGGCCCCTTCTGGGATCGCTTTGGCCGCATCGCGGACGCTTGCGACATCCTGCCAACGATCCAATGGGGTAACTGACCAGGGCGCACGCAACACACGCAGGTATCGCAAGTCCAGACGCTGGCAGACAAGCCCAACGTTTTTGCTGACATCGTCGTCAAAAGAATGGCTCGCATCAATCACTGTGCCCACATGCTGCGCATGCACCCATGCCTCAAAATCTGCCGCATCTTTAAAACTGCCAACACGGGTTTGAACGGGTAAAGGACCGAACATGCGTTCAGGCTCTGGCAGGCTAGCGACAACATAACGCCCACGCGCTAATAATGCGGTGACCAAGCCGTGCGCTTCACGCGTCCCAGCCATGACCAAAGTTGTCTTCTGCACTTTCATGACTGCGACTTTACGCCACTTGATGATAGGAGCAAGTGCTTGCTCCTCTTATGCATTTAGCAGTAGGCAGAGGGGATGGAAGTCCAATCTGATACCCGCGCCAAGCGCAATGTTGTTGTCTTGGTCCTCGCCCAAGCGATCTTGGGCGCGCAGATGCCTGCCCTGTTTACGATCGGCGGGTTGGCTGGACAATCGCTGGCCTCCAATATCTGTTTTGCGACCCTGCCTATCACGCTCATCGTTCTGGGCTCCATGATGGCGGCCACGCCGATTTCTGCGATCATGCAGCGGTACGGTCGGCGCGCGGGGTTTCTGGTAGGCGCTGCCGCGGGCGCGCTGGGTGGGGCCGTTGGCGCATATGGGCTGTATTTGGCCTCCTTTCCCATTTTCTTGGTGGGTAGCTTTATAACGGGCATTTATATGTCCGCGCATGGGTTTTACCGCTTTGCTGCTGCGGATACCGCCTCTGACGGATACCGGCCTAAGGCCATTTCCTATGTCATGGCGGGCGGGTTGGCTGCGGCCATCATCGGCCCGCAGATCGTCAAAGTGACAGCCGACGCCTATGTTATCCCGTTCATGGGAACCTACTTCGCCATGATTGGTCTGAATTTGATCGGATCCTTGCTGTTTTTTGCGCTGGATATCCCCACGCCGCCTGCGCCAGATAAAGACGAGCCCGCAGGCCGCACCCGGTGGGAGCTTATCACCACGCCGCGCATCGCCGTTGCCGTAATTTGTGCCACTGTCACCTACGCGTTGATGAACCTTGTGATGACATCGACCCCGCTGGCGGTTGTGGGGTGTGGCTATACCACTGGTAATGCCGCAGACGTGGTCACAGCGCATGTCTTGGCAATGTATGTCCCGTCCTTTTTCACGGGGCATCTTATTGCGCGTTTTGGCAGCCAGCGCATTATGGCCCTTGGGCTAATGATATTGGGGGCAGCTGGTGTTGTCGCCCTATCAGGTGTTGAGCTTGGAAACTTCTTTGTCGCTTTGATGCTGCTGGGGTTGGGGTGGAACTTTGGCTTTATCGGATCGACCTCGATGCTGGCAGAAGAGCACACAGCGCAAGAACGCGGCCGCATGCAGGGGCTGAATGACTTGATCCTATTTGGCGGTGTGACGATTGCGTCCTTGTCATCGGGCGGGTTAATGAATTGCTCGGGCGGCTCCCCTCAGGAAGGCTGGGCCGCTGTGAACATCGCAATGGTTCCGTTTCTGGCGCTGGCGGGTGCCGCGCTGATTTGGCTGATGATGCGTCCAAAAACGCAGGCTGTCTGACCTTTAAGACCACCGCCACAAAAGCATCGACCGCCGCAAGGGGTTCAACACCAGCGCGCCTTCGGCCACGACCTGCGGAGATTTTGCTGCAGCGTCCAGAAGTGCGCGGGCCTGGAACGCCTCCGTCAAGGCAGCATGCGCGGGGAGAGGTACCGATTTACATGCAATAGCCGCAGCTTTTGCACGCGCTGCATTCTCTTTTGCCAATTGTGCAACAGCCGCCGGTTGACCATCCAGCAAAGGGATGCGCCCGCGCGATTCCAGTATCGGGATAGCCTGCAAAAACCGCGCAAGGCCTGCGGCATACCCAAGTTGGCGGATCGGCGCCTCGAACGCATCAGACGCCCCCAGTGCCCGTGCCGCTACCCAAATCAACGTGCCAGCTGTTTGCATGATGTAATCATCAAAATGCGCCTGATCTTCAAAGCCGTCCTTGTAGATATCCCAGCGCCGCACGGCGATGGATTTGTCCAGCCACGCTGCTGCCTGCGCATCCAAAACACCTGCGAGGGGTGAAACGACTTCGTGGCGTCGTACAGGGCCGCCCTTGGCGATCTCTTCCAAGGCATCGCGCCACCATTGTAGGCGCATCTCGGCGATCATGGTTTCTTGCGTGACCCAAGGCGCGCGCGCGACCTCAACGTTAAAAGCATAAAGAGGAAAAAGCACACGCCGCGCCGCGACAGGGTTGGCCATGGCAGCGGCAAATCGCTCTTCGTCGCCCTTTTCGACAATACCCGCGCAGGCGTTAAGATCATCATCAAAGCTCATTTTGGGTGCACGACGCAAAGCAGATATCCAAAGGTATCCCGTTCAGCGCGCCACAATTCGGCTTCGGCCTCGGCCTCGTTTAAAACGTCAACCATTGCACCTTGGGCAGTCGGTCTGAGCGCGGCGATGCGACCGTCGAGCGGGCGGTAGTATGCCTCCCAACCTGCGTCAGATACGCGCCGCGATGCAAGGCACCGATATCCCGCAGCGTCAATCTGCGCCAGCACTCCGGCTTCGTCTGTCATGGCTGGGTAATCCGCCCAGCCAGCTTGCGCCGCGTCCGAGGGCGTATCGGTAAACCAGCATACCTGTGAAAAGGCCACAGCGCCCGTGGGACTGAGTGTATCACGCCACAGCGTCAATGCCTCTGTCACACCCAGAAAATACACGGCCCCTGCGCACCAGATAAATTCAAAAGGACCATCCACTGCGGTCATATCGCCCGCGTAAATTGTCGTTCGAGGATTATTCCCGTGGGCTGACTGTGCCTGTGCAACGAAATGCTCAACCTGATCGACTGCTGTTATATGGCCCTTTGGCGCAGCCGCCAACAATGGCCCGATATCAGCGCCCGGCCCGCAGGCGGCATCCAATATACGCGCATCAGGGTGCAGTTTTGCCACTTGGGCAGCCCAAGCAACATCATCGGAGCTGCCGGGTCCTTCGCGCGGCAAATCGCGGTGCAGCTCGAAAAAGGCATCCCAATAGGCGTCGCTCATTTCGGTTGCCTGTCGCGCAACAACTTCCACCGGATCGCATCCAACAACGCATCGAACGAGGCATCTACGATGTTTGCTGAAACACCCACCGTGGACCAACGCCGTCCTTGGCCATCTTCGCTGTCGATGATAACGCGGGTGACGGCTTCTGTGCCGCCTTGGGTTATGCGCACTTTGAAATCCACCAGTCGCATATCGTCGATGATCGCCTGATAGGGGCCAAGATCTTTGGCCAGCGCTTTGGCCAGCGCATTGACGGGGCCACGGTCACCACCGGTGTCATCCATACTTTCGGACACGGACAGTTTTTTGACACCGTCGACTTTTACAACGACAACCGCTTCGGACAGGCTGATCATCTTGTCGTATTTGTTTTTGCGTCGCTCAACAGTGACCCGGTACCGTTTGACTTCGAAAAACTGCGGCATCTGACCCAAAGCGTCGCGTGCGAGCAGCTCAAAGCTGGCCTGAGCAGTGTCATAGGAATAGCCCAGCGCCTCGCGTTCTTTGATACGATCAAGGATCAACCCCAAGGCCGGGTCGCCTTTTTGCACCGATAGCCCAGCGCCTTGCAAACGTTCGCGCAGGTTCGACTGGCCCGCTTGGTTCGACATCGGAATGATGCGTGCGTTCCCCACAGCTGCAGGGTCAATATGCTCGTATGTGGTTGGGTCTTTTAGAATGGCACTGGCATGCAGCCCCGCTTTGTGCGCAAAGGCAGACGAGCCCACAAAGGCCGCCTGACGAAAGGGTACGCGGTTCAAAATCTCATCCAGCATGCGGCTGGTGCGGGTCAACGTCGCAAGTGCCTTATGCGTAATGCCAGTGGTATACTGGCTTGCATAGGGTTCTTTCAGCATCAAGATCGGGATGATCGACGTGAGGTTCGCATTGCCGCAACGCTCGCCCAGCCCATTCAACGTGCCTTGGATTTGTCGTGCACCGGCATCTACTGCAGCCAAGGTGCAGGCCACGGCGTTTTCGGTGTCATTATGGGTGTGAATGCCCAACCGCGTGCCGGGAATGCCGGAGGCGATCACCTCAGCTGTGATCCGGCCTACCTCTTCGGGCATCGTGCCACCATTGGTATCACAAAGCACGACCCACCGTGCGCCCGCCTCATATGCTGCATGAATGGCCTTTAGCGCATACGCAGGGTTGGCCCGGTAGCCATCAAAGAAATGTTCGGCATCAAAGAGCGCCTCGCGTTCCTGCGCCACCAGATGAGCGATGGACTTTGAGATATTGTCGGTGTTTTCCTCCAACGTGATGCCCAAGGCCGCATCGACGTGAAAGTCGTGCGTCTTGCCGACAAGACAAACGGCAGATGTTTTGGCATTCAGCACGGCGGCCAAAACGTCATCGTTTTCTGC
>JBGCDB010000046.1:0-44113 GCA_045104955.1 Roseobacter sp.
CCGTATGTTGCCATGCGCATTGGTTCGCGACGGATAAACGCGACGACGGATGCGATAACCCCCAAAACACCCAATATCGGTGCTGCTGCCATCAAAATGCGATCAATATCCCAAGTGGGCTGCACGATGGTTTCTTCTGGCTGCGGCAATCCTTGAACCGCGCGAAGGGCAGCCGCCCGCATGTTGCCGGCTATTTCTCCGATTTGGGTGCCGACGTCAGGTTGGGCGGTAAAAGGGCCTGCATAAAGCGCGAATAATGCGACGCTTATGCCCAAGGCGCCAAGAACCATGGCGGCAAAGGAAAACATTGCGTCTTTTGGGTCGGCAAGCATTTAGTCTCTCCATACTCGATCTGAAGAGCATAGCTTGCAAAAGTGGCCGAATTTTGTCGTTTAGACTTTGCCTTCAAAGTCTTTGTGGATGTATTTGCAATCGCAATATCCGCATTCCACCCAGCCCGTATCTTTGGGGATTTGCAACCAGACACGTGGATGGCCCAAGGCGCCTTCGCCCCCATCGCAGGCAATGCGGTATTTATCGACAATTTTGGTCTCTGGCGGTTGCTGCATGGGGTGGGGTCCTCGCACTATCTTGCTGCTTTATGACTAATGCAGCCGCAGGGGGCAAGCCTGTCGATTACAGAGGTTTTGAGCGTCGCGCACAGAAAAGACTCCAAATGAGAACAAAAGGTGAATATAGTGAATATCTGCCATGTTTGCCGAACTGAATATCACCTCGAACTTCTCGTTTCTCAAAGGGGCATCCCACCCCGAGGAGTATATGTCTCGTGCTGCAGCACTGGGCATGGAGGCGATTGCCATTGCGGATGAAAATTCAGTGGCGGGGATCGTGCGGGCGCATGCGCGGGCCCGTGAAATTGGCCGCCAAGTCAAAGAGCGGCAGAATTGGGAGACAGAACACGGATGCATTGGCCCTAACCTGCCCAAAGCGATTGCCGGGCAGGGGCGAGCCCCCACGCTTTACGCCACACCGCGTCTTATTCCAGCAGCCCGGCTCATTTTTACGGATGCATGCAGCATAACGGTATTGCCTGAAAACCGCCAAGGCTGGGGGAACCTGTGCCGTATCCTGTCGGCTGGGCGCCTGCGCGCTGAAAAGGGTTCGTGCATCCTGCAGCTTGAGGATCTTTTGGCGCGGCCAGAAGGTCTGCAACTGATCTTGTTGCCACACAAACAGCCATTGGCGTCCGGCGCGGGATCTTGGGTGCAAACAGCGCAGCGGTTGATGCGCCGTTTTGCTAGGAAAACCCATATCGGGCTCTCTCCGCAGTATGATGGGCGCGATGCACAATACTTTGAAACACTCACGGATCAGGCGCGTCGTTTAGGTCTGCCCACACTCGCCAGCGCGTCGCCTTTGATGCACCATGGATCACGGCGCAAGCTGGCCGATGTGGTGGCTGCTATCCGATTGGGCCGCAAAGTCGATGATCTGGGCCGGGACGCCCTGCCCAACAGCGAGGCGCGCCTGCGATCCGAGACTGAAATGCGCCGCCTTTTTAAAGGCTTTGAAGACGCGGTAGATCGCGCGTTTTCCCTTGCACAGAGCCTGAATTTCTCGCTTGATGCCCTGCGCTATGAATACCCGTCCGAGATCACAGACAACGAAACCCCCAGCGACCGGCTGCGCCGTCTGGCTTATGAGGGGCTCAAATGGCGTTACCCGGCAGGTGCCTCTGATAAGGTCCACCGCCTGCTGGAACATGAGCTAACCCTCATCGGCAAGCTGAACTATGAACCCTATTTTCTGACCGTCCGCGATATTGTGGCCTTTGCTCGGTCGCGCGATATTTTGTGCCAAGGGCGCGGGTCGGCTGCCAATTCAGTGGTGTGCTACTGTCTGGGCGTTACCTCTGTCAGTCCCGAAATCGGCACAATGGTTTTTGAACGCTTTGTGTCCGAAGCGCGTGACGAGCCCCCAGACATCGACGTGGATTTCGAACACGAACGCCGCGAGGAAGTCATCCAACACATCTACGAACGCTATGGCCGTCACCGCGCGGGGCTATGTGCCACAGTTGTGCATTATCGCGGCAAACGCGCCATCCGAGAGGTCGGCCGTGCGATGGGTCTGACCGAGGACACGATCTCGGCGCTTTCATCCCAGCTTTGGGGGTTCTTCTCGACCAAGGGCATTGAGGCCGAACGCATGGCCGAAATTGGCCTTGATGCGCGGGACAAACGTCTGCAGCAGACATTGGCGTTGGTTTATGAAATCAATGGCTTTCCCCGCCATCTGTCCCAGCACGTGGGCGGTTTTGTCGTGACCGAAGGTCGCCTTGATGAACTCGTGCCCATCGAAAATGCGACGATGGAAGGTCGCACGGTCATTTGCTGGGACAAAGACGATATTGAAACTTTGGGCATCCTCAAGGTCGATGTGCTGAGCCTCGGTATGCTGACCTGTATCCGCAAAGCGTTCGATCTGATGCAGATGCACCACAATGTCAGTCACACGCTAGCGTCCCTGCCACCCGAGGATCCCAAGGTGTATGATATGCTCTGCGAAGCGGACAGTATCGGTGTGTTTCAGGTAGAAAGCCGCGCGCAGATGAACTTTTTGCCACGCATGCGCCCGCGGTGTTTTTATGACTTGGTGATTGAGGTGGCGATCATCCGCCCCGGCCCCATTCAGGGCGATATGGTCCACCCTTATATCCGCCGCCGGAATGGCGAAGAGGAGGTCTCTTTCCCCTCGGATGAGTTGGGCGAGGTTTTGGGTAAAACCCTCGGCGTGCCGCTTTTTCAGGAACAGGCCATGCAGATCGCAATCGTGGGGGCAGGCTTTACGCCCGATCAGGCGGACCGGTTGCGCCGGTCGCTCGCCACCTTCAAAAAACACGGCAACGTCAGCGAGTTTAAAAACCTGTTTCTGCGGGGAATGGCCCAAAAAGGCTATGATAGAGATTTCTCAGAGCGATGTTTCTCACAGATCGAAGGCTTTGGTTCCTACGGCTTTCCTGAAAGCCACGCAGCCAGTTTTGCCCTGTTGGTTTATGCGTCAAGCTGGCTGAAATGCCACCATCCGGGTATCTTTGCCTGCGCTTTGCTGAATTCCCAGCCGATGGGGTTTTATGCCCCTGCGCAGATCGTGCGGGACGCGCGTGAACATGGGGTGCAGGTGCGCCCGATTTGTATCAACCAAAGCTTTTGGGATAACACGATGGAACCTGACGGGCAGGGTGGTTTGGCCCTGCGGTTGGGCTTTCGCCAGATCAAGGGCCTGAGTGAGGAAGACGCAGGCTGGCTGACCGCCGCACGCGGTAACGGCTATTTGTCCGTACAAGATGTGTGGCGCCGTGCGGGTCTGGCGCCCGTGATGATCGAACGACTGGCCGAGGCAGATGTCTTTGCGGGTATCGATCTGAACCGCCGCGAAGCCTTGTGGGAGGCCAAAGCACTGGCCCCCGGCGCGCCCTTGCCACTGTTTGATGGTGACATTGACGGCGAAGGTATCGACGAGCCTGCCGCCCTTTTGCCTCAGATGACATTGGGCGAAGAAGTGGTGGAAGATTACGTCTCAATGCGGCTGACGCTTAAGGCGCATCCGATGGCGCTGCTGCGGCATATTCTGTCCCCACCGCCGGGCACAAAACCGCCACCCCTGCCGGTTTCAAACCGCAAAGCCCCGGATTTGTCCAAAATCAGCTATACGCGGGGCAATCCTGACTAAAGGGCATGCACATGTGGCCTTCACCCCACGGCGTGCACCCGCTACAAGACATGCAAACCAGAAAAAATCGAGCATCCGCATGACACACCCGAAACCTGTTGTTCTTTGTATTCTTGATGGCTGGGGTCTCAGTGACCAACGCAGTGGCAACGCGCCTTTGCTGGCTGATACGCCAAACATGGACCGGATCATGGCGACTTGTCCCAATGCCACGCTGACAACCTTTGGCCCGGATGTGGGGCTGCCGCGCGGGCAGATGGGCAACTCTGAGGTGGGGCACACCAACATTGGTGCAGGCCGCGTCGTGGCGATGGACCTTGGTCAGATTGATCTGGCAATTGAAGAGGGTAGTTTCGCCCAAAACCCCCCTCTTAGAGCCTTTATCGAAAAGCTTAAAACCACTGGAGGCACTGCGCATCTGATGGGGGTCGCGTCTGATGGAGGCGTGCACGGGCACCTGCAGCATATGATTGCGGCGGCTCAGGCTTTGGCGGATGCGGATGTGCCAGTGGTGATCCATGCACTGACCGATGGGCGCGACGTGGGGCCAACCACGGCACTTGGGTATCTCGAAACGCTTGAGGCTTCATTGCCATCTTCTGTGGGTATTGCCACGGTCACCGGGCGCTATTTCGCGATGGACCGCGACAACCGCTGGGACCGCGTCGCCAAAGCTTATGGGGCTATCGTCGGCGCACAAGGTAACACCGCCACAACGGCCAAAGACGCAGTAGAGGCGGCCTATGCGCGCGGCGAGAATGACGAATTCATCGCGCCAACCGTGCTTGCGGGCTACGATGGGGCGCGGGATGGCGATGGCCTTTTCTGCCTGAACTTTCGCGCGGATCGCGCGCGCGAGATTATGGCCGCCATTGGTGATCCGTCATTTGACGCTTTTGATACTGGCGCGCGTCCTGAATGGGCAGGCTTGATGGGGATGGCGCAATATTCAGAGGCGCATGCCGCATACATGACGACCATGTACCCTAAGCCCGAAATCGTAAACACGTTGGGCGCGTGGGTTGCACAGCATGGCTTGCGCCAATATCGCCTCGCAGAGACTGAAAAATACCCGCATGTGACCTTTTTTCTAAATGGTGGCGAAGAGGTTTCTTTCGAAGGCGAAGACCGCCTGATGCCCAAATCACCCGACGTCGCGACCTATGACTTACAACCCGAAATGTCATCAGGTGAGGTCACGGATGCTTTTGTCGCCGCGATCGAGGATGGCTATGACCTGATCGTCGTGAATTACGCCAACCCCGACATGGTTGGCCACACTGGGGATTTGCAAGCAGCCATACAGGCCTGTGAGGCGGTCGATCGCGGATTGGGCCGTGTTTTGGCGGCATTAGAGACTGCAGGTGGCGCGATGATTATCACAGCAGACCACGGAAACTGTGATGTGATGATTGATCCCGAAACAGGGGGGCCTCATACGGCACATACGCTAAATCCCGTGCCGGTTGCTGTTGTTGGCGCGTCCGAGGGGGCGCAGCTTGCAAGTGGCAGGCTTGCTGATCTGGCCCCCACGTTGTTGCATTTAATGGGCGTGAAGGCGCCTGCTGAGATGACTGGGAAATGCCTACTGTCATGAGGGTTTTGTTCGTTCTATTGGTGCTTTGCCTTCCATTTGCTGCGGTCGCGCAGACAGATCCCGCGGATCGCGCCCGTGCAGCATTGGCGCTGTTGGACGAGGCATCTGACCAGCTGGACCGTGCGCAATCTGCCCGCGACCGTGTCCGCGCCTTGACCCAGACGATCTCTGCCTTCGAAGAAGGGCTGACCGCATTGCGCAGTGGCGTGCGCCAGGCCGCGCTGCGCGAGGTAGAATTATCGGCCAAAGTCCAAGACAGCGACGATGAAATCGCGGCTCTTTTGGTCGCATTGCAACGCATGGGTGGGGCGGGATCACCCGTGGCCTTGTTGCATCCCGGTGGGCCCACGGGTACCGCGCGGGCTGGCATGTTGCTGGCTGATGTGACACCGGCCCTAAATGTGCAGGCAGCAGCCCTACGCCGCGATCTCGAAGAGTTGGAGCAGGCACGCGCGCTGCAAACTGACGCCGCCATACGCCTTGAAAATGCGCTGGCCGAAATTCAGCAAGCACGCACAGCTTTGAATCAGGCGATGGCGGATCGGACCGAATTGCCCAAACGTTTTATCAACGACCCTGTCCGCGAAGCGATCCTGATCGCCTCTGCTGATACGCTGGAACGGTTCGCTGCCGGGTTGGACCGGATCGCGGTTGATCAGATTGCAGATGCGCCGCGTGATCTGGCCGGCCAAAAGGGCGCGCTGCCTTTGCCGGTGCAAGGCAGGCTGCTGCGCCAGTTTGAAGAGGCTGACGCTGCAGGGATCACGCGTTCGGGTATCATTCTGGCCAGCCTGCCGCAGGCGATTGTCACCAGCCCAGTGGCTGCAACAATCCGGTACATCGGCCCGCTGTTGGATTTTGGACAGGTGGTGATTCTTGAACCTCAAGCGGATGTGCTCTTTGTCTTTGCGGGTGTCGAAACAGCCTATGGCACCGCTGGTGATGTCATCGAACCGGGTACGCCATTAGGCCTAATGGGCGGCACAAGCGATAAATCTGCCGCAGATTTTTCAACAGATAGTGATCAGACTGGTGCTGACCCGACAGAAACGCTCTATATAGAAGTCAGACAAGATAACACGCCTGAGGACCCGAGCCTCTGGTTCCGAATGGACAAGGATGGATAAACAGATATGAAGAAATTTGCCATGGCGGCTTTGGGCGGCACGGTTGCGGGCGTCATCGCCACAACGCAGATCGCTGGCCCATTGCTCGCGCAGGAAACTGCAAAGACAAGCAGCGTCTACGAGCAGTTGGACCTTTTCGGTGATATTTTCGAACGCATCCGCGCGCAATATGTCGAAGAAGTCGAACCGGGTGAACTGATCGAGGCCGCGATTGACGGAATGCTGACGTCGCTTGATCCGCATTCTAGTTACCTCAGCCCGGATGACGCCGCGCAAATGCGGGTGCAAACCCGGGGTGAATTTGGCGGTTTGGGGATCGAAGTCACGCAGGAAGAAGGCTTTGTGAAAGTTGTGTCGCCTATTGATGGCACCCCCGCTGACGAAGCCGGGGTCGAGGCAGGCGATTACATTACCCATGTAGATGGCGAATCCGTTTTGGGTCTTTCGCTGGATGAAGCTGTGACAATGATGCGGGGCCCTGTCGGATCCGAGATCATCATCACGCTGGTCCGCGAAGGCGAGGCCGAACCCTTTGATGTGTCCATCATCCGCGACACGATTAAGCTGACGGCCGTGCGCACGCGGACCCAAGGCGACACAGTGGTTTTGCGGGTCACGACCTTTAACGATCAAACGTATTCCAACCTTGCCTCTGGTCTGGCCGAACAGATCGAAGAAGCGGGCGGCATTGATGAGATCAACGGTATTGTCGTCGATTTGCGCAATAATCCAGGTGGTCTGTTGACCCAAGCGATCCGTGTCTCGGATGCGTTTTTGGAAAAAGGTGAGATCGTTTCGACCCGTGGCCGCGAAATCCAAGACGGTGAACGCTTCAACGCAACACCGGGCGATCTGGCCGAAGGCAAACCAATTGTTGTCTTGATCAATGGCGGGTCCGCGTCCGCATCCGAGATCGTGGCAGGCGCCTTGCAAGACCACCGCCGCGCGATCGTTGTCGGCACCAAAAGCTTTGGCAAAGGGTCCGTGCAAACAGTGATGCCGCTGCGCAGTGATGGTGCCATGCGTCTGACCACCGCGCGGTACTACACGCCGTCGGGCCGGTCCATCCAGTCTTTGGGTGTGTCGCCTGACATTGTGGTCGAACAACCGCGCAGCCGTGTCGATGCCGAGGAAGAAGAAGAGCAGTCAAACCGTCCTTCGCGTTCCGAGGCAGACCTGCGGGGATCATTGAACAATGACAGCCTGTCCGAAGACGAGATCAAGCAGATTGAAGCAGATCGCGCCAAGGCAGAAGCCGCAGCCGCACTACGCGAAGAAGATTATCAACTGGCCTATGCGATTGATATTCTCAAAGGACTGTCGGCAATCGGCCCGTCCGACTAATCGCATCTTGGTGCTGAAATTCAAAACCCCGCCGTGGCTACACTGGCGGGGTTTTTTATAACCTAGGTGGTTTCTACACAGTGCCGCCGGAACGCACGTTTGAGCATATCAAGTTCAGCGCGCAGCAGGTCAACTTCGGCGCGTAGGTCGTCGCCTACGGGCTCGCCAGCGATGAGTGTGATGTTCTCAAGACGGATGCCGGTGTGTTTGTCTTCGATGACGATGGTCTGCACCCCATCGGCGATAGCCACCGCTGGGATCGGGATTTGAACCAGCCATGTGCCTTCTTCTTTTGTCTCTAACACTGTGACATCGTGCAATTCGGCCCCTAAATGCGTCACTGACAATTTGGGTTCTGTCACCGCACCCGACACCACGCCCTGCCAGACACCTGTTTGCATTTTGGTTTTGGTCAGTTTGAGGTCAGACATAGGCGATGCCCTTTTTACAATTGCGCACGGGGGCGGCGGCTAAAGGTCAAATCCCGCAGGGTGATCTGGTTCATTTGCGGGTTTTCAAAGATCAGATCGACCCATACCTTTTCTACCCGTTTTTCATTTATATTAGCATAAGCGAGGTCAAACTCTGCGCTGATGTCGTCTGCATTCATCGGCAATTCACGCACAATCTGTTCGGTATTGGGGCCGTGGCGAATATTCAAGCGCGCAAAAATCTCAATCGGGTTTTCCATATCAAGCTTGGTACTGACCCGAAGGATGTGCGTTCGTTTCAATCCGTCCAGTGCGCCCTTTGGAAGGTCCAGAACCAGGGACAGAAAAGAGCCGTCAAAGCTAAACACATCCATGCGCAGCCCGTAGGGGGCAAGGTCCTCTTCGCGTTGGTTGCGCAACTGGCGGAGCGTAAGTTCAGATTGCGCACAGTCATGAAACAGAGTGACCTCGTCACCCAGCATGGATTTATTCGCAACAGATGAAATGCCTTTGACGGCCAACGGCCCGCGCCAGATTTCGGGCCGCCATGCCCAATCTGCATTGTGCGGTTTGGGAAAGCTGGTCGAGCCTATCACCGGCAGGGCCAGTCGTTCGTCAGCAATGTGGATAAGGCGATCGAGATGCGCGCGCAGGTACCGCGCGCGCGTGTTTTGACGCCTCAGAACGCTAAGCTTGGCGGTTTTGGCTTCACGCGCAGAAATCGCCCAACGGTTTAAAACACGCCGGTAGATTGCTGTATCCCAAAACGTATCGCCGCCTTTGCCCATGTTTCTGGACCGCCCTTAGATTGCTCGCGCCCCTTATTTATTCAAAGGGTTGCCATCCAATAAACTGCGAATTTCTATCAGACGCAAATAATGAATGATTTTGCCCTGCACAGAGACACATACAGGGCAATTTAATCACAGGTCCATATACTCGTGGCCTTCTTCTTTGCCGCCAGGGTGTGTGACGGCGCCGAGGTAGGTTGGACCAACCAATTGCGCATATTTCCACAAGGCACCTGCACCATAGATGGTTGGGCGCGCGCCTTCCCATGCTTCTTTGCGTTCGGCCATTTCTTCGTCCGATACGGCCACGGTGATCGACCCTTCGGGTGCGTTCAAAGTGATCATGTCACCGTCTTTCAACAAAGCAATTGGGCCACCATGGGCGGCTTCTGGGCCGACGTGCCCCACGCAGAACCCACGCGTTGCACCCGAAAAACGACCATCGGTAATAAGAGCAACTTTCTTGCCCATGCCTTGGCCCGAAAGGGCCGCTGTTGTGGCCAGCATTTCGCGCATACCCGGGCCGCCTGCAGGGCCTTCGTTGCGGATAACAAAGACGTCGCCTTCCTCATAAGACCGGCTTTGCACCGCTTCGAACGCGTCTTGTTCACATTCGAAAATGCGTGCGGGGCCTGTGAACAACTGGTGCTGAGGCTCCATGCCGGCGATTTTAACGATCGCACCTTCCGGGGCAAGGTTACCCTTTAGGCCCACAACGCCGCCCGTTTTCGACAGTGGCGTTTCAATCGGGTAGATCACACGCCCGTCGGCCTGCAGGCTGACCTTGTCGATTTCTTCGCCGATGGAATAGCCCGTCGCGGTCATGCAGTCTTCGTGCAACAGACCCGCTTTGCGCAGTTCTTTCAGCACAACCGGGACGCCGCCCGCTTCGTACATGTCTTTGGCCACGTATTGTCCGCCGGGCTTAAGGTCGACGAAATAAGGGGTGTCGCGGAAAATCTCGCAGACGTCTTCAAGGAAGAAATCAATGCCCGCTTCATGCGCCATGGCGGGCAGGTGCAGACCGGCGTTGGTTGACCCGCCTGTGCATGCGACGATGCGCGCCGCGTTTTCGAGCGATTTGCGTGTGACGATATCGCGGGCGCGGATGTTTTTTTCGATCAGGTTCATGACCGCTGCACCGGAAGCTTCTGCATACGCGTCACGGGACTCATAGGGTGCAGGAGCGCCTGCCGAGTTTGGCAGCGCCAGACCAATCGCTTCGGACACACAGGCCATTGTGTTGGCTGTGAATTGACCCCCACAGGCACCGGCTGATGGGCAGGCGACGCGCTCAAGCACTTCAAGCTCGGCTTCGGTCATGGTGCCATTTTGCTGGTGGCCCACGGCTTCGAACATATCTTGTACTGTCAGGTCACGGTTGGCATAGGCTTCTGGCACTGCAGCACCGGTTGGCACACGGCCCGGCAGGATCGACCCACCATACAAGAAAACGGACGGCACATTCAGGCGGATCATGGCCATCATCATGCCGGGCAAGGACTTGTCACACCCTGCAAGACCGACGATCGCGTCATAGCAGTGGCCACGCATTGTCAGCTCGACGGTATCGGCGATGGCTTCGCGCGACGCCAGCGATGACCGCATGCCTTCGTGGCCCATCGCGATGCCGTCCGTCACGGTGATTGTAGTGAATTCGCGCGGTGTGCCGTCTTCGCGTTTCACGCCCATTTTCACCGCTTGCGCCTGACGATTCAATGCGATGTTACAGGGTGCCGCTTCGTTCCAGCAGGTGGCCACGCCGACCAGTGGCTGGTGAATCTCTTCGTCCGTCATGCCCATCGCGTAGTAATAAGACCGATGCGGCGCGCGCGCGGGGCCTTCGGTCACGTGGCGGCTGGGCAGACGGGATTTATCGAAGCGCGAAGTAGACATGAGTTTCTCTCCTGAAAGATTGTTGCACCCGGAATAGCCAACACCCCCGAAGGCTGCAAGGCTCAAGGCGGCACGCATGCGCTTGTATTGGGTGTTGGGTCCGCCTAAGTTGACAGGGCGGCAGCATTGCCATCGCCCTGCGGGTCCAGTCGGCCTGTCCTCAGGCCCAAGTCGAAAGCCGGTTTATGGAACCCTCACTGTTTTCCTTCATCTGGAAGTTTTCCAAGCGTGAACAGCTGTTTTTGTTGTTTTTTACGCTGTTTACCTTCCCGTTTCTTTACGCAACGCTGGAATTGCCCAAGCGCATCATCAACGATGCGATCGGCGCGCAATCCTCGACCGTATTTGTCTGGGGTACGGCGCTGTCGCAGACTGAGTTTTTGATGGTGCTGTGCGGGCTTTATCTGGCGGCTGTTTTGGCGCACGGGCTGCTGAAAATGCGGCTTAACACAATGAAGGGCGTGTTGGCCGAACGTTTGTTACGGCGGTTTCGGTTCCAACTTGTGGGGCGCATGGTGCGCTTTCCCAGTTCGTATTTCCGATCCACCAGCCAGGGCGAGCTGGTGTCGATGGTCACATCTGAAGCAGAGCCGATGGGTGGCTTGATGGGCGATGCGGTGGCGCAACCTGTGTTCCAAGCGGGTCAAATGCTGATCATCGTGGTGTTCTTGTTCGCGCAAAGTGTCTGGTTCGGGTTGGCAGGGATCGCGCTTATTCCATTGCAGGCGTGGCTGATTCCGATGTTGCAACGGCAGATCAACCAGCTGAATAAAAAACGCATCGTCCAAGTGCGTGCCTTTGCCGCTGAGATTGGCGAGACGGCTGCAGGCGTGACCGATTTGCGGACGAATGGTGGCTGGCGTTACAGGATGGCGGGTTTTACGGACCGCTTGGGCCGCCTGTTCGAGATCCGGTTTCAGATCTACCAAAAGAAATTCTTTATGAAGTTTCTGAACAACTTCATCACACAGCTGACACCGTTCTTTTTCTATTCTGCAGGTGGTATTCTGGCCATTCAGGGCGAAATCACGGTGGGCGCTTTGGTGGCAGCCCTTGCCGCCTACAAGGACCTCTCCAGCCCGTGGAAAGAGCTTTTGACTTATTACAACCAAGTGCAGGACATGTCGCTGCGTTGGGAGATTGTGACCGAACGCTTTGCCCCCAAAGGTATGATCAAAGAAGACTTGTTTGAGGGTGAACCGGCTGAAATTCCGCATCTGAATGGGGCCATTTCCATACATAACGTCACGGTGCGTAATGCGGATGGCAACGCTGTGCTTGAAGGGATCAATCTGGATATCCCTGCGGGTGCGCGCGTGGCGATCAAGTCCAGCAGTCAGTTGGAACGATCCGCTTTTGCCGAGTTGCTGACACGTGAAATCCTACCGTCTCGCGGGGATATTACGATTGCCGGGCATCACCTGAACGAGTTGCACCAAGCTGTCATCGCCGCGCGCGTGGGCTATGCGCATTCGCGCCCCTATCTGTTTGACGGCACCTTGGCTGATAATTTGTTGATGCCTTTGAAATCCAGCCCGAAAACGGTCCTTTGGGATCCCGGCAAGAAAGATCGCACCACGATCGAAGCGCGCCGGTCAGGCAATAGTCTTGATAGTATCAAAGCCGATTGGGTCGATCCGGGCCTTGCGGGGCTGAATACCTTGGAAGAAGTGCGCGGTTGGTGGTTCCAATTGGTCGAAGCGATGGGGACAGGCAATGTGATGTTCCGGCGGATGCTGGGCTCTCATATGGACCCTGATCGGCACCCCGAATTGGCCAAACGGCTGGTTGCGCTGCGCGAGACAGTCCACCAAAAGCTGCAAGACCGTGACCTTGCAGGCCTTGTGAACCGGTTTGACCCGGAAGGGTTCAATCCGTCTGTTCCTTTGGGCGGAAACCTGATCTTTGCCTCGCCCAAGCGTCAAATCTCGCAGGAAGGGTTGGCATCGGAACGTGGCTTTCTGGGCCTGATCAGCGAATTGGGGCTTGCAGAACAAGGTATCGCCATCTCGCAGACCTTGATTGAAACACTGCACCAGACCTTTGGTATGGACGGCACGAACCATCCTCTTTTCACAGCCCTAGAAATTGAAGAAGAGGTCTATGAAAGGCTTGTCGACATCGCGACCCGTCGCCAAGAAAAAGGTGACCAAGCGATCAGCGAAGAAGAATTTGCACTGCTGCTGACCGTGCCTTTTGCCTTTACCGCCGAACAGATTGGGCCCAGCTTCCCTGAAAGTTTCAAACAAGAGATTTTGGAAATCCGCAAAGCCAAGGGCTTGGAGATGCGCAATCGCACCAAAGACTTGTTTGTGCCGATCGCGCCTGAAAACTATCTGCCGCGTCTGACGCTGATGGAAAATGTCCTCTACGGTCGGATTTCGGCGATCGCAGGTGTGCAAGGTGAGCTTATTGAAGATATCGTGGCCGAAGCAATCGAAGAAAGCGGGCTGAAGCGCTATGTCGCAGAAACGATACTGGATGTTGAAACCGGCTTGGGTGGCGCCAATCTGGCCAGCGTATTCCAAGAGCGTGCAGCCTTTAGTCGGGCGGGGATCAAGCGACCTGATATTTTGATACTGGATACTGTTCTGGCCAGCCATGATGCCGCCTCGCGCAGCCGAACACGTGCGCGGTTGCAGGAATTGCTGCCCAATACGACGATGTTCTTCCTCGAAGAGAAATTTGAAAACCCGCACGCCTATGACATGCATATCGAGATTAAGAATGGGCGCATTGATGGGGCGCTGGAAGCAGACGAGATGGACGAAGGCGAAAGCGGGTCGGACGATTTGCGCCGCAAAATCCGGGTCATTTCCCGGACCGATCTTTTTGCTAATTTGGATGCGCGTAGCCAGCGGCTGTTGGCATTTGCCGCGCAATGGTACAGCGCGCCCAAGGGCAAACAGATTTTCTCATTGGGGGAAAGGGCGGATGCGGCCTATCTATGCCTGTCAGGCCGCGCCGTGATGAGCTATGTCGATGATACCGGCGCCCGTCTTGATGTAACAACAGTTGAACCGGGTCGATTGATTGGTGATTTGGCCATCATTCTGGATGAACCGCGCCAGCTTGACCTGGTCGCCACCGAAGATAGCCAGTTTCTGCGCCTTGGGGCCGAACAATTCCGTGCGGTTATCGGCGAGGACCCACAAGTCTTGATGAGCCTTTTGCAAACGGTCGCCAGTCACTTGACCGGCGCTGCAAGTCTGTTGCGCGAGGCGCGTGTTAATATCCGCGAAGCCTCTGAGCAGCATCTGGCAGCAGAAGACGCTGCAAAGTCTGAATAGGGGCCAGCGGTGTTCAAACCATCAGACTACACCCCGCATCAGGCTTTGGTCGCCCCTGCCCGTGACAAAGCGCAGGTCTGGCGTCTGGTTATGGGTGTGGTGCTTGTGGCAGGTGTGTTTCTGGTTGCCAGCCAGTTTTTACACCAAACTTTACTGACCCTGTTGGGGCCCGGCGGGTATGCTGCGCTAACCGGGGCGGACGGCCGTGTCACACAGATGTCGGTTATCTTTTTGCTGCTGTCTTTTGGGCTTTTGACTTTGGGCGTTGCTGTGGCCCTGCGGGTGGTGCATGCCCGTGGCTTCTCAGAAATAATTGGTGATTTCGGCCTGTTCCGTCGTCAGTTTATCGCGGTGGTTACGCTGTTGGTGCTGCTTAACCTGGTTGTGATGATCTTGCCTCCCTGGGACATGGGCGGCGCGATTGAGCCAAACGTCCCGGCACGTCTGTGGTTTGTGGTGCTGCCCTTTGCGCTATTGGCCATTATGGTTCAGGTCAGCGCCGAAGAGTTCCTTTTTCGCGGCTATCTGCAACAACAATTGGCAGCGCGGTTTGCGTCGCCTGTTATCTGGATGTCCATCCCTGCGATCTTGTTTGGGATTGGTCATTATATGCCGAATGAAGCAGGCGAAAACGCCAATCTGTTTGTAATCTGGGCAGTGGTGTTCGGGCTTTTGATGGCGGATTTGACGGCGCGCGCGGGGACGTTGGCACCGGCGATTGCTGTGCACTTTATCAACAACGTCATCGCATTGCTGTTTATTTCGATGCCGGATGGGCTGGCGGGTCTGTCGCTTTATGTCAGCCCATTTTCGATGACGGACACGCAGCAAGTGCGCGCGTGGTTGCCCGTGGACTTTGCCATGATGTTGGTCAGTTGGCTGGCTGCACGTTTGGCGCTGCGACGTTGATTGCACTTTCCAGACAGGGCGATTATCACATGATGAAAGAGGCCGGAGGGGCGCAGACATGAACTGGATCACCAATTACGTCCGACCGCGGATCAACTCGATCTTTTCGCGCCGGGAAACGCCAGACAACCTTTGGACCAAATGCCCTGAATGCGGCACGATGCTGTTCCACCGCGAAGTGTCTGACAATTTGAACGTCTGCACCAACTGCGACCACCACATGCACATTACTGCGCGTGACCGTTTTACTGCGCTTTTCGATGGTGGCACTTTTACAGAGGTCGCCGTTGCAGCCCCCACGCCTGATCCCTTGGGTTTTCGCGACCAAAAGAAATACCCAGACCGGTTGCGTGCAGCCCAAAAAGAAACTGCCGAGGCCGAGGCGATGTTGGTGGCGTGTGGCGAGATTGGTCGTACACCCATCGTTGCCGCCGCGCAGGATTTTTCGTTCATGGCGGGATCCATGGGCATGTACGTGGGTAACGCCATCATTGCTGCCGCGCAAGAAGCAGTAAAGCTGCAGCGCCCCTTGGTGTTATTTTCGGCCGCAGGCGGCGCGCGCATGCAAGAGGGTATCTTGTCTTTGATGCAGATGCCGCGCACGACCGTCGCTGTGCAAATGCTGAAAGAAGCGGGATTGCCCTATATCGTTGTGCTGACCCATCCTACGACAGGGGGTGTCACGGCCAGCTATGCGATGCTGGGGGATGTGCATATTGCAGAGCCGAACGCGCTTATCTGCTTTGCTGGGCCGCGGGTCATTGAACAGACCATCCGTGAAAAACTGCCCGAAGGCTTCCAACGGGCTGAATACCTGCTGGATCATGGTATGCTGGACCGTGTGACCCACCGGACCAAGATGAAAGATGAATTGGTCACGATCATTCGGCTGCTGCTTGGCATGCCGCCTGCAGTGCGCGGTGATCTACCACCACCTGACCCTGCCACGCTGGAACCTGAAGGCGATTTGGACACCGCACAAGTGGACGCAGCTGACAAATGAGCCTGCCCACATCTGACGTCATTCTTGACCGGATGATGGCGCTACACCCAAAGATCATCGACCTGACGCTGGACCGTGTGTGGCGATTGCTGGATGCGCTGGGCAATCCGCAACACGATCTGCCTCCGGTGATCCATATTGCGGGGACCAATGGCAAAGGATCGACCCAAGCGATGATCCGCGCAGGCCTTGAGGCTGAAGGCAAAAAGGTCCATGCCTATACCAGCCCGCACCTGGCGCGTTTTCACGAACGCATTCGCCTTGCCGGTGAGCTAATTTCCGAAAAGGCGCTCAGCGCTGTGCTGGATAAATGCTACGCTGCAAATGATGGCGGTGACATCACGTATTTTGAAATCACCACCTGTGCGGCGATCCTTGCCTTTGCCCGTACGCCAGCGGATTACACGTTGCTTGAAGTCGGGCTTGGTGGGCGTCTGGATGCGACGAATGTCGTGACGCGCCCAGCGGTTACCGTCATCACGCCCGTTTCTATGGATCACGAACAGTTTCTGGGCGACACCCTTGCGAAAATCGCAGGCGAAAAGGCCGGCATTATCAAACGTGGCATTCCGTGCGTCGTTTCGCAACAGTGTGACGAAGGGATGGAGGTGATCGAAAAGGTTGCCGCTAAAAACAGGGCACCCATGTTGGCGTATGGTCAACACTGGCATGTGGGGCCAGACCGCGACCGGATCAGCTATCAAGACGATACGGGCCTGTTAGACCTACCTGTCCCAAACTTGCCTGGTGCGCATCAGATCATGAACGCAGGCGCTGCCCTCACGGTTTTACGTCAATTGGGGTTTGGTCAGGTTGCTTTTGACGCTGCGGTGACCCAGGCGCATTGGCCTGCGCGGATGCAGCGGTTGAAAAGCGGCGCTTTGGTCAGCGATGTGCCAGAACTGGAGCTTTGGCTGGACGGCGGGCACAATCCCGCTGCCGGTGCCGCTTTGGCGCAGCATCTGGGCACGTTGCCCTCGCGACCGACGTATCTGATCTGTGGCATGCTCAATACCAAAGATACCGCAGGGTATCTCCAGCCGTTGGCTGAAGCGGTAGATGGTTTGACGGCTGTTACCATTCCGGGAGAAGCAAACACATTGCCCGCAGAGAAAACCGCCGAGGTCGCCCAAAGCGTTGGAATGCAGACGCGTACCGCAAGAGGCGTCAAAGATGCGTTGCAACAGATTGCAGAACATACGCCACATGCGCGGGTATTGATCTGCGGATCATTGTATCTGGCAGGGGCTGTGTTGCGCGAAAACGGATGAAGCGAACAGCCAAACCACACAATATATAGAAATTCAGTCTTTATATTGACGTTGACCTACGGTCACATCTATATCTGCCACGAAGCGTCGATATTTGTGAGCAGAATATTGACTAGCTGTGATCGCCGTGGGGGAAATCACAATGTCTTCTTTTTGCTGGGGGCCCGTGTAAGCGGTGCGCCCTTTTGAGAATCCAGAGCCCGTTTTGGGCACCGCACCAAAGCTGTTGATGGCTTTAGTGGCCATCTTGGTGGCCGGGTTAGCCGGCTATGCCACCGTTACCAATGCGTGGACGCATGGGGATACGCAATACAGCGCGGCAGATCAGGTGACGCGACTTAATGCACCTATGATCGTGCTGCCAAAACCCGTCCCAACTCCAACGTTAGAGCCTATTAGTCAGCAACTTGTACAACCTGTACGGTTGATCGATAAATCATCAAGACCGCATGATTTGTCTGTGCTGGTGACGGATGCACTGCACGGTTTTGGCTATGCGGCTGCACCCAACGACCGACTTTTGTCGTTGTTAGTGAAAACCTTGGCCGAACGCCAAAGCGATGCCTATATCGACGCGGTTTTGAATGCTGCTTTGTCGCGCAATGAGATCGCACCGCCGCCCGTGCTAATCGACAGAAATGGCCAGTTAGAGACTGATGTCCTGCTGAATGCGGTTCTGAACGAAGTCAGCAGTTAATGGCCCCAGCCTTCGGATTGCATTTCGCGCAGGCGCGAGGCGGTACGTTCGAATTCAAAGGTGCCTTCACCTTCCAGATACAGCATTTCAGGCTTGGCCGCTGCCGAGCAGATTAACCGTACTTTGGCCTCGTAAAGCGCGTCAATCAGGGTCACAAAGCGTTTTGCTTCGTTAAAGTTGGACCGTGACAACGTCGGAATATCATCAATCATCAGCACTTTGACCGCGTCGGCAAGTTCCAGATAGTCGGCTGGGCCCAACGGTCGCCCACACAGGTCATGAAATCCGGCTCGGGCGATCCCGTTACGCATCTGTGGTAACTCAACCTCTCGGCCCTTCACCTTAAGCACCAAGGGGACACCGGGGCCGCCCGCCAGATCATCCCACATGGCATTCATATCCTGCCGGGCCTGTGCATTCGCAGGCGAGAAATAGACCTGCTGCCCGCCCAAGCGGTCTTGTCGGTAATCGGTGGGGCTGACCAGTTCATGCACAACCATGCGGTCTTTGATCAGCGCGATAAACGGCAAAAACAAATCGCGGTTCAGCCCATTTTTATACAGTTCATCCGGTTCCCGGTTCGATGTCGTGACCACCACCACACCAGCGGCGAACAACGCCTCAAACAAGCGGCCCACAATCATTGCGTCCGTGATGTCCGAGATTTGCATTTCATCAAAGGCCAAAAGGCGGACCGATTTGGCGACATCATCGGCAACCGGGGCAATTGCATCGTCTACCCCAGTTTTGCGCACCTCGTGAATGGCTGCATGAATTTCCTGCATGAATGCATGAAAATGCACACGACGGGCGGGTATGCCGTCAAGATGCTGTACAAACATGTCCATCAGCATGGATTTACCGCGCCCCACACCACCCCAGAAATAGACACCTTTGGGTGGCTCTGGCGCTTTGCGAAACAGCCCTTTTTTGACCGGTTGCAACAGCGCGTCATGCACACGTTCAAATTCAGGCAATGCTGCGATCTGGGCGGGATCCGCTTGCAATGTCCCGTCTTGGGTCAGTTTCGTGTAGGTGTCGGTCAAGGTGGTCATGGTTTTCCTTAACTTGTGTGCCCGAATGAGGAAAGACCGCCCATGCATCAAGAATTGTGATCCGAGTGCAAAAATTACTGAATTGACGGGCTGATAGGTTGGGGTAGGGTCGCGGCAGTCAAAGGATGTCTCATGCCCTCCAAAGCGTCGCTTTTCACGCCAGTACTGCTTGTGAGCAGTTTCATTATCATCATCAGCTTTGGAATTCGGGCGACCTTTGGTGTCTTTCAAATCCCCATTGCTCAGGAATTTGGTTGGCTGCGGGCCGAATTTTCAATGGCGATTGCGATCCAGAATCTGGCGTGGGGGATCGGCCAGCCGATTTTTGGAGCGCTGGCGGAAAAGATCGGCGACCGCAGATCAATCGTCCTGGGTGCGGTTTTATATGCCGTGGGCTTGGTGCTGTCAGCGGGCGCTACTACCCCGCTTGAACATCAAGTGTATGCATGGCTTGTGGGATTTGGTGTCGCCGGGACTGGCTTTGGTGTGATCCTTGCAGTCGTGGGCCGCGCGGCCTCGGCCGAGAACCGTTCGATGTCGCTGGCGATTGTGTCGGCGGCAGGCAGTGTGGGGCAAATCTTGGGCCCGCCCATCGCCGAATGGATGCTGACCTTTATGACGTGGCAGGCAACTTTTGTGGCCTTCGCGGTCGTGATCTTGGCGGTTCTGTTTGCCTTACCGTTGATGCGTGCACCAGCGATGGCCACAAAGTCAGAGTTAGACGAAAGTCTGCGCGAAATTTTGGGCAAAGCGTTCAAAGATCCATCGTTTACTTTCATTTACCTTGGATTTTTCTCGTGTGGGTATCAGTTGGGTTTTATTGTGGCGCATTTCCCCGCCTTCGTGACGGAACTATGCGGCCCGATCATGCCGGGTGGTATGCTTGATTCCATGGGGATCAGTACGACCTCAGCTTTGGGGGCGATTGCGATTTCGCTGATTGGTTTTGCTAACATCGTGGGGACTTTGCTGGCGGGTTGGGCGGGTAAGTATTACACGAAAAAGTATCTTTTGGCTGGAATTTACACGGCGCGCACCGTGATTGGGGCGGCGTTCATCCTGATGCCCATCACGCCAACCACCGTCATCTTGTTTTCGGTCGGTATGGGCGCGCTGTGGCTGGCGACAGTGCCGCTGACCTCTGGTCTTGTCGCGCATATTTACGGATTGCGGTATATGGGCACGCTCTATGGGATTGTGTTTCTGAGCCACCAGTTGGGTGGGTTTATGGGCGTTTGGCTTGGTGGTCGCATGTACGACGTCTACGGCGATTACACTCTGGTGTGGTGGATCGGCCTGGCCGTTGGTGCCTTCAGCGCAATCATTCATTTGCCGATCAAGGAACGGCGGCTTGAAGGGCTCAAGACTGCTTAATCGTCCGCCTGAAGAAAAGGCGTGATATGGCCCATAACGGTTTCGTGCTGGGCGTAGGGTACATTGTGACCTGTCTGTTCAATCACGTGGTGCAACATATCCGGGTTCCATTCAGATAGGATGTCTTTTGACGAAATAGGGATCACCGCATCATCCGCTCCCCAAATGGTCATGACAGGGATTGCTGCGTGGCGCAGCGCTTGATGATCCGCCTGAAAGCTTTCAGAGAGGATACCTCTCAAGCTGCGGGCAACAGCAGGCAGAAACCCGCGATAGTCCAATTCTTGATTCTGTAGCTGGTTGATACCGGGCACGCTGGTGGGGTGATCGGCTTCTGCCCGCAATCCTTTGCGGAGCATTTCAGGATAGCAGGCGAGTATGATCCATGTGCCAATCACTGGCAGCGCAATCAGCCTGCCCAGCGTGCTGCCGATGACTGGCCGTGCACCTGCAGGTGCCAGCAATACGACCTGCCGCGTGCTGTTGGGGTTTTGAGCAGCATAGGCGGTCGCAATCGCGCCGCCCATTGAATAGCCAATCAGCGTGACATCTTGATCGATTTTCTGACTTTCGAGCACGTCGTGCAGATGCCTTAGAAAGAAGGCACGGTTTTGCGCGCCGCCTATCCGGTCTGAAAACCCGCGGCCAAAGTGGTCATAGGTCAGAACTCGGAAACCCTGTTGCGCGAGGTCCTGTTCGATTTGGCGCCATACAAAACTGGGGGTTGTCAGGCCATGAATGCAGACCACGACGCGTCCCTGCTCAGGACCTGTCCATTTAAAGTGTGTCATCCCTTGGGGCAGGTCGACAAAACTGCCTGGGGCCGCACTTCTTCGGGCGGCGTTGGTTGGTTTACGGGTGGCTTCAATGATCAGTGGGGCGGCGATAAGGGCGGCACATATCAAAAGCACCCACATCATCATGGCTTGGCCCGCCACCGTTCCAGAATGTAGCGACTGGTCATCAGATCAAGGTGCGCGCCACCACCGTTTTTGAACAAGGTGATTTCTGCATCATGGCTTCGTTTGAAATTCTCTGGTGCGTAGAAGTCCGCCACGATGTCTTGGGCGCGAAATGCGCCTGATTCCACTGGAATTTTGATCTCTCCGATATGCCCCACGGTAGTATCCAGACTGTCGACAAACACAGAAGATCGCGCCAAGGCGGTGTCGTCTACCTCGCGCATGTCTGGGCGGTAGGCGCCGATAAGATCGACGTGTTGGCCGGGTTGTAGCCATTCGCCTTTGATCAGCGGGTCAGTGGACATGGTGGCAGAGGTCACGACATCAGCGCTGCGGATTGCGGTTTCCAGATCGTCCGCGATCGTAAGGTCGGGAATTTCCTGCACCAAGGCACGTGCATTGGTGGCACTGCGGTTCCAGACGGTGAATTGCGCGTCGGGAAACAGTGCGCTGTAGGCGGCGTGTAGCCCACGCGCTTGTGTGCCGGCACCGACCAACAGGATATTTTTGCTGTCAGGGCGTGCAAGTCTGCGCGCGGCCAGAAGGCTGTCGCCTGCGGTCTTCCATTTGGTCACCAGATGGAAATCTACAATCGCTTCGAGCACGCCGGTGTCGTCGGCATAAAGCGTCACGCCACCGTTTACTGTCGATGCCCCTTTTGCTGCATTTTCGGGGAAAATCGTGGCTGACTTTACGGCCAATCCCAGCCCGTCGATCCATGCGGCCCTGTTCAACAGAGTGTCGGGGTCACGGTACAAGAACGTATCGGCAATCTCGGCTTTGGGCAGCAGATGCCCTGCGGCGAGCGCATCACTCAGCCCGATCCAGTCCAGTTGTGCCTCGCCGGCGGCAAAGGGGATAACCGGCACGTCAGTCATGCGGCTTGCTCTGTTGTTAAAAGCCCCGCGTCTACCAAACGATCCGCCCAGCCTTGTGGGCCTTCGAAAAGGTGCGTCTGCCAATCAAAAGCTTGTGCGGCTTTGATATTGTCAGTGCGATCATCCGCAAACAGAATGTCAGCCCCATTGAGGCCAGAAGTCGTCTCTACTTGGGTGTAAATCGCAGGGTTCGGCTTGGTCACGCCCATGTGGCCCGAGATAAAATCGCGATCAAAGTCGCGCAGAAACGGGTAATGGGTTGCTGCGAAATCATAGCTTTGAATGCCAAAGTTGGTCAGGGAAAAAACGGGCACGCCCTGCGCTTGCAGCGCCTTCATCAAACGCACAGAATGATCGATCACCGGGGCCGCCATTTCAATCCAGCGGTCGTGCCACATCCGAATTTCACTGCGCCATTCGGGGTATTTTTCTGCCGTTTCATAGATCGTTTCTGTGAAATGGTGACCCAGATCAACCAGTTCGTTCATACCGTGCAAGTCAACAGCGTCAAACATTTCACGCCTACGGGTTTCGCCTATCTCACGGTCATAAAAGCGTTCGGGTTGCCATTCGATCAGCACGTTGCCTATATCAAAAATTACAACCTTAGGTTTATTTTTAATCACGATTTACTACCCTTTAATGTAGGTTAACCCAAGGAAGTTGCTTTGCGCAAGGCGCGTTCCAAGGCATCCAGAAATCGCGACCGGTCTGCCTTTGTAAAGCCCTTGCCACCGCCTTGTCGGAAGGGATCAGCGGCGCGCAAATCGGCCATCAAGTCGCGCGTGGCCAGTACATTGCCGATATTGGCTTGGGTCAATGGTTCGCCGTTGTGTTTCAAGACCTGCGCGCCTGCCTCCACACATTTGGCAGCCAATGGGATGTCGCCTGTCACCACGACGTCACCTTGCCCGCAGCGATCTGCGATCCACATGTCGGCAATGTCCGGGCCGTCTGCGACGATCACAGTCTCTACCAAGGGGTTTTGCGATGGTCTTAGCCCACCGTTCGATACCAAATACAATTTCACTTTGTGACGCGATGCGACCTTCTCAGCCTCGGCTTTGACCGGGCAGGCGTCCGCGTCGATAAAAAGAGCGGTCATGCGTAAAGCGCATCTGCATGAAAGGCGATGTGTTCTTCCATAAAGGTCGAGATAAAGAAATAGCTGTGATCATAGCCCGGTTGCAGCCGTAAAACTGCCTGCTGGCGCCGTGTGTTGACGGCTTCTGCAAAGGCCTCGGGGCGCAGTAGGTCGATGAATTGATCATTGGTGCCGGTGTCGATCAGTATTGGCCCGTCAAAGCCGCTTTCGCGCATCAGCTGTGTGGCGTCATGTGCGGCCCACGTGCTTTGGTCATCGCCAAGGTATGCCGTGAATTGCTTGCGTCCCCAGTCGCTGGCTGTGGGGTTTGCGATAGGCGCAAAGGCTGACACAGACCGAAACCGACCGGGCAGTGACATTGCAATCGTCAGCGCGCCATGCCCGCCCATCGAATGCCCCGTGATTGCTTGACGGTCCATGTCCAGATTGAACTTTTCAGCCAGCAGATCAGGCAGTTCGGATGTGATGTAATCCCACATTTGGAAATGCTTGGACCATGGGTCTTGCGTGGCATTGACGTAAAAACCCGCCCCTTGGCCCAGATCATATGCATCATCGTTGGCCACGCCTTCACCGCGTGGTGATGTGTCGGGAAACACCAATGCGATGCCTTGTTCTGCGGCCCATGCTTGCGCACCTGCTTTGGTCATCGCGTTTTCATGTGTGCAGGTCAGACCGGACAAGAACCACAAAACCGGGACGGGTCCGTCTTGGGCTTCGGCTGGTAGGAACACGGCAAAGGTCATATCACAGGCGCAGGCGGTCGAGCTATGCGCATAGACGCCTTGGACTCCGCCAAAACACGCGTTTTCAGAGATTGTTTGCATCACCGGTCTCCCTTGTTGGTTGGGAAATGGCTAGCGCTTGAAAAGCCACGCGGCAAGCCCTGATCGTTTAAACCGGTGCGACAGCGGCAATGATAAAGCTGACGGTAACGATGCTGATCGCGGTTGATACAAAGATGGCAGCAGACACGCGTTGCGGTGCGACGCCATAGTGTTGCGCCAGAATATAGACATTGCCTGCAACCGGCAGTGCCGAGGCCGAGATGACAACCGCTGCGGTGTATGGATCAACAGGGAAGATATAGAGCACGCCGATGGCCACAAGCGCGGGGTGCAGGATCAGTTTGCAAAAGCTGAGCCAGCCCGCGATGTGCAACCGCTCGGCTGATTTTGACGCAAGCGACGCTCCAATTGCGAAAAGCGCGCCGGGTGTGGCGGCACCGCCGAGGATCGTCAGAAAATCATTCATGGGTGCGGGGATTGGCAAAGCCCATGCTGACCATGACATGCCGACGACAATTGCAACGATCATTGGATTTTTGATCAGGCCTAAGGCGACCGTTCGCAACACTTTGGGGCTGAACCGTCCATCGCGCGACCCTGTGATCAGAATAACAATCAGGCTGGAAAATACGATCAGATCAACGGCCAGGGCCATCATGATAACGCCAACTGCTGCTTCGCCCAGCAAAAGCGCCAACATCGGCACACCCAGAAAGCCGACATTGCCGATGGCGGCGCATTGTGCCTCTACTGCGGCGGTGGCGACATCAAGTTTCCGAAAAACTGCGACGATTGTCGCGATCAAATAGACCGCGACTGTGCCCAGCAGATACCCCATGATTAAGTTTGGGTCCCACACGTCCGCAAAGGTCAGATTAGCCGAAAACTTGAACAGCATTGCTGTCAGCGCAAAATAGAAAACAAATTTTGTCAGATAGGCGGTCGCTTCTTCAGTGAAAAAGCGGGTGCGGCCAGCCCAATACCCCAGTGCGATCAGTGCAAAGAAGGGCACTGTTTTAAAGAAAATCTCGATCATATTGGCACGTTAAACGTGCTTTCCCTTCGCTATCCTGACCCGATCAACACACCAGCCGCAAAGACCAATGCGCCGCCAAGCACCACTTGAAGGGCTGCTCGAAAGAAGGGCGTATCCATATACCTATTCTGAATCCATGCAATGGCCCAGAGTTCGATGAACACAACAATAATCGCTGTGATGGTGGCCGTCCAGAAGTCAGCGATCAGATAAGGAAGAGCATGGCCCAATCCACCTACAGTGGTCATAATACCAGAGGCAAATCCGCGTTTTATCGGTGACCCGCGACCTGATAATTCGCCATCGTCTGATGCGGCTTCGGTAAAGCCCATTGAAATGCCAGCTCCAACCGATGCCGCAAGACCTACCAAAAACGTGGTCCACGTGTCTTGTGTGGCGAAAGCGGTCGCAAAGATCGGCGCAAGGGTAGACACAGAGCCATCCATTAGCCCAGCGAGCCCCGGTTGTACCCATGTTAGAATGAACTGGCGTTTGGCGGTGTCATCTTCGGATCGGCGCGCGCCTTCTGATAGATGCTTTTCTCCGAGAATTGCTGCTTTTTTGTGGTGGCCGGCTTCGGCGGCGGCCAGATCACCCAGTAGTTTACGCGTGGCGGCATCTGTAGTTTGCGACATGGCTTTGAGATAGAAAATCTCCGCTTCGTGCTCCATCGCTTCGGCTTCGGCGCGGATGGTGTCCAGCCCAAGATTTTCAACGAGCCAGATCGGGCGGCGTTTGTAGTATCCGGCGACATGCTCGCGTCTGATCAGGGGAATGGTTTGTCCAAAACGCGCGGTGAAAAGATCAATGAGCCGCTTGCGATGGCTGTCTTCTTCAAGGGCCATCGCTTCGAATATCTTGGCGCTATCAGGGAAATCCGCGCGCAGGTGTTCGGCGTAGCCACGGTAAATGCGGGCATCGTCTTCTTCGGACGAGATCGCAAGTGCCAGAATCTCTTGTTCGCTCAGATCTCGGAACCGTTTGCGAGAGAAAGCAAATCGCATGAATTGACCCCCAGTTTAGAATGATTCTAATAAATTTATTGCGGTGCGGCAATGCTCTTTGCCGTCGGACCCGCGATTTTCCTGTTAGGAAGTGAACTGATCGGTTTATACTAAGCGCCACACTGCCCCGAGGGTTCTATGACAGTCGAGACGATGGCCATCCGCAAGGGCCGTAAATTTGATCAGGTTTTGGATGGCGCACGTCAGGTCTTTATGGCGGATGGGTTCGAGGGCGCGAGCGTTGATGAAATTGCGCGTGTGGCAGGCGTGTCAAAGGCCACGTTGTACAGCTATTTCCCCGATAAGCGGTTGTTATTCATGGAGGTTGCGACGACCGAATGCCAACGTCAAGCACGCCTTGCGCTGGATAACATCGATATGGCGGCCGAGCCACGGTTTGTGCTGACACAGACGGGTTTGCATTTTGTACGCTTTATCACGTCAGAGTTTGGGCAGCGTATCTTCCGGATTTGTGTGGCTGAATCTGACCGGTTTCCGGAGCTTGGGCAAAAGTTCTATAACTCTGGTCCTGCGGTCTTCCGTTCTGAAATGGCCACCTATTTTGAACAGGCCGAAGCACGCGGGGATCTAAAGCTGGACGATTATGTCATGGCCGCCGACCAATTCGGAGAGCTATGCAAGGCAGATATTTGGCCACGGCTGATTTTTGGCGTGATCAAAACAGTCAGCGAGCCTGAGATTATTCGCGTGGTCGACAACGCGGTAGAGACTTTCTTGGCAAGATACGGCACCTAAACTGACTCGACTCTGTGATTTTTGGGCGGTATTCCTGAATAGAACAAAATAAGAACATTTTGCCCTGTCAGGTCATCGCTGCCCATGAAAACCCGACGTATCCTATCACTTTGGTTCCCGCATTTCGGTGCGGACCGCTTGATGCGGCGTGATCCGCAATTGGCCGAGGTTCCAATGGCTGTGGTGCATGAACAGCAAAATAGCCAAGTCATAAGTTCTCTTAATACGCATGCGGTATCCTTTGGGCTGCATGTGGGGCAGCCGGTGCGCGACGCCCATGCGATGTGTGATGGGCTTGTCACCCGCACCCGTAGTATCCCGGCGGAAAAGGCGTTTTTGGATGCTTTGCAGCGTTGGGCGGGCAAGTTCAGCCCGTGGGTTGCGCCCGAAGGGGACGACAGCCTTGTGGTTGATCTGACCGGATGTGCGCATCTTTTTGGCGGCGAAGAGCCCCTATTGCAGGTCGTGCAGCATGATTGCAACGATCTGGGGCTTGCTGTGCAAATGGGGCTGGCTGATACGCGTGGGGCCGCTTGGGCGTTGGCGCGTTTTGCCGGGCAAACTGCCGGGTCACATCGGAGTGGGGATGCAATTGACCAAGAAGCGCGCGCCACCCGGTCGCGGGCTGGCAAGCGGCGCCATTGGACGCGGGGTGGGGCGGCACCTACGCAAAAAGTAGGCTCTAACAAAAGCCATATCATTGCAACGCCGGGGCAAAGCTATTCTGCGCTGAGCCCTTTGCCGATTGCAGCGTTGCGTCTGGATGCCCACACCACGGCGCAGCTATCTCGTTTGGGCATTCGACGGGTCTGTGATTTGTTGGGGCAGCCTCGGGCTGGGTTGGCGCGCCGTTTTGGGCGAGGGCTTGTGATGCGCATGGATCAGGCCATGGGGGCCGCGCCCGAGCCTGTGTCGCCTGCAAAAGCGCCTGATCATTTTGCCGTGCGGATGACACTACCTGATCCCATTGGGCTGGCAGAGGATGTTTTAGCAGGTATTGACCGGTTGTTGCCGCGTTTGTGTGCGGCATTGGATAAGAAAGGGCGCGGTGCCCGTCGGATCCTGTTTCAGGCTTACCGCACAGACCACGATGTGCAATCCGTCGAAGTTGGTCTTGCCCGCGCGTCGCGCAACCCTGAGCGTATTCGCCCTTTGTTAGAGATGAAAATAGACACTATCGATGCGGGTTTTGGCATCGATATGTTGCGGTTAGAAGCCACCCTCACAGAACCCATTCACGCCCGGACCCCGGTGGGTCATTTACAGGCAGGGGCTGCCGTTTCCGCCCGGCTGGTCAGTAATACTGCGATGGACGATTTGATTGGGCGTATCGGTGCGCGCGTGGGTCTTGATACAATCACCCGCGTGCGTCCGGCGTCCAGCCACATCCCTGAAAAAAGCGCTGTGACTTTGGCTGCGGCATGGTCCGCCGCACATGATGCGCCTTGGCCCGCGCCCCCCAATCCACGTCCCCTGCTGATCTGGCAGCCTGAACCAGTGCATGCTCCTGATACGCCCAAGGTTCCAGATATTTTCCGTTGGCGTGGGCAGAATTTGCGCCCCACGCATGCCATTGGCCCTGAACGGATTGCCCCGGAATGGTGGCTGGATGACCCAAACTGGCGCAGCGGTGTGCGCGATTACTACGTAACAGAAACCGAAGATGGCCAGCGCTTGTGGTTGTTTTATGCACATGGCCACCTGATGTCGTCCGGCTGGTTCTGTCATGGGGCTTTTGCATAATATGGCAAAGGGTGCGATTTGAACAATCTAGGGTCTTGATTTGCGCAAGGATTGGCGCAACTCTTTACCCATGAATTATCAAGTTCCACCGGGCAGCAATCTGCATCAACTGCCACCGCAGCAGATCGCGTTCCACCGCACAGAGCTTTCGGTGATCCTGTCGCTTTATGGCCGTTTCGTCGCTGCTGGAGAATGGCGTGACTACGGGATTTCTTGCTTGAAGGATGTGGCGATCTTTTCTGTTTTTCGTCGAACCGCGGAAACGCCGCTTTATCGGATCGAAAAGCGGCCCAAAATGCGAGACAAACAAGGCATGTACGCTGTTGTTGGAATGGATGGTCAGATACTGCGACGTGGGCACGATTTGAAAACGGTTCTGCGCGTGCTGGAACGCAAACTGATCCGCGCGGTCGAATAGAGCCTTTTATAGACTATTCGCTTGGGGCAGCCGTTTGCGATGTGTCGGCGTGCCATCCCCCTGCATTTCGATCCGTGCAATCGCATCGGCAATGGGTTCATAGGTGACCATCATATGTCCAGCATTCGCATGGATCAGCGTGTTGGCATCAGTCACAAGTGCCACATGCCCCTTCCAAAAAATTAGATCATTCTTTTGCAGGGTTGCATCGCCCGGCAATAGGGTACCCAACCCATCGGCCTGTTGGTCACTGTCACCCGGGCAAGCAATATTGCATGCCAAACATGCCATCTGGACAAGTCCCGAACAGTCGATTCCAAAGGATGAATTTCCGCCCCAAAGGTAAGGCGTTCCTAAAAATAGTGCAGCAATTGCGGCAGGATCTGTTGCAACGGTGTCCGCGCTATGCAGGTGCTGCCGTGGTATGAACCCAAGGGTGGTTTCTATAAATGTTGGCTTTTCCGACAATGCGGTAACAGTGGTGCCAAAGCTAAGCATAAGATTTTCGGCCGATTTGAAATTGGCATTTGAGTAGGCGTGTGTGGCACGTGCTGTTACCCGATGCGACGGGGGGCTTGCAGGGCCGATCTGGGCTGCAAGCAACGTGCCGCAATAGCCATCCTTTTCTGACCGGACAAGGCAATGCCAGTCTGATTTGTTCAATACAGTCAAGGGGTCACCATAGATCAACTGGCGGTCGCGTGGCCCGCCCGCACCGCGTGTCAGGTCCGCCAAGGGCACAGCAACTTGGGCTGCGTCGTTCAGTGTCACCAAACTGGGGTCTGGGTCGCTGCGTGGATCCGTCATACAGAGCCTAATCCAGGCAAAACATCCAAAAGGGCGCGCGTTGCTTGCCCCACCCCACCTTTGGGGCGGCTCGGGGAATCGCTCGGGTTCCACCCGTAAATGTCAAAATGTGCGTAATTATCCGTCTCTACAAAGCGGCGCAAAAAGAGTGCGGCTGTAATTGATCCAGCAAACCCGCCTTTTGGGGCGTTATCCAGATCTGCGATACCAGGTTCGATCATTGCCTCATAAGGGGTGTGAAACGGCATCCGCCATACAGGATCGTGCCGTGCCGTGGCAGCAGTTTCCAGCGCTGTCACGAATGCTGCATCATCACAGTAATATGGCGCAAGGTCAGGCCCAACGGCCACACGTGCAGCCCCAGTCAGCGTGGCCATTGAGAGAATGAAATCAGGATTGCTTTCTTGGGCATAGGTGAGCGCATCTGCCAACACCAACCGCCCTTCGGCATCGGTATTGTTAATCTCAACCGACAGTCCTTTGCGCGAGGTCAGGATGTCGCCGGGTCGGAATGCATTGCCCGCAACCGAGTTTTCCACGGCAGGGATCAAAATGCGCAACCTAATGTTTTGCCCCGTTGCCATCAGCATATGCCCAAGGCCCAAGACATTTGCGGCTCCGCCCATGTCCTTTTTCATCAGCCCCATGGAACCGCCGGGTTTCAGGTTCAGCCCGCCGGTGTCAAAACACACGCCTTTGCCTACCAAAGTCACGTATGGCCCGGTGTCACCCCAGGTCATGTCAATCAGCCGCGGCGCGCGATCTGCCGCGCGCCCAACGGTGTGGATCAGAGGAAAATTCTGCGCCAGCAAATCGTCGCCCATAACGACCGAGACAGACGCGCCATGCTGTTGCGCCAAGGCGCGCGCGGCTTCTTCAAGATCGGGTGGGCCCATGTCGTTGGCTGGTGTGTTGATCAGGTCCCGGGTAAGATATTCTCCCTGCGCAACTGCTTCCAACGCGTTGGCATCAAGGTGGTCGGGGCATTGCAATGTGGCTGCCATCGGGCTTGCATCGCGGTACTTGCCGAAACGATAGGCGGCCATTAGCCAGCCCAGTACTTCTACATCACCGCCGATTTCTGGAAGCCCGGAGGCTATTTTATAAACGCCCTTCGGTAGTTTTGTGGCGCCTGCGGCCAAATGAAACCGGGACCGTGCCCTGGCCGCCGCAGTACCAAAACCAATGACGGCCATTTCAGCCGTACCAGTGCTTGTGGGTATCAAAAGAGCTTGACCAATGCGCCCGTCAAAACCATTGGCATCCATCCACGCACGCGCAGATTCAGTCTGGGTTTCGCGCCATGCATCAAGAGAGTCTTTGTCAATTAAATGTACGGGAATTGCAGCTTGATTAGGCTGCGCAAAAAAACAGGTCATGGGCGTCGCCTTTCAAAGCAATTGCCGCATGAGCCTACCGCGATCTGCGCGTGGTGCAAGACATCAGATTGTAATGTCTTGCAGATCCCAAATAGCCGTCAATGATTGCTCTCCGATGCGGATCAGGCGTGACAGAGTGGCAGCCAGCGCCGGACCGTCGCCTGCATCGATCGTTTCGATGACATCATGCGCTACCCGCGCGAGAACGATCATACCGATCTGATCTGCAATCGCGATCAACGATCGTGCACATTTGCGAAGTTCCGGCATTTCATTGTTGCTGTGCAAACGGCTGCAATGCGCCAAACGCAAAGCCAGCTCTTCCATTGCGCGACACACGACGTCTTCGGCAGCCGCTTCACCCAATTGGGCGTAAAGGGCGCCAAGCCGGTCCTGATCGACGCGCACGGTCTCTTTAAGCCTGATGTTCAGGACATGGTTCATTTTATTTCTCACCCTACTATGCCCCCACGGCACATGGGCAACATCGGGCAAATTCCTAACCAAAGGGTTGAGGCAGAAAGGTCTTTTCTCTCGAATTCTAATACAATTGGCGATAGGGTGACGCTAACAGTGTGCAAAAGACGAGACATCATGGACAAGGCAAAACCGCTCCCGAGTTATCTGGTGCAGCGATACCATGGCTGGAAAGCAACCGGTTATGCGGACAACAAAGCCTGGTACAAGCAACTTGCATCGGGCGGTCAACATCCCCGTGCGATGGTCATTTCCTGTTGTGACAGTCGGGTTCACGTAACATCGATTTTTGGAGCAGATCAGGGTGAATTCTTTATTCACCGCAATATTGCAAACCTCGTGCCGCCGTATCAGCCTGATGGTGACCATCACGGCACATCTGCAGCTGTGGAATATGCGGTGACGATGCTGAATGTGTCGCATGTTATCGTGCTGGGGCATTCGAACTGTGGTGGTGTGCAGGGATGCATCGACATGTGCCAAGGCCATGCACCGCAACTGGAAGAACCTGACAGCTTTATCGGCCGTTGGATGGATATTCTCAAGCCGAGCTATGCCAGTGTCGCCTCCGAGAACGACCCTCAGATTCAAGCGCAAGCGCTTGAAAAGCAATCTGTGTTGGTCAGCTTACAAAATCTGATGAGCTTTCCTTTTATTGCGTCTCGTGTCGAAGATGGGCTGCTTACCCTACACGGTCTTTGGACTGATATTGGTGAAGGAGGGTTGGAATTCTTTCACTCCGGAGATCAAGAGTTTCGCCCAGTTTGATGCGCAAAACTGGTCGCGCATCTTGATGATCAGTGTAAAGGCGCCTAGACGCGCCTGAAGAAATACACCGGAGGCGTAAATGGATCAGATCCTATCTTTGGCGGCTAACAACCTGTTATCGCCTATCATTCTATCGTTTGCCTTAGGTGTTGCGGCCTCTTTGGCGCGTTCTGATCTAAGCGTCCCTGAAGCTGCCGCCAAAGCACTTTCAATTTATTTGTTGTTTGCCATTGGCTTCAAGGGCGGTGTTAGCGTGTCTTCTCATGGCATTGATGCAAAGCTTGGATTAACCCTGCTGGCAGGCATCTTCTTGTCTGCCGTCTTGCCGCTGATCGCTTTTGCGATGCTCAAAGTGATGACGAAACTTAGCCAGTTGGACGCAGCAGCGGTTGCGGCACATTACGGTTCCATCTCAATTGTGACGTTTGTTGCGGCCACATCGGTGTTGGAAAGCAGCGGAATCGCGTCCGAAGGATATATGGTTGCAGTCGCAGCCGCGATGGAAGCGCCCGCGATCTTGTCGGCGCTCTGGCTCATTTCACGAAGCGGTGACGGCCGCCGCATGGACAGCGATTTGTGGCGTGAAATTATGCTGAATGGTTCAATCGTATTGCTGGTCGGCTCGTTTTTCATTGGTTGGATCACGGGCGAGGAAGGCTTGAATGAAATCTCAAGTTTTATCGTGGCGCCGTTCAAAGGTGTGCTGTGCCTTTTCCTGCTTGATATGGGCCTTGTTGCTGGGCGTGGGTTGCGCGGTGGCAGCGGCGTTTTGCGGCCGGGCGTTCTGGCGTTTGGTGTGCTGATGCCGATTGTAGGCAGCAGTCTTGGTTTGGTCTTTGGGTTGCTCTTGGGTTTGTCGACTGGCGGTGTCGTACTGTTGATGGTTCTTTCGGCTTCTGCGTCCTACATCGCGGTGCCAGCTGCGATGCGGGTCGCACTCCCCGAAGCGAACCCGTCCATATATCTAACGCTCTCGCTTGGTGTTACTTTTCCCTTTAACCTCACACTTGGCATTCCCTTGTATGTCGCCGTTGCGACCGCACTTTCAGGATCTTAAATATGCAGACACACAAAGCCAAACGCGTTGAAATAGCCATCGAAGCTATCATGCAATCGCGCCTTACGGACGCACTACGCAAAGCGGGGGTCACGGGCTATACTGTGTTGCCGGTTCTTGGCGGATCAGGGCGATCTGGCGATTGGGTGCGATCAGGCGAGATTGGGCGCGCTAGCGGCATGGTCCAAGTTGTTTGCATCATTCGGCCAGAGCGTTTGGACAGTTTGTTGGATGCCGCGTTCTCAGTTGTTGAAAAACATATTGGTGTTGTGTCGATTGTTGACTGTGATGTCGTACGCGCAGAGCGATTTTAACCTTTTGTAAACGTTGTTTAAGCAAGTCTGCGTTTATGAATAAGCGTGCTGTAACGGTTCAACTGCCGTCCGATTTGATTCTTGCTGTCCATGACCTTGCGACCGAGCAAGAAGGAACCGTTGCCAAGGTTGTCGAAGACCTCGTGACGGAACATCTTGCCCATAAAAAAGGTGCCAAACCGAAAACGCAGGCATCGAACGATAGGCTTGTGTTTGCCCTGCAAAACTTGCTGTTTCGTGACATGGCAGAGGCAAATAGCTGGGACGATCTGGACTGCCGTATGCGCAAGCACGGCTATTTCATGAAAATCGCTTGGGGTGGTTTGTCACTGCATACTGAAACCAGTGGGCAGAAACTGTGCAACACGCATGATTTGGGTTTTTCCTACGGAACCTTTGTTCGGCGATTCGGACCGGGTAAACCAAAAGACCCCAGAATACCCTAGGCGGCACAGCGGCCACGTTTAGCAGCCACCGGTTTAGATTTATGAATGAAATGTATTCAGGCGTCGCGTCGGCTACGCATTATGCCGAGACCAAGAATGCTTGCGAGCAAAAACAAGACTGAAGCGGGCAATGGAACAGCGGCAAGTGAGACATTGTCGATCAATGCACCGCAATTGCCACAGCCCGATTGATACGATCCGCCAGTTGCAAAAAAGGACAAAGTGAAATCGCCTGTTTCGATCACATCGAAGATACCGGTCACTTCGGTCCACTGGCCCCATGGGTAGTCAAGGTTTGGCCCGCCTTGCACTGTTCCGGACAACAAGTCCGTGAAACTATTACCCACCGAATAAAACATATCGTTAGTTGTGGTCGCATTCAGATCAACACGTGGGCTGTAAAAGAAACTAAGGCGATATGTGCCGACAGACAGCGTAATGTCTTGTGTAATGCCACTGTCAACATCTGTATCTAGTTCGACATAGTTTTCACCGTCTTGTGCGTCGATGCCACGCAGCGTCGGATTTGATTGCACTTCGATGTTGGGCAGCCCATCCCAACCTGGGATTTCTTCCAAAATACTCCAGCCTGAGTTGCTAAGCGTCCCGTTGCCAATATCCTCAAAACTGCCATTCACCAATGTCGATGCTTGCGATGCAACCCCGACTAGAGCAATTGGCAAAGCAATCATAAGTGTCTTTAACATCGTCATATAACCTCTGAGTTCTAATAAGAGCCGTCAGGTTTGGTTCATCAGAGGATTACAAACATACAGTTAATTTTAGGTGTTTGGTCCGCATTTTGATCATTAAAAAATAAGTTTTTTTCGCTTGGGTGCGGTCTTCATTTTGGTTTGGCAGGGTCCCGGGCTAGTTCGCGCGACACATTTTGGTTTAGTCAGGCGCTTTTCTTTACCCGGAAAGAATTTCCCGACCGCGAAGATGTCTGGACTTAGGTATAAATGCCGCCGACCCTACGGGCTGAATTTTGTATAATTAGTCTTGCTTGAAAGAATTGCCTTGCCGAAACCGGTTTCGGCTTCCAGCCTAAGCCCGGGGGGAACGCATTTTGACACCACCAGACAAATCTTTGCTGACGGATCGTGTGACGATGCGCGTGACCATCAATGACATGGCGGACGCGCTTGGATTGACCAAGTCAACCGTATCGCGCGCATTGAACGGCTACGGTGATATTTCTCCGGCGACACAGTTGCGCGTAAAGCGCATGGCAGAAAAGCTAAATTACCGGCCGCTTAGCCATGCTCAGGCCATCAAAACAGGACGGACCCGGTCACTAGGTCTGGTATTGCAGCTTTCGGACCACGATGCGCACAGACCGTTCTTGGCAGAATTTCTAGCGGGTGTTTCGAATGGGGCCAGCGCAGAAGGGTACACGCTTACCGTCGCCTCCGCTGATGATGAGGCCCACATGGAGACGACGTTCCGTGCGCTCATCAGAGATCAAAAGGCCGACGGTTTTATTTTGCCCCGCGCGATGGTTCAGGACAAACGTGTCGCGTTGCTTCGGGAAGCCGAAGTGCCCTTTATTCTGTTCGGCCGCCAAGACAATGATGAAGGGTGCTGCTGGCACGATATTTGCGGTGAAAACGCCATGCGTGACGCGGTGGTGCATTTGGCGGGCCTCGGGCACGAGCGGATTGGCTTCATCAACGGTGGTTTGATTTATAATTATGCCGGATTGCGCCGTCTTGGCTTTGAGGCGGGCATGGCTGCAGCCCAACTTGAAGTCGACCCGGACTTGATCATCGAAGATGTCGTGACCATCGAAAAGGGGTGTGCCGCAGGCTTGCATCTGTTGCAAAATGACAATCGGCCGACAGCTATTGTTTGTGCCGTCGATCGCGCGGCTTTGGGTGTTTACCAAGCTGCAGCTGCATCCAACCTGAAAATTGGCACCAGTCTTTCGGTTATTGGCTATGACGGCATCCAAGAGGGCGCGCATGTCGATCCGCCGCTTAGCACTTTTGCTGTTGATGCGCAGAAATCTGGCGCGCGTTTGGCCGCGCTTTTGGTTCGTCGCATTCGGGGAGAGCCGGTGGAGGCGCTGCGCGAGACCGCGCCTGCGATTTTCCTCGACCGCGGGTCGGTTGGGCCCAACACATCAACATTTCATTCATCAACACAGTTCCAACGGGAGGAAGACTATGCAAACTAAGGCTAAATCAATGATGCGAGGCAGCGCCGCGATGGCGCTTATCTTGACGGCACTTTCTGCCAGTGCCGAAGATATTCGGTTTTGGACCACGGAAGAACAGCCAGAACGCCTTGCCCGCCAAGAGGCGATGGCAGCTGCCTTTGCCGAAGTTTCGGGTCACACAGTCGAAGTGATCCCAGTATCTGAAAATGATCTTGGCACGCGGGCAACGGCTGCATTCGCTGCGGGCGATTTGCCTGACGTGATCTATCACCCGCTCCAATACGCCGCGCCTTGGGCGGACGCCGGTATCCTTGATACTGATGCAGCAACGGACGTGGTGGAAGCACTTGGCGAAGGCACCTTTGCACCGGGCGCACTTGGCATGGCGGCAATGGACGGGGGCTTTGTTTCTGTGCCTGTAGATGGCTGGACACAAATGCTGGTGTATCGCGCCGACTTGTTCGCGGATGCAGGGCTTGAGCCACCAAATTCCTATGCCAATGTTTTAGCCGCCGTCGAGGCGCTGCATAACCCGCCAAGCATGTACGGTTTTGTAGCTGCCACCAAAATCGACGAAAACTTCATGAGCCAAGTGCTGGAGCATGTTTTCTTGGCCAATGGTGTCTCTCCGGTAGGGCCAGATGGGGTGCAGGCACTGGATGAAGGGGCCACCATCGAAGTGCTGGAATTCTATAAAGCGATCGCAGAAGCGTCGCCTCCGGGCGATCTTTATTGGGATCAGTCCCGAACGCTTTATTTCAGCGGCAATGCTGCGATGATTATCTGGTCGCCCTTCATTCTTGACGAATTAGCGGGTCTGCGTGACAGCGCCCCACCCACGATCAATGATGACCCAACATCCAATGAGCTTGCCGCGGCGACAGGTATCGTCACGAATTTCTCGGGTCCTTCGAACCCGGATGGTGCGGCTTGGGGTGATGTGCGGTATTTCGGGATCACGTCTGACGCATCAACGGATGCCGCGATGGAATTTGTCGAATATTCAATGAGCACCGGTTACGCATCAACGCTGGCGATTGCACCAGAGGGCAAGTTCCCAGTGCGTCGCGGTACAGCAGATGACCCGACTGAATATGCTGACTTATGGGCCACATTGGATGTCGGTGTCGACCGCAAAGCGCCATTGGGTGAGCTTTATGAAACGGCGATGATTGATGAGATCGTAAGTGGTCTTGATGTGGCACAGCGTTGGGGCGTGGCCGATGGCCAGCTTGCAGCCGCCTCTGCCATTATCAACAGTCAGGTCATCAACAGACTGGTGCGGGAATACATCGATGGCGAACGTGACGCGGCAGCAACTGTTGCGGCTTTGAACGACGCGATTGCGGCTGTTCAATAAGCCTCGGGCACCTTGGGGCGCTGATTAAATTGCGCCCCGACACTCTCATGTTTCAAAAGCACCCGCGCAACAATAGGGAGTAGCGGTCATGGCGGATATCACCCCTCCGGTTGGAACGGGACCCCTTGCAAAGCGCGAAGCGCGATTGGCATGGGGGTTGCTGTTTCCGACGATAACGGCGGTTGCTTTGGTTGTGGTATTGCCATTGCTTGCGATCTTTTGGATCTCGTTCAAACCGGTTGAGCTTGGCGATTTGCGCGCGCCTGAGGTCGTTCTGCGTGAAGACTTGCGCGGCAACCCAGAAGCGGCAGGGGATGACGCTACAATCCGCTACCGATTGCGCAATTCATCGCAAGAACAGCAGATCACCGGGGTCACGTTCAACGATGTAATCCCGGAAGGATTGCGGGTTCTTGAGCTTGATCCGCGCTGTACACTGGAAACCAGGGCGTTGTCTTGCGATCTGGGCGATTGGGCACCGGGACATCGTGATACGATGACACTCCCCGTAACGGTTGAACAAAGCTATCTGGACAACGGGTTGCGGCCACAAGACAGCCGCGCTGTGACAACCGGTCAGTCCTCAAACATTCTGACAAACAGCACATTTACATTTGATAACTTTAAACGGGTCTTTAGCGGAGAAGAGTTCTTTGAGGTCCTTTGGGTGACCTTGTTCTATACGGTCTTTGGCACCATTGGCGCGCTGTTGGTAGGCCTGTTTGCGGCGTTGCTGCTCAACAAATCGTTTAAAGGGCAGGGCATTCTGCGGGGGCTTTACCTTTTTCCTTACGTTGCCCCGGTCATTGCGGTCGCTTTTGCGTGGCTGATCCTTTTCGATCCGTTTTCGGGGTCTGCAAACGCACTTTTGATCCAGATGGGTGTGACCAATGAGGCGATCAACTTTTTTGGTGAACGCCCTCTTGCTTTGATCATGGTGACGATCTTTGAAATCTGGCGGTACTTCCCACTGTCGTTTTTGTTCATTCTGGCGCGGATGCAAAGCATCGACACCGATATGTACGAAGCGGCAGATATGGATGGCGCGAGCCCGTTCCAACAGTTCTGGTATCTGAGCGTGCCGCAGCTTTTGGGAATTCTCAGTGTTCTGTTCCTGCTGCGCTTCATTTGGACCTTCAACAAGTTCGATGACATCTTCCTGCTGACAGGTGGAAATGCCGGAACACGCACCTTGACAGTAAACGTCTATGAACAAGCCTTTGCAGTTTCCAATATCGGGGCAGGGGCTGCGGTGGCGGTGGTTATATTTGGCTGCTTGCTGACGTTCTCCCTGTTTTTCCTGAAATACATTAGCCGCGAAGAGGGTCTTTAGATGCGTCGTGGTTTCATCGCCGGCCCCGTGATCGGGGCTCTTTGGATGGTTGTGCTGTCTGTAACTGTTGCCGTCACAATGTCCTTTGGCACCGGAGAAGCTTTCCGCCCCAGCGTGCTACTTTCGTTATTGTTGGGGGCTGCGGGTGGTGCTGTTGTGGTGGCTTTGGGCCGCGGGCGAACGGTGCAAATTGGCCTTTGCATAGGCATCAGTGTTTTGGTCATGCTAGGCATTGGGCCTGTGCTGACCGGCGCAGATACCAGTATGTTGGCGCGGCTGTTTGGTGCGGTTGTGTTAGGAGTTGGGTTTGCAGCATCCATCACACCAATTCTTGACGAGATCGATCCTGGACAAGTAACGCGGCACGCGTTCGAAGCTGCGGTGATCAGGTTTCTGACAGGGTTCGGCTATATTTTCTTTACGGCTATTGTTTTGATCCCTTTCTACGTGATGGTCATGACCAGCCTGAAAAACCAATCCGAGCTGATCCAGAACCCGTTGGATTTCTCAATTGACCTGTCAAAGGGGGCTGAGCTGTTTCGCAGCTATGATGAGTTGTTCAACCAGTTCAACTTTGGCACCTATCTTTTCAACTCGTTCTTCATTTCGGTGCTGACCGTCTTTATCACTTTGGCTTTTGCCATCCCGGGGGCGTATGCCGTGGCACGTCTGCGTTTTAGCGGGCAAGCGGCATTCTCAAGGTCGATCCTGCTGATTTACATGGTGCCCATGATTGTGCTGGCACTGCCAATCTACATCGCCTTCTCGATGACGGGGTTGCGAAATTCCTTCTGGGGAATTGTGATGATTTATCCCGTCACAACGATCCCTGTGGCCTTGTATATGTTGCAGGGATACTTTCGCGGACTGCCTGCGGAGGTCGAAGAAGCAGGGCTAATGGACGGGCTGTCGCGTCTGGCCGTGATTTGGAAAATTACATTGCCGCTGTCTCTTCCGGCGCTCGCGTCTGTGTCGCTTTACGTCTTTATGATCGCTTGGAACGAGTTTCTGCTGGCTTTTATGCTGCTGGATGACCCCTCCAAGTTTACGCTGACACGGGGCATTGCATCGCTGAACTCTTCTGAAATCCCAAGGCAGCACCTGATGGCCGGTTCGGTCGTCGCGACAGTCCCGATTATGGCGCTCTTTTTGGGACTTGAACGCTTTATGACAAAAGGCCTGACCGCAGGGTCAGTAAAGGGATGACAATGGATTTGAACGAACAAGCGCGTAACATTTTGCGCCAGAACGATAAGGGCGGTTACACGCTGCCAACCAAGGGTTTGTATCCCTATCAGTGGAACTGGGACAGCGCATTTGCGGCTTGGGGGTTTATGACTTTTGATCCAGATCGCGGCTGGACTGAACTCGAAACCCTGCTGTCCGGACAGTGGGACGATGGCATGGTCCCACATATCTTGTTTCATAAGATTGACCCTGGATATTTCCCCGGACCGGATGTCTGGTGTGGGCGGGGTCCTATCCCGTCCTCCGGGATCAGCCAGCCGCCGGTTGCGGCGTCATTTATGGCAAAGATGTTGGCTCTTGACCCAGCGGGAGAGGCGCGCGCACGCGCGCTGTGGCCCAAGTTGAACGCATGGCACCGCTGGTTCATGCAATGGCGGCTGGACGAAGGCGCGGTGTGTGTGACCCACCCGTGGGAGGCGGGCCGCGACAACGCCCCCGATTGGGATGGGGCGATGAAGGCGATTAACGTCGAAGATGTGGGGGAATACACGCGGCGGGATACTTCGCATGTGGACCCCGCAATGCGTCCCACCAAATATGACTATGACCGCTACCTAACGCTGGTAAAGCTGGGCGTTTCAGTCAAATGGGATCACGCTAAACTGCGCGAGATTAATCCCTTTCGTGTCGCTGACCCTACGATGACATTCACCTTGTTGCGGGCGCAACGTGACATGGCGGCCATGGGGCGCCGTTTTGGCGAGGATGTCTCGGAAATAGAACAAGCGATTGCGACCCTTGAGGCTGGGGCCGAAACTTTGTGGAATCCGGCGCTGGGTGGCTATGACAGTCGGGATGTGCACGCGGGTACGTTCAATGGCGTGCTTTCGAACGCGTCTGCGTTGTGCTGGTACGCAGGGATCAATGATGCAAGGGCGCTGCCGGCGGTCGCGCGGATGCTGGCTGATGTTACCTATGGGATGGCCAGCTTTGACCCAACGGCAGAGGGGTTTGAACCTTTGCGCTATTGGCGTGGTCCAACATGGCCGATCATGAACTATCTGGTTGCCACCGGCATGGACGAAATGGGCGTTACCGACCTGGCCGACCGGCTGCGCCGCGATACTGCACGCCTCATGCGGCAGAACGGTTTTTCTGAGTATTACGACCCCCACACCGGCGCGCCCGCGGGTGGGGAAACATTTACGTGGACTGCAGCAGTTTGGTTGGGGTGGGCCCGAGATGATTTGGAATCGCAAAGAGGTGCAGCATAATGTCTTCTATTACCCTTAAGGCTGTCGAGAAGTGGTTTGGTGCAGCACAGGTTATCAAAGGTGTGGACCTGTCGATCGAAGAAGGCGAGTTTGTTATATTCGTCGGTCCATCAGGCTGTGGTAAATCAACACTGCTTCGGATGATTGCAGGTCTTGAGGAAACCTCGAGAGGGCAGATCATGATTGGCGACCGTGACGCCACCGCTGAACCCCCCAACAAACGCGGTCTCGCGATGGTATTCCAATCCTATGCGCTTTACCCGCATATGTCGGTGCGGGATAATGTCGGTTTCCCGCTGAAATCGGCCGGTTTGCCCAAGTCCGAGATTGACGAAAAAGTAAATGAAGCGTCGCGCGTCCTCAAGCTTGATGACTATCTCGACCGACGCCCCAAGGATTTGTCTGGGGGTCAACGTCAACGTGTTGCGATCGGTCGTTCTATTGTACGCGACCCAACCGCCTTCCTGTTTGATGAGCCTCTCTCCAACCTAGACGCCGCTTTGCGCGTAGAGATGCGCTATGAAATTGCCAAGCTTCACCAAACGCTGGAATCAACGATGATATACGTGACCCATGATCAGGTCGAAGCGATGACTTTGGCGGACCGGATTGTTGTGTTGGAATTCGGGAAAATCGCACAAGTTGGGTCGCCGCGTGAATTATATGAACGTCCTGCAAATTTGTTTGTCGCCCAATTTATCGGCTCGCCCCGTATGAACGTGATCCCAGTCTCTGCGGCGCCTAATGTCGAGGTTCCTGTCAACGCGATTTCATTCGGGATACGGCCAGAGCATATTGAATTGACCGATGCAGGGTTGGGTCAAATTCAAGGCACAGTTGATGTCTTGGAGTACCTTGGCGCCGATACGTTTGTGATTATGTCTTGCGGGGATGCCGGGCAGATCACTGTGCGTGTGAATGGATCAGCGACCTGTAAACCCGGCGATAAGGCTGGACTGACGTTTGCAAAAGCAGATACCCACGCCTTTGATTCAAACGATCTGGCAATTCGGTAGGGTGTCTTTACTGGCAATATGCCTGCCGATGTTGTCTGACTTATTAAGGTGGCAAGCTGCATGACTGCTCAAAACACCGCGCGCGCAACGCTGGGTCCGTCAGACACGACAAAGCTGTGGATCCATGACGATACGCATCGCAGCTGGTTACAGACACAAAGCGAAACGCTTTTTTCTTTTTTCGATGCGAGCTTGCAAGGTGACGCAGGCTTCACGCTGCTGGACTATCATGGCCGGCCGCTGCCAACAGATATACAAGAGCTTCATACAACGACACGGTTGATCCACTCTTACGCTTTGGGCGTTTTGCGCGGGCATCCGGGTGCAGAACAGATTGTCGACCACGGCATGGCGTATCTGAAAAGCCACCATCATGATCAGGTGCACGGGGGCTATGCGTGGTCTGTGAAAGGGGATGCAATCGCTGACGGGACCAAGCTGGCTTACGGGCATGTTTTCGTGCTGCTTGCTGCTTCAAGTGCCAAATGCGCGGGGCACCCTGACGCGGACGCGTTGATTGATGATATCAGTTCTGTGCTGCATCAGCGCTTTTGGGAAGATGACGCAGGCCTGTTCAGCGACGAATGGAACAGGGATTGGACGCCGTTCTCAGATTATCGTGGCATGAACGCCAATATGCACGGGGTGGAGGCTTTATTGGCTGCCTACGAAGCAACCGGAATAGAGATTTACCTGACGCGTGCCGGGCGTATCCTTGATTTCTTTACCGATAAAATGGCCCGGCAAGCGCAGTGGCGCCTGCCCGAACACTATCACGCAGATTGGTCAGCAGATCGCAGCTATGCGGGCAATCATATGTTCAGACCAGCGGGAACCACACCCGGTCATTCGTTTGAGTTGGGGCGGCTTTTGCTGCAGCACTGGGACCTTGCGGGGCGCCCAGCAACAGATGCACCGCACCGTGCGCGTTGCCTAATTGAACAGGCCTTGGAAGATGCGTGGTTGCCCGATGGTGGCATTGCTTACACGCTGAACTTTGATGGCGGCGTTGCGGACGCATCTCGGTTCTGGTGGCCTGTCACCGAAGCGATCAATGCTCTTTCCACACTTTTGTTGATCGATGAAAACCCCGCGGATGAGGTCTGGTATCGCAAGGTATGGGGCTTTGCAGACAAAAGGTTTATCGATCATCAAAGCGGTGGCTGGTTTCCTGCAATAGACAGGGACGGGGTGCCAACGCGTTCAATTTTTGCCGGTAAGCCGGATATCTACCACGCCCTGCAGGCCTGCCTATTCCCGCTATCTGGTCGGGTTTCCAGCATGGCAAAGGGATGGCGTTAGCATATTGCCAGACGGCTGATGTCTCTTTTGCAATCTTAATTTTCAATAGGGTCGAACCTGTCC
>JBGCDB010000047.1:0-58965 GCA_045104955.1 Roseobacter sp.
CCCCTGCCGCCTGTCCGTGCAACCGTCTACGCCATGCGACTTGGCATGTTCGACCGGCTTTGTGGATGTTGAAGCTTACCCCTGAAGAGCTTTGACGCCGACATCGCCTTCAGCTTGTGCGCGGATCGCTAAAGCGGCTGCATAGGATCCGGCAGCCGTGGTGAAGTACGGAATTTTGTCATAAAGCGCGATAGAGCGGATGGATTTGCTGTCTTCGACCGCTTGCGCACCTTCGGTTGTATTCATCACCAGATGGATGGCTTCGTCCTTCATCATATCTGTGACGTCGGGGCGACCTTCATAGACTTTATTGACGATGCTGCAGTCCATGCCGTTGTCTTTCAGCCATTGCGCGGTGCCACGAGTGGCAACGATCGTGAAGCCCTGCCCAAGCAATATCTGTGCCGCTTCCAGCACGTCGGGTGTTTTGTCGCTGTCTTTGATGGACAGGAAAGCGCAGCCAGTGGTTGGCAAGGGGTTGCCCGCACCCATTTGCGCCTTGAGGAAGGCGCGCGGGAAATCGCGGTCCCAGCCCATCACTTCGCCAGTGGATCGCATTTCTGGCCCAAGGATCGTATCCACGCCGGGGAACCGAGCAAACGGTAATACAGCCTCTTTGACCGAGAACCATGGCATATGTGGGTCTGCCAAGGTCATCGGATCACCCAAAGGCAACACGTCGGCATAGGCCGCATCAGCGTTATAGGGGGCACGCTGCGGGAAGTTTGACAAAGGCTCACCGGCCATGATGCGCGCGGCAATTGACGCGATGGCGCTATCGGTGGCTTTGGCTACGAAGGGGACAGTGCGCGAGGCGCGGGGGTTGACCTCGATCAGGTAAATTTCGCCGTCTTTGATGGCAAACTGGATGTTCATCAGCCCCACCACGTTCAGCGCACGGGCCAGTGCATGCGTTTGTTTTTCGACCTCCGCGATCATATCGCGCGACAAGGAATAGGGGGGCAGCGAGCAGGCACTGTCGCCTGAGTGGACGCCGGCCTCTTCGATGTGTTGCATTACGCCTGCAACATGCACATCGGTGCCGTCACACAAGGCATCCACGTCCAATTCCACCGCGCCTGCAAGATAGCTATCAAGCAGAACCGGACTGTCCCCCGAGACAACAACTGCATCCGAGATATAGCGTTCAAGACTGGCCTGATCGCGCACGATTTCCATCGCGCGGCCGCCCAGAACATAGGATGGTCGGATCACCATCGGAAAGCCGATTTCAGACGCGATTTCAAAGGCTTCGGCATCCGAGTGGGCGATGCCGTTGTGAGGCTGTTTCAAGCCAAGACCCTGCACAAGCTGCTGAAACCGCTCGCGGTCCTCGGCCAAGTCGATGGCGTCGGGCGTGGTGCCAAGGATCGGGATGCCTTCTGCGTTCAATGCAGCGGCGATTTTTAGAGGGGTTTGCCCACCAAACTGCACGATCACACCATGTAGTGTGCCGTTTTCCTGCTCAACCCGCAGGATCTCCATCACGTGTTCAAATGTGAGTGGCTCAAAATAAAGCCGGTCCGAGGTGTCGTAGTCGGTCGACACTGTCTCGGGGTTGCAGTTGACCATGATCGTCTCATACCCCGCGTCGGTCAGGGCGTAGCACGCGTGACAGCAGCAGTAGTCAAATTCGATCCCTTGGCCGATCCGGTTGGGGCCACCGCCCAAAATTACAACCTTTTTTCGGTCTGTTGGGCGGGCTTCGCATTCGGTTTCGTCAAACACGGGGGATTCGTAGGTCGAATACATATAGGGTGTTTGTGCTTCGAATTCTGCGGCACAGGTATCAATGCGTTTGAAAACAGCCGTTACGCCAAGGTTTGTACGCGCTTTGCGTACATTGGTTTCGTCGCGTCCGGTCAATTGGCCCAAGCGCGCATCGGTAAAGCCCATCATTTTGAGATGCCGCAGACCTTTTTCTGTCATGGGCAAGCCCGCGCTGCGCAGGTTTACCTCTGCCTCGATTATCTCGCGGATACGGGCAAGAAACCACGGGTCGAACATCGTGACACCGTGGATTTCATCGTCGGTCATGCCGTGACGCATGGCTTGGGCGATGGTGCGCAGCCGGTCTGGGGTTTGCTTGCTGATCGCTTTGACGATGGCCGCACGGTCGGCGCCGTCTGTGTCCCACAAACCTACACCCACGCCGGGGATGTCGATTTCGTTAAACCCGGTTAGACCTTCTTCCATTGAGGCGAGCGCCTTTTGCATGCTCTCATGGATCGTGCGGCCGATCGACATCGCCTCGCCCACGGATTTCATCGCGGTGGTCAGGTCGGGTGTGGAGCCGGGGAATTTCTCAAAGGCGAATTTCGGGATTTTGGTGACGACATAGTCAATCGTCGGCTCAAAGGACGCGGGCGTGACCTTGGTGATGTCGTTGTCGAGTTCATCAAGCGTGTAGCCCACGGCAAGTTTCGCGGCGATCTTGGCGATCGGAAAGCCCGTAGCCTTGGACGCCAAAGCCGAAGACCGCGACACGCGCGGGTTCATCTCGATTACGACCATGCGGCCATCCACGGGGTTCACGGCCCACTGCACATTGGAACCACCTGTCTCCACGCCGATCTCGCGCAGAACGGCGATCGAATGGTTGCGCATGATCTGGTATTCTTTGTCCGTGAGCGTCAGGGCAGGGGCCACGGTAATGCTGTCGCCGGTGTGCACGCCCATTGGGTCCACGTTTTCGATGGAGCAGACGATAATGGCATTGTCAGCGGTGTCGCGCACCACTTCCATCTCAAATTCTTTCCAACCCAACAGCGATTCATCGACAAGGATTTGCCCCACCGGGGAAGCATCCATCCCAGACCGGCAGATCGCTTCATAGTCATCACGGTTGTAGGCAACACCGCCGCCCGTGCCGCCCATGGTAAAGGCCGGGCGAATGATCGCAGGAAGGCCGACTTCTTCAAGGATTTCTAGCGCGATGGCCACGCCTGCGGCGAGGTCTTTTTTGCCATTGGCGTCTTTGGGTGCTGTGACAATGGCCGCTTTGGGGTTTTCGATACCCAGCCGGTCCATTGCTTCGCGGAACAGTTTGCGGTCTTCGGCCATCTCGATCGCGTCGCGCTTCGCACCGATCATTTCCACGTTGAATTTGTCCAGAACGCCCATTTCTTCAAGGGCAAGTGACGTGTTCAAACCAGTCTGTCCACCCATCGTCGGCAACAGTGCGTCGGGGCGTTCTTTTTCAATAATTTTGGCAACCATCTCGGGGGTGATGGGTTCGATATAGGTGGCGTCGGCAAGTTCCGGGTCGGTCATGATCGTGGCGGGGTTGGAATTCACCAGAATGACCCGGTAGCCTTCCTCTTTCAGCGCTTTGCAGGCTTGCGCGCCTGAGTAATCGAATTCGCATGCCTGTCCGATAACGATAGGGCCTGCACCGATAATCATGATGGATTTGATGTCGGTTCTTTTTGGCATTTTCGGACCCCCAGCTGTGCGAACGCCGTGTGCGTTCAAATTGTCCTGCGTTATAGGCATGGAGGCCTGCTGCGCAAGGGCTAAAGCCGGTTTGGAGGGTCGTTTTGGTCGATCACCTCAACGGCCATTGACACATGGGTCATTCGTTCTCCAGTCTTGGATTAGCAGGTCATGACCTTGCGCCTGTTCTGGCGCATGGGCGCAAATTGAAAGTACTTGGTTTATGAATCATTTTTTGGTGGCGCTTGGGGGGCTTGTTTTTGGCGTGTTTACGACGCATGCGGCACAGGCGGCAGATTTCGACCGTATCATGACAGAGGCGCAATTTCGCGACCAAGTTGTCGGGAAGTATATGGACAATGGTGAACATGACAGGGTGTTTGAAGACAATGCGCTGGTGTCCAGCATGCGTTTGCCGCCCGCCACAGCGCGTGATGCGCCGCGAAATCGGACAGGACGCAAACGTGTGCCGCCGCAATTCAATGGTTACTGGGAGGGAGAATGGTCTTGGTCGGATGGGTTTTTATGCCTCGACAGACCCGTCACTATCTTTCCCACGCTTGGCCCAGACTGTCAGGTTGTTTTAATCAGCGGGTCTGAGGTTTTGTTTATCAGCGACAAAGGCAAGGGCGCGTATTCGACGCCCTATACAATCAAGTAAACCTGCTTTAGCGGTGCAGAAAGCCGCGTACCGCAGCCTCAAATTCACGCGGTTTATCGGCGTGCAACCAGTGACCTGCATCTTTGAGTTTGGCGAAATGGGCGTTGGGAAAGAACTCTTTGATTTGCGGGCGGTGTTCGGCCAGCACATAGTCCGAATTTGCGCCCGAAAGCATCAGCGTGGGCCCATCAAAGTGGCCTGACACGTCAGGGAAAGACATGATTTTGTCCATCTCTGTTTCTAGTGTGTCCAAGTTCAGCCGCCAGCGCTGTTCTTTGATGTCCAAAGACTGCGTGAAAAAGCTGCACAGTGCAGGTTCGACGCCTTGATCTGCCAGTTGCGCCTCGGCCTCTGAACGGCGGGTGACACGGGTCAAATCGACAGCTTTCATCGCATGGATAAAAGGCATCTGGCTGTGGGTATAAGTCACCGGCGCGATGTCTGCGATGATCAGGCGTTTGATCAACTGAGGATAGGCCAAAGCCAGCGTCATCAGAGCTTTGCCTCCCATGGAGTGCCCAACAAGGTCCATCGGTGCGCCCAGATGATCAATCAACTCTGCGATGTCACCGGCCATTTCAGGATAGCTGTGGGTCGCTGTGTGGGGGCTAAAGCCGTGGTTGCGCAAATCGACGGTGATAACACGCGAACCGTCAGAGAGGCGTTTTGCAATCACGCCCCAGTTGCGGCCGGACCCATAAAGGCCGTGGACAATCATAAGCGGGGGCGCTGCGGGGTCGCCAAATTCTGAGTAGCTGAGCATAAAACAAGGGCTAGCGGATTTTGAAAGCCTCTGCCAGAACGATTGCAAGCAAAGGTTTGGGACCAGTGGCATGCAAGAGACGGATGACATAACGCAAAAGATAGAAACGGTGCGTAACCTTTTGGAAAAACACATGGGCATTAAGTCAGACCATTTGGCGCGTGGGGTCCACAAAGCGGGGCGGCGGTTGCCGCGCGGGGTGCGCAAACAGGCCGCAATACTCGTAGAGGCGGAAACCTTTGCTGCACACCCAAAGCTTATGCGCCAGATTGACTATCCTGCGGTCGACCGCGCCTACCAAGACGTCAGCGATCATCTGCGCGGATTAGACTTGGCCGATGCGCGCTGGGGGCGGTTTTTGAATATTGCGGCGCTCATTGCGTTGAATGTGTTGATCGTGATCGTGCTGGTGGTTTTGCTTTTGCGCTGGCGCGGTGTGGTTTGAGCGGAAATTTGCGCCACGACCTTCGCGCTAGGCGTTTGGGCCTGTTAAATTTCATGCATAGCCGCAGATCGACTGTGGTTGGGCTTGGTAACACTGGACATTGATTGCAAAGGGCGGCAGAGGCAATGCGCAACCCCGACAGGAGAGTCTCGCATGACAACGCAATCCGCAGAACACCTGAATGATGCCCCGAACTGGTTGTATTTGTTGCGCGAGTTCGACACGCTTTATCGCCATGGATCTGCCGGGGGCAGCCCAGCGATCAGGGCGCATCGCAAAAGTGTCCGTGACCGGCTGTCGGCGGCAATGGCGCGCAATCCTCAACTGATTGAAAGGGCCAGCGAAGCCAAACCGGTAACCGCGCATTTCCCGCGTGCGCTGGATTTGGGCGAACGCGCAGCGATGCAGGGGATGGCGCGCGCGCTTCGTGAAGTCAGCGGTGCGCTGACGTGGGAATACGGATACGAGAAGATCTCCAAATCCTTAAGCCGCAAATATGCGTACTGCGTCATTCTTGGGCCGGACGGTCCTGTACCTTGCGATAATCTGATCCTTGGGTTCGTCCTTTTTGCGCCAAACACGACCTATCCGCAGCACAGCCACAAAGAGATCGAAGAAAGCTACATTTCTATTTCCGGCGCCTGGTCAGAAAACAATGCAGCAGTCTTTGCACCGGGATCTTTGATCCTCAATCGGTCAGGGGACGAACACCGCATTACCACAGGTGACCGCGACCCATGTCTGTTGGCCTATGCATGGACCGGCCCCAAAGAACGTCTGATGAATCCTGATATGAAGCTGACAGGCACACGTAGGGTCAAATCTGCGTAGGCAGTCGCAAGAACGCAAAAAGCCCCGCCAGTTTCGGCAGGGCTTTGGCGTGACTTTGCCTTAGATTTACAGGTTTGGGTACATCGGGAAGCGCGCGCACATTGCGGTGACTTCAGCTTTCACCTTGGCCTCAACTGCTGCGTTGCCCTCTTCGCCATTTGCGGCAAGGCCATCGACAACTTCGATGATCCAATCTGCAATTTGGCGGAACTCTGGCTCGCCGAAACCGCGCGTGGTACCTGCGGGCGACCCAAGGCGGATGCCAGAGGTCACCATCGGTTTCTCAGGGTCGAACGGGACACCGTTCTTGTTACAGGTAATATGCGCGCGGCCCAGTGCTTTTTCGGTCGCGTTGCCTTTGACGCCCTTGGGGCGCAGGTCGACCAGCACGACATGCGTGTCGGTGCCGTGTGTGATCGTGTCCAGGCCGCCTTTGATCAGTTGATCGCTGAGCGCTTGCGCGTTTGTTACAACCTGTTGGATGTAGGATTTGAACTCGGGTCGCAGCGCCTCGCCGAATGCGACGGCTTTGGCTGCGATCACATGCATCAGCGGGCCCCCTTGGATGCCGGGGAAAATGGCTGAGTTGAACTTTTTCGCCAGTGCTTCATCATCGGTCAGAATCATGCCGCCACGCGGTCCGCGGAGGGTTTTGTGCGTTGTGGTGGTTGCGACATGGGCGTGCGGGAAGGGCGAGGGGTGTTCGCCCGCCGCCACAAGACCAGCGAAATGCGCCATGTCCACGTGCAGATAGGCGCCGACCATATCAGCGATCTCGCGCATGCGGGCGAAATCGATCTGACGCGGAATGGCGGAACCACCTGCGATGATCAGCTTGGGGTTATGCTCTTTCGCCAAGGCCTCGACCTGATCGTAATCCAGCAGGTTGTCTTCTTTGCGCACGCCGTATTGCACGGCATTGAACCACTTGCCCGACTGGTTCGGCTTGGCGCCGTGCGTCAGGTGGCCACCCGCATCAAGGCTCATGCCCAAAATGGTGTCACCGGGCTGCAACAACGCTGTGAACACGCCCTGGTTCGCCTGCGACCCCGAGTTTGGCTGAACATTCGCAAAGCCACAATTGAATAAGGCGCATGCGCGCTCAATCGCTAGGTTTTCTGCCACATCTACGTATTGGCAGCCGCCATAATACCGACGCCCCGGATACCCTTCGGCATATTTGTTGGTCATAATTGACCCTTGCGCCTCAAGCACCGCAGCAGAAACGATGTTTTCCGATGCGATTAATTCGATCTCGTTGCGTTGGCGCCCAAGTTCATCCGCGATGGAGCCAAACAGATCAGGGTCACTGTCGGCCAGTGTCTGGGTGAAAAAGCCGGGTGTTCTATGTGGCGCGTTCATTGGGGGTCTCTCCCGTAGAATGTAAAGTTGCAGAGTGTTCCGTACCGGAAATTAGGGCGTGGATAAAGGCTGTAAAGCGACGCTCGTCCTTATGTGTGCGTCTTCTTTAGGTAGAGTCGTGTGGCGGTGCAATCACCCAAGTGTCGCAATTGCGCCTGTGCTGCTGGCCAAGCGGGGGGATATGTGCTTGTTTCGGATCAAGAAGTCCCTGATCGGAAACTTGGATGACCACCAGAATCGCATTTACCGCCAGCCGTGCGGATGTCGCACAGACGGCACGGGCCGCCTTGATCACGCGTTATGGCAATGTGCCCACAGACGAGGCAGATGTGATCGTGGCCTTAGGGGGCGATGGGTTTATGCTGCAGACTTTGCACGCGACCCAAGCTTTGCCAGCGCCCGTATACGGGATGAACCGGGGCACCATCGGGTTTTTGATGAACACCTATGCGGAAAGTGACCTGCCCGCGCGTCTGGCCTCCGCCGAAGAGGCTGTGATTAACCCGCTGAGTATGACAGCCACCTGTAGCGACGGGTCGGTCACCGAAGCCTTGGCGATCAATGAGGTGTCATTGCTGCGTGCAGGGCCCCAAGCGGCCAAGCTGAAAATCACGATTGATGGGCGGTTGCGCATGGCTGAACTGGTGTGCGATGGCGCTTTGGTCAGCACGCCCGCGGGATCGACGGCCTATAACTATTCGGCGCACGGCCCCATCATTCCTATTGGCTCCGAGGTTTTGGCCCTCACCGCGATGAGCGCCTTTCGTCCCCGCCGCTGGCGCGGGGCTTTACTACCCAAATCGGCACTGGTGCGATTTGATGTGCTGGAACCTGACAAAAGGCCGGTGATGGCCGAAGCGGATGCGCAATCTGTGCGGGGCGTCGTCAGCGTCGAAATCAGATCCGAGCCCTCTGTGGCGCACCACATTCTGTTTGATCCGGGCCACGGGCTTGAAGAGCGCCTGATCAACGAGCAGTTCACATGATCCAGACCCCCGACGTCAGGGAGGGGGTGCCGCGCGGGCTGTGTACCGATTGCGGCGTGTCGCGGATGAAAGACCCGCGCGCCTGTGGCAAGGCGTGCCAGTTTATCGCACCTGACTATCCGGCTATGGAAAAGGCCGTGCATGGGCGGGTGCGCGGCGACGGGGACGAGGCCTTTTTTGGCGCGTTCCAGAGTATGTACCGCGCGCGGATGGCGGCCCCTGCACCCGGTGCGCAATGGACAGGGATCACGACATCGCTGGGCGCAGATTTGCTGGCGCGCGGCAAAGTGCAAGCCGTGCTGACGATGGTGCCGCATCCTGATGACCCGTGGCGCCCGCAGCCTGCGTTGATCACCGATGCAAACGACATGGAACATGCGCGCGGCATGCGGATGGGATATGCGCCTTTGTTGGCGTTGCTGGAAGATGCCGCGGACCAAGGCTTTACCCGCCTTGCAGTTATTGGCATCCCCTGTCAGATTTATGCGTTGCGGCAGCTTGAACGCGATTTGGGGCTTGAACGGCTTTTTGTCATCGGCACACCGTGTTCCGACAACACCACAACCGAGAATTTCCACACATTCCTCGCGCTGCTGGACGCGCAGCCCGAGACGATCACCTATCTGGAATTCCGCGCAGATTTCATGGTTGAGCTGCGGTTCGCGGACGGCAAACAACGGCTGATACCGTTTTTGTCGTTGCCCATCTCTGACCTGCCGCGCGATTTTTTCCCGCTTACCTGTCGGACCTGTGTCGACTACACCAATAGCCTTGCCGATCTGACTGTGGGCTATATGGGCGGGCAGGGTGAGCAATGGTTGCTGGTGCGCAACGCGCGCGGCGCTGAAATGCTTGAAGGTTTAGGCGACCGGATCGTATTGAGCACGCCAGGTTCTGCAGGAAAACGCGCGTCGGCGGTAAAAGGCTTTATCGCGAATACCGCGCGTGCGGCGGGCGGCTTGCCCCTGCGTCGCATGCCCAATTGGGTGCGCCCGATTGTAAGCTGGCTGCAACCGCGCATCGGACCACGTGGCCTCGAATTCGCCCGCACAAGGGTCGAGATGAAAGCCGCAGAGACGATCCTGCATCTTCGTCGTGAAGCACCTGCCAAGATGAAAAACATGATCCCCGATCACGTTTGGGGGGTAGTGAAAAAGTATGATCTGACACCGCAACCGGGCGAAGAACCCGCGCCGCGCAGCACGACCGACCCTTCAAAATAATTCGGAACCTTTTTGCTTGCACTGCGTTTTTAACTCAAGGGTGCATGATGAACATGCTCTTGGCTCAACTGAGACTTACAAAGACGAAGGAGAGACCACATGAATTGGGATATTATCAAAGGTAACTGGTCGCAAATGACGGGCGAAATCAAATCGGAGTGGGGCAAGCTGACCGACGACGAAATTCAGGAAGCCTCTGGAGAGCGCGATCAATTTATCGGTTTGGTTCAAGAACGATACGGGTTGGCCAAAGCAGATGCTGAGGCGCAAGTCGACAGGTTCTTTGCCAAGTGGCGCGACGCTGCTTAATCACAGATCCAGTAATGAATAAGGGCAGTCCTGTCGGGGCTGCCCTTTTGTTTGCCAAGTTAGTCTTGTGCGTAGCCAATGGTTTGCAGTGCAACTTTAATCTCATCCAGAATAGTCGGATCGTCGATTGTTGCAGGCATTTTGAAATCTTCATTGTCTGCAATTTTTACGACGGTGGCGCGCAAGATTTTCCCTGAACGGGTCTTGGGTAGGCGGTCGACCACAAGCGTGTTTTTGAACGCAGCAACGGGTCCGATTTTCTCGCGGATCAGTTTAACACATTCCTGTGTGATTTCGTCATGCGGCCTGTTCACACCACTGCTGAGGCAGACAAGTCCCAATGGCGACTGACCTTTGAGTTGGTCCGATACACCGACGACCGCACATTCTGCGACATCCGGGTGGCTGGCAAGGACCTCTTCCATGGCACCAGTACTCAGGCGGTGACCTGCGACGTTGATTACGTCATCGGTGCGCGCCATTATATATAGGTAGCCGTCCTCGTCTATGATGCCTGCATCTCCCGTCTCATAATAGCCGGGGAAAGCGTTGAGATAGCTTTTCTTGTAACGATCCGTGGCATTCCACAAGGTGGGCAGGGTGCCCGGGGGCAAGGGCAGTTTGATTGCAATCGCCCCTAATTCACCGGGGTTTACCGGATGACCTGCGTCGTCCAAGATTTGCACGTCATAGCCCGGCATCGCAACAGTTGGAGAGCCAATTTTGATCGGTAATGCCTCAAGCCCTGCAGGGTTGCCGGCGATCGTCCAGCCCGTTTCGGTCTGCCACCAGTGGTCGTACACCGGCACGTCCAGTAATTCGCCAGCCCATTCGATTGTATCGGGGTCCGCGCGTTCCCCGGCCAGATACAGGGCGCGCAGGCAGGACAGGTCGTATTTGCTGCGCTCGGACCCTCTGGGGTCTTCGCGTTTGACGGCGCGGATGGCTGTCGGTGCGGTGAAGAAGCTGCGCACGTTATGTTCCGAGATCACCCGCCAGAAGGTACCTGCATCAGGTGTGCCACCCGGTTTACCTTCGAACACAATCGCCGTGTTGCCGTGGATCAGCGGGGCGTAGCAGATATAGCTGTGACCGACGACCCAACCAACATCAGAGGCAGCCCAGAACACATCACCGGGATCGACATTATATATATTTTTCATCGTCCAGTTCAGCGCTACCAGATGGCCTGCGGTCGGACGTACAACACCCTTGGGCGCGCCTGTGGTGCCAGAGGTATAGAGGATATAGGCCGGGTGGTTGCCTTCGACCGGCACGCAATCGACTGCAGGTACGCCTTCTTGGGCGGCGTACCAATCGAGGTCTCTGCCGGGGGTTAATTCCGCGGTTTCCTGTTCCCTTTGCAGGATCAAGCAGATCTCGGGTTTGTGGTTGGCCAGTTCAATCGCGCCGTCCAGCAATGGCTTGTAGTGAATGATGCGCCCAGGTTCCAACCCGCAAGAAGCCGCAAGGATTGCCTTGGGCGTGCAGTCATCAATCCGGACGGCAAGTTCGTTCGCGGCAAATCCGCCAAAAACAACCGAATGGATCGCGCCAATGCGGGCACACGCCAACATCGCCTCAAGCGCTTCGGGCACCATGGGCATATAAACGATGACGCGGTCACCCTTGCCTACACCCTGTGCCGACAAAGCCCCGGCCAGTGATGCCACACGCGTTTGTAGTTCGGCATAGGTTAGCGATGATTTGGTGCCCGTAATCGGGCTGTCGTGGATAATTGCGACCTGATCACCACGGCCGGACGCGACATGGCGGTCGACGGCGTTATAGCAGCCATTCACCATGCCATCTGCATACCATTCAAATAGACCATCGTCATGATCAAACAGCGCTTTTGACGGTTTGCGGTCCCAGTCAATCGCGGATGCTGCATCCATCCAGAACGCTTCTGGATCGGCAAGGCTTGCTTGGTAAATATCTTTATAAGCCATCGTAGAAATGTCCCCCTACTTTTGGGAGTATGGTTACGCCTGACTTATCCCAAGAGCAAGAGCCCCGAGTGCCGCAGTTGCGTTACGTGTTCATGAGGCACGCACTGCGGCACCCGTCTTTCTAACGCTCTTCTGCGAACTGATTGAGAGCGCGGCGCACGGCGGCTTCACAGTCGCCGGGGCTGCTTGGGATACAGGTTTGCGTAAAACCTTTCACGACTGCATCTGTCGTCTCATAGCTGCGGCCGTTGGTTTCAATTGTGCGCGTGCGCAGTTCGTATTCCTCATTGTCTACAATGATCGTTGAACGGCTTTCAGCGGTTATGGTGGCGCATGCACCAAGCAGCAGTGCGCTAAATGGAATCAAAAATTTTGCAGTCATCAGAGGTATCCCTTGCCAAATAAATGTAGTCGTCAGATAGACCGCTTTGCGCACAGAGAAACCCCTCAAGGAGCTGCATTACAAGATGGTGATCATGCGTGATCCGTTTTAGCTGTAGTGGGCCACTGGTGTTCCTGCGATTGCCGACACGTTCAAAAGCCCGCGCGCTGTAATCGAAGGCGATACAATATGTGCACGGTTGCCCATACCCATCAGTATTGGGCCGACTTCAAGCCCACCGCCCTTCATTTTCAGAATGTTTCGCACACCAGAGGCCGCATCCGCATGGGCAAATATTAAAACATTCGCCGCACCCTGCATCCGATTGCAGGGCAGCACGCGGTCCCGTAATTCCGGGTCCAAGGCGGTGTCGATGTTCATTTCGCCTTCGTACATGAAATCGTGCCCCCCCTCGTCGAGCAACTTGATCGCCCCGCGCAACCGACCGCCGGTGCCTTCGCCTTGATTTCCAAACTGTGATTGCGAACAAAATGCAATCTTGGGCTCTAACCCGAAGCGGCGCACATGGCGCGCAGCACCAATCGCAATTTCGGCAATTTGTTCGGGATCTGGATGCAAATGCACCTGCGTATCCGCGATGAAAAGCGGCCCGTCTTCCAAGATCATCATCGACAAGGCACCCACTGGGTGCAGTGTAGCTGTGCCCAACGTTTGCTGAATATAATTCAGATGCCAGCGGAATTCGCCAAAGGTGCCGCAAATCAGGCTGTCGGCTTCGCCGCGGTGGACCATCACGCCGCCAATCGCTGTTGTGTTCGTGCGCATGATTGCGCGGGCCAAATCGGGTGTCACGCCGCGGCGGGCCATCAAAGTGTGATAGCTTTCCCAGTAGTCGCGATACCGTGGGTCGTTCTCAGGGTTCACCAGATCAACATCACGACCCAGTTGTATCGTCAGCCCCGCCTTTTCGATCCGTTTTTCGATAACGTCCGGGCGACCGATCAGAATGGGTCGTTCGGTGGTTTCTTCCAACATAGCTTGGCTCGCGCGTAGCACACGTTCGTCTTCGCCTTCGGCAAAAACAATGCGGCGGGGAGAGGTGCGTGCTGCTTGGAACACCGGGCGCATCAAAAGCGCGGATTTAAAGACCGACCCGTTGAGTTTTTCGCGGTAGGTGTCCAAATCTTCGATGGGGCGGGTGGCGACACCGGTTTTCATCGCCGCCTCAGCCACGGCAGAAGACACAACGCCCACAAGGCGCGGATCAAACGGTTTTGGGATCAGATAGTCCGGCCCAAAGGTCAGCTGTTCGCCTTGATAAGCAGCGGCTGCTTCGGCTGATGTGGTCTCGCGTGCCAAAGCTGCGATGCCTTCAATGCACGCGAGCTGCATTTCATCATTGATCGTTGTGGCGCCAACATCCAGCGCTCCCCGAAAGATGAACGGGAAACAAAGCACATTGTTCACCTGATTTGGAAAATCGGACCGGCCTGTGGCCATGATCGCGTCAGGGGCCACTTTTTCCACCTCATCCGGCAGGATTTCAGGCGTCGGATTGGCCAGCGCAAATATAATAGGTTTTTTGGTCATGCGAGCGGCCATCTCGGGTTTCAAAACACCCGGCCCAGACAGACCTAAAAACAGATCAGCGCCATCAATGACATCATCCAGTGTACGCAAGTCAGACTTTTGCGCAAACTCTGATTTGATGGGGTTCATATCGACCTCGCGTCCCTCGTAGACGAGGCCGTGAATATCGCAAAGCCAAACGTTTTCACGCTTCACACCCAATTTCAGCAGCATGTTCAGACAGGCAATGCCCGCGGCACCCCCTCCTGTTGATACGATCTTGATGTCTTCGAACTTCTTTCCCACCACATGCAAGGCATTGGTTGCAGCGGCACCCACAACGATGGCTGTACCGTGCTGATCATCATGAAATACGGGAATGCTCATCCGTTCGCGGCAAATACGTTCAACGGTGAAACAGTCAGGGGCTTTGATGTCTTCTAGGTTTATCGCGCCAAAGGTCGGGCCCAAAGCGCAGACAATGTCCGCCAGCTTTTCCGGGTCGGTTTCGTCGACCTCAATGTCAAAGCAGTCGATGCTTGCGAACTTTTTGAAAAGCACCGCTTTGCCTTCCATTACGGGCTTTGAGGCCAAAGCCCCAATGTCGCCAAGCCCCAATACAGCGGACCCATTGGTGACAACCGCCACCAAGTTGCCTCGTGATGTGTATTTCGCCGCTGTCGACGGGTCATTTTTGATCTCGATGCAAGCTTCTGCAACACCGGGTGAGTACGCTCTTGCCAGATCACGTCCATTGGCAAGCGGCTTTGTTGCCCGGATTTCCAATTTTCCCGGCTTTGGAAATGCGTGATAGTCTAAAGCTGCCTGTCGCAGATTTGATGTGTCTGACATGTCGATCTCCCCCAAAATTCTGCTTGGTTTAATGGTTAAACCAAGTTATTTCCGCTGGCTTTGCGTCATATGCGCACCCGCTTTGAGAGTACAGCACAGTTTGCAATATCCCCTCTACCAGCTTAATGATCGCTGAACCAAAAGCGACCCAAAAAGCAAAAGGGGCGAAGAATGACCAGTCCAGCAAATGAGATTCGCTCCGGCGCGACAAGCGGCTACCTGACCAAAGTTGCTCTGTTTGGTGTTCTGGTCATCGTGGGCTTTATCGCTGTGGATATGATGTTTTTCGCTCAAGGTGGGTCTTTCAAACGCGAGGGGGGCGGGCTTGAGACGGCGTCGGCCGTACTATATTTGGTTGCCGCCGCTGCATTCTTTTTTCATGTGCCGAAAGGGCTTTGGGCGGGGTTGTTTCATGTGCCTGCCTTGATGCTTCTTTTTGCCGCCCGCGAATTTGACTTTGACAAAGCGTTCACGCAGTCGGGCATTTTGTCGCTGCGATTTTATAGCGGCGATAGCAGCACAATGGCCAAATTGATCGGGGGCGCTTTTGCGGTATTTTCTATATACGTCATTTTGCGCATCTTGTGGCGTGGATTGCCTGCTGCTGCGCGCGCGCTCAAGGCTTCAGAGCTTTGGCCGTGGTTTGCCATTTTGGCGGCAGCGCTGGTTGCTGGGACCAAATCCATCGATGGGTTGGGCCGTAAATTGCTGGACTTTGGGATCGTGATTTCGAACGACCTAGACCAGACGGCAGCACTTGTCGAAGAAGTCGGAGAGGCCTTTATTCCCGTCTGTGCCATTCTGGCGATTGTGTCGCGCTGGAAAGGACGCAGCCTATGACCGATATCCGCGCTGAAATCCGTCTGCCCACACAAGAATTGCGGGATGATATCCCGTTCTTTACCAAGGTTTTGGGCATGCGGATGGATATGATCTATCCGGCGGATGATCCATCCGTGGCGGTCTTTTCAGGGCACGGGGTACGGGTGCGTATTGAAAAGGACGCGCCTGAGCCTGCGGGCACCATTCGCATCCTCACAGATGACGTTGCAAGCTTTGCCAAAGGTAAAACGCGTCTGACTGCGCCAAATGGTACCAAGGTTGAGATCGAGCCCCTGAATACACCACTTGTTTTGCCACAAACCAACCACAGCTTTGTGGTGCGTAGACTAGCAGATCAGGCCCCGTGGGTCATTGGACGCGCGGGCATGCAGTATCGCGATTTGATCCCGGACAGGCTTGGCGGGTCGATTATCGCAAGCCATATTCGTATCCCCGACGGCGGTCCGGTGCCTGATATGGTGCATTACCATACCGTCGGTTTTCAACTGATCTTTTGTTACCGTGGCTGGGTTGATCTGGTCTACGAAGATCAGGGCGAACCATTCCGACTGCACGCGGGCAACTGTGTGATCCAGCCGCCGCAAATCCGCCACCGGGTACTTTATGCATCTGATAACATCGAAGTCATCGAGATCGGCGTGCCCGCAGAACATGTAACCACCATTGATCACGAAATGTCTTTGCCAAATGGTCCTGCAAACCCGGGTCGTCGGTTTGACGGGCAAAAGTTCGTGCACCACCAAGCGGAGAATGCGCAATGGAAGCCGTTCCGTATTCCGGGCTTTGAAAGCCGCGACACGACGATTGCCGAAAACACACAGAATGTGGCAGGTGTGCATGTGGTTCGACCCAAAGGTGCCCAGTCAGAATGGACACACCACGCGGGCGATATCTTGTTCACTTTTGTCATGGAAGGGCGCATGACGCTTGAAGGGGAGGGGCGTGCGCGGCACAGTCTAGAGGCGGGGGATGCTTTTGTGATCCCCCCAGGTATGGCTGTGCGCTACAGTGATCCGTCGGCTGACTTGGAACTGCTCGAGGTGTCTTTGCCGGGCGTTTTCGACACAACGGTTCAAGCGTTCTGAAGGGGCATTTCCCCCTTGCAATATATTACGTTGCGCGACACGCTGTCTTGAGCCCCAAGATCAGGAGCGGCCTTATGTCACTAAAGGATGCAGCGCTTGTCGTGCGCGAAAACGCCTATGTCCCATACTCAAATTTCAAGGTTGGGGCTGCCTTGAGGGCAGCGTCAGGTGCTGTCTATACGGGCTGCAATGTCGAAAATGTAGCCTATCCCGAAGGCACCTGTGCCGAGGCAGGCGCCATCGCCGCAATGGTGGCGGCAGGCGAGACGCAGATCATCGAAGCGTATGTCGTGGCCGGATCGCCTATGCCCGTCAGCCCTTGTGGTGGATGCAGGCAAAAACTGGCCGAATTTGCGCAGGCGGATGTGGCCGTGACGATGGCGACTACTGGCGGAATTGAGCATAAAACAACGGTTGGTGATTTGCTGCCGGGTGTGTTCAACACCGCGCATATGGAAATCTGATATGGCGTCGGCGCGCTCTGTCTTGGCGCGGTTGCGCCATGGGTGGGCTTTGTCAAAAGCGGATCTTGCATGGGTTGCCGACGCGCTCGCCAGTGGCGAGATGAGCGATGCGCAAGCTGGCGCTTTTGCCATGGGCATCTGTACGCGGGGCCTGAAAGAACCTGAACGCGTGGCGCTTACCCTGGCGATGCGCGACAGTGGCAAGGTTTTGGCATGGGATGTGGATGGTCCTGTGCTGGACAAGCATTCAACGGGCGGTGTTGGGGACTGCGTATCGTTATTGCTTGCGCCTGCTTTGGCTGCTTGTGGCGCCTACGTGCCAATGATTTCCGGTCGTGGGTTGGGTCACACGGGCGGCACGCTGGACAAACTGGATGCGATCCCGGGGCTTGTCACCAATCTGGATGAGGCGCGGTTTCGATCAGTAGTGATGCAGGCAGGATGCGCGATTGTCAGCGCAAACGCTGATATCGCCCCAGCGGACAAGCGGCTTTATGCCGTCCGCGATGTCACGTCGACGGTCGATAGCCTTGATCTGATCACGGCCTCCATTCTTGCGAAAAAGCTTGCGGGTGGGCTGGATGGGTTGGTGCTGGACGTCAAAGTAGGCAGTGGTGCCTTCATGAAGGATATCGCCGCCGGTCAGGCGCTGGCGCAGGCTTTGGTGGCTACTGCGAATGCTGCTGGATGCAAGACATCTGCTGTGATCACGGATATGAACCAACCGCTTGCATCCAGCCTAGGGAATGCTTTGGAAGTTGCCGACGTTATGGCTGTTTTAACTGGTCAGTACAAAGGGCCTCTGGTCGAAATTTCTGCCGCTCTGGGCGGGGTGCTTTTGGCCAATGGCGGGTTGGCCGCGGATGTGCAGTCGGGCGCAAACGCCATTGTTGATGTAATCCTTGACGGGCGTGCGGCGGCACAGTTTGGGCGTATGGTGGCTGCAATGGGAGGGCCCGTTCACTTTGTCGAAAACTGGCACAGGTTTTTACCAGAAGCCACGGTCATTCGCGCGGTAACGGCGCCTGAAAGTGGGTATATCACCGCGATCGATGGCGAGGCGTTGGGCATGGCTGTGGTCAACTTAGGAGGCGGGCGGCTGGTTGAGACGGATAAAATCGACCCCGCCGTCGGGCTGGGGCAAGTCATGCGTTTGGGTGACCCGGTCAGCAAAGGCCAGCCTTTGGCACTGGTTCATGCGGCGCGACCTGATGCGGCGGATCGCGCCACACGCGCGGTGCGCGCGGCGTTCACTATTGGCGCCGATCCAGTTGCTACACCGGTGGACCTGATCAAAGAGAGAGTGGGTTGATGGCACGAGCATTTCTTGTGGTCATGGATTCTGTTGGTATCGGTGGGGCACCAGATGCCGGACAGTTCTTTAATGGTACGGTTCCAGACACTGGTGCAAATACGCTGGCGCATATAGCCGAGGCTTGCGCGCGCGGTGTCGCGTCTGAGGGGCGGGTGGGGCCGCTCAGCCTGCCGAACCTTGATATGATGGGATTGGGCCGTGCCGTACAACTGGCGTCGGGTACTCTGGCGCCGGGCCTTGGCGGAGAGCCACGCGGCTTGTGGGGGTGCGCAACCGAAGTGTCGCCGGGCAAGGATACCCCGTCTGGGCATTGGGAACTTGCGGGGTTGCCAGTTCCATGGAACTGGCACCATTTTCCTGATGCAACACCGGCTTTCCCCGATGATGTCACTGCAGCTGTTTGCGAAATTGCGGGAACTGACGGGATACTGGGTAACTGCCATGCGTCAGGTACTGAAATCGTTGAGAAACATGGGGTCGAACACCTCTCTTCTGAGTGGCCTATTTGCTATACTTCGGCGGACTCGGTTTTTCAGGTCGCAGCACATGAAGACCGCTTTGGCCTTGAGCGTTTGCTGGATCTATGTCGCAAGCTGGCGCCCATGCTGCACAAGATGCGGGTTGGTCGTGTGATCGCCCGGCCGTTTGTGGGGCATGACATTAGCACGTTCAGGCGAACGCAAAACCGGCGCGATTTTGCCATGACGCCTCCGGGGCCAGTGCTGATGAATTGGGTGCAAGATACCGGTGCCAATGTTCATGCGATTGGAAAAATTGGTGATATTTTTTCGATGCAGGGCATCGATGATGTGTCCAAAGGCATGGACAAGAAACTGATGGCGGACCTGAATGAACGCGTAGATCGTGCGGAGGATGGCAGCCTGACGTTTGCCAATTTTGTTGAGTTCGACAGCCTTTATGGCCATCGGCGAGACGTATCCGGCTATGCGTGCGCGCTGGAGTGGTTTGACGCTGAGATCGGTAAAGTTGTCAAAAAGCTCAAGCCTGGTGACATGCTGCTGATTACCGCAGACCACGGCAACGATCCCACTTGGAAAGGCACGGACCATACGCGTGAACGGGTGCCTGTTCTTATCGCAGGCAAAGGGTCTGGCACTTTGGGAGAAATTGGGTTCGTGGACGTGGCGCATATTGTAGCGCACCATCTAGGGGTTGCAATTCCGGCTCCGGCTGGGGATTGAAGGACATATCATACGCAAGACACTCTGCGCGCTACTTACCCAAAGGAAACATCCATGTCTGATCATTTGACCGTCGTCGATCACCCGTTGGTTCAACACAAACTGACCATCATGCGCGACAAGCAAACGCCAACGGCTGTGTTTCGTCAGCTCTTGCGCGAGATTAGCCAGCTTTTGGCCTATGAGGTTACGCGCGGTTTGCCTTTGACCACCAAGACGATCACAACGCCTATGCAAGAGATGCAGGCGCCCACTCTGGATGGTAAAAAACTGGCGTTGATTTCGATTTTGCGGGCTGGCAACGGGTTGTTGGATGGGGTGCTTGAGCTTATCCCCTCGGCGCGTGTTGGGTTTGTCGGGCTTTACCGGGATGAAGAAACGCTTTTGCCCGTACAGTACTATTTCAAAGTGCCTGAAGCCTTGGGTGACCGTCTCGTTATTGCTGTCGACCCAATGCTGGCGACGGGTAATTCGTCTGTTGCGGCGATTGATCTGCTTAAGCAAGCGGGTGCCACAAATATTCGGTTCTTGTGCCTTTTGGCGGCGCCCGAAGGGGTCGCACGTATGAAAGAAGCGCACCCAGATGTGCCGATTGTGACGGCCTCTGTGGATGAGAAGCTGAACGAGATCGGCTATATCGTTCCGGGTCTCGGGGACGCAGGCGACCGTATGTTTGGCACAAAATAAAGTATACGAAAGCTGAATTTGATTATTGCTTGCGCGCGGGTTGCTTAGACTTCGTGTTTCAGGCATCGTGCCACCAAATGTTGTGGGGGCATTTATGAAATTCACAAAGACTATGGTGCGCTTGGCAGGAATCGCTTGCGCGTTCAGCATTTGGGCCAATGCCGGGGACGCGCAGCAAACCGTGCGCGCACCCGCGGAATTGCCGCCGGCCAGCTATGCTGGGTCACAGTTCGTCGACAGTTCTGGATGCATTTTTATTCGCGCGGGCGTTGGGTCCACAGTGACATGGGTGCCGCGCGTGACGCGCGACAGACGGCAAGTCTGCGGGTTTGAGCCCACCTTTGCCGCAGCGGCCCCGCGCAAGGAACAACAACGCGCTGGGTCAAAGCCTGTGGTTGTTTTGGGTGCAGGGTCTGTTGCCTCAAGCGCACCAGCGGCACCCACGTCGCGGATACCAGCCGGTCAGATTGTAACACTGGAATCAGCAGCCGCACTTGGGGTGTCACGTCAGGCGCGCGTGTTGCCCAAGCATGTGTATGAGCAGCGCAAACTAATGCGTCCGGTCAAAACGCCAAAAGGCTACCGTGCTGCGTGGAAGGATGATCGCCTAAACCCGCGCCGGGCAGAGCAAACCCTTGAGGGGCATGCAAAGATGCTTGGCCAATGGACGAATACTGTGCCACGGCGGTTAGTTGACTGACGCGCGCATCAACCGCCACAGATGTTTTGCAGGCGCAACCAGTCTGCGTCGCTTAGCAAAGGTACGGGCGGGCGCCCAGCCATTGGGTCGGCTTCAATTAGCGCCAAGACAGTTTCACCTGTGAAGTCGCGGGCATACGCATAGGGTGTGCTGCGTAGGTTTCGACTGGAAAAACCTGCCAATAACTGTTCCGCAGTCGGAAAAGACTTTTCTTGAGTCAACAGGATTTGTGCATATTGCTCAATGGTTTCTGGCTGCAGTGTGGCGGTTGTTAAGAGGTTAAAACTGGCCCGTGCCCCCATAGTAACAAGCAAATCATACAGCGGATCTGTCTGGTCAAAAGCGATGTATTCCGCAAGCGCGTAGCCTGCGGCGACGTCTGGTTCCTCATAGTCTTCGACCAAAGCCTGATCCAACAAAATATAGCCGCCGGGCAAATGTAGGCTTGTTGTAATTGCACCGGGTAAGACGTGAATGGGCCCGGTGCCCAAGCGTGCGCGCAGTTGTTGTATGGCTCTGGCGCCCGCGGGGTCCGCACACGACGGGCCGGCCATCCGTTCGATCCGCGACAGTAAAGCCGCGCCGATCTCAGCACGTTTGACGCCCGGGACGACAGAGACCGTGTGCTGGATTAACGCGCCGGGAAGCCAAAAAACGATTAGCGCGCAGACCAAAGCAATCGACACCAGCATCCCTAGCCAGCGCAAGCGCCCCGGACGCGGCCGCGCGCGATCCACGGCACGGCGCAGCTTTTCTATGGCTTCGATCATTTGTGCTTCTTGTTCAGAAAGCTCCAGTGTTTCATGGGGGTCACCATCGGGGTGAAAAATTGCCGGACGCACGCCGGGGTTCGCGCGTTTTATTGCGGCAAGCGACCAATGCGTGATGGCTTGGTCCCGCACGTCCGAGATCATCAACGTGGCGTCGCCAATGGATACCACGACCTCGCGCCGCTGCTCATCAGCATTGGCACGCCAAAGGGCGCTGGCTTCGAGGCGCGCATATTTTTTCAGGGCCGTCATTGCGGGTTATACTGCTCGGTGATGCGACCAGATCAGCTTAGCACTTGATGCGGGTCCCGCAAAGGCCGCAACCCGCCCGTTTCGTCAGAGGGTCGCGGCCAGTTTGCGTAGCTCGAATTTTTGGATCTTTCCAGTCGAGGTTTTAGGAAGCTCTTGGAAAACCACATGTTTTGGGGCCTTGAACCCAGCGAGTGTGTTGCGTGCATGGGCGATTAACCCTGCCGCGTCCACCTCTGCCCCTGGTTTTAATTCTACAAAAGCACATGGCACTTCACCCCATTTGTCGTCCGGTTTGGCGACAACCGCCGCCAGCAAGACGTCATCATGCGCCATCAGCACGCCTTCGACTTCCACGGACGAGATATTTTCACCACCGGAAATGATGATGTCCTTGGCGCGGTCTGCGATCTGCATGTAACCGTCGCCATGTTGCACGGCGATATCGCCCGAATGAAAGTACCCCCCTGCAAAGGCCTCGCGCGTGGCCTCTGGGTTTTTATAATATCCCTTCATGACGGAATTGCCGCGGATCATAATTTCGCCCTGTGCAGTCCCGTCGCGCTCGATCTGCTGCATATCTGCGTCCATGACGGTGATATGTTCCATCATCGGAAAGGCGACCCCTTGGCGTGCTTTGATTGCGGCCTTCGCGGCTTTGTCTAGATCGTCCCAGTCCGATGCGCGCCACAGGCATTCTGTCACGTGCCCATAGGTTTCCGTCAGCCCATAGACTTGGGTCACATTAAAGCCCAAGCTTTCGATCTTTTCCAGTGTCGCGGGGGCAGGGGGCGCGCCCGCGGTAAAGACTTCGACGGTGTGATCAATCGTGCGGCGTTCTTGTGCAGGCGCGTTGACCAACATGTTCAGAACAATAGGGGCGCCGCCGAAATGCGTTACTTTTTCGTCCGCAATAGCGTCAAAGATCGCGCTGGCCAAAATATCGCGGCAGCACACCAATGTGCCCCCCACAAGCGGCATGAGCCACGCGTGGTTCCAACCGTTGCAGTGAAACAGGGGAACGATTTGCATAAATGTGGGATGCATCACCATGCGCCAGCTGATGACCGTACCCATGGTCATCAAATATGCGCCTCTGTGATGGTATACGACCCCTTTGGGGCGGCCGGTGGTACCTGATGTATAGTTCAGCGCAAGGCTTTCCCATTCATCCTTCGGCATGATCCAATCGAAACCTGCGTCGCCTTTTGCGACAAAATCCGTGTAGGCTTCGTGGCGACCAGATACGGGCAACCCCGCAACGTCGTCCGCGACTTCGATCAGTTTGGGCGGGTTTTCCAAGGCTGCACAGGCGGCCTCGGCCAATTCCAGAAATTGTGGGTCAACCAAGACGATCTTAGCTTCACCATGCGCAAAAATATAAGTGACTGTGTCGACATCAAGTCGCGTGTTGATAGTGTTGAGCACCGCGCCACAGGCAGGTACGCCGAAATGCGCCTCGACTTGAGCTGGGATGTTGGGAAGCAGCGTGGCGACCACATCACCCGGTGTGACGCCGGCATGTGCCAAAGAAGACGCCAATTGCGTGCAGCGCCTGTGCAGATCGCGGTAACTTGTCCGGTTTGGCCCATAGATCATCGCTGTATGGTCCGCAAAAACATCTGCTGCGCGGTTCAAGTGGGACAGCGGTGTCAATGGCACATGATTGGCCGCACATTTGTCTAACCCGGTTTCATCTGTCATCCATCCCATGTCGCAAGGCCTTTCTTGTAATTCTTTGCGCTGCACCAAAGCTGCGGCTAGTAAGATATTGCATTTCTATGATTTGGAAAGCGTAATGTAAGACAATTAGGGGGCGTGAGGTGAAACTGCGCAAAACAGATCAGTGATCATTTCCCGGGCACGACAGTACATATTTGTGCACATCCCCAAAACGGGCGGTACGTCGCTGGCCCAGGCACTTGAGGAACGCGCGACGCGCGACGATGTTCTGATCGGGGATACGCCAAAAGCGCAGCGTCGGAAATCGCGGCTTAAGCACATCAAAACGCACGGCCGGTTGTGGAAACATTCATCCTTGGCCGATATTGACGGATATGTATCTCCAGACGACATAGCGTCGATGTTTGTTTTTACTATGGTGCGCAATCCCTGGGACCGGTTGGTCAGCTTTTATCACTGGCTGCGTGCGCAGACATTTCAGCATCCTATGGTGCTGCTGGCCAAGGATTTAACTTTTGGCGCATTTTTGCGCCACGATGAAGTGCAAAAGAGTTTTCGACAATCACCGGCGGCGTCATACGTTCGGAATATACGGGGCGAAACCCAATGTACTCTGTTTATCAGGCTTGAAAAATTCAAAGATGATGCTCAGCCCCTGTTTGACCACTTGGGCTTTCGTTTTGACCTGCCACATCTGAATGCGTCTTCGCGTGTTGGCGATTTTCGCCAGTATTACACACCAGAGCTTCGTGATATCGTCGCTCAGGCGTGCAGTGATGACATCGCACGCTTTGGCTACGCATTTGATGGCTCCTGACGATTCCGACGGGGGTGTTTTGCGCTCCATTCGGTGCGAACAGCGGGCGCGCGTTCATGTTGATCCCACTGATTGTCCGCCAATTTGACATAGTTGCGCCGCGATATTCGAATTGAACTGGGTTGCGGAAACACTGCCCATATCGTGCCTCAATCGCGGCTCATCCATGTCAAAGTAATAAACATTTTAGACAGTGCTAAAATGGCCTGCATCGCGGTGAGCGATGCGCGACACAAAAGGATTTTGTCATGTTTGGATGGAATGTTGCCATGCCAGTGAAGCTGCAATCAGCTGTTTTTACTGCATCTGAGCTTGTGAAAATGGCGACTAAAAACAGCACAGGCGTGATGTCGGGAACGCTTGTCGCAACGCAAAACGGGTGGCGTGCGGCGGATACGTTATCTGTCGGGGACAGGGTGCTTACATTTGACAATGGCCTGCAGCCAATCGTTGAAATTAAACGCCGGATGCTGTGGACCGATGACGCGACGCGAAAGGACCAACCTTGGCCTGTAGTCATCCCCGAAGACGTGTTGGGCAATGAACGGGAGATAGTGTTCTTGCCGGATCAAGGGGTCATGCTGGAAAGCGAAAACGCGCTTGATGCCATGGGTGATCCTTATGCGATTATGCCCGCGCAGGTGCTCGAAGGGATTTGCGGTATTGAGAGCGCGCCAGCCCCACATGCAATGGAATTACTGACCCTGGTCTTCGCGGGCGAAGAGGTCATCTATATTGATGGCAGCCTTTTGCTGCACTGCCCGGTAAAACTGCGCATCAGCGACGTTATTAAATCTGCCTCTGGCCTTTACGATGTAAAATCCTTGCGTCAGGCGCAAGCGATGTTAACCGATCTCGATCTAGCGGAACTTGCTTTAAGAGAGCCGGAAAGCGATTTGTTAGCGCATTCCAAATGCTAGCCTGTAGTCTGCTGCAATTAAAAAAATACGTAAAAAGGGGCCGCTGCGGCCCCTCTTTTTTCGACGTATTCACCGGTGTTATGCGGCTTTGGCTTCGGGACCAAACCGTCCATAGAACTGTTGGTTTTTGCTAGCCATTTCGCGCAGCAAATCCGGGCAGGTGAAACGATCACCGAACCGAGCCGTTAGGTCGTCGCATCGTTCCGAAGCATAAGCCGCCCCCAACATATCGAACCAGCTAAGTGGGCCACCTGACCAAGGCGCAAAGCCCCAGCCCAAAATTGCGCCCACATCCCCTTCGCGGATGTCCATCAGCACACCTTCTTCCAAGGCGCGCACAGCCTCGAGAGATTGGGCGAACAACAACCTGTGCTGCACGTCGATCAGATCGGGTTGTTCGGCTGCGGCCGAGTACTTGGCGGACAGACCTTCCCACAACCCCAAGCGCTTGCCTTTTTCGTCATATGCATAAAACCCAGCCTTGGTCTTACGCCCCAGACGGCCCGCCTCTTCGAGCCAAAAGATGACCTCGTCGGCGAAATCGTCATAGGCCTCGCCCATGCCCGCTTTTGTTGCGCGCGCGATCTTGGCCCCAAGATCAATCGATGTTTCGTCTGTCAGCTGTAACGGACCCAAGGGCATACCAACCAGCTTTGCTGCATTTTCAATAAGCGCGGGTTCCACGCCTTCTTTCAGCATGCGAACACCTTCATTCACGTAAGGTAGAATGCAGCGGTTCGCATAGAAAAAGCGCGCATCATTGACCACGATCGGTGTTTTGCGGATCTGGCGCACATAATCCAGCGCCTTTGCCACCGCACGGTCGCCCGTGCCTTTGCCTTTGATGATCTCTACCAGCAGCATTTTCTCGACTGGCGAGAAGAAGTGGATCCCGATGAATTGGTCTGGGCGGCTTGATGCCTTGGCCAATTCGGTGATCGGCAATGTCGATGTGTTCGAGGCAAATATGCAATCCTCAGGAATGACAGCTTCGACTTTTTGGGTCATCTCGGCCTTGACCTTTGGGTCTTCAAACACGGCCTCAATGATCAAATCGCAGCCCTTTAGTGCGTCTAAATCTGTCGTGGCTGTGATCAGGCTGAGCAGCTGTTCTTTCTTCTCAGGTGTTGTCTTTTTACGTGCGATGCCTTTGTCGGCGAATTGTGCAGTATAGGCTTTACCACGGTCTGCGGCCTCTTGGGTCTGATCGACCAAGACAACCTCGATACCGGCTTGAGCGGAGACCAGCGTGATGCCAGCACCCATCATGCCAGCGCCCAAAACCCCCAGCTTTTTTACACGTTGGTCGGCGACATCATCTGGGCGGACAGCACCTTTTTCCAACGCTTCTTTGTTGATGAATAGTGACCGGATCATTGCTTCGGACGAGGGGTTCATCAACACCGACGTAAACCAGCGCGCCTCAATTTTCAGGGCGGTATCAAAGGGCACCAGCGCCCCTTCGTAGACGGCAGAAAGCAGTGCTTTGGCCGCTGGGTATACACCTTGGGTCTTGCCGTTGACCATGGCGGATGCGCCTACAAAGGTCATGAAACCCGCGGGGTGATAAGGCGCACCACCGGGCATTTTATACCCTTTGGCGTCCCACGGTTTGACGATATCTGCGTCTTTGGCATTCAGCACCCAGTCGCGCGCTGCCGCCATTGGGTCGTCGGATACCTCGTCGATCAACCCAGCCGCCTTGGCTTTGGCAGGGTCAACCATCTTGCCTTCAAGCAGGAAGGGGGACGCTGCCATCGCGCCCATTTTGCGCGTCAGCCGGGTAGTGCCCCCTGCGCCGGGAAAGATACCTACCATAATCTCGGGGAGGCCAATTTTCGCCTTGGGGTTAGGAGAGGCAAAAATGCGGTGCGTACACAGCGGAATTTCCAGTCCAATGCCAAGCGCGGTGCCGGGCAGAACCGTCGCAATTGGCTTGCCACCTTTAAGTGTCTTGGGGTCCATGCCTGCGCGTTCGATTTTACGCATGATGCGGTGTGCGTTCATGATGCCGTCAAAAAGTCCGCGGGCAGGGTCGTCCCCGGCCATTTGCTTCATTTTGGCGATGACGTTCAGGTCCATACCGCCTGCAAAACTATCCTTGCCAGACGTGATGATCACCCCTTTGATATCTGCGTCCCCAAGGGCTTGATCTATCAGCGCGTCCAGCACATCCCAGGCGTCAAGCGTCATGACGTTCATGGACTTGCCCTGTACGTCCCAAGTGATCGTCGCGATGCCAGCGGCATCAGTGTTCATCGTAAAGTCAGTCATTTCAGCTCTTCCCTGTTTTGGGGCTTGGTCGTTTGATTTCGATAATGTCTGCGGATGCGGGCTTGGCTGGCGCATCAGGTTGTTCATTTGCGCGCTCTGTCCAATTGAGATGGCCAAGCGCTTGCATGATCTTGGTGATGTACCAAACACCATCTATCAGGCGAAAAGTCATCGCACCGGTCCAAGGTGTGACCACATAGCGTGGCCCGTTCATGATGTGCGCACGGTATGTAGCAAGCATCATATCGCCGTCCAGCCGCTCTGCGGTACGGATGGCCCGGGTGACGTCAGTCACGCCGTGGATCGTAAACTCTTGCCGGTAGATTTCAAAATCGCGGCGCAAGTCGTCCTCTGTCTCGAGAATTCTTTGCCCTTGGCGCGTCTCTACCACCAATGGCAGCAGATAGGATTGCCGCCATTCCTCGAATTCGCCATGCAGAAAAGTCTCATCTGCCTTATCCAGCATCGTCTGCGTGATGCGTCGCAAACGCTGTTCTTCAGAGGTATCTTCTCGTTGAAATTGCGTAAAATCGCTGTGCGGCAACAGCTGACGGTTTTCGGCGCTGATCGCGCTTTCGTCCTTTAGGATGCGCCACATCCCATCTTCTGATAGGTGCAAAACCCACTTAACTGTATACTCCGGTAATGCTTTGCCTTCGGCTGTATACATGATCGTGCGGTGATACCCGGTGATCGTATCGGGATCAGGCTGATAAGCGAATTGGCAAAGTTGATCCATTCGAAACACGTTTTTGCGCCGCAACGCCCCAACGAAATCGGCAAAACCCACGGCTATGTCGCGCTCGTTCTCGTGAACAATCGTGCCTTCGACAGTGGTCATACGAAACGGGATCGCCATGATGGACGACCACGTTCTGAAGTCATTGTCAAAGACCGCTTGTGCCAATTTATCTAGCACGCTTTGGTATATGGCTTTTGCCGAATTCATAACGGGCAATCAAACCCGCTCAATGATAGTGGCAGCACCCATGCCAGAAGCGATGCAAAGTGTGGCCAAGCCCACCTCTTTGTCGGCGCGTTCCAATTCATCGAGAAGGGTGCCGATGATGATCGCCCCTGTGGCACCCAAGGGGTGGCCCATCGCGATAGAACCGCCGTTAACGTTCACCTTGCTGTCTTCCACATCAAAAGCTTGCATGAACCGCAAAACTACTGATGCAAAAGCTTCATTCACTTCGAACAGATCGATGTCTTTGATGTTCATACCATGATCGGCAAGGATCTTTTCGGTCACCGGCACGGGACCCGTGAGCATAATCGTAGGATCGGTCCCGATTTTTGCAGTTGCGCGGATGCGGGCGCGTGGCTTGAGCCCATGCTTTTCGCCAAACTCTTTGTTGCCGATCAAAACGGCGGCAGCACCATCCACGATGCCCGAAGAATTCCCAGCGTGGTGGATGTGGTTGATCCGCTCCAGATGCGGGTATTTCATCAGCGCGATTTTATCAAAGCCGGGCATGACCTCGCCCATAGCTTGAAAAGCGGGGTTCAATCCGCCCAAGGATTGCATGTCGGTTTGTGGGCGCATGTATTCGTCATGATCAAGGATCGACAGACCATTCTGGTCGCGAATCTCGATCACGGATTTTGCAAAGTGGCCTGCGTCCCATGCAGCCTTGGCCCGGCGCTGCGATTCTACGGCTAATTGGTCCGCGTCATCGCGGGTAAAGCCATATTCAGTTGCGATGATGTCAGCGCTGATCCCTTGCGGGACAAAGTATTTTTCCATTGCAAGCGTTGGGTCAACAGCAATCGCCGCCCCGTCACTGCCCATCGCGACACGGCCCATCATTTCGACACCGCCCGCGATATAGGCTTCGCCCGCGCCGCCTTTGACTTGGTTAGCTGCAAGGTTCACCGCCTCCATGCCTGAGGCACAGAACCGGTTGATGGCAAGCCCCGGGATACGTTCATCAAGGTCAGACGCCAGCACCGCCGAGCGGGCAAGACAGCCACCCTGTTCCATGACTTGGGTAACATTGCCCCAGATCACGTCTTCGACCGCATGGCCCTCTAGGTTGTTGCGCTCTTTGACAGCGTTCAGCGTCTGTGCCGACAAACGCAAAGCAGTAACTTCGTGCAGGCTGCCGTCTTTGCGGCCTTTGCCGCGCGGGGTGCGGAGCGCATCATAGATGTAGGCTTCGGTCATTTCAGTCTCCTTCGTGGTGCGGGTTGGCACCGATGTTTTATGTGCGGTCGGCGGGCGAGCCGGGCATGAGGTCGTATGGGGCTTTCCACCCCGGGGTCTCTGACAAGCGGGTGAGCCAAGCGTCAATGTGTGGCCATGCGGCACGGTCAAAGCCAAAAGGCTCCGGATAATAAAGGTATCCGCAGCACGACAGATCGGCGTTGGTGATGGCGTTTCCGACCATCCAATCGCGGCCCTCGAGATGAGTATTCAACACCTCGTAGGCGGCTTTAAGACGGCCCTGCATAAAGCCGATCACCTCGTTGGGGCGTTTGTCTTCGGGTAGGAAGTTCATCAAGAACCGTGTCATACCCGCTTGCGAGCTCAGTTTGTGATTATCCCAAAGCACCCAGCGGAACGCCTCGTAGTTCTCTTCGCGGTTCGCGCCGCCGAATTTGCCGGACTTTTCCGTGATATAGGCTTGGATGGCCCCGGATTGGCTGGTGCGGAAATCGCCATCCACCAATACAGGTACTTCGCCCATGTCATTCACATCGCGGCGATAGTCTTCCGTGCGGGTTTCGCCACCAAAGAAGTCGACCTTGACTGGCGCCCAATCCAAACCAGAAAGTTCCAACGCCAAAGCCGCTTTGTACGCATTGCCACTTTCCCCAAAGCAATAAAGTTTGATTGTCATAGCGCCGCCCCTCCCAAGGCGTGAGCGATAGGTCGGACTAAAGCGTCCGCGCGATCAACTCTTTCATTATCTCATTGGTACCACCGTAAATGCGTTGTACCCGGGCGTCTGCCCACATTTCCGCGATTGGGTATTCTTGCATAAACCCATAGCCACCGTGAAGCTGCACGCAGTCGTCCAGCACCTCGCCTTGGGTGTCGGTCAGCCAGTATTTTGCCATCGCGGCTTTTTCGGTGCTCAACTCGCCGCGCAAATGCTCAACCATACATTCGTCGAAAAATGCGCGGGCGACAGCTGTTTTCGTTTTACATTCCACCAATTTGAACCGCGTGTTCTGAAACTGTGTTAGCGGACCGCCAAACGCTTCGCGCTCTTTGCAATAGTTGATTGTCCGCTCAACCGCACCTTCCATGGCGCCAATGGCACCGCAGGCGATGATCAGGCGCTCTTGAGGCAACTGCTGCATCATCTGGTAAAAGCCTTGGCCTTCAGCCCCACCCAGAATGTTCTCTGGTGGGATTTCAACGTTGTCAAAAAACAGCTCTGACGTGTCGGCTGCATGCAGGCCCACTTTTTCAAGATTGCGCCCGCGTTGGAAACCCTCAGCCTCGTCGGTTTCGACAACAACCAGCGACACGCCTTTGGACCCTTCGGCTGGGTCAGTTTTGGCTGCAACGATAATTAAGTTTGCATGCTGCCCGTTGGTGATAAACGTCTTTTGCCCCGAAAGCCGATAGGCGTTTCCGTCTTTGATTGCTTTGGTTTTAATCCGCTGCACGTCCGAACCGGTGGAAGGTTCAGTCATGGCAAGCGCGCCTACCATCTCACCCGAGACCATCTGGGGCAGCCAGCGTTTCTTTTGCTCTTCGGTGCCGTAAGCCAACACGTAATGGGCAACGATACCAGAATGTATCCCGTGGCCCCAACTGGCCAGATTGGCCCGTGTGCCTTCAATGAGGATCGCCGCTTCGTGGCCGAAATCCCCACCGGCCCCGCCATACTCTTCGGGAACAGAAGGGCATAGCAAACCAAGTGCACCGGCCTCTTGCCATGTTTCACGGTCCATCTGACCCTGCTTGCGCCATTTTTCAAACTTGGGCGCCCATTCGGCATTGATGAATTGCGCGGTCATATCGGCAATCATCTGATGCTCTTGCGTCATCCAAACAGAGGTATGCTGGTTCATAATCTAAACGGTTCTCTATTTCTTGCGCGCATCAAGTTCAGAGTTGAACAGGCGCAGACGGTGGCTGAAGGTCTCTTCGTTGATGACACTGTCAAAGTTCTCAAACAGAAACGACAACGCCTCACCTTCGTCCAACCCGGCTTCGGAAGAAAACCGCTTTAGGCGGCGATATCCGTCCTCTGTCATGGCGACATTAAAGCGACGGGTGGCACGAAAACGCTTGGGCATCGTTGAGATCCTTGATGTGGGTAAGGTGGGCCTTGGCCCACCTTTGCCTCAGAAGTTAGCCGCGTCCAGCGCCATCACAGTATCCGCGCCCGATTGTATACGGTTCAAATGCAGTGATGTTGCAGGTAGTTGCCGCGCCATATAGTACCGTCCGGTTGCAAGTTTTGTCTCGTAGAAGGCGATATCTGTATCGCCTTGCACCAACGCAACCTGCGCGGCTTTACCCATTTTTGCCCACATCAGACCGATGCATACATGGCCGAACATGTGCATGAAATCATACGAGCCAGATAAAGCATTATTGGGGTTTTTCATCCCATTTTGCATGAAATACATAGCCGCTGCTTGCAGATCTTTTGACGCAGCCTTCAAAGGGTCTAGGAATTCTGCGTCATATTCAGCATCTTGGCCTGCGTTGTCTTTGACAAACGATTTCACCAGATCAAAGAACGCCATCACGTGCTTGCCGCCGTCTTGCGCCAGTTTACGTCCCACCAGATCAAGCGCCTGCACCCCGTTGGCGCCTTCGTATATCATCGCGATCCGAGCGTCACGGGTATATTGCGACATGCCCCATTCTTCAATGTAGCCATGCCCGCCATACACCTGCTGTGCCTTGATCGTCATGTCGTACCCTTGATCGGTCAGGAAACCTTTAATGACAGGCGTGAGCAAAGACACCAAACCGTCGGCGGCCTTGTCATCTGAGCGGTGCGCGGCATCGATCATCGTGGCACCCCATAGAATGAACGCACGCGCCCCTTCTGCAAAGCTTTTCTGGTCCATCAGAGACCGGCGGATATCGGGATGCACGATCAAAGGATCGGCCGGACCATCGGGGTTTTTCACACCCGTTACGTCGCGCCCTTGCAGGCGGTCTTTGGCGTAGTCAAGCGCGTTTTGATATGCAACCTCGGCTTGGCTTAGGCCTTGCATACCCACACCCAAGCGCGCTTCGTTCATCATAGTGAACATGGCGCGCATGCCTTTGTGCTCTTCACCTAACAAATAACCGGTGGCCCCATCGTAGTTCATGACGCAGGTAGAATTGCCGTGGATACCCATCTTTTCTTCGATTTTACCCACGGCAACGCCATTCCGCTCTCCCAGGGAACCGTCGTCATTCACGATGAATTTCGGCACGATGAACAATGAAACACCTTTGATGCCTTCTGGGGCACCGGTGATCTTGGCCAATACAAGGTGGATGATGTTATCCGCCATGTCGTGCTCTCCGGCAGAGATGAAAATCTTCTGGCCGGTAATCTTGTAGCTGCCGTCGTCTTGTGGCTCAGCCTTGGTCCGCATCATGCCCAAATCAGTGCCACAATGCGGCTCTGTCAGGTTCATGGTGCCGGTCCATTCGCAGGACACCATGTTGGGCAGATAAGCGTCTTTCTGGGCCTCAGTCCCGTGGGCCAAAATGGCGGATGCCGCGCCATGCGTCAGGCCCTGATACATCGTAAATGCCATGTTCGACGAAGAAAACATCTCGCCCACGGCGGTGCCGATTACGCAGGGCATGTCCTGACCGCCATATTGCTCAGGCATATCAAGGCCGGGCCAGCCGCCCTCGCGTACTTGGTCAAAGGCGGCCTTGAAGCCTGTGGGCGTGCGCACCACGCCATTTTCAAGCCTGCATCCTTCGGTGTCGCCGACAACATTCAATGGTGCTAAAACGCCCGCTGTTAGCTTGCCCGCTTCTTCCAGAATTGCCGAGGTGAAGTCAGCTTCTAGGTCTTCGTATCCCGGAATGGATTGCTGTGTGACGTCCAATACATTGTGCAGGATGAACTGCATGTCTTTGGTGGGTGGTGTATAACTTGGCATGGTGTCAGTCTCCCTAAAAACTGCGATCGTTTTTACTCGGCGGCGCTGCGTGGCTTGCGCATGGATGCGATCATCTCCTCGCCCCATTTGAGTTGCTCTGACAGCTCTTCGATGGCGGCGTTCAGCTCATCGCGTTGATCTTCAAGATCGGCCAGCCGTTTTTGCGCAATCTCAAAAGTGCGGGTGAATTGGGTAAGTTGCTGGTCACCCATGTCATAAAGATCCAAGAGCTGGCGGATTTCTTCGAGGCTGAACCCAAACCGTTTGCCGCGCAGAATAAGTTTGAGGCGCGCACGGTCGCGGCGTGTGAACAGGCGTTTTTGGCCCTCGCGGACTGGGAACAACAACTCTTTCGCCTCATAAAAGCGCAATGTCCGCGGGGTCACATCATATGCATCGCACATCTGGCGGATTGTCATAATATCATCTGTCATCGTTCATCTCTCCACATCCGAATGATGCACATCTAAGAAGTTGAAGGACTGCTACAACAGGCTGGTAGCTTTACGTAAGTTGAACGTCGCGTCACTTTGCGTTCACATAGTTTTGACCCTGCGTCAAAATCCAGCCTATCAGAAAATGCAATTATGTGTTGAATTGGTCCTGTGGGTACTCGTTTTACGTAGCTTCGGTATTTTGTTGGACGGTGGCGATGCAGAAAGTCCTGACATTGAATGAATTCGTGGCGCAGTGCCGCGAGACCGAGCGCGTGTCTCATCTGTGGGCCAACGCGTTGGATTTCTTTCATGACCACCAGATAGCAATGGTCAGCTATCATAGTGACGACGCGCAAAGTCCTGGTTCAAAATCCTTGGGCATTGTCGCGGACGGCTTTCCGGCTGCTTGGGTGTGTCATTACCTGCAGGCTGAGCTTTCCAAAATCGACCCGATCCCTGAATTGGCTGCAACTATGACGCGACCCTTTCGCTGGTCCGAAGCAGGTCGACTAACAACACTGTCTCCCGCCGGCCAAAAATACATGGAGGTCTTGGCGAACTCAGGTTTAGGGGATGGGCTCGCAATGCAGGTTTTCGGGCCAAAGATGCGTAACGCTTACGTGGGGCTGGGGTTTGGCTGCACCGATCCTGATTTAAGCGCCACAGATATTTTTGAGCTGCAATGCGCCGCACAAATTGCGCATATACGGTACTGTGAACTCACTGAACACCGCCTCAATCAAGTGGAACCTTTAAGCCCACGTGAAATTGAAATCCTGCATTGGATTGCGCGGGGTAAAAGTAATTCAGTTATCGCTGACATATTGGGTATCTCGCGTCATACGGTGGATACGCTGACGCGGCGGATATACGACAAACTGCATGTGAACGATCGCACCACCGCGGCAATCCGGGGGCTTGGTGCGGGGTTGATACGGTACCGGCGGGGCGATGTCGCGTAACTACGCCACAGACACGCAAGAGTTGTGATCCTACGTAGAGCCCGTAATCAGTTCAACATTTAGGTGTATCAAATGCCCACATATAAAAACGCGGCTCAAATCATGTATTCTATTTCTGACATTGGTGCAGGGGCGAATTGTCCGTGTCGCCCGCATCCCGGTGCCTGTTCGCTGAGGCAGGCGGCAAAGCTTGTTGAAAACGTGGCCTATGCAGAGGCAGGTGAACAGCCGTCATCGGTGGTGTCGCAGCTGATTATGCTAGCTGCAGACCTTGAACGGTTGTCTCAGCTGATCGAAAAGACCGAAAAAGCAACCTAGCCCTTCAATGCAGCGGCGGTGTCATCGCGCAGCTTTGTCAGTTCGGAAATGGCTTCTTCAAGTTGGTTACGTTCTTCAGCAAGCTGTTCCAGCTGGCCATCCGCCAATGCGATCCATGCTTTCATTTGCGCATCGGTGCCTTCGTTTTCATAGATCAGCAGCCATTGGCGGATGTCTTCCAGTTGAAAGCCAAATTTCCGCCCGCGCATGATCAATTTCATGCGCGCACGTTCGCGCGCACCGTAAAAGCGCGACCTTCCTTCGCGGTCGGGCTGCAAAAGCTCTATGTATTCGTAATAGCGCAACGTCCGTGGTGTGACGTCGAATGCAGCACACATTTCTTTGAACGTTAGCCGATCAGATGTCATTGCTGTCTTCTCCCTTGTCCCTACGCTAGGCCGCAACACGATCAAGCGCAACAGTGGCCCTTGCTCTTGCAGGCCAACTGCGCTGATAAAGAGGCATATAGAATTAAAGTAACGAAGCAGGGCGGCCCAAATGGCGACAAAAGTCGATATCGCACGACAGTTCATGGAGGCGCTACCGCACAGTAAAGAGCTGAGCATGCGCCTGACGGATATGGGCAACGGCGAAGCAAAGATCGAAATGCCCTATGACAAAAAGCTTGTGGGGGACCCTGAAACCGGTGTCATCCATGGCGGCGCGGTTTCCGCCCTTATGGATACATGCTGCGGTGCCGCGGTCATGAGCCACCCGGACAACCCCGGTGGCACAGCAACGATTGATTTGCGCATTGATTACTTTCGTGCAGCCAAGCCCGGACAGATGATCCGCGCACATGCCACGTGCTATCACGTCACGCGCTCCGTCGCTTTTGTGCGCGCCACAGCGACGGATGAAGACAGTGAAAACCCAGTAGCCTCTGCCACGGGTGCGTTTACGATTGAGGGCTTGAAATGAGATCCCCAAGACGCAAACCTGAACCCGTACAGGTCGTTAAACAGCGCCGCGATGCGACCTTGCGCGCTTTGGTAGATGGTGTGCCCTACATTCAGTTTCTGGGCATCCAGTTTGAACGCCGGGGCGATGAGCTGACAGGCATTTTGCCCTTTGACCAAAAGCTTATTGGTAACCCAATGTTACCTGCCATTCATGGCGGCGTTACGGCTGCTTTTCTTGAGGTGACAGCGATCATTACCCTGAGTTGGTCATACTTGTGGGAAGACGTCGAGTCTGGCGCGATTGACGCGGCCAAACTCTCTGAGAATGGATTGCCAAGGCTGCCTAAAACAATTGATATATCAACGGACTACTTGCGGTCTGGCTTGCCGCGTGACGCCTATGCCCGGGCGCGGATCACGCGGTCGGGCAGGCGGTATGCCTCTGTGCATGTCGAAGCATGGCAAGACAACCGCGACAAGCTATTTGCCCAAGCCACAGGGCACTTTTTGATGCCACAAAACCGTGACTGACACGGCGCTTTCGGCACAAGAAGCGATCAGTCATCGTCGCGTCCTGAAGATTGCGGTGCCCATCGTTTTGTCGAACGCGACGGTACCGATTTTGGGCGCTGTAGATGTGGGCGTTGTGGGTCAAATGGGCGAAGCTGCCCCCATTGGGGCGGTGGCTTTGGGCGCGATTATCCTTAGCACGATCTATTGGATTTTTGGTTTTCTGCGCATGGGGACAGTCGGTCTTGTTGGTCAGGCCGAAGGGGCAGGGGACAAGGCCGAGGTCTCTGCTTGGTTGACGCGTGCGTTGGTCGTTGCTTTGGCGGGCGGTTTTTTGTTGATCGTACTGCAGCCGCTAATCTTTTGGGCTGCTTTGCAAATGGCCCCCGCCAGTGACGAAGTCGAAAGCCTCGCCCGTCAGTATCTGACGATCCGCATCTGGACCGCCCCTGCGGCCATCGCCGTCTATGCGTTGACCGGATGGCTGGTCGCGATGGAGAAAACAGCCGGCGTCTTTTGGGTGCAACTGACGATGAACGGGGTCAATATCCTGTTGGATTTGCTTTTTGTGCTGGTGTTTGACTGGGGCGTGCCAGGTGTCGCGATTGCAACTGTAATCGCGGAGATCACCGGTGCCGCCTTGGGGCTGTGGTTCTGCCGAGATGCTTTTGCGCGGCGCGATTGGCGCGATTGGACACGTATTTTTGACCGCGCCAAGCTTATTCGCATGGCGCTTTTGAACACTGATATCCTGTTGCGTTCGGCCATGTTGATGATCATCTTTTCTTCGTTTGTATTCATCGGTGCACGCTACGGCGACGTCACGCTTGCTGCGAATGAAGTGCTGATCCAGTTCATGTACATCACCGCCTATGCGATGGATGGTTTTGCCTTCGCGGCCGAGACCTTGATTGCACGCGCCATCGGTCGTGGTGACCGCAGCTATGTGCGGCGCAGTGCGGTTGTTACTTCTATATGGGGGCTTGCAATCTGTGTCGCGATGGCCGCCGGGTTTGCTTTTGCGGGTGGGTGGATCATCGATGTGATGGCCAAAGACACCGATGTGCAAACAGTGGCGCGCGAATTTTTGCCCTATATGGTTGTGGCCCCGCTGCTGGGCTGCGCCGCATGGATGTTGGATGGCATTTTTATCGGGGCCACGCGTAGCAAAGATATGCGCAACATGATGGCGCTGAGCTTTGCAATCTACTGGGCCGCGATCTTTGTTTTATTGCCAATCTTGGGCAATCACGGGCTGTGGTTGGCGCTGTTGATATCGTTCATTGCGCGCGGGGTCACCTTGGGTGCCCGGTACCCGGCATTGGAACGGCAGGTCGCGCAAATGCAATCTTAAAGCCAAGCATCGCGGCCTGTGCCGCACGCTTCAGCGACACTGCTGAATCCATCGGCGGCCAGTAAACGGTCCAAGTCTTCGGCGATTTGCTGAACAAGGGACAATCCGCCATAAACAAGTGCTGTATACAGCTGCACCGCCGTGGCACCCGCCCGGATTTTAGCGTAGGCCTGCGCCCCACTTGAAACACCGCCCACGCCGATCAATGGTACCTCGGTGACGGATGACAGCTGCGCCAACACGCGGGTAGATTTGTCAAACAAGGGTTGGCCAGATAGCCCACCCGCCTCGGCCTTGTGCGCACTGCGCAGACCTGTGCGGCCCAGCGTGGTGTTTGTGGCGATGATTGCTTGAACGCCCGTGTTCTTGGCCACAGCGGCAATATCGTCGATTTCGGCCTCAGTCAGATCGGGGGCTATCTTTAAGAAAACCGGCGTCGTGCCGCGGACTTTCATCACGCCCTCCAACAGGGCCTCAAGGGCGGCAGGCCCCTGTAAATCACGCAGTTTTTCCGTGTTGGGGGAAGACACATTGACCGTTGCGAACCCGACATGTGCGCCCAGATGCGCCATAACGGTGGCAAAATCGCCCGCGCGGTCTGTGCTGGTTTTATTGGCCCCAAGGTTGATGCCCAATGGCACGGCAGATGACGCCTTGGCCAGCCGCGCGCCAATCACTTCCATGCCGTCGTTGTTAAAACCAAAGCGGTTAATTGCAGCCGCGTCTTCTGTCAGGCGGAACAAACGCGGTTTGGGGTTGCCGGGCTGCGCCAAAGGCGTGGCTGCCCCGACCTCGATAAATCCAAACCCTGATTGTGACAGGGGGGCGATGGCTTCGGCGTTTTTATCAAACCCGGCGGCTAAACCAATGGGGTTTGGCATCTCAAGTCCGGCCAGGTGCACCCGCAATCTGTCAGATGTCACAGGTCCGGGTTGTGCAGCCAACCCAGTGTTGAGCGCCTTAAGCGCCATCCCATGCGCCACTTCCGGGTCCGTTTTGCGCAAAAGCGCCAGAGCTGCCTGTTCGGCCAAGCGTTTCATCCGTTGCTTGCCTCGTCCAGCCCGGCAGGAAATTGATGAACGCCCGCGATCAAGGGCAATGGCTGCGCCCAAGCGACGTCGTCGATGCGCAGAGTGCGGTAGAGGTGTGGAAACAGCTGATCACCACGCGATACTTCCCACTTCAGGTCCTCTCCCAAACGGTCGACGTCAACGCCCAGCAACATTAGGTCTGTTTCGCCAGCAAAGTGTTTTGCGGCTGTTTCAGCGGCCTGTGTTGCGGTCGAGAAATGCACATAGCCATCGGCCACATCAATCGGCGCCCCGCGCGTTTCACCGTGACTGCGCAAAGCGGCCCATTCGTCGGCTCGGAAAATTTTGAATATCAACATGTTTTGCGTGATGCCCCGCGCGCGCCCATGCGTCAAGAGCGCAAACCACAGGCGATCTGCCACGCATTGGCCCCTTGCCGCCACGCAAGCTTTGACATCCTGCGGTGCAGCGGGGCACGATGGGGACACCAACGTATTGAGGGGAAAACAATGAAACGATTCCTAACAGCCACCGCGGCGCTTGCCGTGACCGCAGGGATGGCCGCAGCAGAATACAATTTGACTATTTTGCACACAAACGACTTTCACGCTCGGTTTGAACCCATCAGCAGGTTTGACAGCGGCTGTTCGGCTGAGGATGACGCTGAAGGCAAATGCTTTGGCGGATCCGCGCGACTGGTGACAGCGGTCGCCGAAGCGCGCGCGCGCAGCAACAACTCTATTTTGGTGGATGGCGGCGATCAGTTTCAGGGCACGCTGTTCTATACTTATTACAAAGGCGCGCTTGCCGCCGAAATGATGAACAAACTAGGCTATGATGCGATGACCGTGGGCAACCATGAATTCGATGACGGGCCAGAAGTGTTGCGTGGGTTCATGGACGCGGTGAGCTTCCCTGTGTTGATGTCAAACGCGGATGTCACACGCGAACCTTTGTTGGCCGATAAATTGCCAAAGTCGGTTGTGATAGAACGCGGCGGTGAACGGTTGGGTTTGATTGGTCTCACGCCTGAGGATACGGACGAACTGGCATCCCCCGGTGACAATATCACTTTTTCTGACCCGGTGGCCGCTGTTCAGGCCGAAGTCGATAAACTGACCGCTGATGGTGTGAACAAGATCATCGTATTAAGCCATTCTGGCTATGGTGTGGACCAGCGTGTTGCGGCTGAAACGACAGGGGTTGATGTAATCGTTGGCGGTCACTCGAACACGCTATTGTCTAATACAAGCGACCGTGCGGCTGGCCCATACCCGACGATGGTGGGCGATACAGCGATTGTTCAGGCCTACGCCTATGGTAAATTCTTGGGCGAATTGAACGTCACCTTTGATGATGCTGGGAATGTCACCGGTGCTATGGGCGAGCCGTTGATCATGGATGCAGCCGTCATCGCAGACGCGGCCACGGTTGCGCGCATTGCCGAAGCAGCAGCGCCCCTTGATGAAATCCGCAACAGAGTTGTCGCCGAAACCGCAACTGAAATCGTTGGCGTCCGCGAAGAATGCCGGGCCAAGGAATGTGCGATGGGCAACCTGATCGCGGATGCGATGTTGGCGCGCGTCAAGGATCAAGGCATCTCCATCGCGATCCAGAATGGTGGCGGTATCCGTGCAAGTATCGATGCTGGTGACGTGACAATGGGCGAAGTGCTTACAGTGCTGCCCTTCCAAAACACGCTCAGCACTTTCCAGGTCACGGGCGCAACGATCGTGGCTGCGTTGGAAAATGGCGTAAGCCAACATGAAGAGGGTGCAGGTCGCTTTCCCCAAGTCGCCGGCATGAGCTTTGTGTTTGACGTCGCCCAACCCGCAGGCAGCCGGATCAGCGATGTGATGGTCGGCGGTGCACCGATCGATGCGGATAAGCTATACGGTGTGGTGTCCAATAACTACCTGCGCAATGGCGGGGATGGCTATGAGATGTTCAAAGATGCGCAAAACGCATATGATTTTGGACCCGACCTTGCGGATGTAACGGCTGAATTCATCGCGGCGAATGCGCCTTACATGCCTTATCTGGATGGTCGTATTTCAGCCAAGTAGCACCAAAGGGAATACAAAAAATTAGCACGCCCTCGCTTTGTGAGGGCGTGTTTTTTTGTGCTCTGGTTTCCCGGCGGCACAGACGGTACCTTGCGCCCTATGTGTGGACGCTTTGCGATAACGCTTCCTAGCGATGCGATGGCGCAGCTTTTCGGGGCGCAGCCGGATAACGCGTTGCCGAATGTGCCTAATTACAACGTATGCCCGACAAATCAGGTGCATGTGGTGACGGGTGCAGCAGATGCGCCGCGCCGATTGTCGGCAATGCGATGGGGCTTTCTGCCGCGGTGGTACAAAAAGACAAACGCGGGGCCCTTGCTTATTAACGCGCGCGCCGAAACGATTGCGCAAAAGCCTGCCTTTCGAGACGCGGTGCGTACGCGTCGGGCACTGGTCGTCTCTACTGGCTTTTATGAATGGACCAAAACAGCTGATGGTGCGCGGGACCCGTGGTATGTAACTCGGGCAGATGGCGCGCCTTTGGTGATGGCTGCGGTTTGGCAAGACTGGCAAGACCCAGAAGGTGAAGCCTTACGTACCTGTGCGCTGGTTACAACGGCAGCTAATGAAACGATGTCTCGTATCCACCACCGGATGCCTGTTGTTCTGAGCCCAAGTGACTGGCCGCTTTGGTTGGGAGAAGCGGGGCATGGTGCTGCGGTTTTGATGCGCGCGGCACACGAGGATGACCTGCAAATGCACCGGGTTGCGCGGGCTGTGAATTCCAACCGCGCCTCGGGGCCAGACCTGATTGAGCCCCTTTAAAAGAAACCGGCCCCGCCCGAAGGCGAGGCCATACTCGTTACCGTAAACTCTCAGTTCGTTACTGGATCTCGGATGAGATCGAAACGCCCTGTTATGATCGTTTTAGCATGTCCAAAAAACGTGCCCGCCATGTCTGGCTCGATCGCAACTAATAACTCTTCGCCTTCGGCCATTGGGTGTGTCGCCCACTTGCCGTCCGCGTGTACTACGGTGTGATTTCGCCCGCTCACATTTACAAAGCGCACGATATCCCCCTGTTCTACCAGTGTTTTTTCTGGAAAATAGGCAGACCCCAGAATAATCACCACATGTTCATCCGCCATTGCGTTTTGAGCGCTGAATGGAACCAACCAGAGGCAGAACAGGGATACTTGTGAAACAAACTTAAGCAGCAAAAAACAGTCCTCAGATCGGTCCCACCCAATCAGCAGATGCCCTAGAACTACCGGTCAATTTGGACAGAAAAGGGCCATGTGGGTGGCGTGGCCGCGGCATCGACAGGCGTGACAGAGTGTTTCTAAATTGAGCCTAATTGCCCAATTGTGGCAGCTGTTCTCGCTAGGCGAGAAAACGCGGGGGTAAAATGGCGAACCGTTAAACTATGTGTCTGTTTGGTGGCGCAACCACGTGCGAAATGAGGTTAGCGCGCGGCTTTCCTGGCGTTCTTGCGGCCAGACCAGAAAATAGCTGCCAATGCTTTCGGTTGTGTGATGTGACGCGAGAACAAGTTGGCGACTCGCGAGGTATGGCTGGGCGAAGAACGTCGGCAGCAAAGCGATGCCCAGTCCATGAATAGCTGCCTGCGCCATGGTTGAGAATTGATCAAACATCATTCCGGGTGGCAGAGATGCCTCTATCTCAAGCGCGCGCAGCCACCTTGCCCAACCTTTCGGGCGGGTCTCTAGGTGCATCAGATCGTACTTTAGTATACCGCGGGCGTCTTCTAGCGGCTCTGCGATCAGTGTCGGTGCGCACACAGCAACCACCGTTTCAGGCATCAATGGCAGGTAATCGGCGCCGTGCCAGTCCTTGCGCCCAAAATGAATGGCTGCATCAAATGACGATGTGCGGAAGTCAAATGGCGCCAGTCGGGTGGACAGATTAATCGTGACTTCGGGATGTGCGCGGGCAAAGTCGCTGAGCCTTGGGGCCAACCAATGCATGCCAAAGGCAGGCAAGATTGACAGGTTCAACGTACTTTCTTGCGCATTGGTCTGAACCGAAACAGACGCTTGGGTCAGCCGCCGCAAGACATCACGAACATCTTGTACATACGACTGACCGGCAGGGGTCAACGCCAGACTGCGGCCTCTTCGCTCTAGTAGGGCCACTGACAGCTGATCCTCTAAAGTTTTGAGTTGCCGGCTCACCGCACTTTGCGTCAACGACAGTTCAGCTGCGGCGTGAGTTGCGCTGCCAAGCCGGGCGACGGCTTCAAAACACATCAATGCAGAGATAGACGGAAGGAACCGGCGCGAGGTGTGCATATGAGTTTTTCTCATGAGTTGCAGGATTAAGCATCGTTAGTCTTTTGCTGTAAAACTTGCAATAATGTGACGGACCGTTTGTGAAAGGACATGTGATGAATGCCGAAGCACCCATTCTGAAAGCGAAAGATGCACCTGATCTGGGGGTATTTGATTGGGCCGACCCGTTCCGTTTGAATGCACAATTGCAAGAAGACGAACGCATGATTCAGGAAAGCGCCGCTGCCTATGCGCAAGAAAAGCTGCAGCCGCGGGTGATCGATGCCTTTGCCAGTGAGACGGTGGAGCCCGCCATTTTCCGTGAAATGGGGGACATGGGTCTGTTGGGCATCACCTTGCCTGAAGAATACGGCGGCCTCGGCGGCTCCTATGTGTCCTATGGCCTCGTCGCGCGCGAGATTGAGCGCGTGGATTCAGGCTATCGGTCTATGATGTCGGTGCAGTCGTCTTTGGTGATCTACCCGATCTATGCATATGGATCTGAGGCGCAGCGAAAGAAGTATCTACCCAAGCTGTGTTCGGGCGAATGGATCGGATGCTTTGGATTGACCGAACCCGATGCCGGATCGGATCCTGCCGGCATGAAGACCCGTGCCGTAAAAACTGCGACGGGCTACAAGATTACAGGGTCCAAAATGTGGATATCCAACGCGCCTGTTGCGGATGTCTTTGTTGTTTGGGCCAAATCTGAGGAGCATGGCGGCAAGATCCGTGGCTTTGTGTTGGAAAAGGGCATGGAAGGGCTGTCGGCCCCCAAAGTCGGCAATAAGCTGTCGCTGCGCACCTCAGTCACCGGCGAAATCGTGATGGATAACGTCGAAGTTGGCGATGATGCGCTATTGCCCAATGTGCAGGGATTGAAGGGGCCATTTGGCTGTTTGAACCGCGCACGCTATGGGATCAGTTGGGGCGTGATGGGCGCGTCTGAGTTTTGCTGGCATGCGGCACGCCGGTACGGGCTGGATCGACATCAGTTTGGCAAACCGCTTGCGGGCACTCAACTGTTCCAAAAGAAACTGGCCGACATGATGACTGAGATTGCGCTGGGTTTGCAGGCATCGTTGCAAGTGGGCCGCTTGATGGACGAGGCGAACGCAGCACCCGAGATGATCAGCATCGTCAAGCGCAACAACTGTGGCAAGGCGCTTGATATCGCTCGGATGTCGCGGGACATGCATGGTGGCAACGGCATCAGCGGCGAATTTCAGGTCATCCGCCATATGATGAACTTAGAGACAGTGAACACCTACGAGGGGACGCACGATGTGCACGCTTTGATCTTGGGACGCGCGCAAACAGGTGTTCAGGCGTTCTTTTAAGACTGCGCAGCCAGTTGCTATCAAAAGGTCCCTTCCTTTCGGCGGGGGCTTTTTTCTTCGATTCGCGTCAAAAGCGAGTGGGTCTGGTTCCAAGGGGCAGCGGTATGGGGCGCTGATAGCGCTGACATTTAGCGCCGCCTGTTGAACCAGTCCTTGATTGTAGGCGTTTGCATGGTTTTTTGCACACGTGTGCAAAAAATTCTTGCCAAACGGGCATGTGGGTGACTAGCGTCAAGCAACACCTGCATTTCGCAGGGTGCTACCGTGGGGGCACTATGGCTGAGATCCAATTACGCAATATCAACAAGCGATGGGGTAGCTTTGTCGGTGTCGATAACTTTGATCTGACAATCGCCGATCAGGAATTCCTTGTGCTTTTGGGCCCGTCAGGCTGTGGCAAGACCACCACGATGCGAATGATCGCAGGGCTTGAAGACGCAACCGAAGGCGAAATCATTATCGATGGCCGGGTCGTTAACGATCTGGACCCCAAAGACCGCGATGTCGCAATGGTGTTCCAGTCCTACGGCCTGTATCCGAACATGAATGTCTACGAGAATATTCGTTTCCCGCTCAAGGTGCGCAAAGTGCCTGACGCGGAGCATGACGAACGCGTCCGCCGGGCCTCTGCGATGGTTGAGCTCGATGACTTTTTGCACCGCAAACCGGCTGAACTTTCGGGGGGGCAGCGTCAGCGTGTGGCTTTGGCGCGTGCCATCGTCCGCGAACCCAATGTGTTCCTGATGGACGAGCCATTGTCGAACCTTGATGCGAAACTGCGCGTCTCGACGCGTGCGCAGATCAAAAACCTCAGTCACGAATTGAAAGTCACAACCGTCTATGTGACCCACGATCAGATCGAAGCCATGACCTTGGCAGACCGTGTGGTCGTGATGAAGCAGGGCAAGGTGCAGCAAGTAGGCACCCCGACAGAAATTTACGACAACCCCGCCAACACCTTTGTCGCGAGCTTCATTGGTAGTCCTGCGATGAATCTGATGGAAGGTGACATCGAAGGCGGCACATTTACTGGCACAAATGTGAGTGTTTCAGGGCTGAATGCGACCGACGGGCCTGTGACTTTGGGCTTTCGGGCAGAAGATGCCACACTCAACCAAGACGGCACTGGCCAGATCACAGCACCGATCTACACCATCGAGCTGTTGGGCGATGCGACCATGCTGACTGTTCGGGCCGGTGGGCAACTGGTGTCGGTGAAAGCGCATAAAGAATTCCGGGCCGAAATTGGGGATATGATCTCTTTCTCGGTTCCGGTGACGATTTGTCATTTGTTTGACAAGCAAAGCGGGGCGCGCATCGACGCGACCTGACGATCTATGCCCTTTCGGGGGCCAATGAAGGGTGCAGTCTTGCAAGATGCACCCGACCTAACTGCAACAGGGAGTTTGCATATGTTTTTGAAGAAAATTGCACTGGCGGGTGTTGTCTCGCTTATGGGAAGCGCGGCTTTTGCTGCATGTTCCTACGAAAACGAGGTGCCAATCAAGTCGCTGAGCGCAGGGTTCGAGGCATGGAAGGCCGTAACAGATGCTATGGGGGAGTGCGGTAATTTCCAAGCCGAGCTCGACCAAGAGTTCCGCACAAAGCAACCGGCGGCTTTTGAAGCCAACCCATCACTGTATCAAATCGGTGGTGTGTCCAACGGGACGATCACACCGCTGCTGAACGCAGGCACAATCCGCCCACTGGATGATCTGGTCGCCAAATATGGTCAGAACCTCAGCCCTAACCAACTGATCCGGGTGAACGGTGAAATCATGGCCATCGCCATGATGGTAAACACGCAGCACCTGATGTACCGCGAAGATATCCTGTCTGATCTGGGCATTGCCGTGCCGGAGACCTGGGCTGAAGTCTACGCCGCAGCAGACAAGATCGCCGAGGCGGGTGTCGTTGATTATCCTCTTGGCGCCACAATGAAATCCGGTTGGAACCTCGCGCAGGAATTCGTGAACATGTACCCCGGTTTCGGCGGTAATTTTTTCAATGACGACAACACGACTGCCGTTAATTCCGAAGCTGGTCTAAAGGCACTGGGTACGATGAAAGCTGCGCTTGAGTACGCGGACCCAGAAGTCTTGGTGAGCGATTCCACATATGTGCAGCAGCAGTTCCAACAAGGTAAAATCGCGATGGCGAACCTTTGGGCCAGCCGCGCAGGTGCAATGAACGACGAGGCAGAAAGCCAAGTTGTCGGCAAAGTCGCGATGGCTGCGGCCCCCAAAGCTATGGCTGACGGCGCGCCTGCGACCACACTATGGTGGGACGGTATCGTGATCGCTAAAAACATCACAGACGAAGAGGCAGACGCCGCATTCCGTTTGGCGATGGAAGGTCTTGATGAAACGATGGTCCAAGCCAACAACGATGCAGCGATCTGGCTGGTCCCGGGCTATGCGCCTACAGCAATCGCTAAAGGTGCGATTGAAACGGCGACTGCGCAGCCGGCACCACCCCCATACCCCTCAACAACACAGATGGGTCTGCTGCACACAGCACTGGGCAACGAGCTTCCTGCCTTCCTGACGGGTGCGCGTGACGCAGCCGCGACACTGGTCGCCATCGACGAAGCCTACACAACATCCGCCAAAGAAGCGGGCGTGTTGGAATAAAAACGACAGAGACTGGCCGGGGTCCTCGGCCAGTCCATCCCTGCCTTTAGGCGGATGTGCCAAGCGCAAGACAGATGCGCTTTGCAGACCCGGCTGAAGACTCGCACACCTCTTTGCCAAAAGGAACGCGCTATGAAATTCAAGACATTTGCAGCCTTTGTTGGTCCTTCTGTCTTTATGATGCTGCTCTTTATTGCGGCGCCTTTGGTCAGCGTTCTTATCCAGAGTTTTCAGGTCACGCAGCCGATTGTAGAACAGCTTGAAGTCGAAACCTGCACGCCGGGTTTTCTCACCCAGACTTGCACCACAGAGATGAAGACCGTGCCGGTGCTTGATGACAACGGCAAGACCATGACCGAAACCAGTTGGGTGGGTTTGCAAAGCTATCAAAACGTACTGCAAATGGACAAGTTCTGGGAAGCCGTCGGCAATGGCAGCTGGAACGACATCATGCAGATTAACTTCTGGAGCGCTCTGCGCTTCACGTTGACCTATACTTTGCTCACCTTGCCTTTAGTGCTTGGTGTCGGGTTGGTCATCGCGATCACCGTGAACAATGCCACCCGTGCGATCCGTGGTCCTATTATATTTGTCTCGCTATTGCCGTTCATCATAACGCCCGTGATCGGCGCATTGTCGATTTACTGGCTGTTCGTAGGCGATGGCATCTTGACCGCGCTGCTAGAGCGGTGGACGGGCCAGAATATATCGATGTTTGCGCAAGGATGGACGATTGAGCTGTTGATGTACCTTTTCAAGGTCTGGAGCTCCGCCCCCTTTGCCTTTGTGATCTTTTATGCTGGCCTGCAGACAGTGAACATGGACACGCTTGAAAGCGCGGTTATCGACGGGGCCAACCGCTGGGAACGCCTGCGCCATGTCATTATTCCGCACCTGATGCCGCTTATCGTATTTATCGCGCTTATTCACCTGATGGATACCTACCGTGAATTCGAAGCCATCGTAGGCTTCCGCAGCCAGGCACATGTGATCTCGCTGCAGTGGCTGACCTATGACTTTATGACGCCAGACGATGCGGGCAACCGTGCGATTAGCCGGGCATCAGCGTCCGCAATGCTGACCATGATCGGGATCGTGTTCTTGCTGATCTGGCCGCTGCGCCGCACTTGGCGCGACCACAAAGGGAGTGCACACTGATGTCTGATACCTCAAAGGCTATGCAGCAGTCTTTCGCACTGCGTTTTTCCTCCGGCACATTTCTTGCTTTTTGGTGCGTCATCGCCGCCTTCCCAATATTTTGGATCGCGGTGATGAGCTTTAAATCCCCAGTGGATGCCTTTGCGGCAAGCCCTTGGGATGTGATTACCGGGCCTGCTACGCGCGCCAATGGTGATGGTCTGTCCATCTTGGATATCGTCGTTGGGTTGGTGGTGCTGTATTTTGCAATCCGTTGGGCGTTTACGCGGCTACCGGGACTGGTGCGGCAATACTGCCCGCCTGGGCTGATCGTGCTGGGATGGGTGTTTGGCGCAATCATTTATGCCATTGGGTTTGTTCTGATATTCTTTGGACTGTTGCCGCTGGTCCTTGGCCCGCTCAACAGCATGCTTGGCCCTGTTGGAAACCCGATCCTTGGACTGACCACCGAACACTATGTGGCGGTTTGGGGCGAGAACGAGTTTTACCGCAACTTCTTGAACTCCATGCTTGTGACGGCAGGGGTGGTGACCGTGTCGCTCACCGTGGGGACACTTGCAGGCTACGGGCTTGCGCGGTCGGGGTCGGATCTGGCGTTTTGGCTGCTCATCCTGGCGCTGGTCTTCCGGGCTCTGCCGCATTCAGTACTGGTGGCGGGGTACTTGCCGGTGTTCATCAACTCATCTGAAATCCTGCGGCCGCTCTTTGGCGAAGGCGCCCCCACACTTTATGGGCAACCTTGGGCGGTCATCGCGGTGCTGGTTGCGATCAATCAACCCTTTACGATCTGGATGTTGCGGTCGTTCTTTCAAAATATTCCGGCAGAACTGGACGAAGCCGCACGTGTTGATGGCTGTTCGCATTTCCAAGCGTTCCGCCGCGTGATCATGCCAGTCATGTGGCCGGGTGTGATTACCACGGGATTGTTTTCTTTCCTGTTGGGCTACAATGACTTTCTGGTCACATCCTTGTTGTTGGATGCGCAAAACCAAACGATGGTGCCTGCGATTGCCGGGTATTTTAATCGCGAAACAACCACAACCGATCAGGTCGAGGCGGTGGCGGCGGCGGTTTCTATTACGGCGCCCTTGTTCTTGTTGGTGATGATTTTCCAACGCCAGATCGTCAGCGGTCTGACAGCGGGGGCAGTCAAAGGGTAATGAGCAGCCAAGCCAGATCAGGTTTCATGCAACGCCACCCGGCGCTCAACCGGATGCCGAGGGATTTCATCAAAGGGCGGGCGCAATCTGTAGCCCTCCCTTATTCCATGATGAAAGGATGATCCCATGAAAGGATCTCGACCCGAACAGGCCGTGCTGACACGTGACACGGATATGACCCAAACAGACGCCACCCGTGCCGTGATCGAAGGCATGGTGGATGGTTTGAATGACCACCGCATTGACGATATTGGCACGTTTTTCGCCCAAAGTTTTCGGTGGATGGGCAATCAAGGCTGCGGCACAAAAAATGGGCTGCAGGAATTCCAAGACAACTGGCAGCGACCGTTCCAAGCGGCCTTCTCAGACAAGGTTTGCGTGGATGAAGCGCGCCTTTATATGGGGGAATGGGCCGCTGCCTTTGGCCGCCAAGAAGCCACGCATTCGGGCACCTTTATGGGCGTGGCGCCGACAGGCAAGCGGATCGACATCCGCTATATGGATTTTTGGAAAGTAGAAGAGGGGCGCATCACCGACAATTGGGTGATGGTCGATTTTCCGCACGTCTTGGCGCAACTGGGCGTGGATGTTTTTGGGGGCGAAGGTTGGGAGGCTTTCGACCGAGGAGAAAAGACGCCGCCGCGCCCCACCGAGGGAGGAACCTAAACCATGGCAATCGAATATCTTAAACGCGGTAAATCTGACGCAGAACGCGCGGATGATGACGCCAAAACCCGCGCATCGGTCGAGGCGATCCTTGCAGACATTGAAGCCCGCGGCGACGCGGCTGTGCGTGAGTTATCGCAGAAGTTTGATAAGTACACACCGGCGTCTTTCAAGCTTAGCCAGCAAGAGATCGACGACCTGATTGCACAACTGACCCCGCGCGAGCTTGAAGACATCAAATTTGCCCAAGAGCAGGTGCGTAATTTTGCCCAAGCACAACGCGACAGTATGCTGGATATCGAAGTCGAAACCATGCCGGGTGTGATCCTTGGGCACAAGAACATCCCCGTGCAATCGGTGGGCTGCTACGTACCGGGGGGCAAGTTTCCCATGGTGGCTTCTGCGCATATGTCCGTGGCCACGGCCAGCGTGGCAAAAGTGCCGCGCATCATCGCGTGTACGCCCCCCTTTCAGGGCAAGCCGAACCCTGCGGTGATTGCAGCCATGCACTTGGGTGGTGCGCATGAGATCTATGTCATGGGGGGTATTCAGGCTGTAGGGGCCATGGCTATTGGGACTGATACGATCGATCCGGTGCATATGATTGTAGGGCCCGGTAACGCTTTTGTCGCCGAAGCCAAGCGCCAGCTTTTTGGACGGGTTGGTATTGATCTGTTTGCAGGCCCGACCGAGACGATGGTGATTGCCGATGAAACCGTCGACGCTGAAATGTGCGCGACAGATCTACTGGGGCAAGCTGAACATGGCTACAACTCGCCTGCGGTTTTGTTGACCAACAGCCGCAAACTCGCCCAAGAGACGCTGACTGAAATTGATCGCATCCTCACAATCTTGCCCACGGCCGATACGGCAAGCGTCAGCTGGGATGAATACGGCGAAGTGATCGTTTGCGATACATGGGAAGAAATGCTGCACGTTGCCGATGATATTGCATCAGAGCACGTGCAGGTCATGACGGAACGCGATGACTGGTTTTTGGAAAATATGACCTGCTATGGCGCGTTGTTTTTGGGTCCTCGTACGAATGTGGCCAATGGAGACAAGGTCATTGGTACAAACCACACACTGCCCACCAAAAAAGCTGGACGATACACAGGCGGTCTTTGGGTGGGTAAATTTCTGAAGACGCACAGCTACCAAAAGGTCCTGACCGATGAGGCTGCGGCAGAAATCGGGGCCTATGGGTCGCGGTTGTGCATGCTCGAAGGGTTTGTCGGGCACGCGGAACAATGCAACTTGCGGGTCCGACGCTACGGTGGCGTGAATGTGCCCTACGGCGAAGGGGCTCCGGCCAAAGAGGCTGCGGAATAGGCGCGTGATGGATAAACATTCAACTCATAAAGCATTGCTCGCTCCGGTGCGGGCGGCAATGTATGACTTTGATCTTGATGCTGTGCGCGCGGCCTTGCACGCGGTTTGTGCACCGGACGTGGTGTTTCGGTTGGCGTTTCCTTTTGAGACGATCGAAGGTGTGGATGCTTATGTTGATCGCGCCTATGCACCCTTGGCTGCAGCTTGGCCGGATTTAGAGCGGCGCGATTATATCGTGATGGCAGGACCCACCCCCGAAGGGGCCGATTGGGTTGGGTGCGGTGGTTACTATACGGGTGCGTATATGGCGCCTTGGCTCGATATCCCGGCGACGGGTCATATGGTGCATATGCGGTTCCACGAATTCTACCGCATTGAAAATGGCAAGATCACCGAGATGCAGGCGCTTTGGGATCTGCCCGAAGTAATGATGCAGGCGGGTGCATGGCCGATGTCGCCTTCATTGGGCAGAGAATGGCACGTGCCGGGGCCTGCAACCTGCGATGGTCTGGTGCCGGGCCCCTACGATGCGGCGGCTGGCATGGCCACCTGTCAGCACATTATCGATATGCTGGAATATCTTAAAAAGCACCCGTCCCAAGGCGGGCCCGAAGTGATGGAGATGGACCGTTTTTGGCATCCGCGCATGTCATGGTATGGTCCTGCAGGCATAGGCACGGGGCGTGGGCAGCGTGGGTTCCGGCATTGGCACCAAATCCCGTTTCTCAGCGCGATGCCTGACCGGGGTAAATATGTGGACGAGATCGAATACCACTTCTTTGGAGATCAGAACTATGCGGCTGTCACGGGGTGGCCAGATATGTACCAGTCGATCACTCATGATGGTTGGCTAGGTATCGCGCCGGTGGATAAAAAGATCGAAATGCGTAGCCTTGATTTCTGGCGCGTGGAAAACGGTTTGATCCGCGAAAACTGGGTGATGGTGGATTTACTGCATATGTACGACCAAATTGGTGTGGATGTTTTTGCCCGCCTGCGCGAATTCAACAAAGCCCGCGCGGGCTTTGATCCTGAGACAGGAACAGCGCTATGACGCAACTGCCCAAAACGCCCAGTTTGGATCTGACGGGCAAACGCGCGTTGGTCACGGGCGGCTCATCCGGCATCGGTCTGGGCTGTGCGGTGGCGTTGGCCGAGGCGGGCGCGCATGTTGTCTGTGCCGCGCGTCGTCTTGACCCTTTGCAAGCGGCTGTAGACGCCATGGCGCAGGCAGGTTTCTCGGCTGAAGCTTTGCCAATGGATCAAACGGATTTAGCCGCCATGGACGCGGCCTTTGATGCCCCGTTTGATGTCGTTATTAACTCGGCAGGGCTGGCGCGCCACAGCCCGGCGGTAGAAACCACGCCCGAAGACTATGACGCGGTGATGAACATCAATCTGCGGAGTGCGTATTTCTTATCGGCTAAAGCTGCCAAAGCGTTGCAGGCGGCAGGCCAGTCGGGGTCGATCATCCATATCTCCAGCCAGATGGGACATGTGGGCGGGATTGACCGCGCGGTGTATTGCGCGTCCAAACACGCGCTGGAAGGCATGATCAAATCCATGGCGATTGAATGGGGCAAATCTGGCATCCGGATTAATTCGATCTGTCCGACCTTCATCCGCACACCGCTTAGCGCGGTGACGCTTGATAACCCTGACCGCTTGGCTTGGATCATGGACAAGATCAAACTACCCCGCGTAGGCGAGGTCGAAGACATTATGGGCGCGGCTGTCTTTCTGGCCTCTGATGCGTCGGCTATGGTGACGGGCACGTCGATGTTGATTGATGGCGGCTGGACAGCAGGCTGATGGCTGAGTACCGATCATATGGGTAAAGTGACCTCTTTGGATGTCGCGGAAAAGGCCGGGGTCAGCCGGTCGGCGGTCAGTCGTGTTTTCACACCAGGGGCATCCGTCAGCTCGCGCACTCGCGAAAAAGTGCGCAAAGCGGCCTCGGATTTGGGCTACCGGCCCAACGTGTTGGCGCGCGCAATGAACACGGGCCGCAGCCGCATTATCGGGCTGGTCGTGGCCTATCTGGAAAACCAGTTTTACCCCGAAGCCATCGAAAGGCTGTCAAAATCGCTGCAGGCCCAAGGCTACCACGTTCTTGTGTTCATGGCCTCAAACGATCATGCAGCGACCGAAACAGTTATTGATGAACTGCTTGATTACCAAGTGGATGCAATTATTGCGGCCTCAGTGGGCCTGTCCAATGATCTAACCCAGCGGTGCGAAGGACTGGGCATCCCGTTGGTTCTTTTCAACCGGCATCAATATGATGATCGGCTGACGTCGGTTACGTCCGACAATGTCGCGGGGGGGCGCAAACTGGCTGATTTTCTCGTTGCGGGCGGGCATGAACGGATTGCCCATATCGCCGGCTGGGAAGGCGCCTCGACCCAGATCGACCGCGAGGCGGGCTTTGTTGAGGGGCTTAGTCATGCGGGGATTGACCTGTTTGCGCGCGGTGTCGGCAATTTCAATTTTGAAATGGCCAAGGACGCGGCACGTCAGATGTTCAGCAGGCACGATCGACCCGATGCGGTGTTTGTGGCCAATGATCATATGGCTTTTGCTGTGATGGATGTCTTGCGGTTTGAAATGGGTTTGTGCGTGCCAGAAGATGTGTCTGTCGTGGGCTATGACGACGTGACTTTGGCACACTGGCCCAGCTATGACCTGACAACCGTGCGACAACCAGCCAACCGCATGGTCACAGAGACGACCCATGCGCTGATGGCCCGCCTGTCGGGCACAGATGACACACCGCACCGCATCGTGCTGGATGGCCCGTTGATGATCCGCGGCTCGGCCCGCAAACCCAAGGAATAACGAAATGCAAGGCTTCGACCCCAAATTTAAAGACTTTCCCGATTACATCATCGGCATCACCAAAGAGATCTGGGAAGACCGCGGTATCGCCACGTTGCACCAGTATTATTCGGACGATATCGTCGTGCGCTCGCCTGCATCTGTGGTCATCGGCAACCAGAATGTCATCGGAGCCACGATGGCCACGCTTGCAGAATTCCCCGATCGCACGCTCTTGGGAGAAGATGTAATCTGGTCGGGCACACCTGAAGAAGGCATGCTGTCGTCGCACCGCTTGCTGAGTACTGCGACGCATAGGCACGATGGGGTCTACGGGGCTGCCACAGGCAAAAAGCTGACCTACCGCATCCTTGCCGACTGTCATGCGATCAATAACCAGATCAACGACGAATGGCTGATCCGCGACCAAGGCGCCATCGTGCGCCAATTGGGTTGGGACCCCAAAGCCTATGCCGCCGATGTGATCGTGCGCGAAGGCGGTCCAGAGGCTTGCGTCAAACCACTTACGCCTGCCACCGATCAACCGGGCCCCTACAAAGGGCGCGGGAACGACAATGAATGGGGCGCGAAATACGCCGATATCATCACCCAGATTATGGGCGCTGATATGGCCGCGATCCCGTTGGCATACGACCGCGCCTGCCAGGTCGAATACCCCGGTGGTGTGACCGGCCACAGCCACGACGATATTGATCAGTTCTGGATGGGCCTGCGCGCGTCCTTTCCCAATGCGACCTTCCAGATTGACCACCAGATCGGCCGTGACGATCCCTTGATGCCACCGCGCGCCGCTTTGCGGTGGTCACTGACGGGCAAACATGACGGCTGGGGCAGCTTTGGTGCGCCAACAGGGGCAGATATCTATCTGCTGGGCATTTGCCACGCGGAGTTCGGCCCATGGGGGCTGCGCCGCGAATATGTGATTTACGATGAAACGACGATCTGGAAACAGATATTGTTGCAAACTGGATAAAGACCCGCCTTTGCGCGGGCACCGTTGCGCCAAAACAGAAAAAAGAGAATGACATGACACCTGCTGAAATGGAAAGCCGCATCGTTCGCTATGGCGATCTGCGCCCTTGCAAAACCGCCTTTATTGATGCGCATACCCCCGGTTCAGACCAAAAAGAAAACTTTACGATCATTGGTGGGGGCGTCTCGGAAAGCCCGGACCAACACGTGCACATCGCCATTCCGCACGGGTTTAACATCGGCGCTGCAGGCCAGCCGCCGAAATGCCGGAATTCGCTGCACAGTCACCGCACGGCCGAAGTGTTTTTTGTGCTCAAAGGCCGGTGGCGCTTTTTCTGGGGGCGCTACGGCGATGCAGGCGAGGTGACGCTGGAAGAGGGAGATATTTTCAATATCCCCACGGGCATCTTTCGCGGCTTTGAAAACATCGGCCATGACTATGGGATGATCATGGCGATCTTGGGGGGCGATGATGCCGGCGGCGGCGTGATCTGGGCCCCGCAAGTGATTGAGGATGCCGCGTCACACGGGCTTGTCCTATCGCAGGAAGGCAAGCTTTATGATACCAAAAAGGGCCAAACCTTGCCGGATGGCGTCGGACCGATGCCTGTTTTGACGGAAGAGGCGCTCAAGTCTTACCCCGAGCCTACAACAGCAGATGTGGTGCCACACTATGTGGCGCGATATTGGGACATGGTGGCGCTGGCAGACCGCACCCCGGCCAAGGTTATCGGTGTCAGTAGCATGCTGCGCGACAAGCCGGGGTTTGAAGTTGATCTGATCACGCGTGGCTCGGCCACAGAAGACATGCACCTGCACGACCGCCCGTCAGTTCTGATGCCTATGCGCGGCCATTGGCGCGTCACGTGGGACGGGGGCAGTGCCACGCTTGCGCCCGGTGACACGATGTCGGTGCCTGAAGGTGTCATGCACAACGTGGTGCCCTCTATGACAGGTGACGCGAGCCTTTATCATATCGTGGGCACGGGTGATCCGGCTGGGCTGACATGGCAGAGGTAGAAAACGACGCCAAAGACGTCCGCGATGTATATGAACGCCAAGCGGCGGTTTATGATGCGCAACGCTCGCGTTCCTTGTTCGAGGCGCGCTGGCTTGCGCGTTTCGCAGCCTGCCTGACGCGGGGCGGGCGGGTACTTGATCTGGGGTGTGGATCGGGAGAGCCGATCGCGCGGTGGTTTACCGTCGAAGGGTTCCACGTGACAGGGGTGGATTTTGCCCAAAACATGCTGGACATCGCCCGGTCCCGTTGGCCGGATGGCGATTGGCGACAGGCTGACATGCGCGCACTTGATCTAGGCGAGGTGTTTGACGGCATCATCGCATGGGACAGTTTTTTCCACCTGCCGCCCGAGGACCAACGCAGCACCATCGCCCGAATGGCAGCGCATCTGTCGCCGGGTGGATCGCTTCTTATGACAGTTGGCCCGAAAGCAGGCGAAGTTTTTGGCGCGGTCGGCGATGAGCAGGTCTATCATGCGTCGTTGTCTCCGGCGCAATATGCCACTTGTCTGGAAGAAAACGGCTTGCGCCTGACTGGCTTTCTGGCCGAAGACCCCGAGACAAACCGCCATTCCGTGTTAATGGCGCGCAAAGATGAGGACTGACCCATGACACTTAAAACAACTCACGTCGGCAGCCTGCCCCGCACGCAAGAGGTGGTAGATTTCATCTTTGCTCGCGAACGCGATGAACCCTATGACATAGCTGCATTTGATGCAGCCATGGCGCAGGCGGTATCAGATACGGTCGCACAACAGGTGGCTGCTGGGGTCGACATTGTCAGCGACGGTGAAACGTCCAAGATTTCCTATGCCACCTACGTCAAGGACCGCTACACTGGGTTTTCTGGGGATAGCCCCCGCAATGCGCCGGCAGATCTCAAAAAGTTTCCTACTTTTCTGAAACGGCTGGCCGACGACGGGGGCACGCCAAAATACGCACGCCCCATGTGTACGGGGGATGTGAAATCCAAAGGGCAGGGGGAGTTGGGCAAAGATATCGCCAACCTCAAGGCTGCAATGGTCGCCCATGGGGTCGAGCGCGGTTTTATGAACGCCGCATCTCCCGGCGTCATTTCGCTGTTTTTGCAAAACGATCACTACGCCACCCGCGACGCCTATCTGGCTGCTTTGGCGGATGCGATGCGCGAGGAATACGAGACGATTGTTGCCGCCGGTCTGGACCTTCAACTCGATTGCCCCGACCTTGCCTTGTCACGTCATATGCTTTTCAACGACCTATCAGATGCTGAATTCCTCAAGATCGCGGGTGCCCATGTTGAGGCACTGAACCATGCGCTTGCGAATGTTCCACAAGACAAAGTGCGCATCCACATCTGTTGGGGCAACTACGAGGGCCCTCATGTTTGTGATATCGGCATGGAAAAGGTCTTTGACACGCTCATGGCGACCAAATCGCGTTATGTGCTTTTTGAAACCTCCAATCCACGGCACGCACATGAATGGGCCGTGTTCCGCGACCGCAAGGCTGATATCCCAGACGACAAGGTGCTTGTGCCGGGTGTTGTCGATACCACGACGAACTTCGTCGAACACCCCGAGGTCGTGGCGCAACGCATTGAACGCTTTGTCCCCATTGTGGGCAAAGACCGCGTGATCGCCGGGTCTGATTGTGGCTTTGGCACCTTTGCAGGCTTTGGGTCGGTTGATCCGGATATCGCTTACGCAAAGCTGAAATCCCTGTCCGAAGGGGCCGCGATCGCGGCTGCACGCTGATGGACGCGGACCTGCACACATTACTGACAGAGGTCGATACTCCAACTGTCTGCAACGCCATCGAAGTGGCACAAGGCAAGCGCGGGTTTAACGCCTTTACGCGCGGCACGATGCTGTGTTCTGCCCCAAACGAGTCCGCAATGGTCGGCTATGCCCGCACCGCACGTATTCAGGCGGTGGCACCGCCGACGGAAACACCGGACGTGATCAAGGCGCGTCGCATGGCCTATTACAAGCACATGGCCGAAGGACCGCGTCCTGCAGTGGCCGTGGTGCAGGATCTGGATGTACCCAATGCGATTGGGGCCTATTGGGGCGAGATCAACACCAACATTCACAAATCCTTTGGCCTTGCAGGCACGCTGACCGATGGGGTCATGCGCGACCTTGGCGATATGCCCGAAGGCTACCCGGTGGTGGCAGGCTCCATCGGGCCCAGCCATGGTTTTGTGCATGTGGTAGACATTGC
>JBGCDB010000048.1:0-28442 GCA_045104955.1 Roseobacter sp.
ACGTCGCGGCCAGATAAGGAGGAGCCTTCTGCAAGATAAGATAAAAGCCCCATTTTGGGCGGCATCAGCTGCCCGGTCAGACTAAGCCCGCCTTCGGGGAAAATACCCTGTGCCACCCCACCCGCCGTTGCCATCTGCACATACCGCGCCAACACCTTGCGGTACAGCGCACCGCGCGCGCGACGCCTTATAAAGTATGCACCCATCATGCGGATCAAACGGCTAAGCGGCCAGACCCGCGCCCATTCCCCCACAGCATAAGACAGAGCAGAGGCTTGAGCGGCCAGATAGGTAACCAACACATAGTCCATGTTGGATCTATGGTTCATGATAAAGACAATTGTCGCATCTTTGGGTATGTCGCGGATCACATCATCGTTGCGCGGCCCGGTCCAGACTTCGTAAATCGAATTGACCAAAAGGCGCGCCATGCGCGTGCCAAGGCCGAAATACGTCACGGCGCTAAAGCTGGGGACAATCTCTCGGGCGTATTGGCGCGCTTTTTCAAAACCCACGTTTTCGGGCACATCATGCTCTTTGGCGTAGTTTACGATTTCCTGCGTGACTTCAGGGTCATAAATCAAACGCTGGATCATGTCGTAGCGGCGCGCCAGCTTAAATGGCTCAATCGGGCGGGTAAGTTTAGTGTTCAACCGCGCCACAGCACGTTCCAGACGTCGCCTGAAAAACCACCGCACAGAAGGGAACAGAAAATGCGACGCAAAGGTCACCGCCGCAAAGAGCAGGATCAGCACAAAGAACCAAAGCGGCAATTCTACGGTCGAAGTCATGCGCGTTTGTTTCAAGAATCAGCGTCGCGGTAAACCTTTTTGTCTGTGTAAGGCCCGCGATCTGTGGCTTTCATAGGGTTTCCGGACCGCACCGAAGACGACTGGCCCTCAGTCTAAGCCAAACAAGTACTTCCAACGGAAAAATAACGCTGAAAGGCACCTGCTCTGCTGCAGCGCGGCAAAAACGTGTTGATATAATCTTCCGCATATGACAGCTTGCGCGTAAGAAAATTACCCAATCTGATTCAGGACGAAGAAAATGACGCAATCGCAGAAAGACCGCCCTTGGCTGATCCGTACCTATGCAGGGCACTCTACCGCGAAAGCGTCAAACGAGCTCTACCGTTCAAACCTTGCCAAAGGTCAAACGGGTCTTTCCGTCGCTTTCGATTTGCCGACGCAAACCGGATATGACAGTGACCACATTCTAAGCCGGGGTGAAGTGGGCAAAGTTGGCGTGCCGGTTGGTCATCTGGGCGATATGCGCACGCTGTTTGACCAAATTCCGCTTGATCAGATGAACACGTCGATGACGATCAACGCGACGGCACCTTGGCTTTTGTCGTTGTATATTGCTGTCGCAGAAGAACAGGGCGCAGATATCTCAAAGCTGCAAGGCACGGTGCAGAATGATCTTATCAAAGAATACCTAAGCCGCGGGACCTATATCTGCCCCCCTGCGCCCAGCCTGAAGATGATCGCGGATGTGGCTGAGTACTGCTATTCCAATGTTCCAAAATGGAATCCGATGAATGTGTGTTCCTACCATCTGCAAGAAGCGGGTGCGACACCCGAACAAGAGCTGGCCTTTGCACTGGCCACCGCGACGGCGGTGCTTGATGCGTTGAAACCGCGCGTCCCGGCAGAAGATTTTCCTGCATTGGTGGGCCGCATTTCATTCTTTGTGAACGCAGGCATTCGTTTCGTGACCGAAATGTGCAAGATGCGCGCCTTTGTTGACCTGTGGGATGAGATCTGCCTGGAGCGGTATGGGGTCGAGGATCCAAAATTCCGCCGGTTCCGCTATGGCGTTCAGGTTAATTCGCTGGGGCTGACAGAGCAGCAACCCGAAAACAATGTGTATCGCATCTTGATCGAGATGCTGGCGGTGACGCTTTCAAAGAAAGCACGTGCGCGTGCGGTGCAACTGCCCGCTTGGAACGAAGCCCTTGGCCTGCCCCGCCCATGGGACCAACAATGGTCTATGCGGATGCAGCAAATCATGGCCTACGAGACGGACCTGTTGGAATTCGACGATTTATTTGATGGTAACCCCGCAGTAGACGCCAAGGTCGAGCTACTGAAAGACGGGGCGCGGCAAGAGCTTGCCAACCTAGACAGCATGGGCGGCGCGATCGAAGCAATCGATTATATGAAATCACGCCTTGTCGACAGTAATGCAGACCGTTTGGGTCGGATTGAGGCAGGCGAGACCGTCGTCGTTGGCGTGAACAAATGGCAACAAGGCGAACCCTCGCCACTGATGACCGGAGACGGCGGGATTATGGTTGTGGACCCCGCAGTAGAAGCAGAACAAATCGGGCGTTTAAACGCATGGCGTGCAGACCGCGATACACAAGCGGTATCCGCCGCACTCGCCGCACTTCGCACAGCTGCTGCCAATGGTGCAAACATTATGCCCGCATCAATTGCGGCCGCCAAAGCAGGTGTCACAACGGGTGAATGGGCTGCAGAAATGCGCGCGGTGCATGGCGAATACCGTGGACCCACTGGTGTTTCTGGTGCGCGGTCTAACAAAACCGAAGGGCTGGATGAACTACGCCAAGCCGTTGATGCTGTCAGTGACAACTTAGGGCGCCGTTTGAAATTTCTGGTTGGCAAGCCCGGTCTAGATGGTCATTCAAACGGGGCAGAGCAAATCGCAGTCCGCGCCCGCGATTGCGGTATGGACATCGCCTATGAAGGCATCCGCCTCACTCCGTCCGAAATCGTCGATGCGGCCGTGCAAGACGAAGCACATGTTGTTGGCCTATCAATCCTGTCCGGCTCGCACATTCCTTTGGTCGAAGATCTGATGGCCCAAATGCGTCAGGCAGGACTAGGGCATATACCTGTGATCGTCGGTGGAATTATTCCAGATGACGATGCCGAGCGCTTGCGCGCCATGGGGGTGGCACGCGTGTACACGCCAAAAGACTTTGAATTGAACACGATTATGATGGATATTGTGACCTTGGCTGACACAAAGGCAGTTGCAGCAGAGTAGGCTTTTGCTTGCGGGTGAAGGTAAGGTGCAGTTAACTGCACCCTACCCCGCGCAAGGAATTTAAGATGACAATCCATATTGGCGCTGATCGCGACAAAATTGCTGAAACAGTGCTCATGCCGGGCGATCCGTATCGCGCCCGATGGGCTGCAGAGACTTTTCTTGACGGCGCGGAACTGGTGAATGAGGTTCGCGGAATGCTGGGGTTTACAGGCACGTGGCGAGGCCACCGCGTGACAATCCAGGGGTCTGGGATGGGTATGCCGTCTTTGTCGATTTACGCGAACGAGCTTATCTCGACTTATAATGCACAAACGCTGATCCGTATTGGATCATGTGGCGGGATGCAGCCATTTGTATCTGTGCGCGATGTCATTATCGCGATGTCAGCCACAACAATCACCTCACCGTCCTCTGGTATCTTCCGTGAAGTGAACTTTGCCCCAACAGCGCACTTTGGCCTTTTGGCAGCGGCGGTTACTGCCGCCCAAAACAAAGGTACCACAACACACGTCGGCGGTATCTATTCATCCGATGTGTTTTACGCTGAACGCCCGGACCTAGACGAACAAATGGTGCGACACGGGATCTTGGGCGTGGAAATGGAAGCGGCAGAGCTTTACACATTGGCCGCCCGTCACGGACGCCGCGCCTTGGCAGTGCTGACGGTCAGTGACCATTTGCAGACTGGCGAAGCACTGCCGTCTGAGGATCGCGAAAAGACTTTTGGCGATATGGTAGAAATAGCGCTCGAAGCCGCTTTCGCCTGACATTTATTCTCCGTGCGTCTGGTTGTACGTATTTTGCGCAGGCGACGTCCATCCGCTCAACGCGCCCTCAGCAGGTTTGAACACTTCGACCAGCATGGGGTGGCACGCGGCCGTATCGCTGGAATGCGTGGTGGAGCAATCCCCCCCCGGGCAGGCTGACAGGTTGCCCAACAGATTGATTTCGGCAAAAAATTCTATGTAATCGCCGGGGCGTACCGGGCTGGCCTTCATGAAATACTGGCCTGTATCGCGGGTAAAACCGGTGCACATAAACACATTCAGCACGTCATGGACCAAGGTTTCTGCTTCGGCGCGGGACACGCCCATATGATCTGCCAATGCACGTGTCAGATTGGAATGGCAACAGTGATGGTACTGCCCCCCACCCGACAGCAGTGCATGGGTATAGGGATCACAGCGTGTCCCAATCACATCGTGTACAGATCCCCCAAAAGCATCGATACCGTACCAGTTCAACGTATCCTCAATGATGGTGGCCATGGGCCGCAAGTGCGGGAAGCTAGACCACATCTGCTCGCCAGTGGTGATATGCGTGCCATGCAGCGCGCGGGTCTTCCCTGAATAAAAACGTTCGGTCAGGTCGTCGGCATTGTGCAGGTTCAAGTCCCCAACCTGCGGCCCCTCGATAGAAGTGATGCGAAAGAAATGACCAGCAGGCGCGGAAAAGCAGCGGGCCTGTCGGGGCGGCACGGTGATTTCATCCACTTTATCCGCCGTATCCCGGGCCGTTTGGTACAGCGCAAGATTGCTGGGCGGTAGCGTCTGAACCGGATAACAGACCACGGGTTTAACTGCGCGTCGCGCCTCTGCGTCTACAGGTTTCTGCATGCTGTCTCCGTTTGGTCTACGCTGTTTGTTATTAATGCCTTAGGTGTCGCCGCTGTTGCACAAAAGATCAACGGGCCATTCAGATGAAATCAGCTTTGCACTCCCGTGGCGGGCCGGGTTTGGCGGTGAAACTTTCTGCACCACAGGCCGCACAGTGATATTTACGCAAAGCGCCACGATCGCCGGTCTTGTCTGCGCGCCACCGGCACTTGCGCGTGGCTTTGTTCCGACGTGCGAAAAAGGCAACGATGACGAATGCAATTAGAAGACCTATTACAATATGCATCAGATCAACATGTCCCCCGCCAGACCAAGCGCAAACCCAAACACTGCACCCAGTGGCGGGATCATCGTATTCTCAAGCGGCACTTGCGGCGCGATATCCTCAAACATCAGATATAGAATGCCGCCCGCCGCCAACATCATAACGGCCCCGATGGCAGGCTCAAAATCAGGAGGCAATGTCAAACCGACAAAGGCTGCCAACGGCCCCAGAGGCACAACCGCCAGAAACAACCACCCAGGCGGCGTGGCACCCCCCTCTTGCATTTCGCGCATCGCATTGAACCCTTCAGGTAGGTTCTGCAGACAGATCAATGCAGCCACCAAAATAGCCGTCGCAAGGTCGCCCGAGATCACCGCACCAAGGGCAAGCGCCTCGGGCAGGTAATCCATCATCATGGCAATAAATTGTGCCGCCTTGCCCCCCCGCTTTTTGATACGGGCATCAATCCACGCAAAGCCAATACCGCCCAGCACAAACAAAAATAAGGCTGGGATAGAACTTAACCGTGCCATGCCTTCAGGGATCAAGACCAAAGCCACAGCCGCCAGTAGTGCGCCAGCGCCAAAGGCCATAACGCCGTGGCGGGCCTCTGTCTCGGCCCAATCCGGCAACAGCTTTATGCGCCAGTTGGCTAACCAAGCCCCCAAAGGGATGGACAGCCCCGCAAATGTTGCGAGGCCTATCGCCATCCAGAACGGATCTTGCACCGGATCAGACGCGGCGTTCGACCATCATCTTTTTGATGTTTGCGATTGCCTCTGCTGGGTTCAGGCCCTTGGGGCATGTCTTGGCGCAGTTCATGATCGTGTGGCAACGGTATAGCTTGAAGGGGTCCTCAAGATCATCCAAACGCTCTCCCGTGGCCTCGTCCCGGCTATCGATGATCCAGCGATAGGCGTGTAGCAACGCTGCCGGCCCAAGATAACGGTCACCATTCCACCAGTAAGATGGGCAAGACGTGGAACATGATGCGCACATCACACACTCATAAAGCCCGTCGAGTTTCTTGCGGTCTTCAATAGACTGCTTCCACTCTTTCGCTGGGCGGTTGGTCTTGGTTTCCAACCACGGCATGATCGACGCGTGCTGTGCGTAAAAATGCGTTAGGTCCGGGATCAGATCCTTGACCACAGGCATGTGAGGCAGCGGGTAGATTTTCACGTCGCCCTTCACCTCATCCATCCCGTAAATACAGGCCAGCGTGTTGATACCATCGATGTTCATCGCACAAGAGCCGCAGATGCCCTCGCGGCACGAGCGGCGGAAGGTCAGCGTCGGATCAATCTCATTCTTGATCTTGATCAGCGCGTCCAAAATCATGGGCCCGCAGGTATCGAGATCAACGAAATAAGTATCCACAGATGGGTTTTTCCCATCATCGGGGTTCCAGCGATAAATCTGAAATTTGCGCAGATTTGTGGCCCCTTCCGGTTTGGGCCATGTTTTGCCTGTCGTCATGCGCGAATTTTTAGGCAGTGTCAGTTGAACCATGGATCGGTCTCCTGTCTTTGGTCTATAGGGCCAGTGTCGCAGCAGGGGCGGCCTGCACGAGACATTGCTGAGTTGTCGGGCGCGCCAGCACGGCGCGTATTGTATCTGCGGTGCCCTGATCTACACCCACAACCGCATCAGCGGCTAGCGATTGCACCTCTTTGGCGTCGGCGTTGTCGACAATGCAATCTGTGAAGGGCGAAAAGAGCGCTTTAGGCACTTGCGGGAAGTAAACTGCCAAGGCCTCCGGGATGATCGTCTTGGCAGCACTGCGCCCGGCTTGATCGGTTGCGTTTTGAATATCGGTGCAGGCACCTAAAACGAATACAACGGGTAAAATGTAACGGATCATGAAGCCCACCTTGTGAAAAGAACATCGAGATAGCGCGGATGCGCCTTTTTGCCCGGGCCTGCGCCCACATGCAGCACGTCGCGCATTTCCAACCCGGCTTGCGCCAATGCAGCAATGGCAGCCGATGGTAGCCCGACCCCTTCGAACCGCGGGCTCACAGAAAGCTCCAGAATGACAAAGTCACAACGCAGCAGAGTTTCTTGCGCGCCTTGCAAAACTTCTAATTCGAAGCCTTCGGTGTCGATCTTTAGCCCAGCCCGGCCCGGGTAAGCGACTGCGATCTGGTCCAACGGGCGCACAGGCACACTGTGTTCTTCGACACGCAGAATAGAGTTTGCCAATTTGTCGGTACGCGTGCGTAGGCTGGCCATGTCAGGCCGCTGGCCTTTGTCCGAATACGGCATTTGCAATTGCCCCATGCCATCTTTTGCACCCAATGCCGTGGCGTGGAAATGAAAGTCTTTCAAAACGCCTTTCGCTTTGACCGCCTCGCCGCAGTCTTCGCGCGGGTCGATGAGTACAAACCGCGCATCCGCATAGCTACGATATAGCCACGGCGTGCCGTCGCCAACGCCCACATCAAAGACGACATCAGGTTGAAACCCGTAGCTGCGCAGGAACGGCGCACAGGTCTTGAACGGGCCGAGCGCCATGCCTTCGGTGCGCGCGGTGCGGCGCAGATCTTTGAGCATCGCACTCATGCCGCACCTGTTCGGTCAAACAGGGTGTTCAGTCGGGTTTTGAGCTTGACGCGATAACCACGGTCCGCAAGTGCTTGCATCATATCGCCCTGCCATTTGTCTCCGTGCGATATTTCCATCAAGATTGCCCGTGGCAGCAACGCATCGTCCGCGACCTGAAGAAACGGCAGCAGCGCTTTGTCTTCGTGCCCCTCCACATCAATCTTAAGCGCATCAATCTGTGTAACTTCGTTTTCTTGCAGGATATCCAGCAAAGGCTTGACCTCGATTTCAATCGAAACGGCGTTCGATGCCTTCGCTGCGATCCCACTGGCGCCAAGGTTTTCGCCGTCAATGTGCAAACTTGCAGTGCCTGCCCCTTCGGACACACCACAGGGGACAACTGTGATCCGCCCTTTCTGCGCAAAATGCGGGTTCAGCGACCCAAGATGCGCACGCAAACGTGCCAGCATTGTCGGGTTTGGCTCCATCGCGACGATACGCAGGTCTGCGTTTCGTTCCAGCAAACGCACAGGGTACAAGCCCGCGTTTGACCCGATGTCGATGAAAACAGACCCGGATTTGGTAAGATACGCCGCCAACGCGTCAATTTCCGCATTGTCAAAAGACGCAGGTGAAACAAGCGCTTTGCGTTCACACACATTATCTAGTCGCAGGCGCAAATTGGCGCCCCAGCGCTGCACGTCAAAGACGGCCTCATCTACCTTGTCCAACCAATTGGCCGTGATGCTGCGCATTTTACCGCGCGCGATTGGCATGCGTTGTGTCAGCGCCAAAGCAGCCGCAACACCCCCTTTGGGTGCATAGGTCCCAAAAGTTGGCTCTGCAGCGGTTTCAGGTGCTGCGGCTGGCATGGTTTAGAACGTCCGCTTTTTCGGCGCGATCTTCTTGGGGTCGATGCCGCCATCATTGTGGCTGGTCAGCGGCTGTTCGTGCACGCCGCGGTAGCCAAGGCTGGCTTTGTTGCCTTTGAACCAAATCAACGAGTGCTTGCGCCAGTTCTCGTCATCGCGCTCTGGGAAGTCCTCGTGTGCATGGGCACCGCGGCTTTCTTTACGTGCCTCGGCCCCGGTGATGGTGGCCACCGCATTGGGAATGAGGTTGGCCAGTTCCAGCGTCTCCATCAGGTCAGAGTTCCACACAAGGCTGCGGTCGGTGACGCCCACGTCGGACCATTTGTCGGCGACATTTTCCATGGCGGTTTTCCCGTCCGCAAGTGTTTCGTTCGCGCGGAACACCGCGGCATCTTTTTGCATCGTTTGTTGCATTTCCAGACGCAGCTCAGCCGTGGGCATATGCCCTTTGGCGTAGCGGGTGTTGTCAAACCGGTCCAGTGCCGCTTGTACTGATTTCTCGTTTGGTGTGGGCACCGGGCTGTCGGGATCAACGATCTTGCCTGCGCGAATGGCTGCGGCACGGCCAAATACGACCAAATCGATCAAAGAGTTCGAACCCAAACGGTTCGCGCCATGTACAGAAGCACAGCCCGCCTCGCCCACAGCCATCAGGCCGGGGGACACGCGGTCCGGATCATCCGTCGTCGGTGCCAGCACTTCACCCCAATAGTTCGTGGGGATACCGCCCATATTGTAATGCACTGTCGGCAAAACAGGGATCGGCTCTTTGTTGAGGTTCACGCCCGCAAAGACACGCGCACTTTCAGAAATCCCCGGCAGTCGCAGTTTCAGCGTCTCAGGTGGCAGGTGGTTCAGGTTAAGGTGGATGTGATCGCCATTGGCCCCCACGCCGCGTCCTTCGCGGATTTCCATCGTCATGCAGCGCGACACGTAATCGCGCGGTGCGAGGTCTTTGTACTGCGGGGCGTAGCGTTCCATAAAACGCTCCCCTTCGGAGTTGGTCAGATACCCGCCCTCGCCGCGTGCACCTTCGGTAATCAGGCAGCCTGCGCCGTAGATGCCGGTGGGGTGGAACTGGACAAATTCCATGTCCTGCAGCGGCAGGCCTGCACGCGCCGTCATGCCACCACCGTCGCCGGTGCAGGTATGCGCCGACGTGGCAGAGAAATAGGCGCGGCCGTAGCCACCTGTGGCCAGCACAACCATCTTGGAGCTGAAAAGATGCAGCGTGCCGTCATCAAGCTTCCAACACAGCACCCCCTGACAGACGCCATCGTCCGACATGATCAAGTCAATGGCGAAATATTCGATGTAGAATTCCGCGTTATTCTTGAGCGACTGGCCATAAAGCGTGTGCAAGATCGCGTGGCCCGTCCGGTCGGCGGCGGCACAGGTGCGTTGCACCGCGGGGCCTTCGCCAAATTCGGTGGTGTGGCCGCCAAAGGGGCGCTGGTAAATCTTGCCCTCTTCGGTGCGCGAAAAGGGCACGCCGTAGTGTTCAAGCTCGTAGACCGCCTTGGGCGCTTCGCGGGCGAGGTATTCCATCGCGTCTGTATCGCCCAGCCAGTCCGAGCCTTTGACCGTGTCATACATGTGCCACTGCCAGTTGTCGGGGCCCATGTTAGACAGAGACGCAGCAATCCCGCCCTGAGCTGCCACAGTGTGTGAACGCGTTGGGAAAACTTTGGTGACGCAGGCGGTCCGCAGCCCCTGCTCGGCCATGCCGAGCGTCGCACGTAGACCGGCGCCGCCTGCGCCTACGACAACAACGTCGTATTCATGTGTTTCATATTCATATGCAGCCATGGAACTCTCTCCTGGATCTCATGTTGGCGCGCTTGCCCGCGCCGATAAATTCTTAAAGTGCGAGGCGCACAATCGCGTAAAGCCCCACAGCCATTGCCGCGTATGACACGCAGGTCATCGCGACGATGGCGACCTTTTGCGACAGGCCATGTACGTAGTCTTCGATCAGCGCTTGTACACCGCCCGCAAAGTGTTTGAACGTCACGATCATTGTCAGCGCAGCAACCACCGCTGGGAACGGCCGGGCAAAATAGGCGGTGACCTCTTCATGCGGCGCACCCAGCATCGGCCCGAAGGTAAAGACAAACAACGGGATCAACAGCAATAACGCGCCAGAACTGACGGTCATGGACCAATGATGTTCTGTGCCCGATTTAGCGGACCCCATGCCCGTGGCGCGTTTGCGGTCGGTCAAATAGCTCATGGTTTTGCCTCCTTACACGATCACGATGGTCAGTAACGTCAACAGGAACGACCCGCCGATGACTGCATACCCGAGTTTATATGCCGTCTCGATTTCAAGGCCGATGCCTTGGTCCCAGATCAAGTGCCGCACCCCGGCAAGCGTGTGGTACCACAGGCCCCAAACTGACAGCGTCATAACCAAATCACCGAACCAGCTGGTCAGCACACCGTCTGCTACGGCAAAATACTCAGGTGAGCTGGCCGCGGCCAGAAACCACCACACAACCAGCAACGACGAAATTAGCAGGGCATTGCCTGTGATCCGCGTCAGAATTGAGGTCATTGAAGTAAGTTGTGGGCGGTAGATTGTCAGATGCGGTGACAAAGGACGATTGCCCCGATTCACATCAGCCATGGTAGATTCCTTTTGTTCCCTGCGTCCTTTTTACTCCAATTCTGCGTCTTGTCACCTGCCACGACCCGCTCTACCCGCGTTAAATTGGCGCGTTTCGTACAAAATTCTTCATTTTCAGCAAGCTTGTGATCACAGTCGCCAAAGGTGTGATCACATTACGGAAGATCACTGAGTTGGCGCGTTGTTTCACGTTGGAGCTTGCGTTTGATCTGCTCAGGATAATCTTCGAAGCCATTGGCAGTCATCACAAATGCGCCCGGCCCCCAGATCAGGTTTTCAAAAAACCATGCGGTTAAGTCGGCGTCGTCGGTTTCAATTGCCAGGGCGTTGACCGTGATGCCTGCCGCCGTCAACGCAGGCTGTCGGGCGCGCGGCGTTACCCCTTCGTTGGAGACACCATCGCCTGATACATCGATCACCTTGCGACGGCACTGCGGCACCTCGGAAAAGGCAAGTTCGGCGAACATCACCGCCTCGCCGATTGCTGTTGAATAATTATGCCAGACGCGCGGATTATCTGATACCTGATCGGCGAAGGACGCGACATCCTCAGCGCGCAACATCTGCGTCCAAGGCAGGGTTTGACGCTGCCGGCTAGAGCCTGTCCACTGAACCAAAGTCACCGTCGCCTCTTGTTCCAGCAGCGCGTCGATAACGATACCATCGCGTAGTGCGGCGGCCAAACCTTGCATCTGGATGGTATATTCGTCCCGGTCCACTGACCCCGACACATCTACGGCAAGCACCAGGGCCAACTCGCACGCGCGCGGCGCTGTGGCGGCCAAGCAGGCGGCAAAACAAAAGGCATGATGTAACATACTGCCGACCCTAACAAAGGCGCGCGCAGTTGCATCTGAATTTGTTGTGTTCAGGCCAGTTGCGCCAAAATGAACGCAGCCAACAACATGCCGCCCATCAACAAAGCTAAACGCCACGGGGTTTGGATACCCGTGATTTGCTCCACCCGGTGCGGCGTCAGGCTGGATCCGGACACAAATGCCGCCCCCGCCAGCAAGACCGCAACCTCGGCCCAGAATTCCCCGGCGCGGATCGGGCCCAGTGTAAGCGCCACGATCATTACACCAATAGCAAGCATGGCACCGCCAAATGCACGGTACTGCGCGGTCAGGACCAACTTTAGATAAGGCGATAGAGTTGTCGCTTCTTTTTCAAGCATCAGCTTGTGGTACGTCAGCGGTACCGGCCCGCGCCCGTATTTTACCGCCGCGATGATAAATAAAGCGGCCACAAGGCAATTCAGTATCAAAGCTGCAATCAGCATGGTCAGGGTCCGATCTTTCTGTCACGCTCAAACCTAGTGCCGCGGGCCTGACCAAAGCAAGGGCGCCGGTCAAAGACGCGTCAAAGTGGCATTAACGCCCAGTAATCCAGATCAAGCAACACATCGGGGCTGTATTTGCCGTCTTCACCGCGCAGCTCAAACGGCGCGCCGCCCTTCGTTGCAACCAACCGCAGACGGATCGCTCCTACCCCCGGTGCAGATGTTTTGGCCTTGTCCAAAACTTCGGACCAAGCGCGGATTGTATCGCCAGAGGTACAGGGGTTTGCATGTGCGCCCCCGTTCAACCCGACAACCATCTGGGCATTTGCCAACCCGTTGAACGACAGCGCGCGTGCCATCGAAATCACGTGACCCCCATAGATCAACCGCGACCCATCCGGACGCGCGGATGTATCAAAGTGTACTTTGGCCGTATTTTGCCAAAGGCGGGTGGCCATCATATGCTCTGCTTCTTCGATGGTGACACCGTCGACGTGGTCTATGGTCTCGCTGATCTCATAGTCACCCCAGCGGTGCGGCTCGCCCGCCAGATCGAAGTCATAGTTGGTGAAATCCAACCCCTTTGGGATGACAAGCTGATCCGCAGGCACGACCTTGGCCAAATCAGGCACGACAGTTTCCGGTGCAGGCGCATCAAGGTCGTTTTTGCGCACCATCACCCAGCGAACGTAATCGATCACTGTCTCATCATGCTGATTCAACCCGGTCGTCCGCACCCAGACCACGCCACTTTTCCCGTTGGAGTTTTGCTTGACCCCGATCACCTCGGACTGGGACCGCAGCGTATCACCTGGCCACACCGGCGTTTGCCAACGCCCTTCCGCATAGCCCAGATTTGCCACCGCATTCAGTGACACATCGGGCACCGTTTTGCCAAACACCACGTGAAAGGCGATCATATCGTCCAGCGGGCTCCACGGCAAACCACATGTCTGAGCAAACTGGTCCGAAGAATAAAGCGCATGCCTTGCGGGATACAGCATATGATAGAGCGCGCGTTCCCCCATTTTGACGGTGCGCGGAACCGCATGATGGATGACCTGACCGACGGCGTAATCCTCAAAAAAGCGCCCGGCATTTGTCTTGGTGGCCATCAGTGTTCTCCTAATTTTGTGTCAGGCGTGTATGTGCCAGGGGCGTCCTTGACGACCGCTTGCCCGCAGCGCATGACCCCTTGCGCGTGGTCCCATGTTTGGGTGGGGCTGCCGTGCAATGCCCAACCCTTGTTCAACGCATCAGTCACTTTGTGACAAAACGCCGATGTGTCCTCTTCTGAAAGGAACCGGTACAATTTCATGGATGTGTCCCCGTCTTAGCCGCCGAAAGGCCAGACGCCGAGCCAGATATGAATACCGACAACGACGGTAAAGATCACCAACGTGATGATCGCATGGCGGATGTAACCCGACGCGCCTGCGTGGTCAGATGGCGTCCAGTCAGGCTCTGATTTGTTGATAAGGATGACGGAGCCTACGGCCCATGCCAGCAACCCACCAAAGAGAAGCACCGATGCCAAGTCGCCATTCACAAGTAAGTGCGCCAGCGCCCAGACCTTGAACCCGATTAGCTGCGGGTGACGCATTTTGTACCCGGGCCAAACCTTGGCCCCTTTTGCAGCACCTGACCCGTATATCCAAAAGGCAAGCAGCATCAGCGTGTTATTGATATGCACCATAAACCCCGGTGGCGACCACACCGGGATAAAGTCAGCCGCGCGGTAGCCCATCACCATCAAAACGACGGATGCGATGATTGCGACGGCCGCCACGCCCTTGCCCCCATTTCCCAAACTGGCACGCGGTCCGGGCATCACCCGTTTAAAATAATGGGCGGCGGTCCACAGGACCAGGCCAGCAATTAAAAGGGTCATTAGGGTTACTCCACGTTCAGGGCTGCAATTGCATCCCTTTTTGCCAGTGTTTCGCGCGCAGTTGCAACATGCAGATTTTCAACGATCTTGCCGTCAACGACTGCAACTGCTTGTCCATCAGCGATGGCTTGATCATAGGCTGCGATCTGACGCTCTGCGGTGTCGATCTCTTGTGCTGTGGGGGCAAAAGCCGCGTTTGCGATGGCGACCTGTGCGGGGTGTATCAAGGTTTTGCCGTCAAATCCCATATCGCGCCCTTGTTCGCATTCTGCTGTGAGGCCGTCATCGTCCTTGAACGCGTTATAAACGCCGTCGATGATTGCCACATCGTGCGCCTTGGCCGCCAGCAAACACAGCCCCAACCCCGCCATCATCGGCAAGCGGTCCGCACGAAAGCGCGTGCCCATATCTTTGGCCAAATCATTGGTGCCCATTACCATGCCTGCGCACGCACTATGCGCGGCAATCCCGGCCGCATTCAACATACCCGCCGGTGTTTCCATCATGGCCCACAGCGGAGTATCGCCCGTGATCGCTGCAAGCGCATCCAACTGTGCAGGCCCATCGACCTTGGGCAACAACACAGCGTCCGCGCCCATATCACGGGCGGCTGCAGCATCGTCAGCGCCCCATGTTGTATCAAGGCCATTGATTCTGACAATTTTCAGCCGCGCACCATACCCACCCTGCGCCAATGCGTCCGCCAATGTCGCGCGAGCACCTATTTTTTCATCAGGGGCGACCGCATCTTCAAGATCGAAAATCACAGCATCTACTGGCAATGAACGCGCTTTATCTAAGGCGCGCGGCTTTGACCCGGGAATATAAAGAACCGATCTAAGGGGGCGGTTTGTATGGGACATTAGATAAGTTCCGATCAGTTTGAAGCGCCACCAGCGCGATATAAAGTTGCGCGCAAAGGGGCATTTTTTTAACGAAACTTCAAGGATATTTTTGCCGCATTGCAGCAAATTTCAAATTAGAAGTGTTTGCGCGCGGCGGATTAACCAATATTTCAAACCTGAGGCAGATGCTGCAGTGGTCAGACTTCATTGCCAAGGCCAGAGCGAGTGTTTCGCTGGAGACTACCAAGACTGTGAGGATGTGACATTTATAGAACCGGGGCCGCCCGGTCATCGCCGGGCAACCGGAACGGCCAGATGACAGCGGGTGCAGCCTTTGACATGAGGGCAGATTTAAAATGAATCGCACTGTGAAAGTACTGCATCTAGGCGCGCTTACCGCCGCCGCCGCGCTTTATATCGCATCTACAACGGATGCTGCTGCGCAAAACTCCCGCAATTGCGCACCACGTGAAGCGGTGGTTGATCGCCTTGCCGAAGGATACGGTGAAACGCGCCAGTCTATGGGGCTGGGCGCAAATAATGCCGTCGTCGAAGTTTTCGCATCGGATGAAACAGGCACATGGACAATTACGGTCACCACACCAAATGGTCTGACATGTCTTGTGGCCTCTGGTCAGTCCTTTGAGGAGCTGGCCGAAGCCCTGCCCGCAAAAAGCAAAGACGACGCATAGTTTTAAAGGGGGCCAAATGCATAATTGCAGGCCCCCCGGCTGACGCGCACACGCCTATTTTACGTCATGCCATCCCAGATGAGCTTGGCTCCTGTAATCGTCAGCAACACATAAGTGACCGCAAAGAAAGTCTTTTCGGGCACCAGAATATGCGCCTTTACGCCAAGCCACGCACCTAAAAATGCGAAAGGCGCGAGCACAAGGTTAGCAATCCCTGTCTGGATGGTGAACATTCCCAGATACGCGTAGGGCACGAATTTTGCGATGTTTATCGCCCAGAAAACCAGCACAGTCGTGGCTTGGTATTCGGTTTTTCCCAATCTTTTCGATAGCATATAAACAGCCGCGGGTGGGCCGCCTGCATGGCTGACAAAGCTTGTAAAGCCCGCAACTGTTCCTGCAACAAGCCCTGCAGATGCCGGCAAATCGCGGGATGGCATTTGCAAAAGCCCGCGTGCTACGGCGAGTTGCCACATCACAAAGCCAACGGAAATCACACCGATCAGAATGCGCAGCGTATCTGCATCTGCAACTGTATAAAGTGCAGCCCCCAAAGCCACGCCCGGGATACCGCCCACGATCAACAAAACAGCTGCTTGAGTATCCCACCGTTTCCAATACGGGCGCAGGGTGCTGACATCGATCAGCATCAAAAGCGGCAGCATAACGCCCAGCGCGAGCCCAGGTTCAATAACCAAGGCAAGCATGCTCGCAGATGCAAAGGCCGCGCCCGATCCAAAGCCGCCCTTTGAGATGCCGGCAAAGATGACCGCAGGGCCTGCAACCAGAAAAAACATGAAATCCAACGTCAGCATAGGGGGCACGTTTGACCCAAGGAGCAGGCCTTGTCCACAGGTCCCCTGCCTGCGACCCCATCCCGCACCTGCCCAGTGCGACCTTGCGCAATGCGCATTCATTCGCTAGCAAAGCCTCGTTTTCAACCGAATGCGGAGCATCACTCTCATGGCAAGACCAAAAATCGCACTGATCGGCGCAGGCCAGATCGGCGGCACGCTCGCCCACCTCGCAGCCCTCAAAGAATTGGGCGACGTTGTCCTGTTTGACATCGCCGAAGGGACGCCCGAGGGCAAGGCGCTGGACATTGCAGAAAGCGGTCCTTCCGCAAAATTCGACGCCAAAATGTCGGGCACGCAGTCTTATGAGGACATTGCGGGCGCAGATGTTTGCATCGTAACAGCCGGTGTTGCGCGCAAACCCGGCATGAGCCGCGACGACCTGTTGGGCATCAACCTCAAGGTTATGAAATCTGTCGGTGAAGGCATCGCTGCCCACGCGCCCGACGCGTTTGTCATCTGTATTACCAACCCGCTGGACGCGATGGTTTGGGCGCTGCGCGAATTCTCTGGCATGCCACACGAAAAAGTCTGCGGCATGGCGGGTGTTCTTGATTCCGCACGCTTCCGCCACTTCCTTGCGGAAGAGTTTGACGTATCTATGAAAGACGTCACAGCTTTTGTTTTGGGTGGACACGGCGACACAATGGTGCCCCTGACGCGCTATTCCACTGTTGCAGGCATCCCCTTGCCGGATCTGGTGAAAATGGGCTGGACCACGCAGGAAAAACTGGATGCAATCGTACAGCGGACACGTGATGGCGGCGCAGAAATTGTGGGCCTGCTGAAAACTGGCTCCGCGTTTTATGCCCCTGCAACATCAGCGATTGAAATGGCGGAAAGCTACCTCAAAGACCAAAAGCGCGTACTGCCTTGCGCGGCCTACGTTGATGGTGCTTACGGCCTCAAGGGCTTTTACGTCGGCGTGCCAACTGTCATCGGCGCCGGCGGCATCGAACGCGTGGTCGAGATTTCGATGAACAAAGACGAACAAGCAATGTTCGACAATTCCGTCAATGCGGTCAAAGGGCTGGTAGAAGCCTGCCAGAGCATCGACAGCTCGCTGACATAAACGCGAAAAATCAGTATATGAAAACCGGCCCTTCTGGGTCGGTTTTTTGCATTCCAGGGCTCGCCTCCATCAAGCGTACACAGTGGCATACTGCGCCAATTTGATGCAAAACCCATGATTCTAAAGGCTTTGAACACATTTCCTATTTTGTGATCACACGATTTATTCCTGTGATCACAAAATGGGAAATTCTGCGTTAAACTGACCCATTCATCTAGAATGTGCTTCCCAGCTAACGGGCGCTTGTGCCTATAAACTGGCAAACGTAGCCAAATGGGACATGTGAAATGAACATCCACGAATACCAAGCCAAAGCACTGTTGCGCAGTTATGGGGCACCTGTCTCTGATGGTCGCGTCGTTTTAAAGGCAGAAGACGCCAAAACGGCAGCAGGCGCTTTGGACGGACCACTTTGGGTTGTCAAAGCGCAGATCCATGCCGGGGGACGCGGAAAAGGGTCGTTCAAAGAGGTCGACGCAGGGGACGCAGGCGGTGTACGTTTGGCCAAATCGGTGGAAGAAGCCGCAGGCGAGGCCAAAAAAATGCTCGGCCGCACTTTGGTTACGCATCAAACCGGTCCGGCAGGCAAACAAGTCAACCGCATCTACATCGAAGACGGTTCCGGCATCGAGACCGAACTTTACCTCGCTCTTTTAGTGGACCGCCAGACCAGCCGCGTGAGCTTTGTCTGCTCGACCGAGGGCGGCATGGACATCGAAGAGGTTGCCGCCGCCACCCCTGAAAAAATCCTGTCATTCTCCGTGGATCCGGCCTCCGGCTATCAGGCCTTTCATGGCCGACGCATCGCCTTTGCGCTGGGGCTCGAAGGCAAGCAGGTAAAGCAATGCGTGGGCCTGATGGGTCTTTTATACAAAGCCTTCATGGAAAAAGACATGGAGATGCTTGAAATTAACCCGCTGATCGTCACCGACAGCGGCGATCTCAAGGTGCTCGACGCCAAGGTCGCATTTGATGGCAACGCGATGTACCGCCATGCGGATATTTCCGAATTACGCGATGTCACCGAGGAAGACAGCAAAGAACTGGAAGCCTCCAAATACGACCTGAACTATATCGCGCTGGACGGCGAAATTGGCTGCATGGTCAATGGGGCGGGTCTGGCGATGGCCACGATGGATATTATCAAGCTCTATGGCGCAGAGCCTGCCAATTTCCTTGATGTGGGCGGTGGTGCGACCAAGGAAAAGGTCACCGAAGCGTTCAAAATCATCACTTCTGACCCCAACGTCAAAGGCATTCTGGTCAATATCTTTGGCGGCATCATGCGCTGCGATGTGATCGCCGAAGGTGTTGTAGCGGCCGTGAAAGAAGTGGGCCTGCAGGTGCCACTGGTCGTACGCCTCGAAGGCACAAACGTGCAGCAGGGTAAGGACATCATCAACAACTCGGATGTTGACGTGATCGCTGCGGACGATCTGAAAGACGGCGCGCAGAAAATCGTGAAAGCTGTCAAAGGGTAATCACGTGGCCGATTGGGTGCGCAAAATGATAGTGACGGCGACGGCATCTTTGTGCTTGTCGCCGGGCGCTCTTGTGGCCGCCGAAGACGGCGACCACCGGCAAGCGATTATCAACGATTGGAATGCGTTTATCGCGTTCTGCACGCCCTTTCTCGAAGACCCCGTCAAAGCGAAAGACGCCCTGCCCATACACGATAGCGGCATGACAATTGCGCAGACCCAAGACGGTATGGCCTATGAATACAACCACATGCCGGGTCAATACGAACTGCATACAGGTGCGTATCTCTATCGCGGCAACGGCGAAACCCTGTTTGGGTGCAACACGTTCAGGTCGCTCAACGCACAATTTGCGCAGCCCGTTGAAATGTCACAGGCATTGGAAGCGTTACTTGCGCAAACCGGAACGATCACATCGTCTGGGGGCGAAGTTCAGTACCTACGCGCGGATGGTCTGCAACAAGCGCAGCTCTCTGACTTTCAGAACAAAAGATACACATATGTGCTAGAGAATGTTTTCCCCGGTGACCGCACGCGTGTGTCAGTTGAGGTAAGTTATTTCTCTTTGTCTTTTCACGTCGATGGTGCCTTTGAAGATGTAGAGGGCCTGCAATGATCCGCGCTCTCGCCCTGTCAGTTTGTTTTGCATCGCCTCTCGTGGCACAAACACCGCAATCTTTTATCGTAGACGTTTGGACAGATTTTTCACAAACCTGCACACCGTTTTTTAGCGACCCCATCGCAACGGCCGCACAGTTGCCCCGGACGGGTACGCATCTTGATCGCAGCGAAACGCCAAATGCACAGATTGTGCACTTGTACGATGGCTACACGCTAAACCGTAGCGGACGCGAAATGACCGTTGAATTTGTGCGTGGCCAATCCGCCTTCTTGATCCATTGCGAAGTCGGGCGCAGTGAAAATGCAGTGCCCTTTCCACCCGAAGTGCTCGATATGGCTTTGCGTGATTTGGTCGCGAACTCAGGTGGTTTGAACCTCATCGGTGGCGCAATGCAACAAATAAGCACCAGCGGAGACTACAGCATCGGTGCTGGCGACTATTTCAACTGGTATGCGATCGAAGGCGCGCTCGGCAATCGCATCGAATTCATCGAAGTTGAGATCGCAGAGCAACTTGTCACGATGTATGTGTCGGCGACACTGCCACTAGAGGCAAAGCAATGATCCGCGCGGCCCTCATATCGCTTTGCCTTGCCACACCTCTGGCCGCCCAAACGCCAGTAGAGACCAGCGCCGCCAATGATTTGCGCACCTGCATTCTGGATGTACAAGGATTTCGCGATGTCACGCGACTTGGTCAGTTTGACGTATCCATCCAAATGCTACGTGACGGCCAATGGGGGCAACTCACCGAGATCGCACCGGGAGTCTTTCGTTTGCAGCGGCGCGGCACGGACCGTATCGTCGAAATCAAATTACCAGACGCCAATGGGTCTGCGCATTGCATGATTTTTGGCCCCAGTATCGGGCCCGGTGTTGCGGCCCTGACTGCTGACAAATTTGCCAACCTCAGCTTTATGCCCGAACTGACGCCTGCGCAGCCTGCAGCCGGGATGACACGGCGCTATTCGGTCACCGGCGCGCCCTATCAGGCGGACCTCGTCGCGATGGTCGCCCCGCAAGTGGGCGAAGTGGTCGGGTTCATGGTATCAGGCGTACCCCGCAATCAGACCACGCGGCAGCTATCCTCGGGGGACCCATCTGTGCAGCCCCAAAACGTCAGCCGCGCGCTGAGCAACGCGCTTGATGTCTGTTTGCGCAACTATTTCAGCCGCGCTTCTGTCGATGCGGCAGTTGCAGCGCATGGGTTTCAGCTTGGGCATCAAACCGGCGGCACAAGCCCGACCAAGGTTTACTTTTCACCGGATAACGCGGTTTCTGCCCGTATCGGGCCAGGATCATGCCAAATCGACACCAACTACATGAGCCAATCCGCAACAACGCAGTTAACCGGCGCAGCCCTGAACCGGCTTGCACCCGGCGGGTTCAGCATGCGCCGCGACAACCGCACAGGCTGTGTCACGTATTTCGCGGGCGGATCAATAAACCTGCCGCTTAGCATCAATATAAACAATTCCCAACATAGGTACCCCGCGCCCTGTGCCGATGACGGCACCAGCACCATCGGGTTCGTAGTGGCCGGATAATTGATCGAGAAAGGAGCAGAGATGAAAAAACGCAATAGACCAATCTTCGCCGCCTGCGCTTTCTTGTGCGTAGCCAGTGCGCAGCCCGCTTTTGCGCAAGGTCAGCTTGCCGTGGGTGTCCAGAACATGCGGCTCGCGATGGACATATGCTTGCGCAACTATCGCACGCCACAAGATATGGCGAACACCTTTGCAACTTCCGGGTTTGCCCTTAATCAAGGGCTCGCCAACGGAGCAACCGAATTTACAGCCCCCAGCGTCTTCGGGAGCTTTCAAAACGGGTTTTGTAGTGTCCAGTCCCCCGATGTGCCGCTGGCCATAGCCGAAGAAATGGGCATGAAACTTGCCATCGATCTTTTTGGTGAACGGGTCGAACGCGGGCGTCCGGAACGCAACATCAACACCCCTCTCCAACCGTGCGAAGGGCTGCACATCTTTGCCACGCAGACCCTTATCAGCATCAGCTATTCCGCCGCTGGCAACAGTGGCGATTGCCTCAATGACGGCACCTCTGCCGTCCAAATCAAAATGTAAGTCAAAGGAAGCAACATGGCCGTACTTATCGACGAAAACACCAAAGTGATCTGTCAGGGCCTGACCGGTTCACAAGGCACGTTCCATACGGAACAAGCCATCGCCTATGGCACCAAGATGGTCGGCGGCGTGACCCCCGGCAAAGGTGGCCAGACACATTTGGATTTGCCTGTGTTCAACTCAGTACACGAGGCCAAACACGTAACAGAAGCGAACGCTTCCGTAATTTATGTGCCGCCCCCCTTTGCAGCAGACTCAATCCTTGAGGCGATCGACGCCGAAATGGAACTTATCGTCTGCATCACCGAAGGCATCCCGGTGCTGGACATGATGAAAGTGCAGCGCGCGCTTGAAGGATCTGCAAGCCGTCTCATCGGGCCTAACTGCCCCGGCGTGATCACGCCAGACGCCTGCAAGATCGGCATTATGCCGGGCCACATCCACAAGCGCGGGTCCTGCGGTGTTGTCTCCCGCTCCGGCACACTGACCTATGAGGCCGTCAAACAAACCACCGATCTGGGCTACGGCCAATCCACCGCGGTAGGTATCGGCGGCGACCCGATCAAAGGCACCGAGCACATCGACGTGCTGGAGCTGTTCCTCGCGGACCCTGAAACCCAATCCATCATCATGATCGGTGAAATTGGCGGTTCGGCAGAAGAAGACGCCGCACAGTTCCTTGCAGACGAGAAGAAAGCAGGCCGTTGGAAGCCAACAGCCGGCTTTATCGCAGGCCGCACAGCCCCTCCTGGCCGCCGCATGGGCCACGCGGGTGCCATCGTCGCCGGCGGCAAAGGTGGCGCTGAAGACAAGATCGAAGCCATGCGCGCGGCAGGTATCGTCGTGGCGGACAGCCCCGCGACACTGGGCGAGGCCGTCAAAGAGGCCATTGAAAAGGGCTAATGAAACGGCTGCTCCAAATACTTTCTGCCTGCGCGCTGGTTGTTTCCGGCGCGCAGGCACAGGAGCCAAAGGAAATTGATGGCGCGCATTTGATGTCTCTTGTTGATACTTGCAAAGCGATAACAAAACTGGGGGCGGGCGCCGCGACACCTGATCTGAGCGGTGTTGGCCTCTCCGTTCGAGAGACGACCTACGATACGCTGGTCGAACTCGTTTCGAATGCTTTTCGGTCGCGTTACGGCAATATATCCGACCAAAATATCATCAGCCCGACGGAGTATGGACAACGCGTTGCCCTGTCTATGACGAACAGCTACCAACCGGAAAACCCGCAATTGTGGTCTGGCAATGCCTTTTCAGGCGATGGTATCGCGATGGCACATGTGTTCAGCAGACCACTGCCGCAAAGCGGTGATACAATAATAGAACGCGGACACTGCGAGATTTACGCCAAAGGGTGGTTGTCTCCGGTAGCTTCTGAACATTTGGCGCGGTCCGCTTTCGATGGATCACCAAGGTGTCGGACACGCAACGACGAAAACTGGTCACTAGTTGCATGTGAAAATTCAGGCCATCCATTGGACATAGCCGTTGATGTCGAAGTCTTCGAACCCGTAACAGATGGAGAAGGCGTGTCCTTTCCTGCGACCGTCAAACTGCGCCTGAACCACGAAGCGATGGTGAGCTCATGACCTTCCAGCAAGCCATCCTCACCTGCATTCGCAAGTATTTCACCTTCTCCGGCCGCGCCACGCGATCCGAGTATTGGTGGTTTTTCCTGTTCTGCATCTTGGGCGGCTTACTCTTTGGCGCCATGGAAGGCTTTATCAATGGCATCACGCGCACACAAAACGGCCCGACGCTTTTGTCCAGCGCCTTCAACATCGCAACCTTCATCCCCAGCCTTGCGGTGGGATGGCGGCGGATGCATGATACAGGCCGTTCGGGCTTTTATTTGTTCTACCCCCTGATCGCACTGATCGGATTTGGAATTTTTCTCAGCATGTTCGGCGAAGCGAACGTGCTTAATGGTGATCTATCGAACATCTCAGGCCTCTTTGGGGTCATCGTGATGCTGTCTTTGCTTGTGATCGCCCTGTCCCCTTTCATCGTTCTTTACTGGCTCACGCGCCCCAGCCAACCCGGCCAAAACCAATACGGTCCCAACCCCTATGAGGTACACCCATGACTGATCATCCACAAAACGATCAATTCCACGCCTCCTCCTTCATGCAAGGCCACAACGCCGAATATCTCGAACAGATGTACGCGCGCTATGCCAATGATCCCAATGCGGTGGACGATGCATGGCAGGCCTTTTTCAAAGCCATGGGCGACGATGAAGTATCCGTGAAACGCGAAGCTGAAGGCCCCAGCTGGGCCCGCAGCGACTGGCCGCCACAGCCTGGTGACGACCTGACAGCGGCCCTGACAGGGGAATGGGCCCCAGAGGCTGAAACAAAGGCCGTCGCCCAGAAAATCCAGGGCAAAGCTGCTGAAAAAGGTGTTGAAGTCTCGGCAGAGCAGGTCAAACGCGCAGTGCTTGATAGTATCCGCGCGCTGATGATCATCCGCGCTTACCGAATTCGGGGCCATCTTGTTGCAGATCTTGACCCACTTGGCATGCGCAATCAAACGCCACACCCTGAACTTGACCCGAAATCCTACGGCTTCACCGAAGCTGACATGGACCGTCCGATCTTTATCGACAAGGTTCTGGGGCTTGAAATGGCGTCGATGCGCGAGATTATCTCGATCGTCAAACGGACCTACTGTGGCACCTTCGCGCTACAATACATGCACATCTCCAACCCCGAAGAAGCGGGCTGGCTGAAAGAGCGCATCGAAGGCATGGGCAAAGAAGTGCAATTCACCCGTGAAGGTCGCAAAGCAATCCTGTCCAAACTGGTTGAGGCCGAAGGGTTCGAGAAATTCCTGCACGTCAAATACATGGGCACCAAGCGCTTTGGCCTTGATGGCGGTGAAAGCCTTGTGCCCGCGATGGAACAGATCATCAAACGCGGTGGTGCGTTAGGCGTACGCGACATCGTGATTGGCATGCCGCACCGGGGGCGGTTGTCGGTGCTGGCTAATGTGATGGCGAAACCTTACCGCGCGATCTTTAACGAATTCCAAGGCGGGTCATTCAAACCCGAAGATGTAGATGGATCGGGCGACGTGAAATATCACCTTGGTGCCTCCAGTGATCGCGAATTTGACGGCAACTCTGTACACCTGTCGCTGACGGCGAACCCCTCACACCTTGAGGCGGTCAACCCGGTCGTGTTGGGCAAATGTCGCGCCAAGCAAGACCAGAACAACGATGACACGCGCACCTCCGTAATGCCTATCTTGCTACACGGTGATGCGGCCTTTGCGGGCCAGGGTGTTGTCGCGGAATGCTTCGCCCTGTCGGGTCTGCGCGGCCATAAAACCGGCGGCACAATGCATCTGGTGGTGAACAACCAGATCGGCTTTACCACCGCGCCGCACTTTAGCCGCTCCAGCCCCTATCCCACCGACAACGCGCTGGTGGTTGAATCGCCGATTTTCCACGTAAACGGTGATGACCCCGAAGCGGTTGTGCATGCAGCCAAAGTCGCCACCGAATTCCGCCAGAAGTTTGCCAAGGACGTTGTCATCGACATCTTTTGCTACCGCCGGTTTGGCCACAACGAGGGCGACGAGCCCATGTTTACCAATCCGATCATGTACAAAAAGATCAAAGGCCATAAAACGACACTCAGCCTTTATACAGAACGGCTGGTCAAGGACGGGCTGATCCCCGAGGGCGAAATCGAAGACATGAAGGCCGCGTTCCAAGCATACCTGAGCGAGGAATTCGAAGCTGGCAAAGAATACCGCCCCAACAAAGCTGACTGGCTGGACGGCAAGTGGTCGCATCTCGACAAGCAGAAAAACAACTATCAGCGCGGAAAAACCGCCATTTCCAAAAAGACGATGGAAGAGGTTGGTCAAGCACTTGTGAGCGTGCCCGATGACTATCCACTGCATAAAACTGTCGGACGGTTGCTTGAGTCCAAAAAAGCAATGTTTGACAGTGGCAAAGGTTTTGACTGGGCCACTGCCGAAGCCTTAGCCTTTGGGTCTTTGTTGACCGAAGGCTACCCGGTGCGCCTAGCAGGCCAAGACAGCACACGCGGTACGTTTTCGCAGCGCCATTCGGGTCTGGTTAATCAAAACACAGAAGAACGCTATTTCCCGCTGAACAATATCAAGTCAGGGCAAGCGCAATACGAAGTCATCGACTCCATGTTGTCAGAGTATGCCGTGCTTGGGTTTGAATACGGGTATTCCATGGCTGAACCAAACGCGCTGACGCTTTGGGAAGCACAGTTTGGCGATTTCGCCAATGGCGCGCAGATCATGTTTGACCAGTTTATCAGTTCAGGTGAAAGCAAATGGCTGCGCATGTCGGGCCTTGTGTGCCTGCTGCCGCATGGTTTTGAAGGTCAGGGGCCGGAGCACTCCTCTGCCCGGTTGGAGCGGTTCTTGCAGATGTGTGGCCAGGACAACTGGATCGTGGCCAACTGCACCACGCCTGCCAACTACTTCCACATCTTGCGCCGGCAAATCCATCGCAGTTTCCGCAAGCCACTGATCCTGATGACGCCGAAATCACTGCTGCGCCACAAAATGGCGATTAGCACAGCAGACGAGTTTACTTCTGGTTCCAGCTTTCACCGATTGATGTGGGATGACGCCCAGCAGGGCAATTCCGACACGAAGCTGCTGCCAGACGCCAAGATCAAACGCGTGGTGATGTGTTCGGGCAAGGTCTATTATGATCTGCTGGAAGAACGCGATGCGCGCGGCATTGATGACGTGTACCTCTTGCGCGTCGAACAGTTTTATCCCTTCCCCGCGCAATCCGCGGTCAAAGAGTTGGAACGGTTTACGCAGGCCGAAGTCGTGTGGTGTCAGGAAGAGCCCAAGAACCAAGGCGCCTGGAGCTTTATTGAACCCAACATCGAATGGGTCCTCAGCCGCATCAAAGCCAAACATCCGCGCCCCCGCTACGTCGGTCGCGCCACATCTGCCAGCCCCGCGACCGGGCTCGCAAGCCAACATAAAGCACAGCAAGCAGCCCTCGTGAACGAAGCGCTGACGATTGAAGGGAACTAAGACATGACAACCGAAGTACGCGTACCCACACTGGGCGAGTCCGTGACCGAAGCCACGGTCGCCACCTGGTTCAAAAAGCCGGGCGAAGCTGTCGCTGTTGACGAAATGCTATGCGAATTAGAAACCGATAAGGTCACGGTTGAAGTCCCCTCACCTGCCGCTGGCACTTTGGGTGAAATCGTCGCTGGGGAAGGCGATACGGTGGGCGTTGATGCTTTGCTCGCTACAATCACTGAAGGAGCAGGCGCAGGTGCCGAGAGCAAAGCTCCCGCCGCTGCACCCGCGGCTGCTGCTGACGCAGCAGCCGAGACAAGCGGCAGCGTGGATGTTATGGTCCCGACGTTGGGTGAAAGCGTAACAGAGGCGACCGTCAGCACATGGTTCAAAGCCGTAGGCGACACCGTGGCGCAAGACGAGATGCTGTGCGAATTGGAAACCGACAAGGTGTCGGTTGAGGTCCCGGCCCCCGCTGCAGGCACAATCACCGAAATCCTTGCAGCCGAAGGCGACACCGTCGGTGCAGGCGGCAAACTTGCAGTTATGTCCTCTGGCGCAGGTGCCGCAGCGGCCCCAGCAGATACCCCAGCCCCAGCGCCTGCTGCTGCACCCGCATCGGGCAGTAAAGATGTCGAAGACGCGCCCTCCGCCAAGAAAGCGATGGCCGAGGCAGGCATCAGCCGCGATCAGGTCACGGGCACAGGCCGCGACGGGCGCATTATGAAAGACGACGTGAGCAACGCGATTGCTGCGGCCAGTGCGGCCCCGGCGCCCGCTCCGGCCCCTGCCGCACCGCGCGCGCCAGTCTCTGCCGACGATGCGTCCCGCGAAGAACGGGTCAAGATGACCCGCCTGCGTCAGACCATCGCCAAACGTTTGAAAGACAGCCAGAACACCGCCGCCATGCTGACCACCTACAACGAGGTCGACATGGGCGCTGTCATGGAGTTGCGCAACGAATACAAGGACCTGTTTTTCAAAAAGCACGGCGTAAAACTGGGCTTTATGTCCTTCTTCACCAAGGCGTGCTGCCATGCTCTGCGCGAAGTGCCCGAGGTGAACGCAGAGATCGACGGCACGGACATCGTCTACAAGAACTTCGTGCATATGGGCATCGCGGCGGGCACGCCCACGGGCCTTGTGGTGCCGGTGATCCGGGATGCGGATGCCATGAGTTTCCACGCCATTGAGCAGGCGATTGCCGAAAAAGGCGCGCGCGCCCGCGACGGCAAACTGTCGATGGCAGAGATGCAGGGCGGCACGTTCACGATCTCCAATGGGGGCGTCTACGGCTCGCTGATGAGCTCGCCGATCCTAAACCCGCCGCAGTCAGGCATCTTGGGCATGCACAAAATCCAGGACCGCCCGATGGCGATCAATGGCAAGGTGGAAATCCGCCCGATGATGTATCTGGCGCTGAGCTACGACCACCGGATCGTCGACGGCAAAGGCGCTGTGACCTTCCTTGTGCGGGTCAAAGAAGCGTTGGAAGATCCGCGGCGGTTGTTGATGGATTTGTAATATAACGACAGCATAAATTCTGGGCCGAAAGGAACCCCCGGCGTGTTGCATATCTTTAGATACATCGGAATTGCGCTTTTGCTTTTACCCAACCTCGTAATTGCTC
>JBGCDB010000049.1:0-39596 GCA_045104955.1 Roseobacter sp.
TTTAGGTATCGGCGAAGGCGGGCAGGGGCTGGGGCCCAAACGCACCCCGGGTCAAGGTGAGGACCGTATCGCCAAGCGTATTCCGCGCAACGCCCCCGGCTTGTGGAATCTAGGCGCACGTGAACTGCACACAATGTTTCATGATGGCCGGCTCAGCCTGTCTGAGGACTACGGTAACGGCTTTAATTCCCCTGCACAGGAATGGTTGCCAGGTGGGCTGAATTCCTTACTGGCAGCGCAGGCGCTTTTGCCGATGACGGCGCAGTTCGAAATGGCTGGAAACCCCGGTGAAAATGAGGTGGTCGGGGCCATACATGACCGTATTGATGCCGCTTGGCCGATTATTGCGAAACGAGTGCGGACTGATGCGCGCTACAGTACTGGTTTAGTCGATGCATTTGCTGACGTTCAAAGCGCCGATGAGGTCAAAATTTCACATCTTGCCAACGCGCTGGCTGCGTTCATCGCCACTGAATGGCGCAGTATGGACAGCCCCTTTGATCAGTATCTGGCAGGCAAAACCGATGCTTTGGACGCTGCGCAAAAGCGCGGAATGGATTTGTTCTATGGTCCGGCTGCTTGTGCGAGCTGCCATTCAGGGGCCTTGATGACGGATCAGAAGTTTCACGCGTTGGGGCTGCCTGCCTTTGGGCCAGGGCGCACGCGTGCTTTTGACCCTTATGCGCGGGATGTGGGGCGCATGGCGGAAAGCAACCGGCTAGAGGATGCATACGCTTTCAAAACGCCAATGCTACGCAACGTGGCTTTGACAGCGCCTTATGGGCACAATGGGGCCTACGCAACGCTTGAGGGCATCATCAAGCATCACAATGATCCGGCAACAGCACGTGCTGACTGGCGGCCTTCTGATGCACGGCTACCTGATGTGCCGTGGCTGGCCACCGCGGATTTCATCGTGCAGCAAGACAGGCATGAGATGGCCCGCCAAGCGCGCGTGGTACCGCAACGCTCGCTGGGTTTGACGGATGGGCAGATCGCTGATCTGGTCGCTTTTATGCACGCGTTGACGGGAACCAACAGCGTGGATGCGCCCCCCTTTGGCGTGCCAGCTTGGTTTAAACCTTAGTCAAAGCCTGTTGAAGCGCGAGGTAGGACGCCTTGGGCGTGCGTTCCAGAGTGTCAAAGTCTACGTGCACAAGGCCAAAGCGTTTCTCGTATCCCAAGGACCATTCGTAATTGTCCAAGAGCGACCAAAACGTATAGCCGGCCAGCGGCGCACCTTGATGCATCGCGCGCCGCGCAGCGGCCAGATGGGTATCTAAGTAACCAATGCGCGCGGTATCGGAGACGCCTATCTGGTCAGGGTTGGCCATGCCGGATTCAGTGACATAAAGCGGTAGGTCCTTGGTATAGTTTTCATGCAGCCAAACCAAAATACGTTCGAGCCCTTGGGGGTAGATTTCCCACCCCATTTGCGTTTTGGGCAAGGGGCCCTCGACCTCTTGATAAGACGGCCATGCCTGCGCGTCGGCCGCAATGCGCTTGCAGGTGTAGTAATTCACCCCAAACCAATCAATTGGGCTTTGAATGAGATCAAAGTCATCTTGCCACCCTTTGGGCAAATGCGGTTCTAGGCCTGCCAAGACGCTATCGGGGTAGGCACCTGTGAACAGGCCGCCGACAAAAAACTCGTTGTAGATGCCGGCGTATGTTTTCGCAGCGGGGCTATCATCGACTGCGTGCACGTATTCGAAATTGCATACAGCGCCAAGGTTATCCATTCCCAATGCGCGCATCGCCTGAATGCTGCGACCATGTGCGGTTAAGACGTGGTGCATCGCGTGTGCAGCGGCGCGAATGTTGCAGATACCGGGCGCTTGTAGTCCCATAAAATGCGACAGCCATGCAACGCACCACGGCTCATTTATGGGGGCTGCGCTAAACACGCGGTCGCCAATACGGTCCATAATGACCGTTGTGAAATCAGCCAGCCAGTGGGCGATGTCGGGGTTTTGCCATCCCCCTAGATCAGACAGCGCGGCGGGTAGTTCCCAGTGATAAAGTGTGGCCATCGGTTTGAGATCGCGGGCCAGCATCCCGTCGACCAAGCGGTCATAGAAATCCAAGCCCTCTTGGTTCACAGTACCGCGTCCCTCTGGCATGACGCGCGCCCAGCTTGTGGAAAAGCGGTAGGCATCCAGCCCCATGGCTTGCATCAGATCAAGGTCTTCTTCCCAACGATGATAGTGGTCACACGCCACCAGCCCGTGCTCGGCGCGTACAACGTTGCCGGGGGTTGCGGCGAAACTATCCCAATGGGTAGCGCCCGCCCCCCCAAAGCCGTGGCCTTCGATCTGGTAGCTGGACGTCGCCGCGGCAAACAGAAAATTTGCCGGAAAATCCGCACGTGAAAAATGCATAAAGTCGTTCCCTGTTAAGCGTCCGGGCCCGGGCCGGTTGAGGCGCCCAGAACAAGCTCTGCTTCCCAAAGTTCGGTTTTCGGGGCGGCCATCGGGGCTTTGATCTGGTCGATCAGCATCGTGGCGCATTGTGCGCCTGCGGCCCTCACCGACGATCGCACTGCGGTAAATTGTGGTGTATCGCCAGCATTGGGAAGGTAGGCGATGTCATCATCAAAACAGATCACGGACACGTCTTGTCCAATGCGTAAACCAGCCTCTTCGACCGCACGTTTCACGCCTAGAGCCAGCACAATTGACGAGGCAACAAATGCAGTAGGGGGGGCGTCTAGGGCCAACATCTGCTTGGTGGCCTGATACCCGTTTGGTTCGGACATATCGCCCGACCGCATGAAGACGTGGTTTTCGGGCAATCCCGCTTGGCGCAGTGCCTCGCAATAGCCTGATCTGCGGCGGTACGCAAAATCCATGTTCTCGTCCCCGTTAATCAGCGCAATGCTGCGATGTCCCAAGTCTATCAAATGCTCTGTTGCGGCTTTGATGGCGCGGCTATTGTTCACATCCAGCCATGCATAAGGTGATGTCACGTCTGACGCGCGTCCATGTACAACAAACGGAATTTTCAGTTCGGACAATCGCGCGATCCGTGGGTCGTCGCGGGTGGGGGCTTGGACAATAACTCCGTCTACGGCACCGCGTTCAGCAAAGGCCTGGTAGGCTTGCAGTTCGGCATCGTCATTCACGATAGACAACGACATGGTATACCCGTTTTGCGCATAAACGAGACCCGCACCCGCAACGAAATCTGAAAAGACCATATTGACCAGTTCGGTTTGTTTGGACATCGGGATCACGTGGCCAATGACCATTGAGCGACCCGTTGCAAGCGTTTGCGCGCGCACATTTGGCTTATAGCGATACCGAGCGGCTGCCTCTGTGACGCGCTTTCTGGTGGCCTCGTTGACCTCGGGGTATCCGTTCAGGGCACGGCTTACCGTGGTTTGCGATAGGTTCAGTTGCTTGGATAAATCTCTTAGGTTCACGGAACGTCCAGTATCGTAAGTTTGGCTTAAGCGCGACAGAAAAGAGTACCGCGACTCGCTTACACCATGCCATCATCGGGTGATTTCTCAAAGCGCTTTGAGAAAATGCTCAGAGTGCTCTCGCTTGAGTTGACAGATGGGGCCGTATCGGTCAACTTCGCTGTACCCAAAGCGCTTTGAACTCGATTCTCGGAGCGTTAAAGAGAACATTCGAGATCAGTTTGAAACTGGCTCAACGGGAGGACTTCATAATGGCACGGTTTTATGCTGGCGCAGCGGCGCTGGCTCTTTTTGCAGGTATGGCACAGGCAGGCGGTCATTCGCTTGTTGCCGTCGGCGAAGGCGACTTTACCTGGGACAGCTACAACGAATTTGCCGAGAAATATGACCTGACAGGCCAAACGGTCGAGATTACAGGCGCATGGACAGGCAACGAGAAAGAAAAAGTCGACAAAGTATTTGCGTATTTTGAAGCGGCGACAGGTGCCACGGTAAACTACTCTGGCTCTGACAGCTTTGAGCAAGACATCGTGATCTCTACACGTTCTGGATCCGCACCGAACTTGGCGGCGTTCCCGCAGCCGGGACTGGCGGCGGATTTAGCAAGCCAAGGGCTGCTATCGCCGTTGCCTGATGGGTCATCCGAATGGGTCGCCGAGAACTACGCTGCGGGTCAATCATGGGTCGATCTGGGGACTTATGCCGACGCGGATAGCAATGACCAGATGTACGGGTTGTTTTACCGCGTCGATGTGAAGTCTTTGGTTTGGTATTCGCCAATTGCCTTTGACGAGGCTGGGTACGACATTCCACAATCCATGGAAGAACTGAAAGAGCTGACAGACCTGATCGTTGAAGATGGCGGCACGCCGTGGTGTATCGGTCTGGGTTCAGGGGCGGCGACCGGCTGGCCTGCAACGGACTGGGTCGAAGAGATGATGCTGCGTACGCAGCCGCCCGCAGTGTATGACCAGTGGGTTGCAAACGAGATAAAATTCGACGACCCGGCAGTTGTCGCGGCGATGGAAGAGTTTGGCTATTTCGCGCTGAACGATGACTACGTCGATGGGGGCTCTGCAGCGGTTGCAAACACTGACTTCCGGGACAGCCCGGCTGGCCTCTTTGCGATCCCGCCAAGTTGCTACATGCACCGTCAGGCGTCTTTCATCCCGGCCTTTTTCCCTGAAGGCACAGAAGCGGGCGAAGATGTAGATTTCTTCTATTTCCCTGCCTACGAGAGCAAAGACCTTGGCAAGCCCGTCCTTGGTGCTGGAGCGCTCTTTGCGATCACCAACCCGTCGGAAGCAACAAATGCGATGATCGAGTTTTTGAAACTGCCTGTCAGCCACGAATTGTGGATGACACAGGGCGGGTTCCTGACGCCGCATAAGGGTGTGAATACAGCAACATATGAGAGTGATAGCCTGCGCGCGCAGGGTGACATTTTGCTGAATGCAACAACCTTCCGCTTTGACGCGTCTGACCTGATGCCGGGCGAGATTGGCGCGGGTGCCTTCTGGACAGGCATGGTAGATTACACGACCGGCGCGCCTGCGGCAGAAGTTGCCAAAGGCATTCAAGACCGCTGGGACGCAATCCAGTAACCCAGACAACCAACAGGCCGGCGGTATTGCCGCCGGCTTGATCATAAATAACCGGGGAGCGGCCACTATGTCACCAATAGTGCAAGGTATGTTGACCATCGTCATTGGCGTTGGGGGCTGTGTAGGATACTTCTTTTTATCGAACCTGATCCTGGACAAGCTGATTTTTCCGGCCAAGGGCGAAAACCCTGGCGTGAATATCAACCGTGCCAATCTTGTTCGTCCTTGGTTGTTTTTGTTTCCCGCGATGGCGGCGCTTGGCCTGTATTTGGTTTACCCGGTGATCGGCTCGTTCATCCGGTCACTTTACAATCGGTCGGGTGATGAGTTCATTGGTTTTGGCAACTACGCGGTCATGTTCTCGGACGAGGGATTCCAAACCGCACTTTTCAACAACTTTCTATGGGTGTTGTTCGTGCCTGCCGGGGCGACCTTTCTTGGGCTTTTGGTGGCGCAACTAACCGACCGGCTAAAGTGGGGGAATATAGCCAAATCACTGATCTTTATGCCGATGGCGATTTCCTTTGTGGGTGCCTCGCTGATCTGGAAGTTTGTCTATGCTAACAATGCAGATATTGGCTTGATCAACGCACTGCGCGACTTTTTCGGCGCAGAAGAACCCTTGGACGTGTTGCAAGTTCGCTTTTGGAATAATTTTTTCCTCATGGTCATTTTGATCTGGATTCAGACAGGTTTTGCCATGGTCATCTTGTCGGCAGCGTTGCGCGGTATCCCCGAGGAAACGGTTGAGGCGGCAATCATTGATGGCGCAAACCCATTTCAGGTATTTTTCAAGATTAAGGTGCCCCAAATCATGGGCACGATCGTGGTGGTCTGGACAACGATCACCATCCTGGTGCTGAAAGTTTTTGACATCGTCTACACCATGACGGGCGGCAACTTTGGCACTGAAATTCTGCCCAGTTACATGATGTCTTACATGTTCCGCGATGACGGGCGTGCCACGGCTGTGGCCTTTGTCATCATGATCATCGTGCTGCCTGTGATGATCTGGAACATCCGCCAAGCCCGCGCAGAAATGCGCTGAGGGAGGAGAGAGACATGGATAATATCGCCGGTACAAAATCTTCGCTCAGCTGGGCTGTGAATATCTCGGTCGTGTTTTTGGTGGTGCTTTGGTTGATCCCGACCGTGGGTCTGCTGGTGTCGTCCTTCCGTGACCGCGATCAGATCACTGCTTCTGGCTGGTGGCTGTCTCCCTTCGCGGTAGAGCAGAACTATCAGGTGAGCATCCCTGCTGAAGAGGCGCGCAAAGATGGCGATTTCTTTGTTATAGAAGGCAACATCTTTGGGGGCACGGAAAACGAAGTGCTGCGCTTTGGGGGGCGTCGTGCAGCACCGACGGAATACGCAGCGGGCGAAACAGCAGACCTGCGCCGTGACCGCACGCTGGTGCTCGAGGCAAACGGGGATTTCATCTACAAAAACCCCAAAGAGATTACGCGAGACCCGAACGTCTATTATTCCAGTGCGACACCGCCAAGTTTCTCGCTGGATAACTATCGCACGATCCTGTTTTCCAACAATATGGATGTGGCCTTTATCAACACCTTTACGGTGACGATCCCGGCGACGATCATTCCCATTCTTATTGCAGCCTTCGCGGCCTACGCGCTTGCTTGGATGGATTTTAAGGGCAGGGGGTTTTTGATCGCCATGGTCGTGGGCCTGCTGGTCGTGCCTTTGCAACTTGCGCTCGTGCCGCTGTTGCAACTGCACAATAAGGTTGGCATCGGGCAAAGCTTTCTGGGTATTTGGATGGCGCATACGGGGTTCGGGTTGCCTTTGGCGATTTACCTGCTGCGCAATTATATGGTCGGTCTGCCGCGCGACATTATCGAGAGCGCGAAGGTCGATGGGGCCACTGATTTTCAGGTTTTCACCAAGATCGTCTTGCCGCTTAGCTTTCCCGCGCTCGCATCCTTTGCGATTTTTCAATTCCTTTGGGTGTGGAACGACCTGCTGGTCGCCAAAGTCTTCTTGCCCTCAAATTCGGAAAGTTGGGTCATGACGGTGAAAATCGCCGACGACCTGCTGGGGTCGCGTGGGGGAGACTGGGGTATTCTGGCGGGGGCTGCATTTATCTCGATCGCGGTGCCGCTCATCGTTTTTTTCACAATGCAACGTTATCTGGTGCGTGGTCTGCTGGCCGGCTCCGTTAAATAGGAAAGTTACGCTCCATGGCTAAGATGGAACATAATCTGCATCTGAACGCAGCCGACATAGACTGGTGGCGCGGCGCGGTGATCTACCAAATTTATCCGCGCAGTTTTCAAGACAGCAACGGCGACGGCATTGGTGATCTGATCGGTATTTCGCAGCGCATGGAATACGTCGCGTCGCTTGGTGTTGATGCGATCTGGATTTCGCCGTTCTTCACGTCGCCGATGAAAGACTTTGGCTATGACGTGAGCGATTACTGCGACGTCGACCCGATGTTTGGCACCTTGGCGGACTTCGATATTCTGGTCGAGGCCGCGCACCAGCATGGGCTAAAGGTGATGATTGATCTTGTGCTTAGCCACACGTCGGATCAACACCCTTGGTTTCAGGAAAGCAAACAGGACCGCAGTAATGACAAGGCAGATTGGTTTGTATGGGCTGACCCAAAGCCTGATGGTACGCCGCCTAACAACTGGTTGTCGATCTTTGGGGGGCCTGCATGGCAATGGCATCCCGGCCGCCAGCAATACTATCTGCACAATTTCCTAGTCGAGCAGCCAGATTTAAATTTTCACAATACCGATGTTCAGGATGCGCTACTGGATGTGACGCGGTTCTGGCTGGACCGTGGCGTTGATGGTTTTCGGCTTGATACCATCAACTTTTATTATGCGGACAAACAGTTGCGGGATAATCCGGCACTGCCGCCAGAAAAGCGAAACGACAATATTGCACCGGCGGTAAACCCGTATAACCACCAAGAGCACCTTTATTCAAAAAACCAGCCTGAGAACATCGCGTTTCTAAAACGGTTCCGGTCCTTGCTGGATGAATACCCGGCTGCATCCTGTGTAGGAGAGGTGGGTGATGCACAACGCGGGTTAGAACTTCTGGGCGAATACACCAGTGGGCCAGAGATGGTGCATATGTGCTACGCTTTTGAATTCTTGGGTAAAACTAAATTGGATGCGGCGCGCGTTGCCGAGGTTTTCGCGCAACTGGACGCAGTGGGCAAAGATGGTTGGCCCTGTTGGGCTTTTTCCAACCACGATGTTATGCGCCATGCCTCGCGGTGGGATTTGTCGCCGCAAGCACAGCGGCTTTTTGCGACATTGATCATGTGTTTGCGCGGATCGGTCTGCATCTATCAAGGCGAAGAATTGGGCCTGCCGGAAGCTGACGTTGCCTTTGAAGACCTGCAAGACCCATACGGGGTTGCCTTTTGGCCCGAATTCAAAGGTCGTGACGGATGCCGTACGCCTATGGTTTGGGAACCGTCCAATCAAAACGGCGGCTTTTCAGAAGGCTTCCCATGGCTGCCTGTCAGCCATGATCACCTCAACCGGTCGGTCGCAAGCCAAGAAGGTGAACCCGGCGCAGTTCTGCATCACTACCGCCGTGCCATCGCGTTCCGCAAAGACCACCCAGCATTGATGAAGGGCGCGCATGGCGGCGTGCATTCAGATGGTGACGTGCTCTACTTTACGCGCAGCCTTGAAGGAGAGACGCTTTATTGCGCCTTTAATATGTCCGACACGCCATCCCATCACAGCCTGCCCGAGGGCAAATGGCGGCCTACCGCACTGGAACTGGGTGGGGCAACTGCGGACACTGACAACAATTTACATCTGGGTCCATGGCAAGCCTGTCTTGCTGTGAAACAAGATTAACCCGACGTCTTGGGAGGGACGTAAGATATGGCCAATCTCAATCTGACAGACGTCGGTAAAGCCTATGGTGGCAATGTCGAAGTGCTCAAAGACATTAACCTTGATATCCAGACGGGCGAACTGATCGTCTTTGTGGGCCCGTCGGGTTGTGGGAAATCGACCTTGCTGCGTATGATTGCAGGGCTGGAAAAAATCACCTCGGGTGAATTACAGATCGACGGGCAGCGTATGAACGATGTGCCCCCTGCACAGCGCGGCATTGCGATGGTTTTCCAATCTTACGCGCTTTATCCGCATATGACAGTCCGCGATAACATGGCTTTTGCGTTGAAACTGGCCAAGAAGTCTCCGCAAGAAATTGATGAGGCAGTGAACCGCGCAGCGAAAGTGCTGCAACTCGATGAATATCTTGACCGTCTACCCAAGGCGCTTTCGGGGGGGCAGCGTCAACGTGTGGCCATCGGGCGGTCGATTGTGCGTGACCCAAAGGTTTACCTTTTTGATGAGCCGCTTTCGAACCTTGATGCATCTTTGCGTGTTGCCACCCGGATCGAGATCGCGCAGCTCAAAGAAAGCATGCCAAATTCCACCATGATTTACGTCACCCACGATCAAGTCGAAGCTATGACACTTGCTACCCGCATTGTCGTGCTAGCCAATAAGGGGATCGCACAAGTGGGCACGCCGCTTGAGCTTTATGAAACCCCAGAAAACGAATTTGTTGCCCAATTTATCGGGTCCCCAGCGATGAACCTGATGCCGGGTGAGATTGTCGAAACAGGTGACGTCACCCGGGTGCGTGTATCTACCGGGGAAGGCACGATTTTAGCGAATATACCGACCCAAGCCAGCGACATGGGCATGAAGGTCAATGTTGGCATTCGACCAGAAGATATGGTTTCTACCGAAACCGCAGATTATGCGTTTGCCGGCAAAGTCGACATTGTCGAGGCCTTGGGCGAGGTTACGCAGATTTATTTTGCAAAGAACGAAGGCGAAGCAGCAGTCATTGGCAAACTTCCAGGCATCCATGCAGGGGTGCGCGGTAGCCAAATGAAGATGACTGCAGACCCCGCAAAGGTACATCTGTTCGCAAATGGAAAGTCGCTGCTTTATCGGTGATGACGTGGCACGCGTGTTCGTTTTTGGACATGTGCAGTGAGAAAAAACCATTTATGCGTGTAAAGTATGAAGTTTCCCCGTAGAATATAAGACTTGGCGGATTTACAGCACAGATCACATCACGTTAACCTATACGCAGGCACCACTCGTGGCGAAAGGATATGATTTGGGTGAAGGTTTAGGTGCTTTATTTCTCTTGATGATATTACTTCAAGCAAAGCACATGTTTGGCGATTATTTCCTGCAAACCAAGATTATGCTTGATGGGCGGGAGGCTTATTTTCACTTTGGGCGCGTATTGCATGCCGCGGTTCATGCGGCAGGGTCTTTTGTGGCGTTCATGATCGTGGGCGCGCCACTTGCATTTACGTTTCTGATTGTGATTGCCGAATTGGTTGTCCATTTCCACATTGATTGGTGGAAAGGGTATCACACATCTTCGCGCAACCTGACCCCGGCCAAGGGTGCGTATTGGCGTGCGACAGGCATTGACCAGGCCCTACACCAACTGACGTACATTTGTATGATTTGGCTTTGGTTGGCGCATGTTGGTTTTGTACTCTGATCTGTAAAAAAATCCCGCATAGGTAGTGGCGCGATCTGGCGGCCATAACCCGTCATTCTTTTTTCTTCCTTTCATCGTGCTTGACAGCTTCCTCATTCCTCTGGCTTCATTGTGTAAGATATTGGAAAAACGTCAGCTTATTTTATGCTCTGGGGGAAGTGCTTTGATTTTGAAGCCAATTTTTTACTTAGTTTTCGCTATATTTGCGGTGTCAGTTTCCAGCGTATCTGCGGAAACGTTAAAAGACGCCGTCCGGTTTGCGGTTACAACCAACCCGGCTGTTAAAGCGTCACAAGCAGAAATGCGCGCGGCTGCCTTTGAGTTAATGCAGCTTAAAGGTGAGTACGCCCCGACAGTCACCTTAAGCGCAGAAACCGGTTATCAGCGTGTGGATGATGCAGCGTCTTTGTCAGTATCAGACAATGATGGCACTAAATCCCGTCATCAATTGGGACTGCGTGCGGAACTTGTTCTGTTTGACGGGTTTCGACGTGCGAATTTAGTGTACGCGAACGCTGCACGTGTTGATGGCAGTATTTTCCGCCTACTGGACGCGTCAGAGACGATGGCTTTGAATGCAACCGAAGCGTATATCGACGTATATAGGCATCGCGCGCTATTGTCCGTCGCCCGCGACAATGTCGCAAAACATGAAGAGATCGGCCGCCGCGTGCGGGATTTGGTGCAAGGCGGGCGGCTGCCCTACAGTGATGAGCTGACCATTGATGACCGGATCAAGTCTGCAAAATTGGCGCAATTGGATGTTGAACGGGCTTTGCGGGACGCAAACGCGCGGTATGAACGCATCATTGGCAGGGCACCTACTGGGGGCATGACAGTGCCGCTTGCTCCTGCGCCAAAGTCGCTTGCGTCCTTTGCCGCAGAAGCCGTCCAAAACAGCTATCGGGTGCAATTTGCCCGTACCCAGATTGATCAAAGCAAATTTGAAGCTGATGCTATTTTGGCGGATAGGATGCCTCGTTTCTCACTTAATGCAGGGACGGTGCGGGATCTAAACCGAAACGGTGTCAGTGGCAGCCGAACTGATGAGACCATTGGCATTGGCATGCGCTGGACGCTCTACCAAGGGGGGCGGGCGGCTGAAAAGAATGCATTGGCAGAGATGACAAGTCGCGCGATGGCGCAACAGGCCGTGGCGGTCCGAGATGTCACCGAGCTGGCAGCACGTACGTGGAACACCTACCGCACCAACCTTGAACGCGCGCAACAATTGCAAGAACAGTTGCGTATCAACAGGTTGATTGTCGAAGTCTACGGAGATGAGTTCGAGGCGGCAAAACGCACACTGCTCGACCTTTTGGAGGTGGAGCGTGCGCGGTTTAACGTCGAATTTGAAAGTGTAGGTGCCCAAGCAGGGCTTGCCTTCAGCACGTACCGCGCCTTGGCCACACGCAGCAAGCTCTCTGATCATTTCGGATTGGCCAAGAGCGATCTCGCGCTCAAGCCTGAGTTTCAAGATCGTGCGAAGGGCAATCCGACCAACGTCTTTAACGTCGCAATTGAGCCATTGAAATGACCCTAGCCGCCGACGCAGCGCCACACAGTGCGTCGGCTGAAGCGGGCGAACCAGCGCAGAAGGCGCAAACAACCGGGATGGAGGTCATCAGTTGGATGGCCAAAGCGTTCGGGCGGCCTTTTTCAGCGGCGGCGGTGTCCTCGCGTTTGCCGCGCGACATTGACTTGAACAGCATAGCGGGATTGTCACGCGCATTGGCGACGGTTGGGTTGAAAACCCGCGCTATTCTTCGCGATCCGGCCAAGGTTGACCGTGTGGCTTTGCCGATCCTTGTGTTGCGGCGCGATGGTGGGCCTCTTATTGTCACAGATGTGTCCGCAAAGGCTAAAACGGCAATGACCGTTGACCCAAGTGCGGGTGGTGCCGAGCAGGAAATCAAACTGCGCGCCCTGCGGCGCATAATCAAACCCGAAATTGTATTGGTTACCCCATCGGAAGATCGGACGAATGCGATGTTGTCGCCTGCGGCCGTCAAGCGTGTGCCACAACGCGGCCATTGGTTTTGGGGACCGGTGCGTGCGAATTGGGGTAATTGGGGGCAGATCGTTCTCGCGGCGTTTTTGCTCAACCTGATGAGCTTGGCGTTGCCGCTATTTGTCATGAACGTCTATGATAAGGTCATTCCAAACTTGGCCTACGTTACTCTTTGGACGTTGGCTGTCGGGGTCGCGATTGCATTGGCGCTTGATCTTCTGTTGCGCACGGTGCGTGGAAATATCATTGAAAACATAGCAAAGCGTGTCGATCTTAAAGTTGCATCCACACTTTTTCATCAAGCGATGCAAGCCCGCGTGCTGGACCGGCCCGGCGGCGCGGCGGGGATTGCCAGTACAATCCGTGATTTCGAAGTTGTACGTGATTTCTTTGCATCGGCGACTTTTGTGGCAGTCGTTGATTTATTGTTTATTGGAGTGTTTGTTGCGGCACTGTATTTCATTGTCGGACCTATTGCTTTGGTGCCATTGTGCGCTGTGCCTGTTGTCATCTTACTGGCTGTGCTTGCGCAAATCCCGATCGGGCGGGCTGCAGGGCGCGCACAGCAGATGGCCACAAAACGCCACACGGTTTTGATCGAAGCGCTGGCTGGGATTGAAACGGTTAAAACCTTGAACGCAGAGCCGCTGATGCAGCGAGAATGGGAAGCCGCTGTCGCCGCGTCCTCGCAAGTGAATGGTCGCACCAAGTTTTGGTCCAATATCGCGGCTCACGGCACGATGCTCGTGCAACAATCCGTGAGTGTACTGATCATCGTCTGGGGTGTTTTCCTTGTCGAGGATGGGGTGATCACCATTGGTGGCTTAATTGCTGCAAATATTCTGGCCGGTCGGGTCTTGTCGCCTTTGGGCACCATCGCGCAGACGATCTTTCGGGCGCAATACGCTTTCAAGTCGCTCGCAGCACTTGATGCGTTCATGGCGCTACCAGTGGAACAGGACCCACAGGTTACGTCGGATGCACAGGTCGCAAAAGGAGCCGTCGCACTGCAATCTGTGTCTTACAGATATCCGCAAGCGCCGGTTGATGCGTTGCATGATCTAAGCTTTACACTGCAGCCGGGGGAATGTGTGGCCTTATTGGGACGCGTGGGGTCTGGTAAGAGTACCGCTGGCAAGGTCATTGCAGGCCTGATGCAACCGACCTCTGGCACGGTGCTGATAGATGGGATCGCACTGGATCAATTCGACCCGGCAGAACTGCGCCGGGGTGTTGGTTATCTCCCTCAAGCACCAGAACTATTTACCGGGACCTTGCGTGAGAATCTGACACTGGGCAACGCACAGGCCAGTGACGCGGACATACAGCGCGCTTTGTATTTTGCGGCAATGGATGAATTCGTGGCCGAAGTGCCCGAGGGGTTGGATTTGTTTTTGGGAGAACAGGGCAGGCGTTTATCGGGCGGACAGCGGCAGGGGATCGCTTTGGCGCGATTGTTGCTACGGTATCCCAAGACGTTGTTTCTAGATGAGCCAACGAACGCGATGGATCAACGTATGCAAGGCCAGATTATTGCGCGGCTCGGTGAGCTGAACCGCGAAGGCGTGGGCATGCTGATTTCGACCCACAGGCAGTCTTTGGCAGCAATGGCGGACCGGCTGATCGTCATGGATAAAGGTCGCGCGGTGTTGGACGGCGGCCGGGATGACGTGCTGAAAAAGTTGCAGGCCTTGGGTGCTGCACAGGGCAAGGGATAGCGCATGTTTGGCAACCGGATCGAGGACGAATTCGCCAACAACATCGCCGATGCTGAAGCAGGCTTGCGCAATCGCGGGTCTTTGCAGGTTTTGCTGATCGTCGCTGTTGGAATTTGTGCGTTTTTAGGATGGGCTGCCAGCTTCAAGATTGAAGAAACCGCACGTGCAACGGGGCGCGTTATCCCGTCGCAGCAGGTGCAGGTCGTCCAAAGCCTTGAGGGCGGCATTGTACGAGACGTTTCCGTGCGTGAAGGTGATATTGTGGAGGCTGGGGATGTCTTGATGCAGATCGACGATACGCGCTTTGATGCAGAACGCGGCGAACTGTTGGAACGCGAGGGCGCGATACGAGCGGAAGTTGCACGGCTTGAGGCTGAGGCGCAATCGGCGTCTGATATTGCTTTCCCCGATGGTTTGAGAACGCGTAATCCACTGGCGACTGCGGCAGAAGAGCAAGTGTTTTTTTCACGCAGGGATCAGCTTGCGCGTGAGGTCCAGGTCTTGGAGGCGCAGTTGTCCCAGCGACGCAGCGAATTGGGTGAAGTGCGCGCATTGCGGGCGCGGACCCATGCGATACTCGCCCCGCTATCGCAGGAAATCGATTTGACCAAAGACATGTTTGAACGTGGGTTGGTGCCCCAGATTGAACTGCTTAGGCTGCAATCGCGGATGGCTGAATTAAGCGGAGATATCGCCGTCAGCGAGGCGAGTGAGCTGCGCATGAATGCCGCCATCGTAGAGGCTGAAAACCAGATCGACGCCGCGCATTCGGCCTATGTGCTCACGGCACGGCAGCGTTTGGCCAAGCTGCAAGTGGAACTGGCCGTCGTGCAGGAAACCTTGCGCAGTGCCAATGACCGGGTGACCCGTGCGCAATTGCGCGCCCCGGTGCGTGGCACAATCAATACAATCAACGCCAAGACGATTGGTGCCGTGGTGCAGCCTGGTGCGCCCCTTATCGAGATTGTCCCGATTGATGACAGTCTGTTGATTGAAGCTGATTTGGGTCCGCGCGACATTGCTTTTGTCAGCACCGGTGAAACCGCATCGGTTAAAATCTCAGCCTATGACTACGTGATTTACGGCGCCTTGGAAGGCGAGGTAATCCGTATTGGTGCTGATACGATTGCAAGCCCGGATGGCCTTGAGTTTTTCCGCGTGATTGTGCGCACCGATAAATCCTACCTTGGCACCAAAGATGACCCCTTGCCGATTACCCCTGGCATGATCGCCTCTGTCGATATTCAAACAGGTGAAAAGACCGTGCTGTCGTATTTAGCCAAGCCTATTTTACGCGCGCAGGCAGAGGCGTTGCGCGAGCGATAGCTATTTCTTGGTGAACGCAAATACACCATCCCAATCTGGTTCTGGGGGGGCTTCACGTAACTCTTCTATACGCGATTGATAAAGCGCTAAATAAGGCTCCAAATTCAGGTCCATCGCTAGAAAATCTGCGCGCAGCTTTGGTAAGATCGCTTCAACGGTGTCCCAGTCACGGGTGCGGTAGGCCTGTAGCATGGTCGCGTTAGTGGTGCGTGCCTCGGAAAACAACGGGTCTGCAAAAAGTGTCTCATCGCCCAGCAGAGCGAAGATGTTTTCTGGCACTTCCTTACCGACGACCCGCACAGTATCCAATTCAAGCACGGCGAATTCTTCGCGGATTTCGTAAGCGGTCGTTTGCCCCAGAATTATGGGCGCGCCATAGTACCGCGATTGCCCTTCTAGACGGGACGCGACGTTCACCGGGTCCCCTAAGGCTGTATAGTCAAAGCGATTATCGCTCCCCATATTCCCCACAACACATTGGCCGGTGTTGATCCCAATACCCACTTTCAGCTGTTGAAGGTTGGGTCCTTGGATCCGGTCTTTTTGTGATTTTCGCCTGGATTTTCCTGGCCGCCCACCCGCCAGCGTCTGTCGTTTGTCGTTGAACATCTCGATATCTGCGATCATGCGCAGCGCTGCACGACAAGCGGATCGCACGTGGTCGTCGTTGTCCAGTGGTGCATTCCAAAAGGCCATGACAGCATCGCCCATGAATTTGTCGATTGTTCCTTTATGGTCCAGAATGGCGTTAGACAGAATTGTCAGGAATTGGTTCATCAACAAGGTCAATGCTTCGGGGTCATCGCGGAAACCTTCAGCAATGGCGGTAAAGCCCCGCACATCGCTAAACAACAGGGTCAACTGACGAGATTCTCCGCCCAGTGACAGCTGGCCTTGGTTCTTTGTTAATTGATCCACCAAATCAGGGGATACGTACTGGCCAAAAGCGCCTCTGATCTGGCGTTTTTGTCTTTCCTCTCTGAGGTAATTGACGGTGGACAAAAGAATGATCGCAAGTGCCGTCGATAAAACTGGAAACGACGGGTCCAGCAACACGCGATTGACATAGAACATGTAGTAAGACAAACCTACATACCCGCCCAGCAACACAATCGAAAAAGTGATCAAGGCGCGCGCGCTTAGAACAGGTGCAAAGACGATGACCAAAAAACACAGCACAAACGTCGTCACCAATTCGATAGCAATGGTATAGTTGGGGCGGATCAGCAGCGTTTTCGCCATGATATTTTCCAGCACTTGGGCATGGATTTCGACCCCCGCCATTGCAACACCCAGTGGTGTCGCGCGAAAATCCTCCAGTCCAATGGCAGAGGTCCCGACTAAAACCAAATGCCCGGCAAGCCGGCCCTGTGCAATGTTCCCATTCACTAGATCGACCGCAGACACGTATCGACTTTGCGATGAAGGGGTTAGATACGGCCAGACCGTCCCATCACTGGCTGTTGGTACCATTTGACGCGCAAGAACGACACCTTCGACACCAGCGTCATTGGTGCGCACAGCAAAGGGCCCGCCGCCTGTGGCCACGCGCAGCAACTCGGGGGTTAGACCAAGGCGAATTTCATTCTGCACGCTCATGACAAGCGGGACCCGTCGGTACACGCCATCCGGGTCGGGACGAGCGTTAAACATGCCGCGCCCAGCGGCGGCCTCTTCAAGTTCTGGCAGGTTTTGAACAATATCCGGAAACTGCAGCAAATAGGGGCGTGGATCAGGCCCGATAAGCGCAAATTCGACAGGAGCCATTTCACGCTTTTCAGCACGATTTCCGACGGCTGATCGCACTGTGGTTTGCCCCAGAATTACCCGCGCGCGCGACATCGCCTCTGCCAGTGCTGCATCATTGTCCGGCAGCTGCGCCAATTCGGTTTGCAGCAGCGGCGGCATGTTTGGATTGTCCTGAACGATCTGGTGGGGCGACAGCCGGTCCGGTTCTGCAAATACGATATCGAAGGCGATCGCCACAGCACCCGCTTGTGTTGCTTTGTCAATCATTTCCGCGATCCGAGTACGAGGCCAAGGCCACTGACCCAGCGCTTCGATACTTCGGTCATCCACATCCAATATTGCGACTGGCATTTGTACCAAGTCCCGCGGTTTGGATTGATGGTAGAAATCAAATGTCGCATTGCGCAGCGTTTTCACTGGCTGAGGATCGCCTGCACGAATGACCAGCCCACAGACCAAACCGATCAGGGCAAAGACCCTAATCCACCCGATCCACTTAGAAAACCAAAGCTTCATTTAGCGCCAGCCCGAAATTTGTTGTGGGTACATGGTTGGGGGCTGGCGGCGATCAGCGAAAGCCAAAGATTTGCGCGAATCAGTACGCAACTGCACGAAAAGGTACAACTTGCGATTGTTGCGAATTGTTTAACAATCAAGCTTGTTTTTGCCGTTCGGCGGAAATTTGGCATTTTTATGTCTATAATTTGACGAAATGTGTCGTGGTTCACAGACTCAACGTCGAATTAAAGGTACCTTTACGTCAACTTTTTTAATCGTTTCTGCCGAGGATTTTCTGGTGGTCCGTCATTTGATTGATGAAATTCATGCGTCCACGACGACGCTTAGTCCGAGCGGATCGGGCTATTTCATAGTGAGTGACAGCAGTTTGTTATTTCAGGGTACATTCGCGCGCAGCGGCCATGACCTCATCATCACAGGCCATGATGGCGCGCGGGTTTTCCTGCCGGATTATTTCTTGACGGACGTGCCTGCGGATATTCACGACGAAGCAGGTGCGATATTGCGGGGCGATGTGGCCGCGCGATTGGCGGGTCCTTTAGCGCCGGGTCAGTACGCGGAACTTGACGCGCCATTGGGGGGCAATCCCATTGGTCAGGTCGAAACGCTCGATGGCGGTGCACAGGTGCAAAGGGCGGACGGGACTGTCGAGGCCCTGCAAGTTGGCGCCAAGATTTACGAACAGGATGTCATTGAAACAGGCGCAGGGGCGTCCGTCTCGGTAACCTTTGTGGACGGTACAATTTTCACTTTGGCTTCTGCATCCCGGATGCTTATCGATGAATTGATCTATGACCCCGATGCCAATGACAATTCCGGTGGGTTCAGCCTTGTTCAGGGCAGCTTTGTCTTTATTGCTGGTCAAGTGGCAAAAACCGGGGGCATGGAAGTCAGTACACCGGCCTCAACCATGGGCATTCGAGGGACCACTGTCGTGGTGCAAATCGGAAGCCAAAACGGCGTTGTCACCAGCGAAATTACGCTGACGCAAGACCCCGATGGCGCTGTTGGGCGTGTGGAATTGCGCGACAATCAAGGCAATTTGGTTGCAAATATATCTGACACAGATGTCAAATACATCGTGTCGGCTGTCGACGGATTGGTGCAAACCATTCAACAGACATCGGAAGACGCGGCACAAGACGGGGTCTTGATTGCCGAAGCTTTTGCCGCGTTCCGCGCTGCAGTGGCGCGGGTCGACGCGGGCGATACGTTTGTGACGCTGAGCGACCCTGCAGATTCCGTGTCGTCGGGGGAGGCTGCAGATGGCGGATCAACCGATCTGGAAGTAGACGCGCTGGATGAGCCAGAAACGATTGACCCGCTCAACGATATTGAAGAAGCGCCCGATACCGACACAATTCAACCTTTTGACGAAGGTCTGAACCAGATCATCGATGAAGTCGAAACGCCAGACTTGATCATTGTGCAGGGTTTTGAGGACGCCACCGAAGATACCGCTATTGCGGGCAACGTGACGGTGGCAAACGCGGCAACCGCGGGACTGATCTTTAGCTTGGGCAGCACGCCTGCAAATGGGACAGCGATTGTAAACGCCGATGGTAGTTTTTCGTTTGTGCCCCAGCCAAATTTTAACGGAACTGACAATTTTACGTTCAATGTCTCTGGTCCCGATGGGGCCCAAGGACAAGGGACCGTTGTCGTTGAGGTATTGCCCGTGAATGACGCCCCAACAGCGGCTGATTTTGCAACATCTGTGCCCGAAGATTCGATTGTTTCGGGCGCCATCACTGCAATTGACGTGGATGGTGACCCGCTTAGTTTCTCGTTGGTGGATTTGCCTGCAAATGGTGCTGTTGTTCTACTGGCAGATGGTACATTCACGTATATTCCTGAAGCTGACTTTAATGGAAGCGACAGCTTTGTGGTCTCAGTATCAGACCCGGAAGGCGAAAGCGCGCTGGCCACCGTATCGGTTGACCTGCAAAGCGAGAATGACGCGCCGGTTGTCCAGTCGAACACAATATTCGAAACTGTGGAAGGGGCCGATGTCGCTGGCTCTTTGACAGCGCAGGATGTTGACAATACGCCGGGTGAATTGACCTTTGCACTTGGGGCTAATGCACCAGCCAACGGCACTGTCGTTGTCGATGGTGATGGGTCTTTCGTGTATCAACCTGACGATGGCTTTCTTGGTGTCGAAACCTTTGAATACACCGTATCTGATGGATCAGGTGAAACCACATCCGGGGTTGCCACCATCGAAGTAGAAAGCGACCCGAATGATCCCGATAATCAAAATGTAAGCGTTGGTGTCAACACCGATGCAGATGAAGACACCGCTGCAGGTGCAGTTGAAATTAACATCACGCCGGCAGAAGAAAACTCAGTTAATCTGGCCATTGCCCTAGACCGATCTGGCAGTATCGGGGCCGCGCAGTGGGAGTCTTTGTTATCATCTGTACGTGATGCGTTGACAGAGCTGGCAAGCCAATTCGAGGGCTCAACTACCAGTGTGGATGTGCAAATCGTCACCTTTGCCACAGATGCGACGGCAACACAGACATATGACCTGCAGGACCCTGCGTTGCTGGCGCAAGTCACCCCGGAAGGTCTGCCTTTTACAGGTGGTGCGACAGCATGGAACCTAGCGCTGGAAAGGGTGGATGACTTTTTTGCAGGCGAGCCGGGAACCGAGGCTAATTTCTTGCTGTTTGTCACGGATGGTTTCGCCAGTAACGATTCATGGAAAGCACCGCTTGGCCAAATTCAGAGTGGCGCAGGCGGATATGACGTCACAATCAGCGCTTTTGCCTTTGGGAATTCATTTGTTCTGGATGACCTTGTGGAATTCGACCCCGGCGCTGTTTTTCTGGATGATCCGGATCTGTTGGCGCAGGCTTTCGCCACAACGCCCATTTTCAACCCCCAGCTTCTGGGCTTCGAGGTCGCGCTTCAGGCTGACGGGGGCGAGGTTGTTTTGATCGCGGACCAAAACACTGAAGGGTTGGTTGTCGAAGGGACTGATTATGAATTACCCTTGGCCAGTATCGAAAACATCATCGATCTGTTGGGTGAAGAAAACCGCATCAGTGTGACGGCTCAATTTGACGTAGACGGTGATCCGGATACCGCCGAGATCAACGTTTTTTCCACAGATGTCATTGGCAAGGCGGATACCGCGCAGATCATCAACGGTTTAGACGCTGCCGATCTTTTGTTTGGCAGTGACGACGCGGATGTGATCTCGGGCGGGGCGGGCGATGACATTCTGATGGGCTTTGCAGGCAATGACACATTGGATGCGGGCGCAGGGTCGGATACGGTGATGGCCGGTGCAGGGGATGACCAGATCATCGTGTCTGGCGCCACAGAGCCAGGAGAACGCATTGATGGCGGTGTGGGGCGCGACACACTTGCGCTAGAAGCAGTCAGCGACATAACCGCACTGTTGGCCTCTTTAGAGCTGTCGAGTGTCGAAGTGCTGGACATTGACAATGGGCAGGCTGACGATTTCGCCCTGAGCTTCGACGATATAGCTGAATTTTCCGATACGTCAGACGCCGACCTCGAGCAGCTTTTGTCTGCAGCGTTTCCAAACGCGCATACAATCTTTGGCGATACGCAAGACAGTCTGACACTGGATGGTCAGGGCACCTATACGGTCGAGGCGATTGGCTCTGCCACAATGGGCACAGATCAGTTTGTGGATATTTATCAATTCTCTGTGGGTGGTGGAAATGCCTTGGCAACTCTTGCCATCGATAACGATATCGCCGTGGTCACGGAAAACGTCGTCACCGGCTAAAGTTTTGAGTGTCGTCCAGACTGTCAGATATATACACGCAACGCCTATCCTTGTTGAATGCAGATAATTTACAGAATTGCGGTGCTTTCGCGGTTGTCTGTTTGCAGCCCCGTCTTACTATCGATTATGAGTAAGGTGGCGGTTTTGGTTTTACCAAGGCACGCACGAGGGGGCAGTAGTTTACGTGTTTACATTTACAAAAGCGAAAATGGCGCGCCGTGCCGCGTTGGTCTGCTATGCAGCGGTTTTTTCGTGTGTCGCGCAAGTGGGTGGCGCGCTTGAGGTGACATTTTCAGGCTCTGCTGACGAAAACCTTGCCGTGGAATTGCAGGGTGGATCGCTCTTGTATGAGCTGTCACAATCTGAGGAGGCTACAGCACCACAAGAGATTGTGTCGAACGCTCAAGCCGATTACCGTCGGTTGCTCGCGATATTGTACGATCGAGGATTTTTTGGGCCGAGTATTCAGATTAAACTAGACGGGCGCGAAGCATCCGGCATTTTGGCCGTCGCACCTCCGGCGCAGGTATCTCAAGCATCCATTCTGGTCGACCCGGGGCGGAAATTTACTTTTGGGTCTGTTCAGGTGACGCCGGTCACATCAGACACTCAACTGCCGGATGGTTTTGCATCGGGGCAAACCGCCGGGGTAAGCGTTTTGCAAACAGCAACGCAGCGGGCAATTGCCGGGTGGCGAGATGCCGGTCACGCGAAGGCCGACGTCCAAAGCCAACAGATCACGGCACGCCATGCCAATGCGACACTTGACGCACAGATTATCCTCGCGCCGGGTCCTCAATTGCGGTTTGGTCCCTTGACGCAAGAGGGTACCTCAGCGGTCCGCAGGGACCGTATTCTGGAAATTGCAGGCCTGCCCGAGGGCGCGGTGTTTTCTCCAGATGAGATGGAAAAAGCCACTGCGCGGCTGCGGCGCACTGGGGCGTTTCGGTCCGTTTCACTGGTTGAAGATGAACAAATCGGCCCACAAAACACATTACCGATCACAGCGCGGGTAACAGATGAAAAACCGCGCCGATTTGGGTTTGGCGGCGAAATATCCACCTTGGAGGGGCTGACGCTTAGCGGGTTCTGGCTGCACCGCAATATTTTTGGGGGCGCAGAGCGGTTGCGGTTTGATGCTGAAATTTCAGGCATTGGCGGGGACACAGGCGGTATCGACTATTTACTCGGTGTGCGGTTCGAGCGACCAGCGACGTTTAACGAAGATACGAACTTTTTTGCTTTGGCCGAATTGGAGCAGTTGGATCAAGTCGGTTTCTTTTCTCGGCAAGTGACTTTGGGTGTCGGCATTGAACGGATCGCGTCTGATGAGCGGCGGTACACATTTGGATTGGGCGTACGTCGCGCACAGACCGAAGATGCTTTGGGCGAAGACGACTACACGTTGTTTCTAACACCGGCGAGTGCCACATTTGATTACCGCGACGATGCTCTAGACGCGCGACGGGGGTATTATAGCGATGTGCGGTTGACGCCGTTTCTTGCGATCGCAGGCGCGGATAATGGGTTGCTGACCAAAGTGGACGTGCGCGGGTATCGCACCTTTGGTGGCGCGCGCCCAACGACCTTGGCGCTGCGGGCGCAACTTGGATCAGTCGTGGGGCCATCGCTGGACGATGCGCCTGCAGATTTCTTGTTCTATTCAGGTGGCGGCGGCACGGTGCGGGGCCATGATTTTCAATCGTTGGGTGTCGATGTCGGTGCAAGCGAAGAGATCGGTGGCCGATCATTCTTGGGGCTCTCTGCGGAATTGCGCCTACGCAGCAGCGGCGCGTTGGGGTATGTTGGCTTTATCGACGCGGGTTATATCGGGTCTGAATCGTTCCCCGATGGGTCGGGTGAGTGGCACAGCGGTGCCGGGGTAGGGTTGCGCTATGCCACGGCAATTGGTCCCATAAGGGTCGATCTGGCGGTTCCTACTTCGGGGGACAACGATGCATCTGATTTTCAAATCTACATCGGGATTGGGCATTCGTTTTGAGACATTTTCTGGTATCGCTCGTCCTGTTGATGCTCTGGCCTTTTGCCGCTGTTGCCCAAGATGAAGACGGCGGCGGGTTTCTGACACGTACCATTGAAGGCGCGCTTTCGGGCGCGGGGCGTGACGTTCAAATCATCGGGTTTGCAGGGGCGCTCAGTTCTGAGGCGACATTCGACACGATGACGATCGCGGATGATCAGGGGGTCTGGCTGACACTGCAGGATGTGTCATTGATCTGGAGCCGTTCAGCCTTGTTGCGGGGTCGGTTGGAGGTCAACAGCCTGACCGCGCAATCTCTGAGTGTCGCACGACTGCCAGATCCCGGCGAAACCCCGGTGGAGATCCCCTCAGCTGAAGCGACGCCCTTTTCATTTGAGCTGCCAGACCTGCCGGTTTCGATCAACATCGAAACCTTCGAAGTGGCGCAAATAGACTTGGGCGAACCGATTTTGGGGGTGGCGGCGCAACTGTCGTTGAATGCGTCAGCACAATTGGATGATGCGGGCCTTGCATTGGATATTGCGGCCAATAGAACGGACCGTGTCGCAGGCGAATTCATCATTCAGGCGGGTGTCCAAAGGGATGGCGCTGAGATTGATATCAACCTCAACCTAACTGAGGCACCGGGTGGTATTGCATCCATCCTGTTGAATTTACCCGACCAGCCTTCGGTGGCGCTTTCGGTGGCGGGTACCGGGCCGCTTGATGATTTTACGGCTGATATAGATCTTAGTACCGATGGCGCGCCACGGTTGGCGGGCCAAGTCGTACTGACCGCTCAGCAGAGTGGCGCGGGCGACCTAGGGCCAGACAGGCGTATCCGCGCGGACCTTGGGGGCGATATTTCTGCGCTGATCGCCACCGAGTATCAGGCGTTTTTTGGCCCGGACGTCGGGCTTGTTGTTGATACGGTTTTGGTGGCTGACGGGTCCGTCAATGTGGATGCGCTGTCGCTTTCGGCGCGGGCGGTTGATCTGACTGGCAGCCTGCGTCTAAACGCTGATAAATGGCCCAGCTTTATCGACATTGAAGGCGAGATCGCCCAAGCCGGTGCGCCGGTTGTCTTGCCCGGGTCAGATGCGGGCGTATCCGTGCAATCGATCAATTTGGACATATCTTATGATGCGGATCAGGGTGATGTGTTTACCGGCATCTTCGATATCCGCGATGTCCAGCACGAAGCCGCAAATGTGTCGCGTGTGGCGCTTGAACTTGACGGTATACTTAACGCGGACGTGGGAAGTATCGGGCGCTTTGTCACGGACCTAAGTGTCGACGCGACCGGCATCGAAATGGCCGATGAAACACTGTCTGATGCGGTCGGCGACGCGCTGCGCGGCGTGGCGAATATAGAATTTGTCGAAGACCAGCCGATTGGAATTACAGGAATTTCCCTTGTTGGTCCTGATTTGAGTTTGAATGGTGATATCATTATCGACGGGGTCCAGAATGGATTTCCCACGATGATAGATCTGCACGTGTCGGTTGATGATTTATCGCGCTTTGCAGTACTTGCGGGACAAAATCTGGCAGGTGCGGCAGATTTGAAAGTTGATGGCGAGGTGACCCCCTTGGCTGGCATGTTTGACCTTCAGATCGCGGGCAGCGCGCGCGATATCATCGTGGATATCGAACAGGCAGATGCGCTGCTGGTCGGTGAAACGGTGGTGTCTTTGGGCGCCAAGCGCGATGAAACCGGGACCTATCTCAGCGATTTGCTTTTGAAAAATACAGCGCTGGATGTGGCAGCAGATATGGTGCTGCGCGCGAACGGCAGCACTGCGAATGCGCGGATTGGTCTATCAGATATTGCGTTGGTTCTGCCTGAGTATGAAGGCGCGGTCCAGCTTGTTGCTGACGCAAGTGAAACCGAAGCGGGTTGGCAGGTCGACGCCAAAGTCGACGCGCCCTACGAAAGCCGCTTGGTCGTCGAAGGGTTGGCCACCGGACCAGACGCCGATCTGGTGTTTGATCTGAATGCGCCGGATGTTTCGCCATTTCTGCCTGATGCTTCTGGGTCCTTGACTGCGGCAGGGCGGCTTTGGCAATCGCCCGAAGGCTACATGGTCGATGTGACAGCGGGCGGCCCCTATGATGCTTCTATCGATGTCAACGGGCTTGCCACAGGGCCAAACGCAGACATTACTTTCGATGCGCGTTTGGCTGATTTGGCGGTTTTTGTACCCAAGCTGGGCGGGCCATTGGCCTTGACAGGTGAGGTCGCGCGCGCGGGTGAAAACTGGCAAGTGCAAACTGCTGTGCAAGGGCCCTCGGGCATGACGGCAGATCTTTCGGGTACCGCTGCACCCGATGGCAGCACGGTTGATCTGGGGATCACAGGGCAGGTGCCTCTTGGTGTTTCGCAGCCGTTTCTTGCGCCGCGCAGTCTACAAGGGCAGGCCGCATTCGACCTTGCAGTGCAAGGCGCTCCTTCGCTTGCAGCGGTGAGCGGGCGTATCACGACACAAAGCGCCAGCTTGTCCGCGCCTAACTTGCGACTTGGGTTGAACGATATCGTCAGCACCATCAACATTGCCAACAGCGCGGTCCAATTGGATGTTGGCGCAAATATTGCAGCGGGCGGGCGTTTGGCGATCAGCGGCGGGATCAACCTGACCAGTTTGGCCGCGGATTTGGCGATTACATTGCGCAATGCGATTTTGACCGATCCGCGCGTTTATGCAGCAAATCTAGGCGCAGATATCGCAATTAACGGACCCTTGTCCGGAGGGGCGCGCATCTCTGGTGATATCAATCTGTCGGAGGTCAACGTCACCGTGCCGGGCACAGGTGTGACAAGCATTGGCGGCATTCCTACCATTCGCCACGTTGGCGCCAGCGCGGATATCACCCGGACCCGCACACGCGCAGGCGTGATTGAAACCGACACCCAGCAAGGCAGCGAAAGCGCAGGCCCCGCATATCCTTTGGCTATAAACATCAATGCACCTTCAAAAATATTCGTACGAGGGCGAGGCATCAACGCAGAGTTGGGCGGTGCGCTGGAAGTGACAGGTGACAGCAACAATGTCATCTCTGCCGGGAGCTTCGATTTGATCCGGGGGCGGTTAGATATAATCGGTAAACGCTTCAACCTCGACGAAGGATCGATCCAGTTTCAAGGCAGCGTCACGCCTTATGTGCGGTTTGTCACCACCACGGATATCCCTGACGGAACGGCCAGCATTATCGTTGATGGCCTTGCCACCGAACCTGACATTACGTTTGAAGCATCCCCCGAAGCGCCGCAGGACGAGGTGTTGTCGTTGATTATTTTTGGTCGCTATGTCTCGCAGCTTTCCACGTTTCAGGCATTGGAACTGGCCAATGGCTTGGCAGAGCTGTCAGGGCGCAAGGGTATTGGGATTTTGGGCAATATCCGGCAAAGCATCGGCCTTGATGAACTGGACGTCACCACAACAGAAAGCGGCGATACTTCTGTGACGGCTGGAAAATACATCACCGATGAAATTTACACCGATGTGACCACCAGCGCCGAAGAGGGTACAGACGTCTCTTTGAATATTGATTTGACCGACGATCTAACGGCAAAAGCGGGCGTAGGGTCTGAGGGAGACAGCAGCTTGGGTTTGTACTTTGAGCGGGACTACTAAGTGCTCAGGTCGGCTGTGAATTTGCCAAACCTGCCTTGATCAAACAGCAGCCCGGTGGCGGTATGTGCCGTATGGCTAACATGACGAACCTGTCCCAAGATCAAAGAATGGTCGCCCGCCGGGTGGATGGCATGGGTGTCGCAGTCAAAACGCGCAAGGCAGCCTTCTATGACGGGTGTGCCCATATCCCCTTGGGACCACGCAATCGTGTCGAAATCAGTACCTTGTGTGGCGAAGTGTTCTGCAACACGTAATTGGTCGCTGCTTAGAATGTGGATGCTAAAATGCTTTGCCCGCGCAAAGGCATCATGCCGTTTAGACGACACGGCAGGAGACCACAGCACAAGCGCTGGGTCCAACGACACTGACGAAAATGAATTGGCGGTCATGCCCAAAGGCCCATCTTTGGTTTGGGTTGTGATGACGGTCACGCCGGTGCCAAAACACCCAAAAGCGCGGCGCAGATCGCGAGTGTTTTCGGCGTTGGGTTCAAACTGATGTCGTTGCGCGTTCATGTGGCACCTGTGCAAGAGGCAGCGGATTGCTTTGCCTGACGGACAGGTAACGCGCAAAACGTTTCAGGCAAGGATGGTTTCCAGTTGGCGTGAAATAACTGGAACACAAAAGGCGCATGGGTTGCCCCACGCGCCCTTTGATCTTGTGTTTCGTTATTGACTCTATTCGGATTTATTCATCCGGTTTTCAATCAAATCGTCAACGACTGATGGATCTGCCAATGTAGATGTATCCCCTAGCGCACCAAAGTCGTCTTCGGCGATCTTGCGCAAAATGCGGCGCATGATCTTGCCGGATCGTGTCTTGGGCAGGCCGGGTGCCCATTGGATCAAATCTGGCGAAGCGATGGGGCCGATCTCTGTGCGGACCCAAGTACGCAGTTCCTTGCGCAATTCCTCTGACGGCTCTTGGTCGCCCATCAACGTAACGTAGCAATATATGCCTTGTCCTTTGATGTCGTGCGGATAGCCCACAACGGCAGCCTCGGCCACTTTCGCGTGTGCGACCAATGCGCTTTCGACTTCGGCGGTTCCCATCCGGTGGCCCGACACGTTGATGACGTCATCAACGCGCCCCGTTATCCAATAATCGCCGTCTGCGTCCCGTTTGCACCCGTCGCCGGTAAAATAATATCCTTTGTAGTCCGCGAAGTAGGTCTTCTCGAACCGCGCGTGATCGCCCCAGACAGATCGCATCTGGCCCGGCCAGCTGCTCGCGATACACAAGACGCCTTCGACGTCGTTACCTTCGATCACTTCGCCAGATGCCGGTTCCAGAACCACTGGCTCGATGCCAAAGAATGGCTTCATCGCGGAACCAGGCTTCATTGCGTGGGCGCCGGGTAGGGGGGTCATCAGGTGACCGCCAGTTTCAGTCTGCCACCACGTGTCAACGATAGGGCAGCGTCCGCCGCCCACCACATCATTGTACCAGTTCCACGCTTCGGGGTTGATAGGTTCACCCACAGTGCCCAGCAGTTTCAAATCACTAAGGTCACATTTTTCCACATACTCCGAGCCTTGACCCATTAAGGCGCGAATGGCGGTGGGCGCTGTGTAGAACTGGTTCACCTTGTGTTTTTCACACACTTGCCAAAAGCGACTGGCATCGGGATAGGTTGGCACGCCTTCAAACATGACCGTTGTCGCACCATTGGCCAGCGGGCCATAGACGATATAGCTGTGCCCGGTGACCCACCCGACATCCGCTGTACACCAATAGATATCGCCATCCTGATAATCAAAGACGATCTCATGCGTCATGGCGGCATAAACCAGATACCCACCAGAGGAATGCACAACCCCTTTGGGCTGACCTGTAGAACCTGAGGTATACAGAATAAACAGTGGGTCTTCTGCGCCAACTTCTTCTGGCGGGCAGTCAGCAGATGCCTCTGCTGCGGCTGCGTTATAGTCTACATCCCGCCCGTCAATCCATGTGGTCTGGCCGCCTGTGCGCTTGACGACCAACAGTTTTACGTCGTCAGCCGTATGCAGCAATGCCTGATCCGCGTTCGACTTAAGAGGCGTGTTGCGACCACCTCGAGGCGCTTCATCTGCCGTAATGACCACCTTTGCGTCTGAACCATTGACCCGCGCGGCCAGCGCATCGGGCGAGAAACCTGCAAACACGATAGAGTGGATGGCACCAATGCGCGCACAAGCCAGCATGGCGTAAGCAGCTTCGGGGATCATGGGCAGATAGATGATGACGCGGTCACCCTTGCTGACACCCAAGTTTTTCAGGACGTTGGCCATTTTACATACAGACGTATGAAGCTGTGCATAGGTGATGTGCTGTGCGTCTTCGTCTGGGTTGTCTGGCTCAAAGATAATCGCAGTTTGGTTCGCGCGGGTGGCCAAATGCCGGTCTACACAATTGGCCGCGACATTCAGCGAACCGTCAGCGTACCAGTTGATCGAGACATTTCCCAAGGTGAAGTCAACGTCTTGGACCGTCGTAAAGGGTTTGATCCAATCTATGCGCCCGGCTTCACGCCGCCAAAAGCCGTCTGGGTCCGACATCGATTCCGCATAAAGTGCGTCGTAACGTTCCGCATTGACATGCGCATTGGCGGCCATTTCTGCGGACGGCGGATAGGTTTTGGTTTGTGGTGCGGTGTCGGGCATAAAGGGTCCTCCCATTTCGGTCCTTTAGACATCTGCCGATGTCGTGGTGCATTGCCAGCGATAAATCAGCCAGCCTGCGCGCATAACCTATATTTGAAACATGTCGGCACATGAAAACAAGGGCTTAAGCGGTGGCGTGCAGACCGTGCATGCATCTTGAGCATCTTGAAACGATGCGGCTTTACCTTTATTTGCAACGGTGCTCTTTAAAAATAATCAATTATCGCAAGGCGTTGGCGCATTTATGTTTGTGCTTTCATATGTGGGGCATTGCCTGCCAAAACGCGTCACTGGTCGTGAGGCGCGACAACAGGCCCCAACTACTTCTGTATAAAAAACGATGCTCCGTGCTCTGTAAGAATCAAACTGAGTTGCCTTTATCTCGTGGCGCCCAGAAAACATGCGAAAAACAGGGCTTGGCACTATGCCCCAGCTTGGGTAGTTTTGCGCCAAGCTCGCTCTAGATGAAGCGGGTACACAGGGAGATATATCATGAATAAATACCTTAGCGCCGCCGCTGTCGGCGCCATTAGCTTTGCATTTGTATCCGAGGCCGCCGCGACAGAATGGAACGTATCTGTATGGGGTAAACGCCGTGCGTTTACAGAGCACGTGGAAAAACTGGCTGAGCTTGTGTCAGACAAAACCGGTGGTGAATTCACCATGAATGTCAGCTACGGCGGTCTGTCCAAGAACCGCGAGAACCTCGATGGCATCTCCATTGGCGCGTTTGAGATGGCGCAGTTCTGTGCGGGCTACCACCGTGACAAAAACCGTGTGATCACCGTTCTCGAACTGCCGTTCTTGGGCGTTGAGAACCTTGAACAGGAAGTTGCCGTATCCAAAGCTGTCTACGCGCACCCCGCCGCCACGGAAGAGATGGCGCAGTGGAACGCCAAGCTGCTGATGACGTCGCCGATGCCGCAATACAACATTGTGGGCACAGGCGAGCCACGCAGCACTCTGGCTGATTTCGAAGGCATGCGTGTCCGCGCCACAGGCGGTCTGGGCGAGGCGTTCAAAGCTGTCGGCGGTGTGCCAACATCTGTGACCGCGACCGAAGCTTACCAAGCCATGGAAGGCGGCGTGGTTGATACGGTTGCTTTCGCACAGCACGCACACCTCAGCTTTGGCACGATCAACCAAGCCGATTGGTGGACAGCGAACCTTAACCCCGGGACAGTGAACTGCCCGGTTGTTGTCAATATCGACGCCTACGAGTCGCTGTCTGACGCCCATCGCGAAGCGCTTGACAGTTCTGTTGACGAAGCGATCGAACATTACCTGACCAACTATGCAAGCCTGCTTGAGCGTTGGGATTCCGTATTGGAAGAAAAAGGTGTGGCCAAGGTGGAAATCGACCCGGCTGTTATCGCTGAGTTCCGTTCCATAGCGGCAGACCCTGCAAAGGACGCATGGATCGCTGACATGGAAGCCCAAGGCCTGCCGGGCCAAGAGCTATATGATCTGGTGGTAACCACCCTCGCTGAAGCCAAGGGCGGCAGCTAAAAAACGCAGGGCCGCTTCACCAACGAAGCGGCCCTTTTCTTATAAAATATAAGGGGCAGGGCAATGGCAGGATCAGCTGCAGTGCTCGAAGATTCCAGTCTACTCAGCAAACTGGACCGTGCACTTTTACCCGTGGAGCGTTTTTGCGCACTTCTCAGCGGGCTTGCGATTTTCTCACTCATGTTTCTGGCAGTGTATTCGGTCACGGGGCGCAAGTTCTTTGCGTCACCGATGCTGGGATATGTCGATTACATCGAAGCAGCTATGCCGATCATTGCGATCATGGGGGTCGCATATGTACAGCGCGATGGCACCCATGTGCGGATGGACATGCTGGTGGGCGCGCTAAGGGGGCGGTTTTTGTGGTTCTTTGAGCTGGTGTCGGTTCTGTTGATCCTTGTACTGATCCTCGCGCTGACATGGGGCGCGTGGGAACATTTTGACCGCTCTTTCGATTGCGCGCGTCCACTGTGCAGCCGTGATAGTTCCATTGATGTAGGCATCCCGATATGGCCTTCGAAACTTGTCGTGCCGATAGCCTTTGGCGTGCTGACGCTGCGTTTGTTGTTGCAGGCGTGGGGCTATGGGCGCGCCTTGGTCTTGGGGCTGGAAAACCCGGTTGCCGTGCCCTTGAATCTCAGTGTTGCTGAACAAGCCCGGCTTGAAGCCGAAGCGCTGGAAGGGGCCGACTAATGGAACCCATTGAAATTGGATTGTGGGTCAGCGGCGGCCTGCTGGTCATGGTCGTTTTGGGTATGCGAGTGGCTTTTGCTGCCGGCCTTGCAGGGTTTGTGGGTTTGGTCTGGCTGCGCTGGAACGGGTTTGATTATGACCCGGACCGCTTTTGGAAAGCGCTTGAGATCAGCGTGAAAATTGCAGGTCTGACGCCGCATTCCAAAGTGTCGGCGCAGGTGCTTAGCCTGATCCCAGTGTTCATAATGATCGGCTATATGGCTTATTACGCCAAGCTGACGACAGCCCTTTTTGTGGCGGCAAAACGCTGGATCGCATGGGTGCCAGGTGGATTGGCGGTATCGACGGTGTTTGCGACTGCAGGCTTTGCGGCGGTGTCAGGCGCATCCGTTGCCACGGCGGCCGTTTTTGCGCGCATCGCCATCCCCGAAATGCTCAAGATTGGGTACAACAAGCAATTCGCTGCAGGCGTTGTTGCAGCAGGGGGCACACTTGCGTCGCTTATCCCGCCGTCGGCAATTTTGGTCATCTATGCCATTATCGTGGAACAGGACGTGGGCAAACTGTTGCTGGCTGGGTTCTTGCCAGGCATGTTTTCGGCCATTGTTTATGCTGGTCTGATTATCGGCATCGCGGTAATCTTCAAAAACGTTGGTCCCCCGGTTGGCGGTTTCACATGGAAAGAGCGTTTTGAGGCGCTGCCCCCCGCGTTACCCATTCTGGCAGTGGTCGTGATCATCATCTTCTTTGTGTATAACCCCTTTGGCGATGCATGGGGTACGCCCACAGAAGGTGGGGCAATCGGTGCCTTCATCATCTTTGTCATGGCGCTTTATCGTGGCATGCGCTGGCCACAGCTCAAGAGTGCTTTGCTGGATACGGCAAAACTCACTGTGATGATCTTTTCGATCATCTGGGGCGTGTTAATCTATGTGCGGTTCTTGGGCTTTGCTGAACTGCCCGAAGCGTTCTCTGCTTGGATCACGGGCCTTGAGATGTCGCCGATGCTGATCCTGATCTGTATCCTTTTGGCCTATGCGGTCTTGGGCATGTTTATGGACGCGATTGGCATGCTGTTGTTGACGTTGCCTGTCGTATATCCGGCCGTTATGGCCTTGAACGGGGGCGAATTTGTCAGTGCGGCAGATAGTGCCTTTGGCATGTCGGGTCCGATGTGCGCGATTTGGTTTGGGATATTGGTGGTGAAGATGGCAGAGTTCTGTCTGATCACCCCGCCCATCGGTCTGAACTGTTTTGTGGTGGCAGGCGTGCGCGATGATCTAACTGTTCAAGATGTCTTTAAAGGCGTGACACCGTTCTTTGTGGCGGATGCTGTGACCATCGCTTTGCTTGTCGCGTTCCCGGGAATTGTGTTGTTCTTGCCATCGCTGGCGGGATAACCCGCCAGTAATGGGACACAGCGGTTCAGGTGTCTGACATCTTTTCGCTGGCCAGAACGATGCGAAACCCTGCACGCGTGCGATCGGTAAACTCGATCGCCGCGTGGCTGCATACATCTGCACATAGCCCGCACATTCCACAATTTCTGTGGTGCGTGAGAACCGGATACCCTGCCGGCGAAAGTGTTAGCGCCGCGCCCGGACACACAGCGACACAGTCACCGCAACCGACGCATTTGTCTTGAAACTGCATATCAGGCAACGCGCCAGGCGGGCGCGGCAAAAGTTCAGCGTGGGTGTCGCCCGTAGAAAATGCGCTTGGTTTGAAAAAATTCATGATGTTCCCTGGGCGGCGTAAGTGGCTTGGATATGCGCAAGCATTGAGGCGCAACTTAAGTAAAGGTAACAACTTGCAAGCGGGCGACTTTGACAAAAATCAAATTGTGCACTGTTTTTTTATTCTGATGGGCAGCGCGATCAAACAATGCGCCTGCGGTTTGCACTTAGTAGGGTAAGCCCACATAGTTTTCTGCCATGGCCTTTTGCGAGGCATCATTGCTGCGCAACAGCTCAATCTCGGCTCGCTGCATGCGCAGATCAAAGGCGTCATGATGCGGGAACCGGTGCATGAGTTTTGAAAACCACCAGCTAAAGCGTTCAGCCTTCCACACCCGGGACAGCGCACGCTCTGAATAGTTGTTGATGCCGTAAGGATCACCATCCAGATACCACTGCTTTAGCCCCTCATACAGGTAATTCACATCGGAAGCCGCAGTATTAAGCCCCTTGGCACCTGTTGGTGGCACGATATGCGCAGCGTCCCCGCACAAAAATAACCGCCCCCATCGCATCGGCTCGGTTACAAAAGACCGCAACGGCGCGATTGATTTTTCAATCGACGGCCCCGTAATCAATTTCTCGGCCTGTGCCGCAGGGATGCGGCGTTTCAGTTCCGCCCAAAATGCATCATCACTCCAATTTTCGGTGCGGTCCGAGGTCGAGCATTGAATATAATAGCGTGACAGTGCCGGATTACGCATGGAGCACAGCGCAAATCCCCGCTCGGAACTGGCATAGATCAATTCGTCGTTGACCGGTGGGGTCTCGCTTAAAATGCCAAGCCAGCCAAACGGGTAAACTTTTTCATATTCGCGGCGTACGGATGTGGGGATGGTGGCGCGGCTGACCCCATGAAACCCATCACACCCGGCGATGAAATCGCAGTCGATCCGATGTTCTGTGCCGTCTTTTTGAAAGGTAACGAAAGGCGCATTTCCATCTGCTGCGTGAATGACGACGCCCTCCACCTCATGGATGATATCGCCATCTGCGTTGTCGCGCGCCTGGTACAGATCGCGGGTGATTTCGGTTTGCCCGTAAACCATGACCGGCGTGCCGGTATGGCGTTGAAAATCAATACGGAACATTTCATTGTCATAGGAAATTAGCGTGCCGTCGTGGGGGATTCCTTCGACTTTCAACCGGTGATCCACACCCGCTTTGGCCAACAGATCAAGAAGGCCTTGTTCCAACACACCTGCTCTGATCCTGCGCAAGACATGCGCGCGCGTGCACCGTTCCAGCACGATGGTGTCGATGCCTTGAAGATGCAGAAGCTGCGAAAGCAACAAGCCCGATGGCCCGCCACCGATGATGATGACCTGAGTGCGCAAGGATGGCTCCCTTTTTGCCCTATGCTAACTGCTGAACAGGCAAACGCAATGTGTCGGGCTGCGGGGTTCACCCAAGCGCATGGCCATGCTAGGAGCACCCATCCAAAACGGACCCTGTTCTTGATATGCCCGACCAAACAGTTGCTTTTGCCAATAGACCAGATGCTGCGCGGGTGACGCGCGCAGCAAGGCTGTCGGTTGCCCCTATGATGGATTGGACAGATCGCCACTGTCGTATGTTTCATCGCCAGTTGAGCCGCGAGGCGTTGTTGTACACCGAAATGGTCACGTCGGCAGCCTTGGTGCGCGGGGGGGCGACCCATTTACTGGGCTTTTCAGTCAGTGAACATCCGGTTGCTTTGCAACTTGGGGGATCTGATCCGGTTGAATTGGCGCAAGCGGCGCGTTTGGGGCAAGATGCGGGTTATGCAGAAATAAACCTGAACGTAGGGTGTCCATCTGACCGCGTTCAATCGGGAAGCTTTGGCGCAGTGTTGATGGAACAACCCGCGCTTGTGGCTGATTGCGTGGCTGAAATGCGTGCAGCGGTCGATGTACCTGTCACTGTGAAGTGTCGCATCGGTGTCGATGATCAAAACCCCGCAGAAGTCCTGCCCGACTTTTTGTCGCGCATTGTCGCGGCAGGGTGCGAACGCATGACGATCCATGCACGCAAGGCTTGGCTCAAGGGGCTCAGTCCAAAGGAAAATCGTGATATTCCGCCACTAGATTATCCTTTGGTCATGCAAATGAAAGGATACTTCCCCAATTTGCATATCTCGATCAACGGTGGGGTAACGAGCCTTGAGCAGGCGCAAGACTTGCTGGAAATGGGGCTTGACGGTGTGATGATCGGGCGCAGCGCATACCATGAACCTGCCGCTATTCTGGCGCAGGCTGATCCGCTGATGTTTGGCCGAGGCACAGCGACGCGGGCCGAAGATGCGGTGCGCGCGATGTTGCCCTATATTGAGGATCACGTCAGCGCGGGGGGCAAGCTGGCACAGGTGACGCGACACATGTTGGGCGCCTTTAGTGGCAGACCGGGCGCGCGCGCGTGGCGTCGCATTCTGTCCGAAGGCGGGCATCTGCCCGGCGCTGGCCCGGCGTTAGTCGAATATGCCCTCTCTCACATAGGTGCGCCCGAAGACACCGCGCAGGCCGGGTAGCCCTCCAAATCGGAGCCATATCATGAGCTTAGCTGACTTCGATCCAGCAGTGCTGTGGCAGATGGGCGGTCTTTTGGTCGTCGTTGGAGCCTTTGCAGGCGTTTTAGCAGGACTGATGGGGGTAGGCGGCGGCATCGTTCTGGTGCCCGCGTTCTTTTATGTTTTCGCCACATTGGGTTTTACCGGTCCGCAGTTGATGCAGCTTTGTGTGGCCACGTCGCTAGCGACGATCATCTTTACCTCGGCCCGGTCGGTTTTAAGCCACCATAAAAAAGGCGCGGTGGATTGGGGCATTTTGCGGACATGGGCACCGGGCATTGCCATTGGCGCGGTCTTGGGTGTCCTTGTTGTGGCGCAGTTGTGCACGATCACCTTGCAAATCATCTTTGGTGGTTTGGCGTTTTGGGTTGGGCTTTATATGGCGGCGGGCCGGTCCGATTGGCGGTTGGCGGATGCACTGCCCACGGGGGGCGCACGGGCTGTGTTGTCACCGCTGATCGGCGGGCTTTCAGTATTAATTGGCGTGGGAGGTGGCAGTTTTGGCGTGCCGCTCATGACACTGCATGGCGTCTCGATCCACCGCGCGGTTGGGACGGCGGCGGGCTTTGGCCTGCTGATTGCGGTGCCTTCCGTTATTGGGTTTATGTTTGTCGGATTGCCGGTGGACCAACGCCCGCCTTTTACAATTGGGCTGGTAAATCTCGCGGCTTTTGCGATTGTTGTCGGCATGACATTGATCACCGCTCCGCTGGGGGCTGCGTTGGCACATAGGCTGAATCCTGTGACACTTCGGCGTTTGTTTGCACTTTTTTTGTTGATTGTCGCGGCAAACATGATCCGAAAGGCTGCGGGATGGTAGCAGATTTCCTGAGCAAGGGCTGGGCGGTCTTTGCGCCGGAGCCTGCAGTGACCCAATGGGCCGCGCACGCAAAATGTGACGCGAAACGCGCGCTGCAAGATCCGGGATTGGCGCATTGGTATGCTTGTAAAAATACATGGTTTGTGGGTTTGGATGCTTTATCAAACGATGCGCAGGGCCGGGTTGCGGGGTCTGAACCGCTGTCAGGTGCGATAGTGGATTTTATCGCCTCACAGTGCGGTGGCTGGCCCGCGCTGCATGCGGGTCAAGTCTCGGGGGTGTTTCCAGGCTATCCGCGCCCTCGTGAGGGCGAAACCGAAGCCGGGTTTCGCTATCGGCTGAACCGGGATGCCGCTCATGTGGACGGTGTGATTGGTGTGGGTCACCCCAAGCGCCGCTTTGTAAAAGAGCCGCACGCCTTTATTCTTGGTATTCCGCTGACACAAGCTGACGCAGACGCGGCTCCTTTAGTTGTGTGGGAGGGTAGCCACCTGATCATGCAGGACGCGTTTCGGCGGGTGTTTGAAAGCCATGCAGGCGATCCGTCAAAGCTGGATGTGACAAGGGTGTATCAAGACGCGCGCAAAAGGGCGTTTGAGACATGCGAGCGGGTTGAGGTGCACGGTCTGCCCGGCAGTGCCTTTGTCTTGCACCGCATGGCACTGCACGGGGTCGCCCCTTGGAAAGAGGGTGCCAAAGCCGCACCAGAAGGGCGCTTGATTGCTTATTTTCGTCCCCCTATGCCCGGTGGGGCCACGGCTTGGGTCGCGGATCTCTAGTAGGGGCGCCGCGCAAGTGCGGTTTTGCCCCCTTGGCAAGGCGCGCATCTGCAACTATACGCGCAGCCTGATCCACTGAGGGAAGCAAAAGCAATGGTTGGCAGCGCAAATCTTAATGTCATGATGAAAGCCGCCCGCCGTGCAGGGCGCTCCTTGGTAAAGGATTTTCGCGAAGTTGAGAACCTTCAGGTTTCAATGAAGGGTGCCGGTGATTTTGTAAGCCGCGCAGACCTCAATGCGGAAAAGATCATCAAAGAAGACCTGATGGGCGCGCGTCCAACCTATGGCTGGCTGGCTGAAGAGGGGGGCGAAGAAGAGGGCCAAGACCCCACGCGCCGCTGGATCGTAGACCCGTTGGATGGCACCACGAACTTTTTGCACGGGTTGCCGCACTGGGCCATTTCCATTGCGCTGGAACACAAAGGCGAAATCGTCGCCGCCGTGATTTACAATCCTGCTGGCGAAGAACTGTTTGCCGCTGAAAAAGGCGCAGGCGCTTGGATGAACGACCGCCGCTTGCGCGTATCAGGCCGCACCAGCATGATCGAAATGATCTTCTCAACAGGTCTGCCTTTTGCAGGCCGTTCTGATCTGCCAGAAACGCTCGGTGATTTGGCCCGTATTTTGCCAGGTTGCGCGGGCGTGCGCCGCTGGGGCGCAGCATCGCTCGACCTCGCCTATACCGCTGCTGGGCGCTATGACGGGTTCTGGGAACGCAATCTGAAACCATGGGACATGGCCGCAGGCATCCTGATGGTGAAAGAGGCTGGCGGCCTGATCGACAGCACCGAAAAGGGCACAAACCCTATTGAGGACGGCACAATCATCGCATCCAACGCACAAGTGTTCGATCGCTTCTGCAAACTGGTGCGCAATACCTAAGTCCCAAACGCCTTATCTGTTAGCCGTCTAGCAGGCTCACCTTGGCATCCCCTGCAACCATCGCCCCCTTGGCGCGATCAAACCGCAGATAGGCGATCCCTTTGCCCCCCGCTTGGGTAAACAGCGTGCCTGCCACTTTTCCATCGGCCACAATCTCTGTGCCGACAGGGGCCGCACCGTCCACAGTCACGCGCACCAACCCTTTGCGCAGCTCGGTCTTGTGCTTCATACGCGCGGTCACTTCCTGCCCCACGTAACAGCCTTTGCGGAAATCAACGCCGTTCAACCGCTCAAACCCGCATTCCAGAATGAACGAACCATCTGCAATCAACTCCACGTCTGCCTCTGGCACACACTCTGCCACCCGCAGCGCATCCCAATTAACGCCGTCATCCCCTTGCACCACATCTCGGTACGCCCGCCAACCAAGCGATGGATGCCGTGGATCGGCAAACGCGCCCTCTGGGGCATCACCAAGCCCGCGGTGCACATGCAAACCACTGTCCGCAACCGCCACAGCGGCCCGCAGCTTGTACATGGTCAACCGCTGCGCCAAGGCCCCCGCGCGCGTCGTTGCAACGTCCAGAAGCACATCATCCCCACCTGCCGCCCAGAAGAAATCAAACAAATACTCCCCCTGCGGCGTAAAAAGCGAGGCATAAACCAAACCCGCCTTTAGCGCAGATAAATCATTCGTCACCAAATCATTC
>JBGCDB010000050.1:0-6389 GCA_045104955.1 Roseobacter sp.
TTCACCGAATTGGTTGTTCGGCAGGGCGTCGATCCGGTCACTGCCGCCAAGGCCGGGCGCTGGCCCGACCCCACTTTGCCCATGCGTATTTATGCCCACGCAGAGACAGATGACGCCGCTGTCAGGGCTCGTTTTCGTACAAACCATGTACAGCAAGACTCTGTACAAACACCCAAGCAGCAGAAATCAAAGAAGGAATAGCGCTATGAACGGTTCCCTCCTAAGGGGCAGGTTGCAGGTTCGAATCCTGCCGGGGTCGCCATTCTTTGTATTACAAGCCTGTCGCATGGCTGTGAGCTATGTTGAACGCTACAGGTCTTATTGTTTCAGCCTTTCGGTTTAAGTCTTCCCTACAAGACGACGCACAGTGCGCCGCCACATGATCTGGAAGGAACCGCTATGAACGGATTTACTAAGAAAGTCGCTGCCGCTGCAGTCGTTGTTGCAGCGTTAGGGGTGGGGTTCGGTGGCCAGGCGCAGGCTGGATCAGATTTTGGCAAAGTGCTTCTTGGGGCCGTTGCGCTGGGCGTTATTGCCAATAAAGTCGACAGCGATCGGGAACGCGCACGTGTGGTGACACAATCGCGGAACAATAAGGTGTTTTCTGTGGAGCCAAGGGTCCACAACCGGCACAAAAAGCTAAAGCGTTACAAGTACACCAGCAAAAAATTTCACAAACATGGCAAGTTCGGCCACGTCCACCGCTATAGTCGTATTCACAGCCACTAACGTCACATTGCACAAAAGCGGCTTATTCTACTATGTCGCTTTTGCTTTTGGGCGTGTGCTTTTGGCTATCCTCAAGCATAGAGGACACGCGCGGCGTCGTTCCTGTTTCGGCCCGTGACCGGGTGCGCAATACTGGCCTTTCGGAGCCTGGCGCTTTGCTTTCGCGCATCACAATGAAAAGGCCACTCGCAATGATGACAGCGGATCCAACGACGGTCGCAACGTCTGGTATTTCATCAAAAAAGAGCACGCCATAGAATGTGGCCCATAGAATTTGGGAATACTGCATGGGGGCGACAATCACGGCCTCGCCCGCGTTATAGGCTGCAATTAGGAAGCGGCCTGCAATCCAGGCAAGTACGGCGATAACGCCAAGTTTGCCCAAATCCTCAAGCGGCATCGGCACATAGACCAACGGAAGCATCGCCGCCATGACGATGAAGTTTGCCATCATCGGGTAGAGCATGATGACGACTGTGCGTTCCTCGCGGCCGATTTTTCGCACGATGATCGACGCGAAAGACCCGCAAACCGCCGATACCAGTGCTGCTAAATGCCCGAGTGCCAGTTCTTGTTGGCCGGGCCGCAGGACAATAAGAACACCGCACAGGCCTATGATCACGGCGATCCACCGTTGCAAACGTACGGTTTCGCCCAATACCGGGATTGCCAAAATAGTAATCAGTAAGGGTGCTGCGAATAGGATTGCATAGACCTGCGCCAACGGCAGAACTGAAAAAGCATAAAATGCACAAAACCCAGTTATCACTGCGGCGACGGTCCGTGCGGCCATCCACCAGGGGTGAATGGGGATAAGTGTGCCCGCGGTCTGGTCGCGCAAAAGGTACAGCATTGCTAGTGGAAAGCTGAATGTGACGCTAAAGAACACAATCTGAATCGGAGAATAACCTCCGCCCAGTACTTTGATGATGACGTCGTGGCCTGCAAAGATCGCAAATGCCACAAGCGCAAAGACAGCGCCTTTCAGGTTGGGGTTCATCGGTGTTCGGGGCATCGCATCAAAACCATGTGCAAAAAAGAAGCAGCCCACACTGTTGTGAGCTGCTGTTCTCTGATTAGGCCGATGTTAGCGCTACAACAAGCGCGTTTAATGCATAGCTGCCTTGCTTAAAGGCTCGCATCCAGCGCAGCGAGGATCGCATCCCCCATGTCAGTGGTGCTGATTGGCGTGCCACCTTCTTCGCCCATCAGATCTGCCGTGCGCGCGCCGCCTGCCAATACACTTTCGATCGCGGTTTCAAGGCGTGTGGCCTCGTCACCCATGTCAAAGCTGTAACGCAGCGCCATTGCAAAGCTCAGGATGCAGGCAATGGGGTTGGCTTTGCCTTGGCCGGTAATGTCCGGGGCCGAGCCGTGCACGGGTTCATACATCGCTTTTGGGCGGCCATTCGCAGAAGGTGCACCAAGGCTGGCCGAGGGCAACATACCCAAAGAACCGGTCAGCATCGCCGCACAGTCGGACAAGATATCACCAAACAGGTTGTCGGTCAGAATAACATCAAACTGTTTGGGGGCGCGTACCAATTGCATCGCACCATTGTCGGCGTACATATGGCTCAGTTCTACATCGGGGTAGTCTTCGTCATGCACTTTTTGGACTACTTCGCGCCAAAGGATACCGCTTTCCATGACGTTGGCCTTTTCCATAGAACAGACCTTGTTGTTACGACGACGTGCGAGTTCAAATGCGGAACGGGCCACGCGGTCGATCTCGGATTCTGTATAGCGCTGGGTGTTAATGCCGACGCGTTCGTTGCCTTCTTCAAAGATGCCGCGCGGCTCTCCGAAATAGACGCCCGAGGTCAATTCGCGCACGATCATGATATCAAGACCTGCAATCAGATCTTTTTTGAGCGACGAGAAATCCGCCAAAGCGTCAAAGCACTGCGCTGGACGCAGATTTGAAAAAAGATCCATCTCTTTGCGCAGCCGCAGCAATCCACGTTCTGGTTTTACACTGAAATCCAGATCATCGTATTTCGGTCCGCCAACAGCGCCCAAAAGAACAGCGTCAACTTCCAGCGCTTTGGCCATCGTGTCGTCATGCAGGGGTGTGCCATGCGCGTCATAGGCCGCACCGCCGACCAAGTCTTCGCTGACGTCAAAGGTGATATCGCGCTTGTCGCCAAACCACGTGATGACGCGCTTTACCTCTTCCATGACTTCGGGGCCGATCCCGTCGCCGGGAAGGATCAAAAGGGAAGGGTTGGCCATGGCGTTTCTCCTGCAAATATGTGTTGGCAGCGGCGTAACCTGCAGGCGCAGCGGGGTCAAGCGGGCGTGGGCTAGGGCGGCGTGTCAGCGCGCGATGTCGATCCATACGATACGGTGACGGCTTGCGCGCGCGGCGATCTCGCCCTGCGGTCCAGTGGGCCAATGTACGCCCTGCTCTACGATCTGCAAATCAGCAGATGGCAGTACATAATCCACCCGCATGTTGCCCGGTACGGGGTCATCCCAATCGGCGGTATCAAAGGGGTCGCCTGTGATCGCAAGACTGCCGTCACTTTGGGGCGATAGGTCTTGGAGGCGGGGGTCCGACAATACCCGTCGTATGGCGTCTTTGCGGCCTTCGCCGGCGTTTGGGTCGTGATTGAAGTCACCCAAGAGGACAAACTGGTTCCGGGGGGCGGGGCCAAATGCGCCGTCTAGGTAGGGTAGCCAAAAAATGATCTCGTCATGGTTTCGTTTGCCATTGCGATCTTCTGGCCCGTCAAACACTGGCGGGCTGGCGTGAAAGGTCATCAGGTCTAAACGCCCTAGATCGGGGATATCTACTGGCACAACCCAGTGGCCAGTTGTCGAAAGACGCTGGATCGCTTGCGCGCCCTCTGATGGAAACGGTGCGCCATCCACCATGGGTAACAGCGCATTTGGAAAGTCGCGCCATAACATGTCGGAATAATCTTGTATCTGATCTTCAAGGATTGGGTATTTCGACAACACAGCCATGCCACCTTGTCCGGCGAACCGGCCATAGCCTTGCATGTCACGTGGCTCTGCGCGGCGGCCGTCTCCGTCCATATCAAGGCCGGTACGCATGCCTGTGTTTGGCAGTGCTGCAAAAGAGTAAGGGTAATCTAATCCGGCATCGCGCAGCACTTGAGTAAATGCGGTGAGCGCGGCGCCAGTCAGGTCGTAGTCAAAGCTTTGAAGTGCTACGATATCTGGTGCAACGGTCACCAAAACAGAAACGACCGCATCAATCTGAGCGTCTTCACCGCGCACGATATCACGCAACAACAAGCCCGGGCCTTTGCGTTTCAGTTCGGTGTTAAACGTCGCAATGCGCAACGGGTCCGCGGCTGTTGTACTAGCGCATATACCCAGCACCAGCGCACAGATCAGGCCGCTTGGAAGTCCGCGTCTGCTGCGGCTGACGCATAAGCCCGGCGCCGTTTCTGTTCGATCAGGCTGGCAACCTTGTTCATTGCAATACCGCGCATGATCATGCTGGCAGGAAGGAAGGCCCATGCGGAGATTGTCCAGATCATAGTTTGCGGGTTCTCTAATGTGATTGGGTTTATCAGATCAGAGGTCGCTTTGACCATGGCAGGAATGAGGAAGGGCAGCAAAAAGCCCAATGCGATGTTCACCCGTGCATCGCGGCGCAACCGGAACAACACGTCACCACCTGCAGTCGGGTCGAACAACGGTAGGTTTACCCAGACGTTAAAAGCACCATTGCGGACTGGCCAGGACCAAAACCGTACCATCAAGACAAAAGACGCCATCGCCAGAAGCGAAATAAGATAGGCAAGGCCAGCAGCTGTGCGCACATCGTGCAGAGCATCAATGCTGACGTCTTGGGGCATCATCAAAACAATGAGCCTTACGGGCGAGTATGGAAAGTCGATCGCATGACCGACAATGGTGCCAAGGGATGAAAGCCCATATGTCAGCGATGAGGGTTCCGTTTTTCCTTTTGCGATCGCTGTCAGCAGAAAGACCGTCAGGAAAAGAGTGATGAAGCGAATGCGATTGAAGGGTGCCGCGTCGCGGAATTCAACAATGCTTGGCGCGTTGGAGTTATATTCGACAAAGGTCAAAAATGCCGCAAGCAGCGCTACTAGTACCACAATCTGCGACTCGTCAGATGCCACCTCGGGCAACAACAACGCAGGTGTTGCGATCAATAAAGCCACCAATAGCCCGCGCATTGCTGCGCCTGACATACGTACAAGCATTCGTTTCATTCCCTTCAAACTGGCCAGCCACGATACAATGCCGCGTCTTGTTCCAACTTGATGCCACCGGGGCGGTGGTCTGCCTCATTCTTGCCCCATTTGTGACATCATTCGTCATAGTTCTGCAAGTCTTGTGGTTAACAAGACGCAATCCTTTGGGCGTTTTGAGGGAAGGGGTGGTGCGTTCTTGCATCAATTATGTGGCGGAAATCAGGCAAACCACCACATGTTGTGGGCGCCGATGTGGCGCCCACTAGAAAACAGTTAACAGTGTTCGATTTATGGTTAAAATCGAGCGACTTACGAAACAGTTGTTAAACCCATGGACGGGCTTGGCTGGCTGCTGTTTCAAAGGTGTCGATGGATGCGGCCTTCTCCATGGTCAAACCGATATCGTCCAGACCATTCATAAGGCACTTCTTTTTAAAAGGGTCTACGTCAAAGCTGAAGGTTTCCCCGTCCGAAGTGCTGACGGTTTGTGCCTCAAGATCAACTGTGACGCGTGCGTTTGCGCCTTTTTCAGCATCTTTCATCAAAATATCGACTTGCTCTTGTGGAAGGGCAATCGGCAGGATGCCATTTTTAAAGCAGTTGTTGTAAAAGATATCCGCAAAGGAGGGGGCGATCACACAGCGGATGCCAAAATCCTTGATGGCCCAAGGGGCATGCTCGCGGCTGGAACCGCAGCCAAAGTTTTCGCCTGCTACGATGATTTCTGCTTTGCGATACGCATCTTGGTTCAGGACAAAATCTGCAATCTCATTCCCTTGCCGGTCATAGCGCATTTCGTCGAAAAGATTGACGCCTAGGCCAGACCGTTTGATTGTTTTCAAGAATTGCTTGGGGATAATCATATCGGTGTCGATATTTACCAGCGGCATTGGTGCCGCGATCCCGGTGAGTTTGTCGAACTTGTCCATCGCGTTTTTCCTTGTCCCAAGAACACCCAAAATGCCAGAGCGCGATATGCTCTGGTCGAGCTTTGGTTTGGTCGCCTTCATAAGAGATTCCTTGCCAATAGACCATACGTTTGACCGATGGTTTTTTGGCTGGGCGCGGAGCATCGAGCGGATATTGAGCCCCTAACGCGAAACGGCGACGCTCTATAAGCGCCGCCGTTCGACATTTTCAAAAAGATACTTGTTTAGCTTGCCGTTTTACGACGACGCATTGCGGCAAGGCCGCCCAAACCTGCGATCAGCATCCAACCAGCTGCTGGCAGCGGAACTACAGATGCTTTTGTTTGGAATGTGCCGTAAAGCTCGGCTGAGTTTGCGACACCTTCTGCGGTCAAGAATGTATCAAACAATGAAACACCCATATCCGTTGAGAACCCAAGCACGTTGAAAATGTATTCAACGCCATCGATGTCGAAAGTTTCCGACATGCCTGTGTTAAGCGTCGTCGTCACCACGTCACCACAAGGGTTCGGTCCGCCACCTGCACAAGGAT
>JBGCDB010000051.1:0-63893 GCA_045104955.1 Roseobacter sp.
CTGAACGACTTTTTGCTGATGATGCCTGTGTTTTATAAAGGTGAGGTAATTGGCTTTACTGCCTGTACCTCGCATCTGGTGGATTTGGGTGGTTTGGGCATGGGCCCCGAAGGCAGCGATATTTACGACGAAGGGCTACTGATCCCGCCGTGCAAGCTGGTGGACCGGGGTCAGCTAAATGACCTGTTGATGGAGATTATCAAAGCCAACTCGCGCGAGCCTGTCGCAAATGAAGGCGACATTTACGCGCTGATCGCATGCTGTGAAACCGGGGCGGCACGCGTGTCGAGCATGATGGCGGAATTTGGCATTGATAGGCTGGATGGGCTTGCTGAATACATAATCAACACTTCCTGTCAGGGTACGATTGCCGCCCTCACGGATCTGCCAAAAGGCACGTGGCAAAATACGCTTAGGGTTGATGGCTACGAGCATCAGATCGACCTGCAGGCTGCCTTGACCATTGCCGACGATCACGTCTTGATTGATTTTGACGGCACGTCTGGACTGTCCCAAAAAGGGATCAATGTGCCCCTGAATTATGCCACAGCCTATTCGGTTTTCGCGCTGCGCTGTATCATCGGGCCCGACATTCCTAACAATGCGGGGTCTTTGGCCCCGTTTCGTGTGATTGCCCCTGCGGACTGCATCCTGAACGCGCAATCGCCGGCACCTGTTGCGATGCGCCACACATTGGGCCAAATGACACCCGACCTCGTTTACGGCTGCTTGGCCCAAGCCCTGCCAGATCATGTCCCTGCCGAGGGTGCATCGTGTATGTATGACTTGCCGCTGCGCCATGTCCCCGAAGCCGTGAGCAAGGGTGACACGCAATTCGCGTTGGAACTTGTATTCAACGGAGGCACAGGCGCGCGGCCCGGTTTGGATGGGCTCTCGGCAACGGCGTTTCCATCTGGTGTTTGGGGCTCGCAGGTCGAAACAACAGAGGCGGTCGCCCCCGTGATTTTCACCTGTCGGGGGCTTCGGACAGACAGTGGTGGTGCAGGGCGCACGCGCGGTGGTCTAGGCCAACATATCGAGCTGCGTTCAGCCCAAAACGAAGACTTTATGCTGTTTTTATCCGTAGAACGCGTACTGAACCCGGCCAAGGGGCGTTTTGGTGGGGCGGCTGGTGCGCCGGGCCGAATTCGTGTCAGCCAAGACGGCCCGGATTTGCCAGGCAAAGGGGAATTTAGGGTCAAAGCGGGCCAAACGCTGCGATTTGAAACCCCCGGCGGTGGCGGCTTTGGCCCCGCAACGGAACGCACGCCTGAGGCCATCAAAGATGACCTGCAAAATGGCCTGATCAGCGAAAAGGCTGCGCGCGAGATTTACGGAGATACGCAATGATAATCCCATCCGCGCATATTGCAGATATGTCGCCCTATGCCTTGGCCGAACTTAGCGCCCCGGCTGGTAAAACGCTTATTTCGCTGTCGCAAAATGAAAGTTTGCGCCCCCCTAGCCCTCGCGCGGTTGCGGCCGCCGTTAATGCTGCGGGGATGGCACATCTTTATCCTGACCCGGATTGGGCGGCGCTGCGCACGGCTTTGTCGAACCTGCACGGCATACCTTTTAAGGATATTTTATGCGGCAATGGCTCGATGGAGTTGATCGCCTGTGTGACGCAGGCCTTCGTGGATCAAACGGGTGCAGTATTGGCCCCCGCCCATGCCTATCCGTTCTTCAAGACTGCAACACTTTTGGCGCAAGCGCGGTTTGATGTAGCCCCCGAGGTGAATTGCAGCGTTTGCGTGGATGCTTTGCTTGCGGCTGTGCGACCTGATACGCGGATCATCTTTCTGGCGAACCCGGCAAATCCCACAGGCACACGTATCCCACTAGCTGACCTGTGTCGCCTGCGCGAATCCTTGCATGACGACATTTTGCTAGTAATCGACGAAGCTTATGGCGAATTTGCCGACCATCTGGGGGAGCCTAGTTTTGATCTGGTGGAACATGGAAATACGGTTGTCTTGCGCAGTTTGTCCAAAGCGTACGGACTTGCTGGCATGCGCGTGGGCTGGGGAGTTTTTCCGCCTGCCATCGCTTGTGAGATGCGCAAAGTCATGAACCCCAATAATATCTCGGTCACCGGGCAGGCTATGGCTGCCGCAGCGGTCAAGGATCAAGCCTATATGCAACAGACCTGCGCCCAGACCGCCGCATTGCGCGATGATTTTGCCAAAAGGCTGCATGTGGCTGGATTTCAAACAAGTGTCAGTTTCACAAATTTCGTGCTGATCCACTTTGACAACGCGGGTGCCGCGCGACGGGCAGATGCTTTTTTGCGCGCCAAAGGGGTATTCTTGCGCCCGCAGGCTGGCGTCGGCTTGCCGCAGTGCTTGCGCGCGACCATCGCATCAAAAGACAAACTGGATATTGCCTTGGCGCTCTTAGACCGATGGAAAGCGGAGGAACCGGCATGACGCAGAGTCGCGGATGGGCCCGATTTGGCATTCTGGTGCCTTTCACCAACACCAATCTCGAACCTGATATGGTGCTGCTTCGGCCAGATGGCGTCTCGCTGCACTTTGCGCGCTTAGGTGGTTACGACGAAGACGAAATCCCCGATGAGACACAAATGCAAGGTCTGGGAGCGGCAGATTTGGAAGAACCGCTACATCTGCTGATGGGGGTCAGGCCCGATGTGGTGTTCTACGGCTGCACGTCGGCCACGCTGACCCATGGGCCTGCGTTTGATCAGCATTTAACCAAAGAGATCAAAACCAGAAGCGGGGCAGAGACTGTCACTGCTGCGGGTGCTTTGATGTTTGCGTTGAACAGATTGAATGTGACGCGCATTGGGTTTGCGTCGCCCTATGTGCCTGCAATCAATGACATGGCCATCAACTTTTTGTCGCAAGGTGGGATAAACACCTGCGTCCGGTCTGAGATACGGGGCACTTTGGACAACCACGGGCAAGGGGCATTAGACCCGCAAGCTGTGTTTGACTTGGGCTGCGCCGCTGATCATCCCGATGCACAAGCGGTTGTCTTGTCTTGCACTGATATGCGCAGTGTCGAAGTTATCGCAGAGCTTGAGGCCCATCTGGGAAAACCTGTCATTACTTCGAACCAAGCGATGATGTGTCAAGGAATGCATCTGGCAGGGCTGCCCTCAGGCTTGCAGGGCTATGGACGCCTTTTGGAAGGAGGATCCTCATGATAGAAGCGCCTCGGATCATTTTGCACAATTCAGATACGCGCGAGATAAGCGCACGTTTGCAGGCCGCGCACCCAGACGCCCACATCAAGTCGTGTCACACTTATGATGCGCTGCCCTCGCTGATTGATAACTTCCGACCGGATGTTGTGTATTCTGTCCGCTTTGCGGGTTCACAGGGTTTTCCGCGGGATGCGTTGTTCGGTGTGCATGGGCCAAAATGGCTGGCAAACGGCGGGGCAGGGACGGATCACTACGGGTCATGGAACCCCAATCGGACCACGGTAACCAATGCGGCCGGTGTGGCGGCCGATATGATGGCCGAATATGTGCTGGGCGGGTTTTTGCATTTCACATTGGATGTGACAGGGCTGCAGCAAGACCAGCAAAATCGCGTCTGGCAAGCCCGTACAGTTGTGCCGCTTGCGGGTAAGACGTTGCTGATTGTGGGATTGGGTAACACAGGCCAGGCTCTTGCCCTGCGCGCCAAGGCGTTTGGCATGACAGTGGTTGGCACGCGGTCACGCGCGCAGCCTATGCCAAATGTTGATGAGGTCCACAACGCGGACACACTGCAAAAACTATTGCCGCGCGCGGATTTTATTGCGGTATGCGTGCCGCTGATTGCGGCGACACGCGGTTTAATCGGTCTGGCTGAAATAGCGGCCATGAAAACGGGCGTCTATTTTGCAGATGTGTCACGCGGCGGGGTGGTTGACCAAAACGCGCTTTGTGATGCGCTGCGCTCGGGGCATATCGGAGGGGGCGCGTTGGATGTGTTTGAGAAAGAACCTTTGCCGCCTGAAAGCCCCTTGTGGGGGCTGCCTAATGTCATTTTGTCGCCGCACTGCTCGTCCGTCTATGCTGGGTGGGAAGATGCGTCCTTTGATCTTTTTTTGAAAAACCTGACCCGTTGGAGGGAAGGGTCTGCGTTGATCAATGTCGTTGACCCCGGACGTGGTTACTAGGGGCCGATTGTCTGGGCCGCGCGTTGAGATGCGCGCAGTCGGTCATGTTTAGATCGACAGCCCTAGCCATTCTGCGCTAGGCAGAGCGCCTGAAACTTTTGCACTGTGGACCCTGCTTTGGACCTGTCGATCAAAACCTATCTGCGGTACGCAACGACGCAGCCGTGTGACGTGCTTTTGCAGATCGAAGCACTGAATGACAGTGTACAGACCTGTTCAGACACGCAAATCACCTTCGATGATCAGTCCAAAGAACATGCAATTGACACACTGCCAGATATGGGACCGCGCCGCTGGGTGCAGGCGGGCCCGATGTTCGAGTGCCGCTATGAAACGCAGGTGACTTTGGACAGACGCGCGCAAGCATTGGACAGTTTGCAAGAAACGCCGCGGGTGAATATTCCCGCCGCGGCGATCCCTTATCTTATGCCATCGCGGTACTGCCATTCAGATCAGTTTTTGAACTTTGTCGCGGGACAATTCGAAGGGCTGACAGGGGGAGCATTGGTAAGTGCGATCAATGGTTGGATCGGTGACAACTTTACCTATGACAGCAACGCTAGCACTATTGGGGCAACTGCCACCGACACCTTTTTCAGCCTTGCTGGTGTGTGCCGGGATTATGCGCATGTGATGATTGCACTGGCACGTGCAGGCGGTATTCCTGCGCGCTTTGTCAGCGCCTACGCGCCGGGTGTAACGCCGCCAGATTTTCATGCCGTGGTCGAAGTTTTCTTGGATGGTGGTTGGCATCTGGTTGATCCAACAGGCATGGCATCAGCGAATGATACCGTTCGTATTTGTGTCGGACGTGACGCTGCGGATGCATCCTTTATGACGTCTTATGGCTGGATGGACCTGCAAGAGCAACGGGTCGAAGTAACCCAAATAGGACGCGATGCAACAGCCTGACCAAACGGCTTTTAGCGTCGTAGACGTATAAGCACTAGCCAAGTACTTTGACATCAACCGCTTGGCTGCTGCGTTGCCCGCCTGAGGTTCGCAGTTGCCCGCGCACCGGCGAGACATCCGCATAGTCACGACCATATGCCACCACGATATGATCCGCGCTGACAAGCGTTGCATTGGTAGGGTCGTATTCGATCCAGCCTTGTTGTGTGCCGCACCACGCGCGCACCCAAGCGTGCATAGCATCGACCCCTTCTAATTTGACGCCGCCTTCGGGGGGGAGCGTACGCAGGTAGCCGCTGACATAGCCTGCAGGGATGCCCAAAGCATGCAGCCCCAAGATCATGATATGGCTGAAATCCTGACAAACTCCGCGCTTGAGCCGAAATGCCTCTGCGGCATCGGTATCAACCGTGGTTGCGGTGGCATCAAAAGTCATTGTGTCATGCAGCGCGCGCCCTAAGCGCAAGACATTCGCGGCCACACTGTCGCGTCCGTCAAAGACCTCACGCGCGAAATCTGCGATATCCTGATCTTGGGTCAGGCGCGGTGTGGGCCCTACAAAATGCAGGGGCGAGGTGGGCCGCAAGTCCGTGCTTTTTTCCCATGTGCGCCGCAACTCAGAGAGCGTTGGTGACAAATCCAGCCACGGCGCAGGTGCGGTGACGTTGACATGGCACGCCAGCCGAATGGACATCGCGTCATGTGCATCCATGATGGTGCAACTGGTGCCGCTGTTTTCAAAGAAATCCATATGGTTCGACCGGTCGCCGGGTTTTGGAAACACATCAACCAAGTGGCTTTGCAAGCTTTGGCGCTGCCCGATTGATTTAGGGACGACGCTAATCAGATGACGGCTGTTGGCAGCGGGTTGGTTGTAATGGTGTGCGATCTCAAGGCGGATGCTGTATAACATGGGCTACACCAAATGATGTTCGGTCAAAGCGTCAGAGATATCTAAAATCTCTTGCCGGGTGTGCAGCAAATAAGCGGGCGTGATGTCCGCGACATGGCTTGTGGCCAGTTTTGTTTCTGCCATCAAAGTCAGACGTGCGACTTCGGTCAGCACATGCCCTGTGCCTTGCTGGGGCAGATGGGCGATGTGATCTTTGGTGCGCGAGACATGATACCGGACAGAGCGTGGGTTTTTCGGGTCAAGCCCCAGCAAATCGATTACTGATATCTGATTGGCCGAAACTTGAAAGCGTGACCGATGCGATGCGACACTGTCGCCAATTTCAAGCGCCAGATCCAAAGCGCCCACAGGTGCGTCATCTGATACACTGGCGGCCAGGACTGCACACATGTTTGCCGCGCGTTCCAACGAGACTCCAAGGCTTAGGAAGCGCCAACCATCAGAGCGGTACATGTTTTCATGCACCAGACCCGCAAAGCCTGTTACTTGCCGCAAGAGCGTGCTGATCTCGGCTGGGATATCGACCAACGCCACTGCACGCGCGTCTAGCGCATGCCCATGGTTGACCAAACTGCGCAGCGCCATCATCCCGTCGGCAGAAAATCGATCACTGATCCGCGATGCGGATTGAAGGCCAAGGCCCAAGGGCTCTGCAAAACGCTGCGCAATTTTGTGCACATCCGGTGCAACCTGATCCATAAGTTGCGCGCGCATATGTTCTGGCAGCGCATCGGCGTGGTCAGCGCCATCTGCGATGCGGGCAAAGTAGGCGCGAAACAGACGCATGTTCTGTTCAGCCCGTTCCACATAACGCCCGACCCAAAACAAGTTGTCGGCCGCGCGGCTTGGCACAATTTCATGCGTTGAACTGCGTTTGAATGCTTTGGGTGTTTGCGTCAAAAGGCTGGGCGTTTGCACCGGTTTGGAACTTGTGACCCAAACATCCGCGACCTTGCCGCCGCGCTGCATGGCCATAGCTTTGGCATCATCTCCGGCACTGATGCGCGCATAGCCGCCGGGCATCACGGCCCATCCATCGTCGGTGCGTCCTAGCGAGATGCGGATACACATTGGCCGGGCGACCAAATTACCGTTTTCGTACACAGGCGTGGTAGAAAGCGTTACGGCCTCTTGGCCCACGAGGTTGCGACCGGCGGATTTCAACAACTCTGACAACGGGTGTTCTCGTGGCCCATTTGCGCTTCCTTTTAGGGAAATCGTTGTCGGGTCTGCCATCAGCGGAGTCGTTGAAAAGGCATTGCCGACCATCATGCGATCCCCGTTGGCAATGACCTGCGCGCGTTGGGCATCTTGGCCACACCACCACGTAGCGATGTTGGACATAGCCAAACCTTTGCCAGATCGTGCGCGCGCAATTTTGGGCAAGAATGCCATGAGCGCGCGTGTCTCAAGCACGCCAGCCCCGACCATATTGACGGTTTTGAGGGTCCCATCCCGCAACGCCTGCACCAAACCGGGCGCGCCCAGCATTGACGTGCGATCCAGTTCAAGCGGGTCGAACATGGCGCTTGGCAGGCGGTTCCACAGCAGGCTGATCGGTTTAGGCCCTGCGACTGTGCGCACCATCGCTTTGCCGTTTTGCACGATCAGGTCTTCACCCTGCACGAGCAACAGGCCAAGATAGCGCGCCATATAGGCATGCTCTGCATAGTTTTGGTTAAAGGGACCGGGCGACAAAAGGGCTACTTCACCATCAACCTGCGCCTTGAGATCAGCCAACGTGTGGCTAAAGTCCTGAAAGAAACCGGCAAGGCGTCGGACATTAGCTTTACTGAAGAAGTTGGGGAAAACCCGGCTCATCGCGATACGGTTTTCAATGGCGAAACCCGCGGTAGAGGGGGCTTCGACAAGGTCGCTGATCACCCACCATTTACCATCTGGCCCGCGCCCGATTTCAAAGGAAAGACTATTGAGCAGGTGTTGGCCGTCTTGAACAGTCCCAACCATAGGGCGCAACCAAGCGGGGTTCTGGCTAAGGAGCGTCGCAGGCAGTTGACCCGAACGGACCAATGCGTTGTCGCTGTAAAAATCGCGCAACACATGTTCCAGCAGGTCTGCCCGCTCCACCAACCCTGCCGAGATATCCTCCCATTCCTCTTCGCCTAAAATCACCGGAATATGGCTAAGTGGCCATTCGCGTTCGGTCGACAGGCTTTCATCATATTGCCGGTAAAGCACGCCCGCATCGCGCAGATACTGATCGCCGCGCGCAAAGCGGGATGACAATTCATCTGCGCTGAGCCGGCTTAGATGTGCAAAGAACGGCTCCCACACTGGTTTGACCGTGCCGTCCGGGGTCAGCATCTCGTCGCTGTGGGCCGCACTTGCGCCAACCTGCGCGCGGTAGCGCGTCAGAAACTCTTGGTAGAGCGTATCTTCTGAGTGAGGTTGACTGTCCTGCATCGTTTTACAGCCCCGGCCTACGGCGCAGATCAAGCGTTAGGGGAAATTCGGGATGCGGCCGTTCCGGTGTGGGTGCGCGAGCCCCAGGCGTATGTCCGAGTTTTTCAAACCGGCTCAACCGTCGCGCTTCGGCTTCGTTGCCGTTCACGGGGAAGGTATCAAAATTCCGTCCGCCTGGATGCGCCACGTGATAGCGGCATCCGCCCAAAGATGTGCCGGTCCAGCTGTCAAAGATATCGAATGTCAGCGGGGCGTCGACCTCTAGCACCGGATGCAACGACATTGCGGGTTTCCACGCTTTGTAGCGTACACCACCGACCAGCGTGCCATTCTTAGCCGTGGGTGTCAGTGGCACAAGCCGCCCGTTTGCGGTTACTTGGTAGCGGTCTGGGCTGGCCCCTGTCAGCGTGACCTGCAGCCGTTCCGAAGAGCTGTCAGTATAGCGCACTGTGCCGCCAATCGCACCGGTTTCGCCCATCACATGCCAAGGTTCCAAGGCTTGCCGCAATTCAAGCGTGACGCCCTCATACGTGACTTCGCCGCAGAACGGAAAGCGGAATTCGGCCTGCGCTTCGAACCACGCAGGGTCCAAAGCCATGTCATGGCTCCGCAGGTCGGCCAGTACGTCTTGGAAGTCTTGCCACAAGAAAGCAGGTAACATGAACCGATCATGCAGCGTTGTCCCCCAGCGTGTGAGGTTGCCACTGATTGGGTTTTCCCAACACCGCAGGATAATGGCACGCAAAAGCAATTGCTGCGCAAGGCTCATCCGGGGGTTCGGCGGCATCTCAAAGCCGCGGAATTCCACCAGCCCCAAGCGTCCCGTAGGGCCATCGGGGGAAAAGAGCTTGTCGATACAGATCTCTGTCCGGTGGGTGTTGCCTGTGACATCAATCAAAGCGTTGCGCAGCAAGCGGTCCGTGAGCCAAGGGGGCGGCGGTGTTCCTTCAGTGGGGGGCCAGATCTGGTCCAGCGCGATTTCAAGTTCGTAAAGAACATCATGCCGGGCCTCGTCGATGCGCGGCGCTTGTGATGTGGGTCCCACGAAGGTCCCTGAGAAAAGATACGACAGACTTGGATGGCGCTGCCAAAACAAGATCAGACTCTTGAGCAGATCGGGACGGCGCAAAAACGGGCTATCACCGGGTGTGGCACCGCCGACAACCACGTGGTTGCCACCGCCTGTACCAGTATGTCGTCCATCGACCATAAATTTATCAGTCCCAAGACGGCACTGGCGCGCTTCTTCATAGACGGTTTCGGTGGTGTGCACGCAGTCCGCCCAACTGGCAGCAGGGTGGATGTTCACCTCAAGCACGCCGGGGTCTGGCGCGATGCGCATGACCTCCACACGCGGATCATGCGGGGGGGCGTAGCCTTCGATCAGGACCTTGCGGCCTGTGCTTTTGGCCGCTGATTCAACGGCTGAAATTAGCTCAAGATAGTCTTCGAGAGTTTCTACAGGCGGCAAGAAAACACATAAACGCCCATCACGCGGTTCAACGGAAATAGCTGTACGGACGCGCCCGCTCAGATCGCTGAGAGTTTGTTCCACCTGCTGTTGGCCAGCTGCTGCCTGCGTGCGGGACGCAACGCTTTGGGGACGGGTTTCTGCGGCTTTTGGTTCTGGCGGTTGCGCCTTGGGCAAGGGGCTGCGTTCTTCTGTCGGATCTTGTGGGTTGATAAATGGGTAGTCGCTTTGTGGCACGTGGGGAAGCGTGCCCAAAGGCAGCCGGTACCCCACGGGGCTGTCGCCGGCGACCAGATAGATTTTGCCGCGCCGCAGGTTCCAAACCTCGGACAGCCACGGGCTTGAGGCGCGCGCTTGCCAGCGTTGCACTGGCAAAACATATCCTGACGGCGACGTCAGGCCGCGTTCAAACACACGGGCAATGCGTGCACGTTCTTCTGGATCAGCCAGCTTTGAGTTTTCAGGCGTGACATTTGCAGGCAGGTTGCCTTCCTTGATGATCCACTCGGCGGGGTCTTCGAAGGCAGGCAGCACGTTGTCTGAGGGGACCGCAAGGCTCTCTGCTATGGCGCGCAACAAAGCTGCGGCATCCTCTGGGCCTACGTCTTCGTTGGTGTCTTCGCGTGCAAGTAGTTCAGGATCATGCCAGATCGGCTGACCATCTTTGCGCCAATAAAGCGAGAACGTCCAACGGGGCAGGGTTTCACCGGGGTACCATTTGCCTTGACCATAGTGCAGCAACCCACCGGTTGAGAATTTATCCGTGAGCCTGCGCATCAGCTTGTCGGCAAGTCCACGTTTGGTGGGGCCTACTGCTTCGGTGTTCCATTCGTCACTTTCGAAATCATCTATAGATACGAATGTAGGCTCGCCTCCCATTGTCAGGCGCACATCTGCGGCCTGCAGGCGTTCGTCGACCTTTTGGCCTAATGTGTTCAGCGCATCCCAGGCCGTATCCGAGAATGGCTTGGTGATGCGCGGGTGTTCCGCTGTGCGGGTGACTTGCATGTCGAAAGAGAAATCGACCTCGGCCATGCTGGCAGCCCCAGAGATCGGTGCTGCGTGCCGGTAATGTGGGGTTGCCGCCAGTGGGATATGGCTTTCCCCGGCCAAAAGCCCCGAAGTCGGATCTAGTCCCACCCAGCCTGCGCCGGGCAAATAGACCTCTACCCAGGCATGCAAATCGGTAAAGTCTTTATCGGTGCCTGCGGGGCCGTCGATGGCCACTAGGTCAGGTTTCAACTGGATCAGATAGCCAGACACAAACCGCGCGGCCAGCCCCAGATTACGCAGCACCTGTACCAACAACCAACTGGTATCGCGGCACGATCCTGCGACACGGCCTAGTGTTTCTTCGGCGGTCTGAACGCCCGGCTCCATGCGGATTTCATAGTTGATTTCAGTTGCAAGGCGGCTGTTGAGCATGACCAGAAAGTCAATTGTGACCATGGGTTCGCGCGATATGCTGGCCATAAAATCCTGTAGCAGGGGGCCTACGGGCTCTGGTCGGGCATAGATGCTTAGATCAGGGGCAATGTCGTCGTCATAGGAAAACGGAAAGGTTTTGACACTATCCTCGACGAAAAAATCGAATGGGTTGTACACGGACATATCCGCGACCAGATCGACCTCGATCTTGAATTCCCGCACCGGTTCTGGAAACACAAATCGCGCCAACCAGTTGCCATAAGGGTCTTGCTGATGGTTCACGAAATGCCCTGCGGGTGATACCGTCAGACTGTGTGAAATGACCCGTGTGCGCGAATGCGGCGCGGGACGCAGCCGGATACTTTGAGGGCCAAGCGTCACGGGCCGGTCGTATTTGTAATGCGTCAAGTGATAGATACTTGCCGTAATAGACATAAGCGGGTCTCCTTCTGGCCATCATGCGGGTTTGGCTGCGGCGCAGCAACCGGCTGTGGTCAGGCTTGTGCCCATAGATACCACGCGGCAACAGATAGCAAACAGGTGGCTTTCGCTGAACGTAGTGTTCCGGCATTTTGGAACCAAGGCGTGATGCGTTTTTAAGCGACGAGTGCCGCCTCGTGCGATTTCACTGAAAGCCGGGCGGCGCGGTATGCCTCGCGGCCCGACCCATGTGCCAGCTGTGGAAAAAGCCCAAGCAATTCGTCAAACGCGCCGCTGTCATCCGCGTCAATCAGGTCCCCGGGCTGAAAGCTCTCTGTCCATGCGTTGTCGACACAGATAATCTCATGATGGTCGAACATGATATGGATATAAACCAGGGTCTCATCCCCCTGTACCACGTCGATGCCGGGCTTGTGCGTCAGATGCTTGGCTTTGACCAGCACTTGCTCTTCTCCGAGTAAAAGTAGTGTGGCCGAATTTTCGATCATCATCCGGTGCTGAGGGGACACCATCATGTCGCGGTCCGGGACCGAAGGTGCAATGCTGTCTTGACGGATAAGTACCGGGTTCAGATGGGGGCAGGTGGCTTGGATGTCTGGTGTAATAGTCTTGATCCCGATCCAGCGTATTTCCTGCACACCATTGTCACGTGTGTTGACCAGATCACCGACGTTTAGTGCCTCAACCGGGACCAATCCCGCAGGCGTGACCACGCGACTGCCCGGTGTAAAGCATGGCACAATGTTTTCGATATTCGTGAAAGAAGCTGTTGTATCGTCGCTAAACGTAATGACCCCGTTTTCCGAATTCTGTGGGTCAAAAGCGATGGTTGCACCGCTGTCTCCTAGGTAAAGCGTATCGTTGTCGTCCCCGCCTTCGCCGCCATCTATGATGTCGCCGGAGCCTGCATAAATGAGGTCGGCGTCATCGCCCGCGGTAATGACATCTGCGCCTTCGCCGCCAGTAATGTTGTCAGCCCCAAGGCCGCCATCGATCGTATCATCACCGGTGCCGCCCAGAATGGTATCGTCACCGCCTTGCCCAAAGACAATATCGTTACCTGCGCCCGCATCGATGTTGTCGTCGCCAGCACCATTGTTTTGTCCGGGGCGCAAAAGGGGCGGATAGCTTGCCAGATCAACAAACACGTCGCCTGTGTCCGGACCTGACAAGGAACTTGTCAGTACATTACCGCCGTCATTTTCATAAAAGATGATTTCGACAATGTGTTGGCCGGGCGGCAGCGCGATACTGCCGCTTTCTGAGATCGGGGCATGATGCCCATCGTTGTCTACGACTTCGATCCCATTGATAAACAGTTTGGACCCATCGTCAGAGTTCGTTTCAAATGTATAGGTGCCGCCGTTTGTGATTGTCAGTTCGGTCGTGAATTTAAGCGCATAGTCGTCACCCGTGTCGTAATCAGTGGGGTTGATTGACCGCGTCAGGCCTGTTGCGGTCAACGTGTTGGTGTTGTCGCGCCCGCCGCTTGCGGTAAAGCCTGCCGCGGCGAGTGTGCGCGGGTCACCGTTGGGGTCAAGATCGTAGTATTCATAAACCCAGGGATCTCCGCCAGTGCCGCCTGACCCATCCGCAGCGGCAGCAAGGGCGCTCGTGTCACCATAGATTTCATCGTCGCCCGCCCCTGCCCGGATGGTATCATCCCCATCGCCTGCCAGAATGATGTCATCCTGCGGGGCTTCTCCTGTTAAAATGGCGTCATAATTGTCGACGCGGTCGTCGTCCGGGTCGCCTGTGTAGCTGGCATCAATAAGATCATCTCCGGCAGTACCTTGCACATACCCGTCAAGGTCCAGCGAGACGACGCTTTCGATGTTGGAAAAAGCAAGGGTCGAGCCATCATTGAAAGTGACAATGCCTTGTTCCGTTTCGAACGAGACATCAGCACCCAAGGCGTCCTGATACTGGATCTGTGCCACATCTGAAAGGTTCAGTGTGTCAGTGTCATTGCCGTCCGCGTCTTCGCCGCCGTCGACAGTGTCGGACCCGTTGGCAAAGATTGTGTCACTTCCCGTGCCGCCGGTGATTTGGTCACCGCTGCCTGTATCATCTTGATGTGCGAGGATGACATCATCGCCCGATCCGCCATCGATATCGTCTGCGCCCGCGCCGCCAGACAACTGGTCGTTGCCCCAATCGCCCGAAAGTGTATCATTGCCTGATCCACCTACCAAAGTATCCGCACCAGCGCTGTCAAATATCAGGGCTGCGCCGTCTAGTGGGGCTTGGTATAGTTCAAGAATATCATTTGTTTCGGGGTCCCGCAGGACCCAATTGCTCTGCGTTGTTGATGCGGTGGTGAAGTTCAAACCTGCTGGTATCGTGATAACGGGAACAAGTGCGCCTGAGTCATCTATCCGTGCCAGTTCGACGGCATAGGGTGATTGGTTGTCAAAGGTGACACTGGTGGCGGTTCCGGTGGTGCCAGATGCAAAATCTACAGGATCTACTGCAAGCTGGTCGCCAAACAGAACGTCGTCACCAGCTGCGCCGTCGATAAAATCGTCGCCTGCGTCCCCGTGCAGAATGTCGTCATCAGTTTGTGCGGTAGTGAAGTGCACATCTGTGATGTAGATCAGCTGGTTACCGGTTAAATCGTTTTGGTAGACAATCTCGAAACTTGTAATGGGACCTGCAGCCTCGACAAGAACGGACCCATTTGCTGTCGCTTGGGTGTCGTTTCCAGCGCCGCCTGTTGCGGTCTGTCCTGAGATGCTGTCGTTGCCCGCTGCACTTAGCGATACGGCGACTGGGCTGCCACTTGCATCAAACGCGTTGACGGTGACGACGTCACGCCAGGTGTCGCTGTCGATGTCGTTGATCCTAAAGCTGACAGTTTCAAGCGCCACGTCAGATGCAAACGAAACGGTGGCGACGTCCGGCCCCCCATTGCCACCCACCGCAAGCGATGAGTTCGCCGCAAAGGGGTCCCCAGCGCCTGCATCAGTATATTGCGTGGATCCGTCAATATTCGCCCCGGTCAGTGCGCCATCGTCAGTGACCGATACGGTGATGCTGGCCATCCCGGTGTTTTGCGTAAAAGTGCCAGAGACGTTTGTCCCAGTGCCTTCGGCGATCCAGCTTAGGTTTTCTTGTGTGGACACCAGCGTGTCCGGCCCCCCCAAGATGGTATCATCACCGCGCCCACCATAGACTGTATCGTTGCCCAAGCCTGCTTGGATGTTGTCCTCATCGCCGCTTGTACCCAAGGTGCCATCATTGTTGTCGACCTGTTCAAGGTTTTCATCGACAAAGGCCGCATTTATCAGATCATCGCTGTCGGTACCGGCAACAATTCCGTCTGGACCGCCGTTGACAATTAGCGCCTCAATCCCGGTAAACGTCGCCGTCGTGCCATCGTTAAACGTGACCGTTCCGTCTTCGGCATTAAGCGGATCAAACACCACTGCAGCAACATCGTCGACAATCAATTCATCGTTTGTATCTGTACCGCTTTCACCGCCAATCACAGTGTCGCCGCCGGTGGCAAAGAATGTGTCATTCCCCGCCCCACCGTTCAGTATATCCGCGCCAATCCCGCCGGTGAGTGTGTCAAAGCCGCCTCCACCGGACAAGCTATCGTTGCCCATGCCCCCGACAAGGACATCTGCGCCGCCGCCGCCCGTTAGGGTATCATTCCCATCGCCGCCATCCAGGCTGTCTTGGCCTGCCCCCCCCACAAGAGTATCACTGCCTGATCCGCCTTGGATCGTGTCATTATTGGCCCCACCGTCGATCAAGTCATCGCCACGCCCGCCTAAAAGCGTGTCATTCCCGTCTTCGCCAAAGATCGTATCGTCGTCGGTTGGGGTCGCGTCGAAATGTACGTCTGTGACGTATAAAAGCTGACCTGAGCTGCCGGCATTTTCATAAATGATGTCAATGCGCGCAACGGGACCCGTAATTGCAACAAGAACTGAGCCTTGCGCGTCAGTGGCTGCTGTCGCTCCGGGGCCGGCGGTGACCGTGTTGCCGCTGACCGTGTCGTTGCCAGCTGGCGTCAGGATAACATCAATAGGATTTCCAGCGGCATCAAAAGCATTGACGGTTAAAACGTCCTGCCAACCGCCTTGGTCGATGTCTTGTAGGCGAAAAGACACGTTTTCGACGCTGTCAGACAGTCCGGAGCCACCAACCGCAGAAAATTCAAGAGAGGTTGTCCACGCCGTGCCAGTGCCATTGCCGCGCAGCCCTAGGCCAGAAGTAGGGGCGAATGGATCACTTGCATCTACAAAGGTTGTGTTTTCTTCAACAGTGGCGGTGGTGCCTGTCCCACCGTTGGCAAAGGTCACGCCAACATTGATGCCGCCGGTGTTTTGCGTAAAGCCCGGCGCAATGTTGTCGCCATCGCTGCCTTCGTCGGTCCAATTCAGAAACAAGTTGGTGTATGAAGGTGACGCGGCATCTCCATTTACAAGGTCATTGCCGCCCCCTGCGTTTACCGTATCATTGCCTGCCCCGGCGGTGATGGTATCTGCATCACTGGTGCCGTTGAGCACATTATCGGAGCCGTCTCCGTTGATCGTTGCCATGTCTGCGACCTCAAAGTCTTTGTGCACGCCACATTTTTAGCGGCTGTTGTTTGAGGCATTTTCGCGTCGAAAAAGGGCAGTGACGCGGCAGGAACGTGAAATATATAGGATTTTAACCTGTTTTTATGCGTATTTTAGGGGCTGGCCATGTCTTTGAATTATTTGAAAGTGATCCGGACACTGTGGCTGGGTTCGACCAGTTGCAAGGCGAGTGCGCCGCTGCCAGTAGCGGACAAGGCTTGTGCCAGAGCTGTAAAATTCGGTTTGCGCGGGCTATCTGGTGACCCGCGCTGTGGTCCATGCCAAAGACTGTCTTGGTCCATCGCCAAGGGTGTTGCCCCTGATGGTGTGCCGTCGGGGTTTTTGATGACCAACGGGTTGGGTGTCCCATGATGGAGCGCTTCGGGATGTAGGTACATGTCGACATGGTCAATATGGGTATCGAAAAGGACCAAAAGCGTGTCTGGCCCCAATCTGCGTTGTTCTGGTATGACGACGGTTTCGCTACCCTCTACCACGCCTTCGATGACAAGACCGGGAAAGTCCCGTACCACGCCTGACCGCAGAAAAAGTCCACAAACAGGTGGCGTCAATTCGGGTAAGACCGACGGGTCATTTGCCCCCCGGCCCAAGCTTTCTGCGCCAGCGACCAAGGTCGTGACCCAATGCGGATCCACTGAAAAAACGCGCAGGCTTTCAGACGGCAAGGCATCAGGGTCAGGCACCAGATATGCAAAGGGAACTGCATCAAGTTTCGCAATAGATGAGAGCGTTTGGGCTAAAAGATCAGGCGGTTCAAGATCGCTATTGGACGCGAAAACCGCGAATGACCTGTTCAGGTGAACCCGTCGGCGCAGGCTGCGGCGGTGTTGCGCAAGGGCCGTGGCGTAGGCCTCTGATGCAAGTCCGATCAGTCGACCGATTTGCCATGCTGCGGCATATGTTGCGTCCATCAACCCTGTGTCCGCGTCTATTTCCAGCAGCGCATCAGCGGTCAGCGCCTGATCCGGGGAAAGTCGATCTGCTGCAGGTTGGGTGCGCGCGCCACTGAAGGGGCCGCGATACAGCGTTGCGCGGCTGCCGCCATCGCGCGTGTGTTGTGGCAAAACAGCAAAGCCTTCCGCGGCCAGGGTTTCGGCGGCGGCTACGTCCATCTTGGGATGGCGCAATGGGCCCGCAGTCTCAATGATTGGTGTCATACGGGTGGCGAAATCAGGCTTGTCATCAAGACTGGAAAACGCCCAGCGGTGAAGCACAGTAACCGTTTCATCTTGGGGACCCGCCGCAACGATTCCGCCACTTGGCGTGCCATATAACCCGCGGATATCGACCAGCATGCAGGTCGTGCGGCCACCCGGCATGGGCAACCGTCCGCCCAAGACCACAGCGCGTTCGACGCCATCGCTAACGCGCACATGAGCAAGCCACGTCAGGTCCTCTTTCAAGGGGGCCGCACGGTTCAAGGCATCACCCGGCAAAGTCACGGTCTCAAGCGGTCCGTCGTCGCTGTTGAAGATGGGCGCGCCGTCGCTTTCCCACACAACCAAAAGAGCAAGCCACGGGCCTGAGACAGAAAGCTCGGGTCCTAGCCGCGACCATGGCGCTGTGGGCTCGTTGAGCACGATGTGGGGTAAAACTTCGGTGTGGTCTTCAACGGCGCCCGGCGGGGGGAACATGCCGCCCATTTGCGCGGGCGACATCGGTTGCAGTGGACCACCAACGGTGAAATCCAAGGCAGCTTCGTGCGCAGACTCTTTGACCTTGTCCAAACTGACAGAGCCATGCACCCGGTATCGGCCCGTTTTGAGTATTGGTTGGTGCGTATCGAAAAACGTAATATCCGTCATATGCGTACCCGCGGCGTGGCGCGCAACGTGTCAGCGTAGTCTGGCAGTGGGTCCAGTCCGAATGCTTTGACCTGAAAGGCAGCAACAACGGCATCACGCGCTTGAACCTGCGCGGACATGGCGGCCTTGGCAGTATCGCGGTCCACTATTTTTAGATGTTTCGCACCACCATCCCCTAGTGCCACGGTGTTTTCGGCAGCCCGGCTAAGAAGGAAGTTCTTTAGCGGCGCTGGCGCACTGATACCCGTCTTGGTGGCCGGTTTCGGGGCGATGTCCGCACCTGCAAGTAACCCTGTGATGGGTTTGCGTGCAGCATCCGTAAGGCTCGGTTTTGCAAGATTCCCCGGTGCGCCCCAAAGGCCTGCGGGCATCGTTTTTGTGCGCGGTGTGAGTTCAAAAGACGCGCTGACGTCCGGGCCTAAATCAGCGGTGGGGTTCTTGGGCATTTTTGCATCAAGGTTTTGCATCGTCACCCGAACAAGATGCGTACCACTTTGGCCCATGCTTATGTCCATTGGCGGCACACCAAATTCTGCAAATTGCCCCCCCTGAACTGCGGTGCTTAATTTCAGCTTGCTGGCGGGTACCGCTGCCTCGCATACCAGTCGCAAAGCGCCGGGTTCAACTGACCCAGCAACACCACCTTCGACGATGCGCAGCGTCACAACGTCGTCGGGTAAAAAGGCTTTTTGGAACGCAGCCCACGACAATTTTTTGACTTTTGGTTTGCCCCCGCGGCCCAGCGGAATATCAAAAGAGACAATATACAAGCTAACATGGGCCGTGCCCGCAAATTCCGGACCCCAGACATGCAAATCTGCGCCGATGTCGATGCTGATCGTGTGGGTGCCAAACAGTGTGTAGGTATAGCTGCCCCAAACACGGATATGGACGCTGAAATCATAGTGGAAGGGTTTCCACATCATCAGAAAATCCAAACCCGTCTCGAAACCAGCTTGAATAGCCCCATCATGGAAGGTGGCCTTTACATGTCCGCCTGCCATGATCCCGCCGCTGGTCAATGCGCAATACAGATCGCCCTTGATCGTTACCTTGGACGTGACAGGCCATGTGATCGTCACCCGCGCAGGGGTCGGATAGCCTTTGGGCACGACGAATTTGCTATGGTAGCCGCCAAGCGTAGCGACAAAGTCACCGGCTGGTCTTGTTTCGCCTGAAACGGTTTCGTCTTTGAACCATGCGTAAAAGGCAAAACCACCGCGCAGCCTGCACGCTTTTGCAAAGAGAAAACTGGCCGGCGTCAGGGCTGCTTCGACTCTGAGAACGCCTTCTGACACGCGGTAGCTGGCGCGGATTGCAATTTCGATCTTGGCAACTGGGGTCGATTTTGTGTCAGGTGGCAGGACAGTATCGGCAAGGCCTAAAACGTCAAATTCCACGTCCTTCCCAGCCTGCAATGCGATCAGAACAAAACCGTTGATCAGCTTGAATGAGGTGAATTTTATCCCCACCGCACCGAAATTCGTGTCCAGCTGAGGCGGGACCGCGGCATCTAGATCTGCCAGCAGATCAGCCGCAGGTCGCCCGTTGGCAGCTGCCACAAGTGGAAAGTCAGCAACCTTGTCCAGTGCGGGTAGCGCCAGTTTGCGATGCAGCCCAAAACCCGCCGCCAGCCCTGTAACAAAAAAGAACGCAGGGCCGCCCAAGGCCCGGTCCAATACGCCATAGACAAACAGTGACTTGCGCCCGTCAATTTCTTGATAATCACCTAGTGCGGCCAGCCCCATTTCGGGCAGGGAAAGCTGTGCAAGGCCGGTAAAGTGACCCTCCCCCTTGTTGATCAAAGCGCCTGACAGCACAATGTCGCCTTTGCGATATTCCAACCCAAAGCCAGTCAGTTGGGGGTCTGCTTCGATGTAGGGCACATCGTTGCGCAAAGTCAGCTCTGCTCCAAATCCAAACAGGTTGGCCGTCACAGGGCCAAGCGCAAGAGATGCATCAATCAAAAGAGTAAGCTTTGGGTGTTCGAATTTGACGCCGATCCGGCGGAGATGAAGCGCGCCCAGTGTCTTGTCGATCTCTTTCCAAGTGAGCCCGTCTGACGCAGGTGCGCCCAGGGCGGTGTTTTCAATGATGACGTCCTGCCCCCCTTCGTCGGGCGCCACGGGCACGTTGATCTCATATACATCGCCCGCCGCCTTGATCAGCATCCGGGTTGCAGGCGAATTGCCTAGTTTGGAGGCCTCGGGCAGGGGGGTCACGTTTGGGGGCAGGCGTGTGTTGATCGCCTCGATGAAGGGATCATCTGGGGTGCCGGACCATGCCAGCAGTTGCATTTCGACAGCAGCTTCCCCTAACAAGTTGCCGACCATTGGCAGGCCGGACAGATCAAACCCTGCGCCAAGGTCGAGCCCGATCAGTGCAATGGGTGCCGCGCCCGGCGCCAACGCACCCGTGGCTGCGTTGAAAGTGACGGCAGGCGTGTCAGGCAGCCCGTTCAGGCCCAACGCGTCCCCCAATTGTGCCGGTGTCAGGCGCGGTGGCACATCATCAGACAAAACTATGATCAACCGGCCGTCGTCCAAGACAAGATCGAAATGCACGCCGTCCGTCACAAGGCTGCCTTCAGCGGTGATTTTCCAACCAGTGTCGGTTTTTCTGGCGCGTAATTCCAAGCTGATGCGAAGGGTGTCGCCGTCAGAGGCCACCGCGCGGAAACTAAGGCCGCTGCCTGCCAAATCCGCGTCAAAATCCAGATCAACCAGTGTGAGTTTTGCAAGCGACGACGGTAGCTCGACCACGGCGCCCAAAGGTTTGCTGAGGGCTTGTGTAGCGTCTTCCAGCGAAAATCCGACAGTGGTGTCGTTAAGCACTGCGTTGATCTGCCAGTCGCCGTTTCTGAAATCGACGCTGGCTTGCAAACCGATGGTATCGCCCAGCACCATATCCGCGTCTAGGCTTGCCGCAAACTTGGCCTGTGACCAACCTATCGACAGCCCAACACGGTCAAACCGTATGACTTCTTTGCCGTCGTTTTGGATCGGCGGCAAATCGGCGACTTCGGCTTTAATGGTCAAAGACTTCTGCGGGCCGGTTGGGGTCGCTGCCATAGAAAGCGTGGTGATATCACCTGCGTTCGGGACCTTGGGCAGTCCAAACCCTTCTAGCAGCTCTGCAATCGGCAACGGCCCGTCTTGCATATCAGCAGTGACGCGCCAGTCGGGCCACTGCACACCTGCGACAATCTTCGGGCCATCTGATTTTGTCAGGCGCAACTCGCCGCCCAGATCCACCGTGGCAAACCGTTGGTCTGGGGCCAATGGCTGTGCGATCTCCAACCGGGCGGTGATCTTTTCCAACACAGGATAACTGTGGCCCGGCAGTATCTGCCAGTCGGTATTCAAAGCAAGCTCCAGCACGGCATCGACAAAGATTGCCTTGTCCAGATCAAAAGTGAATGTGGCAGCGGCGACCTCTACTTGCATCGCCTTGGCCAATGGCGCGGGCAGGCTGGCTAAATCGCCGTCCGCGCCTGCACCGGTCAAGGGGGCCAAATCTGCAAAACGGGGCGGGGCCGAGCAATCAAGACCTAACCTGACGCGGCCAGCGCTGTGGCGACCGATGATGCCCAGATCAAGGACCCCCACCGACAATACACCAGCGAAACGCGTATCCGCCGCGAACGGGGTGATGGTCAGTTCAGAAATCTGGCGTAGGTTTTTCATTTTGAACGGTGCAAAGAAATCATCCGGCACGGGGCGTGTAAGGCGCATCGCGGACAAGGCATTGCTTGCTTCGTCGATCTCTAGTTTGGCTGCGGTGCCTTGCCATATGACATCCGCGTGAAACGTCTGCCCTTGCCACGCGGCATTCGACAGAGTGGTGGGGTTCGCCATCCCCGAAGAGGCCAACATGACAGCCCCCATCCCCAAGGCTTCATCGTCTATGGGCAAGCTGGTCATGCCATCGGTAAGAAGGGCGCGCAGGCTCATGTCTCGGGTACACCGTTTAAAAAGGCCCGCGCGATGGCCTGAATGATCAGCTTGCTGCGAAAGATCCCCAAAGAAACCATGCCGGGCGGTGGTTTTGGCGACGTTGCCGTGTCAAATACAGATGTGGCACCGGCAAGGCGCAAAAAGTCATCCAACCCTTCTGTGTTCGGGTCAGGTGTCAGCTCTTGGCTAAAATGGCGCAGGATATCGGCAAGATCATTCGGTTTGATCTTGTCACCTGAGATTTCCTTTCGGATCGCAGATAAATAGACGGCCGCAGCACCCGCAACTTGCGGGGCAGTAAAGCTCGTACCCATTACAGGCAACATGCCCTCAGACCAGCCCATGCCGCTCCGCTTGCGCCAAGGTACCATCAAAGCAACATCATCGGCTTTAAACGTTTTGATCCGCTGGGCCGTGCCATAGCCGCATATGTTGGGGGACGCGACTTTTTCTCCATTAGTAAAGGTGAAAACGCCGCCATGTGCCTCGCTGGAGGGTCGTAGAATTTGCGTCGGTTCGCGTCTTTCGATGCTCGCGCTGCCGACACTCAGATAGCCGGGTTGGTCTATCATCGTGGGGTACATGGTTTCTTGGGATACTACTGGTTTTTCCTCCATCCCTGGGGGAGGCGATTTTAACTGCAACGCAGAATCTGAATTCCCAACTGCCTGCACTACAAGGCAGGGCCACTCTATCATTCTGTTGATCTTATTTTTGATTTCTCGCGCGCGGGCCTCCACCGAGAGACGGTGATCTGCAATTGACATCGCTTGCGGATTGGCTGTTTCCTTCTGCGAAGCGATAAAAACTGCATCCCCATTGCTGTAGTTAAAAATATCCGGCTTAAGCGCTTTAAGATCTGGGTTATCAAATGGATCGATTGCCACAAATCCGCGCATGAACAAGTTTTCGTAGCTGCTTTCTGCGAAAAAACCCGAGTTGATAACTTGAAACACGGTGTATCGGGCAGCTGGGGCGACTGACAGTACCTGTGACATGACCTGGGTGCCATGATAGATTGCTGGGGATTCCTGATAGGTGCTGCGCTTGCTATGACTGTGAACTGCCTTGGATTTTGTCAGCATTTCGCGCAGCAAACCCAGCAAGGTTTTTGCAACCGCAAGAGGCCCCGAGGCGACCAATGTTTTAGCTTGAAGTGTGCTTATTTTTTCAAGTTCGATGCGGCGTGCTTTAAAAGTTTCCAAAACCGGTGCAGGTAACCCGATGTATTCAAGGTTTTCCAAAGCATCGGAATCAGGAAAGTGCCTGAGTTTGCCAACCATACCCTCAACAATTTGCTTTTTTGCAGCGATGTCATCGGGCCCGCAGGCGTCATACGCGGCGATAGCTGATGTCAGATCTTGATCCGCTTGTGCAAAACCATACTCCATTCCCTCGAAAGCTTCTTCGTATACTTGCCATCGGGCAATGACATTTTTATCGTGCACAATTGAAACACTTTTGATGATCTCGCCTAGCCCCACGTGGTTCCAATGGGAATGTGTTTTGTCTAATCCTGTATCAGCGACAACGATGTGTGTGTCTTGCCCATGGTTCAGGCCTCGTTTGGCGGTGCCAGATGGTGTGAGCGTATCGCGCAACTGCTCTGGGTAAATGCGGTGCGGCAGCGCTTGGTCTTGCGCGGTTGTCTCAATTTCTGGCTGGCCTTTGTGGAAACTGGGATAGCGAGACGGGGCTAGAATTTCCACACCCCAAAAAAGATCATCCAGCTGGCCTGTTAGGTCAATATGCCGGCTATCGGGCAAGAACCATTGCCCGGGTTCGGTTTCAATACCATCAGCATCGAATTCGGGCGCAATCCATTGGGGCTGACTGCCAAAGGCGGTCTCAAAGTTGTGAGGGTCGCCGAAAAATGTAAAGCCGTGATAGGATCGGGCCATCGTATGAAAGCCCATTTCCGCCAGTTTCGCGGCTGCCTGTGCCATGTTGCGCGGGTCTGCATGGCTGTTTGTGGAAGAGCGGTCCGCAAGCAGCGGGTTCACAGCACCGGGCCGTCTTGAGGCGACAAAAGCCTGTGCCGTGATGGTCATCGCAGTCATGTGCTGTGTCCGTGTCCAGGGGGAGGTTCCACGTCAAAACTGGCGCCAATGCGGGTTGCGCGGACCTCCCATGCGAAAGTACCGTCTGCTTGTGTGCCAAAGACGCGCACATGATTGCCTATGACCTCGTCGGCGCTCAGCAAAAATGGGATGCGCCCCTTTGCGGTCAGGTGGACAGTTGCTGTGCCCTCTTGGGTTAAATCTTTGAAGTAGTGGGGCAGTTCAATCTGTGCTGTGCCATTTTGCAATTGGCCTGTCCCACGATAAGACACAGCCGATTCAGGGCTTTCTATGACTGCATGTACCAATTTAGCGTCCGGATCATGCGGGTGCGGAATGGCAAAATGTTTGTTTTGCGCGGTTAGGTCTCCGGTAATTGTTACATCGCCCGTCACAGTCAACTGTGGGCCGATAGTGACCTGGTCTTTAGTCCAAGTGATGCGTTCATCGCGCCCCAACTGGAAATAACCGTCTTTATGAAAAAGATAGCCAGTGCCCGGTGTGCCGATATGCATGTTGTCGAGGTTGGTAATGACGTTGAATTCGTGGTCGTTGACCTGCACGATGGACGAAGGCGCATCCCCTGGATGAAAGCTGAGTATGCAGTTGCGGGCCGCGCCGGTTTCGGTTTTGCCCGACTTGAAAAAAGCGGTCGCGGGCTGCGTTTGTGCGCCTGAGATTGTCAGTGACCCCTCTGCGTGGACGCTTGCGTCATCGTAGGACAAGGTTGCTTTGCGCAGGGGTAGCTCTGCCTCTCCGTAGGCAAAGTCTGGCAGGTGGCTGTGAATGACGCGAATTGCACCGGGACCACTGATCTGTGACACGGGCATATCAGCAAGCGTGACTTCAAGCGATGCGCCGCCTTCAAGAACCCTGTCTCCGCCGGTTGGAGATATGCGCAGCCAGCACGCCCATGGCAGGTCCACCCGCATTTCGACCTGCCACCCGTCGATCTTAGGCAAAAGGGGCGCGCCGTTTGCGGCCAACACCGCATCAGGTGATGCAGCTGTGTTACTAACATCGCGGGGCAACACCACCGTAAGCGTCGAGGATGGCACTGCCGGCATTTCATCCGCTTCGTCAAATCGCGCAGCACCGCCACGATCTTCAAACACGATGTCGCGCGAGGATATGTTTGTAACCCGCAGTTGCAGTATGGTCGTGCCTCCGACAGGAATCATGTCACTGCTGGAAATTACAGCTTGCAAAGGTACATCGGACCGACCCGTACGGTTAATGACATTCAGAAGCTTTGCCCGTGTGCCTGACACGGCCTCATTGCCCGCGATGGCGTCATATTCCAACAGTGTTCGCACAGCGCGCGTACCTGATCCCGGTTCTGCGTGTATGCGGGGAAACCGGATGACGCGTGTCTCGCCAGGTTTCAGGGTCATTTCAACCTGTGGCGTCAAAGTTATCATCACGTCCGGCATGAGCGTTACTTTCGACGTCCACTCGGTTCCTTCAACACGTAATTCGGCTGGGCGGCGTCTGCCCGGTTTCAAAAGATCAGCGTGAATTGTACCCTGAGGCAGATAAAACCGAAGCCGCGCAGCCGATGTACCACTGTGTTTCAGTACCAGATCGGTACTGCCTTGATTTTGCAGCTCAAGCGTCAGCGGTTCTCGTACACCGATATAGATATTTGGTGCCCCGCTCGGATCAAGCAGGCGCAGATGCAGCGGGTTTTCATCGCGAAAGTCGCCCAAAGGCGTTTGGTCTTGTGCCAGCATGTTTTGCAAAGCGCTGGGCGCAAGTGCTGCGTCAGTGACCCTCAGTTGAGCAAGATCGAACCGCCCCGCATCACGTGTTCCAGCGACGTTGCCAAGGCGCAGAATTGTATCGCTAAGGTTACGCGTGTCTTTGATTTTCTGCGCTTCAGTGCCGTCGATCAATAGCTGCCACATACCGTTTTTGCGTTCTACAACTACGCTGCGCCATGCATCAAATGGGATCGGTACGGGCGTGCTTTGGGTGGTGTCGCTATGAAGTGATAAACCTGCCTCATCCGCTGAAACAGTTGTGAGCAGCAAAGCGACGCCGCCCGTTTTTGGGTTTCCTATTTGTGCAATTTGTACCGTTTCATCTGGCAAGTGGCGCGGCGCGAACCACATGCTGATTGTGACCTCTTGGGCGGCGTCTGTGCCCAAATCGCTAAGGGTTGCTGTCAACGCATCTGCGTCGTCAAATTGTACTGCAGCGCCTAATCGGTCATCCACTACTGCGCGCGGTGTGCCTTCAACCGTAACCGATCGGCGCAACGGCCCTAGGTCGAATTGGGACGGATCATGCAGCTGATCAAGCGGTAAATGCAAAAGAGTCCGGGTCATGATGGGTCCTCATCTTTCAGTGCAATCCAGCCTTCCCGCAGCCGGCGGGGCACGTAGGTCGCAGTCTCATCTGATGTCGCGATGGGGGCTTCGTCCCATCCCGTTTGAGTTCGGCTGACAAAATGCCAATTGCGCCCGGGCACCGAAGGAAGTGGCATCGCGGGCTGAGCGCCGCTTAGTATGGGGGCGACCTGCGACCACGTGGCGATGCGCGACAAAGCTTTGTCAAAAAACATGTCCGGAATGGATATGGATTTCACCGGTAGTATCCCGCTGGTTGCGTGTGTACGCCCCATCGGGTCCAATAAGCACAGAACGTCTATGGATTCATTCGGACGCAAATGCAGATCGAAACCTTCGCTTGTCGGCGCCAAAACGCCGTGTGGTGGGCTTTCGGTCAGGCGTGGTGCGTGAAAATGCCCGCTGGGCAACCCGTCTTCTTCGCGCCAGAAACCGACCAATCCGTCATCAATGCGCTGGCGATCCCCAAGTCGGAGCGGTAGCTGCACGTTAGAAATACCCCGATCCGTGCGGGTTTTGCGCCGCAGATCACGCGCAAAGCTTCCCCAGCTGTCGTCAATATGGGCGGGTGCGGCCAGTTCAATGCCAATACGTGCCCGCACGACGGCCAAAGGTCGCCCGGCAATCAATCCTAATGCGGCCCCGCTGGCTTTTACGGGTGGCAAAATCGTCGATAGCGCTTCGTGGATTACGCTCAGTATATCACCGCGTCCTTGAACGCCTTCATCGGCCAAAAGTTGTGCAAGACGGCCAAGCGCCGGGTCCGGGAAGGCTTCGGGCTCGACTGCGCGCGCTGTGCCGGGTACTGACCGCCATGGGGTGTCATCGGGGACCAGTTCGGCCAACGGCAACCCGTCTGCGCTGTGGAATACCACACCGCGGTCAAGGTAGTTGGCGACGACCCAGCCACAGATCGGTGAGGTCGCGGGGTGATCATTGGTTTCTTCACCAGTTTTTGCAGCGCGCCAACGGAAATTTACGCGTGCAGGCTGCGCCAGCCGCTGTGGCAGTGCAATGCCTGCAGGCTGCCCTGGCACAGTGCCCCCCTCCAGTGGGGCCAACGTTTCAGGATCGAGGTCGCGAAACTGTCCGAATGCATCTACGAGGCGCAACCGTGTAATCCGCATATGCCCCGCCATCAGGGGTATGAAAGGCAAATCTGGTTGCGCTGTGGCGAGCTCTGGCGCGCTGTTTTCAGTACGGGCTCGTATGGCGTCACGCACCGCGATGCGGCTGAAATTGCGTCGGTCAGACAGGGCCAAAGGATCATCCGGTGGCAATGTAAAACCTAGGCTGCGTTGTGTAAGGGCCGCAACAAAACCGCCCAAGGCCTGACTTTGTGCGTTGGTGTCGATTGTCGGCAGAGCGGTCATAAGAGTTGCTTGTTCCGCAGCCTTTTGATGTTCGATGACCGCCATGGGCGTCAGGATCGCGCGCCCATGCGTGCGCAGGCGGCGCGGCGACAAAGGCAGGCGGCCTGGTTGCGGGACAATCTCTGCGCCATCGCGTTGAACTTCAAAATGACTTGTAATGTGATCTGGCGGAATGTCTTCGCCTGCAATGAAGGGATGTAGTTCTGCCTGCCATTCCAGAAACATCGGATGCCATGGTGTGCCGTTACTTACAAACACGCCGGCATCCCCTGCCTCTGCGCCCAAGGCAATTGCGTCAAGATCACCAAGCAAGTCTTGTAGCAGCCGCGCGCGCGCCTGCCTGTCGGATTTCCAAAGGGCCTTGATATCACGTTGGACAGGATGACAGGCGATAAGACCCCGTTGGTGGCGCCCGCTGGCCGCAGCGCCCGGTCCAGACAGCATGATGACAGGATCACGGGGTTTCCAAAAACGGGCGGCCCTTTCAGCTGTGAGCTTCACTTCCCCAGGTCGGGGGCGTGACAGCAAGGGGGGCAATTCGCCTTCGGTCAAGGCGCGGGCCATTATCGTGATCCGTGACACAGTGCCCGTGAAGCCGCGCCCATCCGCTGCGCCCACCACAACTGAGCCCGGGACCCCCGTTCCGATTGTCCCTGCGGCACCTTCGGTTGTGGCGATGTTGGTCAACGTGCCTTGCGCTGGTTGCAGCCAAAGGCTCCGGAGGCCATCCCGATTTGCAACGGCAATCAAGTCCAAAGACCCGGCAGGCAAAGACGCTGTAATTTCCTGTGTCGTTCCGTCTGCCGCGCGCGTGATCCACGCCAGAATATTGCCAGGGCGCAATTCTAAAGCGGCATGTTCACCTATCTCAAGCAGTACGCCGGGGGCGCTTGCGTCCAATTGCAACCAAACCGTCAAACCGTCGAAACGTATCGGGTCTGGTCCTGCGTCCCCTTCGATCAAATCCAGTGTCAGCGCGTCTTGTCCGCTAAATTGCACCCCCGCGTCGCTCAGCGTCGGATTGCCGGCGCGCTGCCCTGAAAGGCCTGTTTGATTAAAAACCGTAAGTTTCCGCGCGATCCGAGAGATGCCAGATTTTACCTGAGCTGTCAGATCATCGCCGCTGGGTGCAGCTTGCATTGTTAGTCTAGCGCCTTCGGCAGCATCGGGTACATCGTCTTGGCCGATTTGGGCCTCTGCTGCGCGCAGGTCCTTGATCTGCTGCAAGACAAAGGCGCGGACCTCATCAATATCAAGCGCTGTGTCATCGGCTTGGGGCAGGGCGACAAGTTGTGCATACTTCGACCAATCTGCAAAAAGCTGTTCGCGCGCGGATTTTAGCGCGCGCCGGGCCGCATCAAGCTTGACTTGTGCATCGTTTAACTGCGTGACCCGCCCCGCCAAGCTTGGCGGTAGCGGCCGGTCTGATCCTTCCGCCCGCAAGGCCCATCGCGCACCTCCATCGTCTGGTACAAACTGCGCTCGGTGATCTGCGGCATCCAATGTGGGTGCATGATCGGCCTCAAGCCGTGACAGTTCAGAATAATGTGTGATCTGCGCCATCAAAGCAGGTTCTGCATCTGACAGGCGGGCTAAAGCCTGCTGTGCGCTGGCCGCGACGGCCATCCCGGTGATCGGTTTTGGCGCGGCTTTGGTGGCAACGCCCGGCAGCGTAAGGCGCGCATAGTACATAGCGTGCTCAGGCACCGGACCCGCCATGTCCCAGCCCAGCTTTTGGGCAAGGTCTGCTGCGTCTTCGGGTGCTGTTGTGGCCAGTAGATCAGGGCTGGTACCGTGCCAGCCCAGCACATCATACTCCAAATCCCCCTGAACGGGGTCTGTATCGTGAAATCCCAGTATGCTTGAACATGTGGGGTAATAGGCGGCAAACAGGGGGTCGCCGTATCCCATTGCGGTGACCACTTCATGCTCTGGCCAAGGTGTGCCGTCGGTCCACTCCTCTAGCGTCGATATGCGGCCAAGCTGACGCCACGGAGGCCGACCAACTTCGGGGTATTCCGGCATCAAGGTGGCCCCTGCTGGCGCATTTAAGCTGCGTCGCACCGCACTGCTTTCTATGATCCAGGTTTTTGGAATTTCACCGCGGCGATGTACCATCCAGCGATCCGGAATCCCGGGAAAGTTTTGCCCGTCTGCACCGCGGGTCAAAGCATCTGGCAAAGCCCAATGCAAATGGACGCCTGCTGCCAAAACTCCCGGTTGTTGGGAAAAGGGGGACGTGCGCAACGCGCTGCCAAGCCAAGGGCGGTCTGCGTTGACTTGATGGGCCCCATCGGTCCACGGAAGCCGGTCAAAACGTGCCAAAGGCCCTTGTGCGGGAACAGCATCTTTCAGACGTAACCCGGACAAATCCAATGGCACAAACAACGCGTCCACGGTGGCTCCATTTGCAAATTTCTAGTTATAATAGCAATACGCTAGCACTGGGTTGTGCGTCCGGGCAACGATAACTTTAAAATTGCATAACCTATCGGCTTGCTTGTGAAGGATCAGAATGTTTCGCCTTTGCACACGGCCTTATGCGCCGCAGTGTTAACTTCTTAAGTCATTTTTTTTGTAACCCACGGCAGACAGGTTGTCTGCTTCGCGAACTGATGTGGAAAATGCGGTCCGCACTAATTCTTGCGCGTGTTCGTCCACAGCCGAGATCAACCGTTTCCACATGACCTGATGGGCACCTTTGGACCGTTGCGGGCTGATGGTCGTCTCTGGGTCAGTTCATCCGATTGTCGACCCGCGTTTGAAAGATCTTTGCATCCGTGCTGATTGCTTGGTCTTGGGTGGGCGCAGTTCATACAATCTACGTTTCCAAGACACGCGCACCTTTTGCGCGATCTGCCAACTGTGGGTACTAAGGCCACTTTTCACTATAAATTTCCGGGTCAGACCTGCGCATTTTGCATGGCCTTGATCATCCGCGCGTTTTCAAGAGCAATGACACTTTGGGCTGCAAACATCTGCGCAAGCCGTATGGCGTCATCTGAAAAAGGCCGCACGGTTTGACGATACAGCGCAAAGGCCCCGATCAATTGTCCTGCTGCCAGCATGGGAATGGCAACAAAGGACCGCGCGCCACCCAGATCTGCGGTGGCATATCGTAGCGGATCATCGGTCTTGTAGATATCCTCGGATTTGACGTCGAAGATGTTTATTGCCTTGCGCTGCACATCCATACGGCCAAGGCCAGTTTTGGGGCTGACGGCAAACCATCCTTGGTCGTCAAACCACGCCTCAAGGTCTGATGGAATTCCAAGGGTGAATGTCGCGTGGAATTTCTTTTCTTGCCTATACTCGAACAGGATACCGTATTCTGCGTCGCAAAGTTCGAGCGCATAACTCAAGATCGCGGGCATCACCGTATCTAGATTGCCTTTTGCCGCGCCAATGATCCGCAACACCTCGCTGAGCGCCTTTTCACGGCTGATCGCTTCTTCGAGGCTGAGCGCCAGTTCTGACATCATTGCTGTCATTTCTGATTGTTTGCGAGGTTGCAACACCTCACCATTCAAGTGAGTTGCCAATTCCTGTTTCGACGACACTTCAAGCTTGCGATAGATCGTTGCCAGATGTGTGCGTACAGTGGACGGCGCGATACATAACACGTCCGCGATCTTTTGATACGTCGCGCCACCGGCATAAGATTCTGCGATCTGCAATTCACGTGCACTAAGGTCGACCCGTTCTGACACAGCAAATGCCTCGTTCGATTAAAATCCATCTCAGTGTGGGCACGATTGAGACAACACGCAATCCTGCAAATGCAGTAGTCAAGATACAGCATGCAAGGCGGCATTTTACAGCATCTGCATGATACCCGCCTTGTGCTCATATGGTGTAGCTTGACCCCTACAGCATCACGAATAAGGAGCACTCGATGTCGCATTTTGAAACCGCCAAAGCCTTTTTTGAAGCTTGCGAAACCGGCAAAGGATGGGAAGGATGCCAGCCCTTCTGCAGCGATGGGGCGACGTTTTCTTGCCAAGCAGATGCCCTAGCCGAAACCAAAACGCTTGCTGATTATGCCGAATGGATGAAAGCGCTTTTAACGCCTGTTCCGGATGGCCGCTATGTCCTTACTTCTTTTGCCTTTGACGAAGCGCGTGGCACAGCAGTCGCGTCCGCTGAGTTTCATGGCACACAAACAGGCGAAGGGGGTCCGATCCCGCCAACTGGCAAATCGGTTGTTTCCGACTATGCATATGTGATGCGCTTTGATGGCGACAAGATTGGTCATATGACCAAAATCTGGAACGATGTGCACGCGCTTCGAGGGCTGGGATGGGCGTGATATTAGCCACTTGCCGAATGCTTGCAGCCATAATCAACTACCGGATTGCCACGCTATCGGACTTGTCAGCGCCTAAAATGGGCACTGCACCCGTTGATCGTTTGGTGAACTGCTCCGGTATCTTCAAGATCGCCCCATACTTCACTTTCAAGCAATCTCAATTGTCATGACGCGTTGGCACATTCTGGCGTTGCTCTTTTTGGCTCGTACCGCGTTGGGGTTTCAGTTCCAAACGCTTGCTGCTGTTGGTGATAATCTGGTTGTGGCGTTTGGGCTAGACTATGCCGGGATCGGCCTTTTGATCGGCCTGTTCATGGCGCCGGGTGTCATTCTCGCACTGCCGGCAGGACTATGGGGGCGCTATGTATCTGACCGGAACATGGTTGGTTTTGGTTTGCTTGCAATGGCGGTGGGGGGCATTGTTTCCGCACTATCGCCGGGCTCCTTTGGTATGGGAGCCGGTCGCATACTCGCGGGCACTGGGTGCCTGTTTGCCATGATTTACTTCACCAAAATGGTCGCCGATTGGTTCGAGGGCCAAGAGATAGCAACTGCGATGAGTATCTTTGTGATGAGCTGGCCGTTTGGTATTGCCATGGGCCAAATAGGCCACGTTTGGCTGGCGCAAAGCTTTGGCTGGCAGTCGCCGTTTGTGGCCGCATCTGTCTACTGTGGGGCAGCAGCCTTTGCGATCTTTGCCTTTTATCGTGCGCCGCATAACCTGACGGATGCAACAGGCGGCGCGCGGGTTGCCCTGACCCGTCAGGAATGGCGTTTGATTTTGTGCGCGGCGACGGCTTGGGGGGTGTTTAACGCAGCCTACGTTATCTATCTGTCTTTTGGGCCAAAAGTTCTGGAAGGTCACGGCCAAAGCGCATTTGCAGCCGCGGGGATCGTTAGTATCGCGAGCTGGATCATGATGTTTTCTGGTGCAGTTTGTGGGCAAGTCGTTGATCGCTTTGGCGGCCGTAACAAGGTTTTGGTCGGTTGCATGGGGGGGGCTGTTGCGGCGCTTTGGTTGCTAGGTCTGCCCCGCGCTGGCGTCGGCGCCAGTGTGCTTTTCGGCTTGATCGGCATGGCCCCAGCGGGCGTGATCATGGCGATGGCGGGACAGGCTATGCGGCCGCAAGTGCGTGCGGTTGGGATGGGGCTCTTCTTCACGATATACTACGTGTTCATGCTGATGGGACCGCCTGTGGCTGGTGCTGTTCTGGACTTCACGGGAAATGTGCAAAGCCCAATCTGGCTGGCGATAGTTCTGTTTGTTTCAGTGGTACCTCTTGGCCTTGCATTTCAACACTTCAAAGACAAGCCGGTTGAAGGGATGGAAAGGCCCGCGGATTAGTGGGTTCATAATCAGCAGTTGCGCTCTGAGACATCGACGCAGGTTATGGCAACGCGCGGCGCATTCGCTATGGCAATGTCCTTTCGGCACACAGTTCAGACACGCGGCAGGCATATGGGACATGATTGCCGAAACTGTAAAATGAATAACACCAAAGTAGCATCTGGTGTAAGGGCAGTTTTCGCGAAAATATGCAGTAAGAACAGCGTTATGCCGGGCTAAGGAATGTTTGTATTCGCGCGCCTATGCATCATCTTGGTAGACAACCGAGGCCCTAATTTCTTGTTTCATGTTGTCGACAATGGCGCTTGCTTTGTACCCAATGCGTGTCAGAAAGCCGATCGGACGGGAGACTACAGGCTTTTCCAAAGGCTTAACTGTTATCTTTGCCAAATCGACCGATCGACGCGCCGACCTTGGCAATGGTGCAATGCCTAACCCTGCGGATACAAGATCAAGCGCTGTCGATGTCCGTGTGACCTCAAACGACCAATTCAGTGGCAAACCGGCCCGGGCAAGAGCATCATCAATCAACATGCGGTTGCCGGTGCTGCGCGCGGGCAAGATCAGGCTTTGGTTTTGCAAATCACCCCAAGTCAACTTTTCCCTGTCTGACAGCAGATGGTTTTGCGGCAAAGCAACATCCATCTGATCGTCAAACAAAAGGTCAAACTGGGTTGTTGGCTCCAAGGTTGCAACGGAACAAATGCCGAAATCCGCCTCCCCTTGCGCCACGGCTTCTGCGACTTCATTTGCCGCAAGATCTAGCAGGCGGACGCTTGTGGTTGGATGCTTTTCACGAAATGATCTAATTGCCGGGACAACACAATGGGACACAACGGTTGGTATTGTCGCCACAGTAATTAAGCGTGCACGCTGGTGCGTGTACACCATGTTTTCATCCAGCATAGAACGCGCGGTTTCCTGCGCCTCATTCAAAATTGTTTCGGCCCGCACCTTAAGACGTTTACCTGCCAGCGTTGGTTTTACAGCCCGGGTGGTGCGTTCAAAAAGCTTGGAGCCAAGGACCGCTTCAAGCTTTTGGATGCGGCGCGTAACCGAGGATTGCGACAGGCCCAAGCGTTCTGATCCCATCTGGAACGACCCCGTCTCAATGACTGCCAAAAAGGTTTCAAGGTCAGTGAAATCAAAATTGATGCGCATACTGCAATAATTACAGCTTTAATTGCAATTATCAAATAATCGTCCACCTGCTATTGGACTTTCTAAGGGGTCGGACATGCAAACAACGTTTGATATAGTCGTAATCGGTGGGGGTAATGCTGCTTTGTGTGCTGCTATCGTTGCCGCAGAAGCTGGTGCACGTGTTCTCATTCTGGAGGCGGCGCCCAAGGCATATCGCGGCGGGAATTCGCGCCATACACGCAATTTTCGCTGTATGCATGACGGCCCACTGGGCCCGTTGGTCGACAGCTACAGCGAAGATGAATACCTGTCCGATTTGATGAAAGTGACGGGCGGCAAGACCGACGAAACCCTTGCGCGTCTGGCGATTAAAACATCCCAAGAATGCCTGCCTTGGATGCAGGAACGCGGCATCAGATTTCAACCATCGCTGTCTGGTACCTTGTCGCTCGCCCGGACGAACGCGTTCTTTCTTGGGGGGGGTAAGGGGTTGGTAAATGCCTACTACCGTACCGCAGAAAAGCTTGGTGTTGTCGTGCGATATGACGCGCAGGTAACCCACTTGGAAGTTTCACAGGCCAAAGTCGAATGGGTTGACTACATGCATGAGGGTCGGTCTCATCGTGTCACCCCCAAATCGGTTGTTGTGGCCTCTGGCGGGTTTCAGGCAAATATCGATTGGCTGACGCGCGCCTGGGGGCCGGCGGCTGGGAACTTCCTTATTCGGGGTACGCCTTACAATCGCGGAGTAGTGCTCGCAGATTTGCTGGACCAGAATGTGGAACAAGTGGGCGACCCGACCCAATGCCATGCGGTGGCCATCGACGGCCGTGCGCCTAAATTTGATGGTGGGATCGTGACCCGGCTGGACTGTGTGCCGTTCTCGATTGTGGTGAACAAAAACGCACAGCGTTTTTACGACGAAGGCGAAGATGTCTGGCCCAAGCGGTATGCCATCTGGGGACGTCTTGTGGCCGATCAACCGGATCAGGTGGGGTACGCGATCATAGACGCCAGATCGCTGAACTTGTTCATGCCGTCCGTTTTTCCCCCCATTAAAGCCGATACACTGGAAGGTCTCGCGCGGGCTATGGGGTTGCCTCCTGCGGCGCTGCGCGAGACAGTCGAGAGGTTCAATGCAGCTTGTGGCGATACCACCGCTTTTCAATCGACGGAACTGGACGGGGTTGCGACATCGGGTTTGAACCCACCCAAGACCAATTGGGCCCGCCCGATATCAGAGCCCCCGTTCTACGGATATTCACTGCGCACTGGCGTTACGTTCACCTATCTTGGTCTCAAGGTTGATGAGAATGCGCAATGTTCTGTCGGAAACCAACCTATTCGTAACCTTTGGGCCGCCGGAGAGACCATGGCAGGATCTATTCTGGGGCAGGGCTATCTGGCTGGGTTCGGCATGACCATTGGCACCGTTTTCGGACGTATTGCAGGAAGGGAGGCTGCAGCGCATGCAAATTGACCTGATCAACGAAGCGCGCCGGCAGGCTGAGATTTGCAATGCCTGCCGCTATTGCGAGGGATATTGTTCCGTTTTTCCGGCGCTCCACCGGGAACGTGCTTTTGCAGAAGGGGACATCACGCAGTTGGCGAACCTGTGTCACAACTGCCGTGGTTGCTATTATGCTTGCCAATACACAGCCCCACATGAGTTTGACCTCAACCTGCCCAAAGCATTGGCTGAAGTCCGGCATGACAGCTGGAAAACACATGCTTGGCCGCGTGGTTTTGCACAGCTTTTTGACCGGTCAGGCGGTGTGATGGCAGTGGCGCTTGTGGTCGGGATCACGCTGATTTTTGCTGTGGCCCAAGCGCTGCAACCTGCAAACGGTGACGGGTTCTACGCCTATATGTCACATGGTTTGATGGTCGCAATTTTTACGCCTGCGTTTGTCTTGCCGCTGCTGGCCGTGGGGGTTTCGTTACGGTCTTATTGGCGGGCTGTGGGGGGCGGGAAGTGTACCTTGGATGATGTGCTCGAGGCCTGTAAGTCCGCAGGCCGCATGAAGAACCTTCAAGGGGGACATGGCGAGGGGTGCAATTTCGAAGACGAAGACCGCTTTAGCCACGCCCGGCGGCATTTTCATCAGGCCACGCTTTATGGGTTTTTGTTGTGTTTTGCATCCACGACCAGCGGAACGGTTCTGCATTATGGTTTCGGGCTAGAGGCCCCTTACGGCCCGTTTAGTTTGCCAAAACTGTTGGGCGTGCCAGGCGGTGTATTGCTATGTTTGGGCACGGCTGGGCTGGCCTATCTCAAGACAAAAGCTGACCGAAACCTTGGCGCGCCCCAGGTCTGGGGCGGTGAAATGGCCTTTGTTCTTTTGCTGTTTTTTGTCGGCTTGACGGGGCTTTTGCTTTTTGCAGCAACTGGCACCTCTGCCGTCGCCATGCTGTTGGCGGCGCATTTAGGCGCTGTACTCGCCTTTTTTGTGCTGACACCCTATTCCAAAATGGCGCACGGATTTTACCGAATGGCCGCATTGACAAAAGAGGCCGCCGCAGCGCGTGAGTTAACTCAAAAAGCGAGCCCTCCATGAAAGCCGTATTAAAAGAATTGGCAAAAGATGGTGTGTTGCGCGTTGCAATCAACACAGGCAACCGCGCCTTGGTCCAGCAAAACGGGCATGCTCTAGAAGGCATTAGCCCGGCACTGGCCCGACGCCTTGCAGATGAACTTGGGGCAGGGTTGGACACGATCGTCTATGAGGGGGCAGGCAAAGTTTTTGCCGATGCCGATCAGGGTATTTGGGAAGTGGCTTTTCTGGCAATTGACCCAAAGCGTGCTGAAAAAATTGCGTTTACGCGCCCCTACATCACGATAGAGGTGACATTTGCCGTATGGGACACGTCGATCATCCGCGACGTAAGCGACGTAGATCGCGCAGGGCACCGCATTCTCACCTCTGTTGGCTCAGCCTATGATCTGCATCTGACAAAGACGCTGCAACGCGCAAGTTTGGATAGGGTGGGCACGCCACCCCAAAGTTTCGAAGCTTTTCGTGCCGGTGATTGGGACGCAGTCGTGGGTGTGCGGGCGTCACTGGACCGTGCTTTTGCTCAGGACGCGAGCATCCGCATCCTGCCGGGTGTTCTGACCAAGGTAGAACAGGCTATGGTTTTGCCGCATCCGACACATCCAGCAACAGCGGAGCTGGATGATTTTGTAAAACGCGCCCTCGGCGAAGGTTTTGTCGCTGATGTGCTGTCGGGTGACCGACCAACCTAACGCTTTGCCCACACTTCGGGATTGATCATGTGAATAGGATCACCCGCCGCATATGCATTGATCTGGTCGAAGATATCCGAGAACTGCAGATCGAATTCATCCTCTGTGACATATCCGATATGCGGGGTGGCCAACACATTCGGATGGGTCAGCAGCGGGTTTGAGGAATCAATCAACGGTTCTATCTCAAAGACATCGACCGCCGCGTGGATACGGCCTTTGGCGATTTCCGCTTCTAATGCGCCCTTCTCAACCAATCCAGAACGGGACGTATTCACAAAAAGCGCTCGTGGCTGCATGGCAGCCAGATCGGCACTTGTTATGATCCCGCGTGTTTCGGGTTTCAGCCGGACGTGCACGCTGACAATATCAGATGTCGCAAAGAACGCCTCGCGCGATGGGGCCACGGTTTCACCATCGGCTGATGCGCGCGCGCGTCCATTCTCGGATGACCACCACTGTACATTTAGCCCAAGCGCTTTGGCATAGCCTGCGACGGCCCCTGCGATCCGGCCGTATCCATACAGGCCCAGAGTACGCCCGCGCAAACTGCGGCCGACACCGGCTTGCCAACCGCCAGCTTTAAGGGATGCCACCTGTTGAGGGATCTGCCTGTAACTTGCCATGATCAGGGCCAGTGTCATTTCGGCCGCCGCATAAGAAGGCGTGCCAGAATGCATGTTAGAGGCCAAGAGCACGTCGTTCTTCGTGCAGGCAGGTACATCAATATGCGGATAGACGCTGCGCTGCGAGATGAGTTTGAGGTTGGGCACCCGACCTAAAAGGTCCGACCCGATTTTGGTGCGTTCCCGAAACAGAACAAGTGCTTCGGCGTCTTGAATGCGCTGTGCAAGCAGCGCTGGGTCCGGTTGGTGGTCTGTCCAGACGGTGATGTCGTGACCAGCAAGTTTCGCAAAGCACGGCAAACCGCGCAGTGTATCAAACCAATCATCTAAAATGTGGACCTTCATCGGCTTTCAACACCCGCATGTTCGGTTGGTGTGCGTGGTGTTGGCACAAAGACGGTTTCGCCCATAATCTGCAATGCGTTTAACACTTTCTGGCGCTCGGCCAGCAAGTGGTTAAACTGTGCATCACATCCGGCAATAGGCGTCGGATAGTCTGAGATTTCTGCATTAAGGGCGCGGCGCGCGTCCTCTAATGCGTCCAACGCGGATCGGATTGCGGTCTGATAGCTTTCACGCATTTCGCACCTCGGTCTTCGTTTGTATACATATGTATACTGATTTATGGGCCGTCAACTGTTGGGCCAAATTGATGCTGGAACGAACACCTCTCCTGCTGCAAGCTTGCGCGCGGTTCGTACAAGACCCGCAGAATGCAGAGTAAACCCGTTGCTCGTATTTTCATAATCTACCAGCACGTCGATTTTACCCGACGCATGTTCGAGCGTGACGGTGGCAGGTGTTTCGTTAGGTCGGGCGGCCAAACCGTCGGCCACAGTCCCCGGCGTCAGCACGCAAGAAGCAAGACATTGCGCGCCGGTTACCGCCATGGTCGGGTGACACTTCCAAGGCATGAAATAACGCGTCGTGATCGTGCCACCGTCCCGCGCTGAGGCGAGCAAACCAAACTTAGGCGTGACCGAGCTAGACACATCGCCCATGCCCATCAGCGCGCCCGCTTTCTGACGCAAAGGCTCCATTCGGGCGTAGAATTCAGTATTTGCGTCCAACTCGGCTGCAGTTTCATATCCCGTCAAGCCAAAGCTTTCGGCACGGGCCATAACGACCGGCATCGCCACGTCCATGCAGGTTAAGTCAATTCCGTCGATCGTATCGATGAGCTGGCCGGTGGGTAGGAACGCACCTGTCACGCCGCCCACTGTATCCATGAATTGCAATGCCACAGGTGCCGCTGTGCCAGGGACCCCGTCAATGGCGGTCTTTCCGTCATAGGCGACCTGACCGCCCGGCGTTTGGATCGTTGCCGTCACCCGTGCGCCGGTATTGACTGCGCGAATGTTGACGGATGTTTCGACATCTTGCGCGCCTATCAGGCCCATCTCGATGGCTGCAGGCCCAACACCGGACAGGATGTTGCCGCAGGTCGGTTTGAAATCGACCAAATGCTCTTCGACGCTGACTTGTGCAAAAAAGTAATCAATATCGGCCCACTCATCGTCAGAACGCGACAGCATGGCCACCTTGGTTGTGACAGCAGCACCACCGCCTATCCCGTCAATGTTAAGTGGATGACCTGCACCCACTATGGCGATCAAGATTCGGGCCAGCTCGTCACGGTTTTCCGGCAGGTCCGCGCGCCGCAGGTAAGGCCCGCGCGACGTGCCACCACGCATGAACAGGAACGGAATAGCTTTTTGCGTCATGTGATGCTCTCAAGGTATTAGTATTTCAGGACCCCGCAGCAGGTTCACCCCAGCGGCCAGGGTAGATCTGCGTAGCCTTGCAGCATACCGGGTGGGAAATCGCGATTTAGCAGCCACGCCATAAAGCACATAAAGCTGATACCCGCCGCTGTGTATCCTGCCGCCATTACGACAGACAACCCTGCACGCAGCTTCATGAAACTAAAAAGGAAAATCGCAAGTGCCAGAATAAAGCCAAAGAGCGATGTCAGGACAAGCAAGCCTGCAAACCACGCCAGCGTTCCCCACAAACCATGTACCGCATCGGAGTCTTCGCCTTCGCGTTCGCGGTCCGCGAATATTGTGTCGGTCTCTGGTTTCAGCATCATCCGCACGATCAGAGCCAAGCATCCCAACAACGCAACGCCGCCAACAAACATTGGAAAGACACGGTCGCGGCTGTAAGATGGGATCGAGGCGGCATCATAAAACGCGTAGGCAATATAGCCGGTCACAGCCAGCAAAAAGATCAAAGGCGCGCGTTTTGATCCAGACTGCACATCGCCTTCGGCCATGATGTTCTTTGCTTGCCGCAGCCCCAGCACAATCGAGATCACCGTGATTATGATCAGCACGATTACAATGGGAGAGAAAATGTATTCGAGGCCTTCACCAAAACCTTTGCGAAAGCGCGAAGACGCAATTTGCACCGCTTGGTTGGCGTAGTTCTCGGCAGGCGTGGACAGCACAAACCCGATCAGAAAGGCCGGCCGCGACCAGTCAAAGCGACGCATCAAGATGCCCAAAAGGCCGATCCCAAACAACGCCACAAGATCCATCAGGTTTTGACCTGATTGGAAGGCCGCAAAGCTGATAATCATGAACAGGAACGGTGCGAGCAGCACAAAACGGATGGTGGTCAGTTTAGCAATACCGCCCGAGGCTGCGATGCAGATCACCGTGCCTACAACATTTGCCAAAGCCAGCAGCCAGACAATGGAATAGGTGATATCAAGGTTGTTTTGCAGCATCGCAGGGCCGACTTCGATCTGGCCTGAGCCCAGCAAGGCAATCGCCCCGATAAAGATCGCCATGGAGCCTGAGCCGGGAATACCAAAGAGCAAGGTGGGTACCAGACCGCCGCCTTCCTTGGCGTTGTTTGAGCTTTCTGGCCCAATCACACCACGCACTTCGCCTTTGCCGAATTTGGATTTGTCTTTGCTGGTTTGTACCGCATGACCGTATGCGATCCAGTCCACGACTGATCCGCCAAGACCGGGAATTACGCCCACAATAACGCCAATGATAGAGCAGCGGACAGACAGCCAAATATTGGCGAACCAGTCTTTTACGCCTTCAAGCCAGCCGCCGCCCAACTGAGGCTTTGTCGAAATGGCGCGGTCTTGGCGCAGCAATGAAATAATCTCTGGGATGGCGAAAATGCCCAAGCCGACAATCACCAGTTTCAACCCATCGGTCAGGTAGGGGAAATCATATGAGGACATGCGCAAATCACCTGATGACGCGCCCTCGCCAATGGTCCCAACCAACATGCCAAGAGCTGCCGCGACAAGGCCCTTGATCGCCACGCGTCCTGCAAGGATGCCGACCATCGACAGACCAAAAATGGTGATCATCAACAGCTCGGGTGTGCGGAATTCCAGCACAATAGGACGGGCAACAAGGATAAAGCCGGTTAGAAAGGTTGCGCCCACAAGACCACCGAAAAGCGATGATGCGAATGCTGCGGACAGGGCCCGTGCGGCCTTGCCTTCCTTTGCCATTGGAAAGCCGTCCAAAACTGTCGCCTGACTGGCAGAAGATCCCGGAATGCCCATCAGGACAGAGGCAAACGTATCAGAGGTCGGAACAACCGCCACCATACCCACCATCAATGCCAGACCCAGGATCGGGTCCATGCCAAACATGAAAGGCAACAACAATGAAAGCCCGGCAATACCGCCAAGACCGGGAAAAACCCCAATACAAAGCCCCATCACGACGCCGAGTACGAGATACCCCAGAACGACCGGCTGTAGGATCAACGCCCATGCGTCTGACAAGGCCGGTAAGGCCTCCATGATCACTTCCATGGTCTTTCTCCCCCCAAACTATGCTTAAGAAAGCGCCCCACCATGGCGGGCGGGGCGCTTGAAAAGCAAAGCTTAGTTCAGCGAGACGCCGTATTTTTCCTGCAGCCAGTTCACAATGAACGCTTTGGCTTCTGGTGATACGGACGTGGCGCTAGCCTTGGCGGTTTCAGCTGCCGCACCCGTCATCTGTGGGTATTTGCCCAGACGCTTGGAGGAAATCTCGGCGAAATCGGCGCGCGCTTTCACCTCTTCAAACGCTTTGGTGTAGGTCACCATTGCGTCGTTGGATGCTCCGGCCGGTAGAAACACCATTTTCTGCGCAGGGAACCCAGCGATGAAGAAAGCCTTCCAAGCATCCCACTTTTCGCCCGATGTCTCACAGGCAGGTGTCGCGTCACAGACTTCTTTGAAGGTCGGGATATCCGGGAATGTCGGGTCCCGTACGATGTTGCCCGCGTCATCCAGCGCGCCCCATGTCATCATGGGAACGGCTGTGCCTGCTTCGACCAGCGGTGTTACACCGGAAAGGAAAGACGAGGACGTCTGATAGTCGATGTTTGCTTCGCCACGTTCAAACATCAAACGACCGTCACCGCGGCCCTTGATGCCCATAACGCTTTCGACGTTCAGCCCCAGCATTTCCCACGCCAGCGTTGGCACCAGGTCAAGGCGCGTGGCGCCTTGGTTGCCATAGATGAAGTCTTCACCCTGCAGGGGTGTCGCGTCCATGCCGTCCATCTTGGACGCAAGCTCTGGCGGCAAATAGGCGACGCCACCGGTGCCGGATGCTAGAACAACGTTCCAATCCGCATAGTCATATTTCACACGCGGGTCACCTAAAAGGAATGGGAACTGTGTGGAGCCCGAAGACCCAAAGATCAGCGTTCCATCTTCATATTCTTGCGACTGGAAGAAGTTCGCGCCTTTGGTGGATCCCGCCCCCGGCATGAATTTCACAACAACTGTGGGCTGGCCCGGCAGTGCTTCGGACAAGAGGGGCGCGTAGAAGTTGGCCCATTTGGCCGACCCGCCGGTTTCAGAGAATGGAATGATCCATTCAACTGTCTTGCCTTCTAGATCAATACCGTGACCGCCTGCATTGGCTTGCACAGCGAAGGTCGCGGCTGCTGCAGCCACAAGGCTGACGGCCACGCGACGCGTGGTTTTGGTAATGGACATATGTTCCTCCCATAGATGGCACATCTTTTTTGGCGTGCCTGTTTTCGACTCATTTTGGGGTGTCCGCCCCAGTTGATGTTTTAATCATGACCTGCGAACCTTGCATGAAACTTGCAGCGTCGGAATTCATCACATGCGGATCACTCTGGTTGAGGATAACATCAGCCTTGCCAAAGGCATAACGTACCGGCTTGAGGATGCAGGACACGCGGTTGACGTGCTGCATGATGGTCTGGATGCTGACGTGCACCTGCGCAGCGATCGGTCAGACCTTGTCATTCTCGATATCAACTTGCCGGGCCTCGACGGGCTTTCATTGCTCAAAGCGATGCGCAACAGAGACGACAGCCGCCCGGTCATTTTGTTGACGGCACGTGCAGAAACCGAAGACCGTGTTGTTGGGCTGGACGCAGGCGCGGATGACTATCTAATAAAACCATTTGAGATGGCCGAACTGGAAGCCCGTGTTCGGGCCTTGTTGCGCCGCCGGTCGATCCCCCAACGTCAGATGCAAACAATTGGCGCGTTGGAATATGATCCGACGTCCCGGCAATTGTTCCATGAGGGCGTTGAAATTGAAATCCCGCGTCGGGAAATGTCAGTATTTGAATGTCTTGCGGCCGCCGACGGCCGCCTAGTGTCTAAAAACGCCCTGTTGGAGCACGCCTATGGTACGGGTGCGGATGTCGAGGATTCAGTCGTAGAAGTTTATATTTCGCGCCTTCGTGGGCGTCTAAAAGGGCATGGCATCCATATAAAAACCCAGCGCGGTTTGGGCTATCAAATGATACCCGAGGCGCACCCATGACACTGCCGTCGCTTCGGTCCAGGTTGATCGTCATCATTCTGACGCCCTTGTTGTTCATTGCTGCACTTGCAGGTGCCTGGCAGTTTTCCAATGCCACTGAACGTGCAGAAGACATCTTTGACCGTGGGCTTCTTTCGGCCGCTTTGGCGATTTCACGGGATGTTGCAGTTTCTGACGGTGATGCGCTAAGCCCCGCAACGCGCGCTTTGGTGAATAATACATCCGGAGGAGAGCTGTTTTATCACGTCTACGCGCCGGACGGTGTCTTTGTCACTGGCTATTCGACACCTCCTATTTTGCCGCAAGTAGCCCGTGCGGCAACGACCGACCCCCTATATTATGATGCCCGCTATCAAGGGCGGGACGTACGCGTTCTGCTGTTTCAAGACATCACAACCGTTAGCGAAATTGCCGGCGTGTTCAACATCACCGTTTGGCAAAACGCAGATGTGCGTCGTACCTTTGTTCAAGACGTCGTGGTTCGGTCATATGCCGTTATTGCGCTATTTGTGGTTTCCGTGGCCTTGGTTGTTTGGTTTGGTGTCGGCGTGGGCCTTCAACCCTTGTTGGAGCTTGAAGATGCTATTGCAAAGCGTTCCCCAACAGAATTGGAACCGATCCAACGTGATGTGCCAGCAGAAGCCAAAGGCCTTGTCACAACGCTGAATGCTTTGTTGGACCGCGTGTCGCGACGTATCAGTTCAAAAGACGAATTCATCTCAAACGCAGCACATCAGCTCAGGAACCCTGTGGCGGGCATATTGGCTTTGGCCGAAGCCGTTCAGAACGCTCCCAACACGCAAGCTGCCAAAAAGCGCAGCGCCGAATTGGTGGATGCCGCACGGCAAGCCAGCGATTTGACCAACCAGCTTTTGTCGTTTGAACGTGCGGCTGGATCAGACTTGTCCAAGACAGGGCAAACCATTTCTCTCAATGCAATGGTCGACCAAGTCGCCGACCGGTTTGAGCAAAACATCATGGACCGCGATATCCGTATCATTCAGAAGATGCCAGATTCCAAGATCAAGGTATATGGTGATCCAATCATGATCGAAGAGGCGTTGTTAAACCTGCTTAACAACGCAGCCATCCACGGCGGTCCCCAAATTTCCGCAATTACGCTTGATCTGACATCGGATCACAAAAAAGCGGTTCTTACGGTTCTGGACGATGGTGTTGGTATTCCCGATGACAAACATGCCTTGGCCCTTAACCGGTTTAGTCAGGCGGATGGTGGGCCGGGGACTGGACTGGGGCTACCGATATCAGTGCGGGTCATGACACATCACGGCGGATCATTGAAAATACTGAGCACTGCCCACGGAACTGGCATCGAGTTGACGTTTCCTTTGGTGTAAGTGGGATGTGCGCATCACAGGCCATCTTGGTTGTGTCGCCCCTACGGCCGGTTATCATCATGTCGCATCCCGCCTGAATTTCTTGCCTGACGAAGGAGCAAGTGGCCCTTGTACCGCAGGTGATGCAACATGTTTGATAGATACACCCCCACAGCGTTGAGGTCGCGCAATCGCTTGCAATCTGCTGCATCCAAGTCAACACGCCTGAGACGGGTACAAACAGAACGGGAAAGCAGAATTCGTGGATCGTCCGGCTTTTTGAAGCACGCGCAATGAACATGCCTCAGCAGACCAAGGCTCGCCTTTAAATTCTTTTGCGAGAGCTTCTAGTCACCTTTGCCGACATCAGTAGCCACTGAACCGGTGCCCAGCACAGTGACGACCCCAACAAGGATCAGTTGAGGTGTGACGGTGTTTTCCATCAGACCCAGACGTTCAAGCCCGGCACCAATGGGCGCAATGTCATGCCCAAGGGGCGTTGCGATACCAAAAACCGCGATCTAGTCAACTAGGTGTCCCCACGGACGATAGATGCGCTGTTTTAGGATCGGATAGAAAGCCGCGCGTGGGGTTAGCGGCAAATTTTGTTGGTAGGCGGAATGGGTCAGACATATGCCGTCAAGGACACACAGCCCCCGACCCATGGAACCCCAAGTGGAAGCTTGTCAGGGACACCGCCTGAACAGCAGTGGCGGTTCATCCCGCTTTGACGCCTGCGCCGTGCTGGAAGGGACTACCCTCAACGTGGCACATTGGTTCCGCGACGCCCTAATGGATAAGACCGAAGTCAAGATCGGCCGAAAACAGCATTGGGAATCACGAAGATTTCGAGACATAGGGGTCGTCGTCCTTGCACAGCTTCAGATTTCCATACCCACTGGAAAAGGCCGCAGATGATCTTTCAACATCAATTGTTTTCTACATAACGAATGGGGTGATCATGGCGATCGAGGCAAAGGCATCAATGTGTTCCATACCGACGCATAGGCCCGATTTTGAAATAAGGTTTTCCGGTATTTTGGATTATCTATGTGACACAATCGTTCACTGTTCTCTTGTTTTTCCGGAGGAGCACTGTTGCGCACTTTCGTTCAGCCAGACTTGGCATACTTCCTTAAGGCGGCCGTGGTTTTGCACCTAGTATGCCGCACCCGACACGCTGGACAGATTGTCTGCGTATGTTGGGCTGTTGGGGATCTGAGCCAGTGTTTCGTCTTACAAAAGCGCCAAGTTGGATAACACCTACGCCACAGTCATTCAGGGCACCATCTACGAAATCCTTGGAAACAGGTGTACCGTCAGACCTGTCGGGGTAATGATATGCCGCACAAATCTTTCAGTTGGCTTTCCTCGCAGGTCTGCAAGGACTGTGAACGGGTCAGATCCACCACGTCCCAAATAACAATGGCGGATCCTACCCGATCGTGGATTTCCGAAATGCCGCCGTTTTCGTGTTCCTCATGTACTCCTGCGTCGTTTTTATCCTGATACGGCCGCACAAAGCCCGGAATTTACGACCGCATGTAGGCGCCGGTCCATCTTGTGAATCTAACCCCCGGGGCTGGCGGCTGCCGGTTCTTTCTGCCCTAAGGCTGCTTGTAGTCTGACTGCCCCAAAATGCTGGTGGCGACCAGCTTCCAAGTTTTAGTCCTCAATTTGTCTTATCATGTTATCCCTTTGTTTGGCGTGTTGCACCGGCGGGCTTTAGCCTGAACCCAAGCAGGGGGGTGGTGCCAATTCCTATTGCTTGGCCTGCCAAAACGCGACTTTGGCAACGGATTTATCAGATGTTTCTAATTATCGACGCGTGTGTAGACCGTCATGCACCACGAGCGTCTCAACGGTGGCACCGGCCATTCCATCTGCCTTTGGAGGCGCGCGGAATGGATGCAGTTTCTTGTGGCAACAGTGCAGCGAATACCAAGGAAAAATCAGGGGTAAAGCCCGCACAAGGGACATTGTTGCTGAACGCAAAGTATTTCGGTTTTGAGCCCACATTGTCCGATGCAGTAGGTTGGGCGATTGCCTTCGTCCGAGATAGCAATCAGAAAACCATTGGGTAAACTGAGACCACCTGCGCTAGAGTGCTCCAAAGGTGAAATAAAGTTATTTTGCATGACATGTTTGAAAATTTAAATTGGGCTGCAATCGAAGGCATCGCATCTGTGGCGGGTGCAGTAGGTGTCGTAATTTCGATTATCTTTCTGATTTATGAAGTACGCCACAATGCACGTGCGATTGAAGGGGCGACTGTTCAATCCTTCATGAGTCTTGAGCGGGAGGTGTTTGGTCTACGCGCTGAGAATGCCGAATTGATGAGCCAGGGTGGGACAGATCCTGCTTCGCTTACAGATGTAGAGCACTACCAATATGAGCGAGGTGTCGGGACATACATGTCGTTGGTTTATTCTGCTTACATTCAGCACAAACGCGGACTGGTAGAAGATGAGGTCTGGGACGCGTACCTCAACGCTCTTGGGCTCCATATGAAAACCCCGGATTTTGCAAAAGCCTGGCAGCAGATTGATGTGGGCTATCCGCAGAGTTTTCAGGATTTAATGAGAAAAAGATTCTCTGAGGTAATTGAACCAAAGGCCACCACATGACCCCAAAGTCGAAAGGGCAAACGCTGCTTGAAAATGCCTACAAGCTTGAAACGCCGCAGGATAATAAGACGTATTACGACGAGTTTGCAGAAACCTATGATGCCGAATTTGCAGAGGCTTTAGGATGGGAATATCCTAAAGCAATCGCGTCTGTGTATCGCCAATACGCAACCGTTGATGATGTGCCGATTGCGGATATCGGGTGCGGAACAGGTCTTTTGGCCTCTGCATTGCAATGTGTGCCGGACCAGATAGACGGAATCGACATCTCAGAAGTGATGTTGGCAGAGGCGCGGCGCAAGTCGTTGTACCGTGATACGATTCAGGCAGACCTGATGGGCGATGTCACGCCAATCATGCAAAACTACGGAGCGGTTGTCTCCGCAGGCACGTTCACGTCCGGACATTTGGGACCAGACCCGTTAGAAACGCTTCTGGCCATTGCACGGCCCGGTGGGTTGTTTGTCATTGGCGTCAACAAGGCTTTCTATCTGGAGGCAGCCTTTGATCCTGTGATCCGCGCTCTGGAAGAGCGTGGCGCTATTACGAACCTCAACGTGATCGAAGTGCCGATGTACAATAAGCAAGGCCACGATCATTCGTCTGATACCGCCTTTGCGCTTTGCTATCGTAAACGGTTGGCAACGACCGCCTGAGCAGGCGGCGTGTCATCAAGTAGCCACGGAAGCAACCACCGCATTTAAAGCAGCGCATAACCGCTAAGGTCGCGTTATCCTGAGCGCGGCAAAGGTGTTGCAATACTCCAAACGTCCTGATGATGCCTCCTGCACAATGGGTTGCTTTGACGATCTGAGCAGATAACCTGTGCATCAACTTTTTCTATCAAAGAGCTGCAAATGATCAAAAGCCAGATCACACTCAAACAGCTAGAGGCGTTTGCTTTCATCGTTGATGCTGGCACGTTTCGCGCTGCGGCCTCTGCGCTTGGGACTACGCAGCCAAATATATCTGCACGCATTACTGCGCTTGAGACCGCGCTCAACGTCACTTTGTTAATACGTGATGCAGGTTCCGTGCGTTTGACCGCAGATGGCGACAAGCTACTCAAGAAAACACGCGAGGTCCTGAGGGCGGGGGAAGCTCTCATTGAAGAAGCGGGTCGTCAGGAGTTGATCGAGGAGACCTTGAGGCTGGGCGTGACTGAGCTTGTGGCCTGCACATGGTTACAAGGTTTCTTGCGGTTGATGCGAGAGGCCTACCCCAAATTACGGATCCAGCTAGAAGTCGATTTATCAACCGCGATTGATGCAAGGTTGATGGAAGGGCAGCTCGATCTGGCGCTTCAAACGGGGCCGTTCAAATCTAAAACATTTGCGAGCGCTGCGTTAGGCCAAGAACATTACTGCTGGATTGTGAATTCAGACTTGATTCATCGCGTCAGCAAGAAGCCCTCGCTTATTGAACTATTTGATTTGACGGTTCTGACCCATGCAAAGCACACACAGGCCTGCGCCGCGCTGCACAGCCTTGCGGCTGAGCGCGGGTTAAGGGCCGAGAGGATTGTTCATTCCAGTGCTTTGTCTGCCTGTGTACCGATGGCGCTTGAAGGGTTGGGAGCCGCGTTGTTGCCTGAACGGCTTGTGACGGCCGAGATTGCATCTGGTGATCTTCATAGAGTGGAGCCCGATTGGGTGCCCGATCCGTTGTCTTTTTATGCGCGCTACGCTCCAGCACGTGCCGCCCTTTATGTTGAAAGAGCCGCGCAGATTGCAAAGGCTGCGATGGATCTCCCTTAGATCAAAAAAATTGATAGGGGTGAGAAATTAAATCGATTTGATTATTCGGTGAATTTTAGGCCACCTGCATAAATAACCTACAGCAGGAGCCCAAAATGGCAGCACCTTCCATTCGCCTTGGAGTCGACATTGGCGGCACTTTTACAGATGTTGTTTTGGAAAAGGACGGTGTGCCGTTCTCGACCAAGGTTCTGACAACCTACGCTGCGCCCGAAAATGCGATCATTGATGGCATGCATCAGGTCTGCGCCAAAGCGGATGTAACCCCTGCGCAGATTGACCAGATCATTCATGGTACCACGCTTGCCACAAATGCTTTGATCGAACGTCGGGGTGCAAAAACGGCGCTGATTACTACCGAAGGCTTCCGCGATGTCATCGAAATGCGCACCGAGTCGCGTTTTGAGCAATACGATCTGAACCTCAACCTGCCTGATCCTTTGTTGCCGCGCCAAATGCGATTTACCGTCAGGGGCCGGGTGGATGCGAATGGTCAAATCCTCATTGATATGGACCGTGCTGAGGTTGAATTGGTTGTCGATCAGATTGCTGAAGCTGGGTTTGAAAGTGTCGCTGTTGGCCTGATCCATTCCTATCTGAACCCGACCCACGAACAGCTTGTGCGCGACGTTCTCGCTGAAAGACTGCCCGACGTTGCGGTGTCCATTTCGTCCGAGGTTTCGCCCCAGATGCGCGAATACGAGCGCTTTAACACCGTGGTTGCGAACGCCTATATCAAGCCTTTGATGGCATCCTATTTAGGCCGCCTAGAAGATCGCTTGAAAGCTGAGGGCGTGTCATGCCGCATCTTTCTCATGCACTCGGGTGGAGGGATCATTTCCATCCAGAACGCTGCCGATTTCCCTGTGCGGCTTGTTGAATCCGGCCCCGCTGGCGGTGCGGTATTCGCAGCCCACATCGCGGCGCGTTATGGTTTGGACAAAGTATTGTCCTTCGATATGGGGGGGACGACTGCCAAGATTTGCTTGATCAAGAACCAAACACCCAAGACGAGCCGCGTGTTCGAAGTCGCACGCACGTACCGCTTCAAAAAAGGGTCGGGCATGCCGATTTCGATCCCCGTGATCGATATGGTTGAGATTGGTGCTGGTGGTGGGTCGCTCGCCCATGTGGATGCCTTGCGCCAAATCCGCGTTGGCCCCGAAAGTGCCGGGTCAGAGCCGGGTCCGGCCTGTTATGGCCGTGGCGGGGAACGGCCCGGTGTGACCGACGCTGATCTTGTGTTGGGCAAACTCGACCCCGACAATTTCGCAGGCGGGTCCATCAAGCTGCACCCGGATCAATCCAAAGCGGCACTTTCCAACCATGTGGGTGACACGTTGGAAATGGACGCCGTTGAAGCGGCGTTTGGCGTGGCTGAGGTGGTGGACGAAAATATGGCCAACGCCGCCCGCGTCCACGCGGTCGAAAACGGGGAAGACTTGTCTGAATACACGATGATAGCGTTCGGTGGCGCGGCCCCGCTGCATGCGGGGCGTTTGGCTGAAAAGCTGGGTGTTGATCGGTTGTTGGTGCCGCAAGGTGCGGGCGTTGGTTCTGCCATCGGGTTCCTACGTGCACCGTTTTCGTTTGAGGCAAACCGCTCCGTCTACATGAAACTATCTGATTTTGACGGCGACCGGATCAAGTCTTTGTTGGCTGACCTGCAGGCCGAGGCGACAGGGTTCGTGCGCACGTGTGATGACGTCAGCCCGATCCTGTCAGAATTCAAAGTTTACATGCGCTACACGGGGCAAGGCTGGGAAATCCCGATTGAATTGACCGAAAGCCAAGCGATGAATCCAGACGTCGACACCTTTGAAGCACGCTTCATCGAGGATTACACCAAGCTGTTTGGTCGTCCAGTAGAGGGCATGGATATCGAGATCACCGTTTGGTCGGTGAATGCCACAACGCCGCCCGAACAGGTTGCAAGGATGGACGAAACCACCGGCGCTGAACTGGCAACATCCGCCGGTACGCGCCAATTGTTTGACGCTGCATCTGCCAAATTCTTGGAGGCTTGCGTTGTGAACCGTTTTGACATGGCTCCGGGCGAAAGGGCCAAAGGCCCCGTGGCTGTAGTTGAGGATGAAACCACGATCATTGTGCCCGCCAGCCGAGACGCAATCCGCCAGCCGGATGGCTGCATCGACATTATCACAAAGGGGGCAAACCAATGACCAAAGAGCATTCAAAAGTAGCCTACCAAGTCATGTGGAACCGCCTGATTTCTGTGGTGGAAGAACAGGCGCAAGCGCTGGTGCGCACGGCATTTTCAACGTCAGTTCGCGAAGCGGGCGATCTATCCGCAGGGGTTTATGATGTGCAAGGCCGTATGCTTGCCCAAGCGGTGACTGGCACGCCCGGACACGTTAACGCCATGGCGGATGCCGTGGCCCATTTCATCCGCCGTATTGGGCGAGAAAACATCCATGATGTCGACGTCTACATTACCAATGACCCTTGGGAAGGTACGGGCCATCTGCACGATATTACCATGGTCACACCGTCTTTCCATAAGGGCGCCTTGGTCGGTTTTTTCGCCTGCACGGCGCATATCGTCGACATTGGCGGGCGCGGCTTTGGGGCGGATGCGCACAGTGTCTACGAAGAAGGTCTCTATATCCCGATCATGAAGTTTGCTGATCGTGGCAAAGTGGATGAAACCCTGACGCGGATCATTCGCGGCAACGTGCGCGAACCTGATCAGCTGATCGGCGATATTTACGCCCTTGCCACATGCAACGAAATCGGCCACCGCCGGCTTGTGGACATGATGAAGGAATTTGATCTTGATGACCTAAATGGCATCGCCGATTTTATTCTCGAAAATTCCCGCCGCGCTACCATCGAACGGATCGCCGCCTTACCTCAACAATCGGCAACCGGCGAGATGACGATGGATGGCTTTGACCGTCCGATCACACTGAAGGTGAAGGTGAGTGTTCAGGGCGACAAGATTGTGTCGGACTTCACCGGATCGTCCGGCCTCGACAAGAAAGGCATCAATTGCCCGCTCGTCTACGCAAAGGCCTATGCGTGCTATGCCCTTAAGGTCGCGATTGCGCCTGAGATACCGAACAATGCTGCCTCTTTGGCCCCCTTCGAAATCGCAGCCCCTGAAAATTCGATTGTGAACGCACTGCATCCCGCGCCGGTCGCGTTGCGCCATATCGTCGGGCACTTCGTGCCGGATGCTGTGTTTAATGCCTTTGACAAGATCGTGCCGGGTTTGGTGCCTGCTGAAGGTGCTGGCTGCTTGTGCAATTTCCAAGTCTCACTGCGCCCACGCACCGATGCACCCGCCCCTGAGACTGCGCGCCGGTCCGAGGTTTTGACCTTCAATTCAGGTGGGTCTGGCGCGCGCCCCGCACACGATGGTCTGAATGCGACGGCCTTTCCGTCCGGTGTCATGACCATGCCGATCGAGGCGACGGAACATGCGGGCCCTGTGATCATCTGGCGCAAAGAACTGCGGCCTGATTCAGGCGGTGCCGGCAAAACACGCGGCGGGCTTGGCCAATACATGGAGGTTGGCGCGCAAGAGGGCCATGAATTCGATATCCAAGCTATGTTTGACCGCGTTGATCATCCGGCCCGCGGCAGACGCGGCGGTGGCGCAGGTGCGCCCACAACAATTGTCCAAGACGATGGCACAGCCATGAACGGCAAAGGCAAACAGTTTGTGGCCCACGGGCGCAAAGTTGTGATGGCCTTCCCTGGCGGTGCTGGATACGGCGACCCGTCAGAGCGATCTGTGGAACTGGTTAAAAGGGATTTGGCGCGCGGGTACATCACAGCCGAGACAGCCGCCAAAGACTATAATCTTTCGGCAGCTGACATCGCTGATGTCGAAGCAGCCGTCGCACGGGGAGATATGTCATGAAAACGCAAACACCAAAAAACACATCCTATGATATCATTGTCATCGGTGGGGCAATAATGGGTGCATCCGCCGCTTGGTTCTTGTCCGATGACAAAGATTTCGACGGCACAGTGTTAGTCGTGGACCGTGACTTTTCATACGAAAACACATCGACGATGCACACCAATTCTTGCATGCGTCAGCAGTTCTCGGGCGAATTGAACGTGCGGATCAGCCAGTTTGCCGCCGATTTCGTCAAAAACCTGCCTCGCTACATGGGCAACGACGACCGTGTGCCTGATCTGTCGATCCAGTCATTTGGATACATGTATTTGGCAGACAACGAAGGCTTTGCCGACGTACTACGTGAAAGCCAACAGGTCCAGCTGGCCGCGGGTGCGGCGACGCAATTGATGACGCCCGATCAGATCAAGGCGGCTTATCCGTTCTACAACGTTGATGACATTGTTCTGGGTTCGATCAATTTGGTCGATGAAGGGCATCTGGGATGCGACAGCCGTTTTTGATTGGTGGCGCAAATCCGCGCGCGAACGGGGTGTCGAGTATGTCGAAAACGAAGTCGTCGCGGTGAAAAAAACGCTGCAGGCACGCGTGTCGAAAGCGTTACTCTCAAATCAGGTGAGGTGATTGCCTGTGGCCAAGTCCTGAACGCATCTGGCCCACGTGCCGCCGCAACAGCTCAGATGGCAGGCATCGTTGTGCCTGTTGAGCCCCGCAAACGATATTCTTGGATTTTCGCGGCCGAGCAACCGCTGGATCGTGATCTGCCACTGACGATTGATCCGTCAGGGGTTCACGTCCGCGAAAACGGTGGCGGCACCTACCAGTGCGGCGGCCATTCAGAGATCGACCCTGCCGTCGATCCTGATGATTTCATCATGGATCACAGCATCTGGGAAAACCACATCTGGCCCATCCTCGCGACACGCATTCCCCAATTTGAAGCGATCAAAGTGCAATCCGAATGGGCCGGGCACTACGCCTATAATACCTTCGACCATAACGCCATTTTGGGGCCGCATATGGAGGTTGAAAACTTCTTCTTTCTCAACGGCTTTTCGGGCCATGGGCTACAACAATCCCCGGCCATGGGGCGCGGTACTGCCGAAATAATGGTGCATGGCGAATACAAAACGCTCGACATGACGCAGTTCCATTTTGATCGCATTTCGGCCGGGCGCAAGATCATCGAAAAGGCGATCATCTGATGCAATATGCGTCTTCGCGCCTTGATCCTGTCAAACCATCTGCCTCAGCTTGGGTCAGTCAAGCCGCCAATCCGTCGCTCAAGGACCGCACGTTGACTGTCAATGGCGTCTCCAAGGCTTATGCAATGACTGGCTGGCGGATTGGATATGGCGCAGGCCCCAAACCCTTGATTGCGGCTATGACAAAAATCCAAAGCCAGATTTGTTCGGGGACCTGTGAGATTGCGCAAGCCGCTGCTGTCGCTGCATTGAACGGACCCCAAGACGACATGCGCGCGTTTTGCAGGGCCTTCGAAGAACGGCGCGATCTTGTCGTTGACCGCGATGCAAAGATTGACGGACTTACGCTTGATGCACCGGGTGGTGCGTTTTACGGCCTCATCGGTTGCGCGGATCTGATTGGCGCAAAAACGCAAAGTGGTGAAACACTTGCCGATGATGCCGAGATCACAGCCTACCTTTTGAAAGACGCAGGTGTCGCCGCCGTTCCGGGCAGCGCTTACGCGCTGTCGCCCTTTTTTCGTATTTCAACTGCCGCTTCACTGGATGTTCTGGATCATGCGATGGACCGCATCGCGGCCTCTGTCGCCAAACTTAAAAGAAAGACCTAAGCGATGAAAAAACTTGTTCTGACAGGCGCCGCGGGCCGTCTTGGTTCTTACCTGCGTGAACCGATGTCAAAGATGTGTGATGAGCTGGTTTCGACTGACATCGTCGATGACATCGGGGCGCTTTATGATGGTGAAACCTATGCCAAAGGTGATCTATCCAGCCTTGATGACATGATGCGTGTTCTTGAAGGCGCCGACATGGTCGTTCACATGGGGGCATATGCCGATGAGGGACCGTTTGAAAAGCTGCTTGGTCCCAATTTTGTGGGCGCCTACAACATCTGGGAAGCAGCATATCAGCGCGGCCTCAAACGTGTCGTGTATGGCAGTTCCATCCACGCGGTGGGCATGCACCCCAAGACCGAATTTATAGATACAAAGGTGCGCCACCGCCCGGATACATTCTACGGTTTAGCCAAGTGTTTCGCCGAAGACCTTGGGTCAATGTATTGGGACAAACGCGGCCTGGAAAGCGTACATATGCGGATTTTGTCTTGTGCGCAGGTCACCAATGCCCGCGCGCTGGGGTCGTGGTTGTCCTATGATGATCTGATCCAGCTTGTGCAGCGTTGCATCGAGACACCCGTGACGGGCTTTTCGGTCGTCTACGGTGTGTCCGACAATGACCGCGTGCCCGTGGACAATTCAAAGGCCAGCTTTCTGGGCTACCGTCCCAAAGACAATGCCGAACAATTCGCACCCGCTATTCTGGCCGAGACCGCGCCAATGGACACGCAAGACCCCGGCAACATGTGCCAAGGCGGGCCATTCGCAGCGGTCGAGCTGGGCAATAGCGGCGTAGCAACAATGAACATCATCGACGACACCAAAAAAACCTGAAGAGGAGACGCATCATGTCTGACGTAAAAGTAGCACTGATCACCGCCGGCGGGTCCGGCATGGGCGCAGACAGCGCACGCGCATTGGCCGCCGATGGGTTCAAAGTGGGCATCTTGTCATCTTCTGGCAAAGGTGAATCATTGGCCAAAGAACTCGGCGGCGTAGGCATCACGGGCACGAACAAGTCTGATGAAGACCTGCAAAAGCTGGTCGATGCCGCGATGGATCACTGGGGGCGCATCGACGTGCTGGTGAATTCCGCAGGCCACGGACCGCGCGCGCCTGTGCTGGAACTGACAGACGCAGACTGGCACGAAGGGATGGAGGTCTATTTCCTCAATGCCGTGCGCCCCTCGCGTTTGTTCACCCCAATCATGCAAAAGCAAGGCGGCGGCGCGATCATCAATATCTCAACCTTTGCGGCCTTTGAACCGAACGCGGTGTTCCCGACGTCTGGCGTCATGCGCGCGGGCCTTGCCGCATTCAGCAAGCTTTATGCCGACAAATATGCCGCCGAAAACATCCGCATGAACAATGTCCTGCCCGGCTTCATCGACAGCCTGCCCGAAAAGGAAGAATTCCGATCCATGATCCCGATGGGTCGATATGGCAATTCGCTGAACGAAATCGCCAGCGTTGTCGCGTTCTTGGCATCAGAAGGCGGGGCTTACATCACAGGGCAGAATATCCGGGTAGATGGCGGTATTACGCGCTCCGTTTGACGCGAGACTACCAAGCGAGACTTTGACATGAAACGCTAACTCTTTTCACGGCTCAAGATCAGCAATGTCGCTTTCAAGGACCGCACTGGACTGTCACCAATGTGCCATCACACCCCAATGGATGGCGTGGCGACCGGCTGGCACATGGTTCATCTAAGGTCGCGCGCCGTCGGTGACGTTGGGTTCATCATAGCTGAATGCAAGGCTGTATCTGCAGCAGGGCGGATAACAACGGTATGCGTTTGCAATTGGAATGAGGCGCGTGGCTAAGTGTTAAATCCGTCGCAGCATTCCAAAGCCAATTTGGCGCTGTGGCAGGGATCCAGACCTTACATTCTGGCCGCAAGGGCAGTGCGTAAACAGCTTTGGACGGTGGCAGTTTTCCGTTGGTGTTTTTGGTACTAGCGGCCCGACGCTCAACGACACAGCGCAATTGGATCGTTGGCTCAAAGAACTTTGCGTCAGTATTGGGAATTGGTCTGGCGGCGGGGTGTTTCCCAAAGCCCGCAGCACAATCGGCAACAGAACCGCCAAGCTGCCAGAGACGGGGGGCGTCCGGGGCGTTTGGTCATGGTCGTGTGCGGCATGGCGCGGGTTTCTGCGGCAGTTCCCTACCTCCAGAAGCCCAAGATCAATCAAAAAGATCACACCAAACGACCTGATAAACTACGACACAGTTGCCGACCATGGGGGACGCACGACTGCGCCCCTTTTATCAAGCTAAAAGACCTCGATCGCACGCTGGTTTGCGCCGGTTGTATTCTAGGCAAATAGACCGGATTGGGATTGAGATGGAGCAACAGCAAAGACGATGTCCGCTTCGGATCGCCGCCTTTGAAAAACCGTCATTAAAATGGGTGCCGCACGAAAGGCTAACACAGCCTCGCACGGATAATCTGTTCCAATGGAAGTTTTGCTTTGAGATTTGCCGCAATTAAAAAGATACCGCCAAGCTTGCGCTGGATAAACAGGACATCGATCGGCAAGGGGGGTGGCACAAAGCCGCTTTCAGCCAGCGCCATGCCCTCCGCATTCATTTGCTGTGTTAGGGCCGGATCGGCGAAATCGTAAAACTCATCATCCCTGATCGTGGCAAAAACCATCTTTAACATGCGCATCAACTGCTCGATATGCCGCGGCGCCGTCGTAGCGTCCCAAATCCCCAGTCGACCGGCTGCCGTGTGCAAAGCCTCAGTGTCATCATCAAGACCTGCCAAAATCATATCGCGGTATTTCTGCGCGAGGGATGCATCAATTGTCCGCGTCGCCCCGAAATCCAGCAAAACAACGCGTTCGGTCACAGTATTGTACCGAAAGTTTGCAAAGTTTGGATCCGACTGCACCACCCCAAACTCAAAGAGTTCCCGCAGGACGAGGTCAACGAGCTCTTCCGCGATCCGGTTGCGAATGTCTTGGTCCAAGTCAGTAACCGTCTCCAGTGGCTGGCTTTGGACAAAGGACATTGTCAGGATCGAAGACGATGTCAGGTCGTCTAGCACTTCAGGCAGTTCATAGCGATCAGATCCTTCCAGCAAGTTCCGGAACCGTCGCAAATGCGCGGCCTCCAGAAGATAGTCTGTTTCTTCGTGCAGTTGCTTGCGCGCCTCTTCTACGTAGGAATCTATCTCAAAGCCATTCGGGATCAGGCCTGAGAGCTTTGCCAGCGTCGCGACATTGGCAACGTCGCTGTCAATCGATTGTGCCACCCCGGGATACTGCACCTTGATCGCAACCTCCCTGCCGTCCTTAAGTTTGGCGCGGTGCACTTGCCCAATAGAGGCTGCCGCAATCGGACGCACGTCAAACTTCTCAAACTGACGCAACCAATCATTACCCCAAGCCGTCGTAAGTACCTTTTTCAGCTGAGCAGGCGGCATAAAGTCAGCCTCAGCCCGCAAACGCGCCATGATTTGTGACAGCTCTGGCGGCAGGACGTCGCCAGCATCCATTGAGACGAGCTGGCCCAATTTCATCGCCGCGCCGCGCATCCGCGCGAGTTCATTGGTGATGCGACCAATATTCGACGGCGTCATCAGCAGCTCACGTATAGCAACACGTTCGCCCCGCAATGCGCCCTGAACCCGTTGCGCTGCCATGTTGCCCGCTACGTTGACTGCCATGCTGCCAAGCCGGGCGGCGCGCCATGCGCGATGGCGCGGTACAGTCACCGCGCGTCCGAATTTACCTTGTTCTGTCATCGCAACCTCGTTTCCGGTCACCAGATAGCCGAAAAGAGGGGTGTGGCAAGCGATCCAAAATCCGTAAAAGTACCGCGCCCAAAGCCCCCAATTCACGGCGTTAAACAAAAATCCTGTTTACGCCGCGGGATAGCGCATTGTTAATGATTTGGTTTTGGTGCGCGAATTTGCAAATTTCGGATCTGTTAAAATTATCGATGGACGAACTGGATCATCAAGTTTCTCTACCGGGACAACCAGAAGGGCTGTTGTTAAAGCTTAACGACTATCGCGAGCGTTTGCAGTCTGTGCACGCCGAGTTGCTTGAACTGGAGGGCTTGGTATCGCTCGAAGTCAAGGCTAACGGCAATAACGAGCGCGTCGATTTTGACGCGCTTGGGATCAAAGATCTAATAGAAAAATCTGAGCTGATTGCTGCAATTCATCGATCCGGTGTGGACGTCAAGAGCCGAGAAGTTTTTTGCTGATAAGCAGTTCGCTATTGCTAGGCAGATAGTTGGGAAATTTGAAAAATTCAGCGCCACTCTCGCGTTTCTGCGAACAGTACGGAAAGCAAAGAATGATGGCGAGTGGGTAATCAATCCTCAAGGTGGACCAGAGACTTTTGAATTTTTTGATCTGCTGCAGCGGAATAATGCGGTGAAGGTGAAACTCGCACAGGTCAGGAAAGATGACGAATGGAAAAGGTTCCGTCGGGAATGGGGGAAAACTAGCTCGCCCGAACAACAGTTGTTTATCATTTATCAGGTTCTTGACGGTTAGTCCGGGGCACGGCGCCACGTGACCCTTCCGGCTGGCGATTGCCCGCGCCCGAATTGGAGGAAAAAGTCGCTGATCTGATCCGGCGGCAACTGAAACAACCAGAAGTGCGTGCAGACATCGTGTGCGACGCCGCCACAGATGAAACTGCCGCAATAAGAGAGCAGTTGGCTGAATTGACGACTGCTCCTGACACAGCAATAGATGCGAAACGCCTGTGTTTAGCCCTTGTCGACCGCATCGACATCGTGCCCGGCGAAATCCGTATCGCGCTCTGTGCTGAAAGCCTCGCGGCACAGCTCGAGGTGAGCCCAGCACGCATCAATGAAGACTTGCTGACAACCACATCCAAATTCCAGCATCGCAAGCGCGGTGTGGAAACCAAACTGATCATCGGCGACGAACCAGAAGAGATCGATGCGACCCTGCTGCGCAACATCGCGCGTGCGTACCGGTATTTTGATCTGGTCAGGTCCGGTAAAACATTTGCTAAGACTACTGAGACCGAACGGGTCTCGAAACGCCGTGTCCAGCAACTGATCGAGCTGGCGTTCCTCGCGCTTGATGCCATCAAAGCCGTCTTCGAAGGGCAACAGCCAGTAGGTATGACTTCGGACTGGCTGAAAAAGTATGCGTTCTCGCCCATCTGGGCAAAGCAGCGCGACGCATTCGCGGCCCTGTAAGCCACCCCAATCAAATCAATTTATGACCTTCGGTGACTGGTTTTCGGCACTTTAATGTCGTGCCATGACGTCTTGCGATCTTGACCACATGACCGGCGATTGTCCGAGCATCACATTCACCCAACCTGCTACTGCGGAAATGGCGATTCCAGACTTTTCAGGGAAACGGGCAGAATTTCGAAGATCTGTCGGTCTGGGGTGTCTTTATACCGCATAATAGTCCCGTAACTACGCGTCGAAATGTAAAAATATTCATTATATCAATTACCTAGGGGGTGTTGACTGTGCAGGCAGTCTGTAGCTATGCAGTCTCGGTTTAAAATCCCTGTTTACAGGGAATTTACAGGGAAAATGAGCAATTTCAGCCAAACGTGCACGAACGCTGGCCGTTTCGAATGTGAATTATGATTTAATTACAGTGGTTTGGGAGGAATTTTCCTGTTCAGAGGAAACAGGTAAAAAATAAACCGTTTCAGGGTAGCCACATCCAAAAACAGCGAAGTATTTAGTCCGTACAGGCAACACCGCTGTGCCGTTTATTGCTATCGAAAAGTTGGCATGTCCAACTCTGATAAACCACCTTGTTCATCGTCATCTTGACGGGGGGTATCTGTCAAAAGCAAGGTTACGGCGTGACCGTTGGCACCCACTCGGGGTTGCTCAAACATCTCCAGATTGCTGCGACTGGTCCAAGCCATGGGATGCATTTCCGACAGAGTAGTAAACCCAAGTGTCCCGTTTGTGATCGCACGGAATGCGGCCGTTGTCTGCGCGATGGTGTCTACCCTTCTGAGTGTGATGAAGGGGAATCCCTTTGATTTTGTTTAACATCGAACCCGACCATGTCTGGACCAAACGGCGGCGAGTGGTTCTGATCTGACTTCTACCATTCGTCGAACACATGCCTTAAGACTGATGTCCAATTCATCGCGCAATATCTGCGCATCCTGTAGATCAACATCGCCAGACAAAACCAGCGAAGTAAGACGTGCGGGCGCCAACAGGCCGATCGCGAATTGGTTGGCTTGGGTCTCTTGTAGAATGTGTTGCTTGCCTTCACGTGTCTCGCGCATGTCGGCTGCTGCACAGCGAAATCCTGACTGAACTGAGAGCTGGTGTCGTTCGAGCAGGAAATGTCCCAACTCATGGGCTACTGTAAATCTGGCGCGCCGCATCCTGCGTGACACGTTGGCGAGGATTGCACCCTGCGTTCGTGCCTTACCCGCGAGCAGCATGCCTTCGACGCCGTCCAACGGAACAAGGCGAACCTCGTCAATATCCAACGCTTTAGCAATTTCCAAGACTTGAACTGGGCCAGACCCGAGCTGCAATTGATCGTGAATGGCTTGCGCCATCCGTTTAGGTGCATGGATGTCAGAAAGGTCAATGCGGCTGATCTGCACCGGCTTAATTAGCCTCGGATTTTTTGTCTTTCATCGCGCTGATCATGTGTTCGACGATCTCCCGATCACGGTCTGAAAGCGCGTCGAGCCCCCGATGAATGCGCTCCATCTGCAAGTCCTCGGCGTCCGGCTCTGCGATGTCGCCGGTGAGAACGTCAATCGACACGCCATAGTGTGCAGCCAATTTGCGAACCAGTTCAAACGAAGGGTTCCTGCTGCGACCTTTTTCCAGCTCCCAGACGTGAGCTTTGGAAACGCCAACCTTGTCGGCGACGCCTTGCAGGGACTCTCCAGTTTTTTGTCTGAGGCTGAAGAGGCGGTCACCGATTGCCATTGGTCCCTCCCGTATGATGTGTCGAACGAAGCATGCAGATGATATTGACGGTTGTCGAAGCGTAAGATGTATCTGCCGGCAAAGGTAAGTGATACCATTCTGCCTGCGAGTAGTGAAGGAGGCCGATTTGGCCCAGACTGAAGTTGAACAAATTGCCATTCGCAATCTAACGCCTTGGGCGAACAACGCCCGAACGCATTCGCTTAAACAGGTACGCCAGATTGCGGAGAGCATAGAGGAATTTTGATTCACCATTCCTGTGTTGATTGACGAGGCGCGGGTGATCTTGGCGGGGCATGGCAGAGTTGAAGCCGCCAGGCTGCTCGGGATGTCTGACGTGCCATGCCTGCGTCTGGACTATATGAGCACGTTAGAGAAGCGCGCCTATGTTTTGGCGGACAATAAGCTCGCGTTGAACGCAGGATGGGATGAGGATCTGCTTGCGGCGGAACTTGGGGCGCTGATGTTAGATGATATTGACTTTGATATCGGCGTGACCGGCTTTTCCATTCCCGAGATAGACAATTTGATGGCTGCGGTGGAACCGGAAGAGCCAGGTGCACCGGAAGAAGATCAACAGCCTGAGATGGCGGATGCAAGGGTCAGTGTCGGAGATGTCTGGCAGTTGGGGCGGCATCGATTGGTCTGCGGGGATGCTTTGGATCAACAGGTCGTTGACGATCTGATGACCGGCGAACAGGCGCGGATGGCGTTTACGGATCCACCGTACAATGTGCCAATTGATGGGCATGTCGGCAACTCCGGGAAGATCAAACACCGGGAGTTTGCCATGGCGTCCGGTGAGATGAGCTCAAGCCAGTTTGCATCTTTCCTAGAAAGAGCAATGGGGAACCTGGCCGACCACAGTATCGATGGATCGATCCACTTCATCTGCATGGACTGGCGTCACATGACAGAGATTTTGGCGGCCGGGCAGGGCGTCTACGAGGAACTCAAGACCGTGATCGTCTGGGCAAAAAATAATGGCGGAATGGGGACTTTTTATCGGTCCAGGCACGAGTTGGTCTTTGTGTTCAAAAACGGAACCGCTGCTCATGTAAATACATTTGAGCTGGGTCAACATGGACGGTACAGGACCAATTTTTGGGAATACCGCGGGGTGAACACCATGCGTGCCGGGCGCATGGAGGAGCTGGCACTGCACCCGACTGTCAAGCCGGTACAGATGATTGCGGATGCAATCCG
>JBGCDB010000052.1:0-28625 GCA_045104955.1 Roseobacter sp.
GTGGACGGAGAGCAAGGGCTACAAAGCGCGCAGGCTTCAACCTACGATCTCATCCTTATGGATATCTCAATGCCCGTCATGGACGGGCTGGAAGCCACCAAAGCGATCAGAAAGAGTGAGACAAAGGGGCCGGCCGTGCCCATCATTGCTCTGACCGCTCATGCCATGCCAGCCGAAAAAGAACGGTTTCTGGCTGCGGGGATGAATGACATCGTGACGAAACCGGTGTCCTGGCAAAAACTGCGCGACATTCTCCAAGGCATTTCAGACAACCAAAGCCGGTCGGCGGATTACTCCGGCATGTCCCCGCCCGACCCTGCCGGTGAGATCATGGATCACACGCACCTGAACGAACTGGCGAGCACTTTGGGCGAAGAAAAAACCAGCGCATTGATAGAAAAGTTTCTGAGTGAAATGGAAAACGATGTGGCGCGGATCATCGCGGAAATTGACGGAGGACAGGTGCCACAGGACCTTCGCAGCAAAGTGCACCATGCTGCGGGATCCGCGGCATTGCTTGGGGCAAAATCGCTGCACGCAGTGCTTTCCGATTTGGAAACTCAACTTCACGACTTGGAGAGTGCAGATACTATCTCAAGTGATGAATTGACTTCCACGTGGTCAGAAACCGTCGAGCACCTTGAAAAGCGGGTCCGAACAAGCTGAATAACGTCTTAAGGTATCCCATGACGCTAGTCTTTCCTCCAAGGAGATGCGCTTTCTTATTCCAGATTTGAGCTACCCTGCAAAGGCGTTGTGACTCTTCTGTTTTATCCGGATCTGGTCCAGGCGCAGATTGTACGAGAAGCCGAGGCCCGCGCTGTCCGGAAGATTGTTGAGCGCAGTTTACCAAACCCAAAAGACGAGCGATGGATGAATTTGGAAGACTTCAATCAGCCTTCCTGGTGCCATGTCTCGAACGCGTCGGCGCTTGCAACTTTGAAACAAGGCTTTTCAGAGGACCTGTTGGATCGTCTGGCGCACGGCACAGATTGGACTTTTGAAGTACCGGACACGCATGTTCACTCTCGGCCAGACCGTATTTTCCTATCGCCGCGGCTAGCACAGGAATATCCCGGGGTCGTTCGGCACATTATCCGAACCGGAATGACCCGATACCTCTCTGAACCGAGCACTCTTGCTTCACATGACGCACAGCAGACCCAAAGCTATGCTAGCGATCATGCTCTAGTTTATGCGGACTATCCGGATCTTTAATCAGCGTGATTGGGGTTCCGCAGCTTAAAACCGCACAACTGTACAAAGCCATGCGCTGTACATTGACCAAGGTCATGGAACCCGGATTGGCCAGCGTATAGCCGGTAACGAACAGCATGATCCAAAAGGAGACCACCAATGAGCGCGACATCCTACCCAGACCTGACCAACGCGATTTCAAAGCAGATCGGCGCTTTGAGAAAAGACATTCCCGATACCATGAAAGGTTTCTCGGGCATGGCTCAGGGCGCTTGTGCCGCGGGCACGCTTGACGAGAAAACCAAAGAACTCATCGCCATGGGCATTGCGATCGCCCTGCGCTGCGATGGCTGCATTGGCTTTCACACGAAAGCCTTGGTGAAGCTCGGGACATCACGGGCAGAATTTGAAGAGATGCTTGGGGTGGCGATCTATATGGGCGGAGGCCCGTCGCTAATGTATGCAGCGCAGGCGCTTGATGCCTGGGAGCAATTCGACGGCGCAGCAACTTAGACCGACGCTCGGCAGCGATTGCACTACCTGATAAACCACTGGCGGTGGGAACAAACTCATCCTTGTCCGTTTCCGCCCGCCCAATTGTTTTTCGTTTAAGGTACCGGGATAGAACCTACTGCGTTGGCATCAGGAATATTTCGTTCACGGCACACCCTGGATCGGCGTTCAAAGCGTGCATCGCCGCGTCAGCCACGTCTTCAGGCTGGAGCTTGTCTGGTTTCGGCGTGTCGAAGAAGGGTGTGTCCACCATCTCCGGTGCCACTACCGTGCAACGCCCACCAAAAGACTTCATTTCCTCGGACAGGTTGCCCCCGTAGCCATGCACAAACCATTTTGAGGCACCGTAAACCGAGCCGGAGATGTGGCGCCGTCCGGCCGCTGAGCCAGTCAGCAGCAAGTGGCCCTTCCGTTTCTTGAGGTGCGGTATAGCGGCCTTCACGGTCCAAAGCACGCCAAGAATGTTGAGGCTGATCATCTGCTCCCATTCCGCCGGATCACCGGCATCGGTACCCGCGGTCGAAATTCCAAAACTCTTTGTCCAGCCAATACTCAAGCATTTCCAACTGAACGCCTCTTGCTGAGCACACTCCAAAAAGTTTCTCGCTGTAAGGTGTGTCCTCCACTCTCTCAATAGGTTTGTCTACCAAGGCGCCTATCCAGTTCATCACATGTCGTTTGCATTGCCGGCCGCAACGCATACAAGGACGGGCGAACGTACCGCTGCCCTGTTAAATTCAGAGGCGTGTGGTTCAATAGCCTGCCTACTACCTCTTCGTGTATCCCAGCTTCCATTCCGATCGCGGCAAAAGTTCGATGATGCGCAAGTGGAGACCATTCTATTCGCTTAGGCGCAGCCAGGTGGCCGGTTGGTGACTTGAACGAAGGAAAGACCCATTTCCTACTCAGTCCTTGAAGAGGAGCTAAGATTTCATGGTGACGCTGCACAATGGGAAGATCAAAACTTCGACCATTTTTGGTCACTGGCAAATGGATGCGATACTCATGGACATTCTTCCATTCCATCGCCAGGGCCTCAGATTTCCGAAGGCCTGTGAGTAAAATAAGCTCGAAGTAGGCTTTATGAATTGGGTTGAAGAGGCCATCTGCCCGGTGTCACCAAGCAGATAGGTCTTCTATAATCCTACCATCTGGTCGCTCCTCGTACCATTCAATTGCGCTGGTTGGATTTTCCGGAAGGTCATGCGTGCGCCGTGCGTGGCTACACACTGTGCGAAATGCTTTCAGCACATGGTTTGCGCCAGAGGGGATTTTGGCCCTATCACGGTGGCGCTGAACCGCCATAGACTTGCTGATTTCATGCAGAGGCAGGTTCAGCCAGTCCTTCAGATGGAGTTCGAATTGCTGGCGGGTGGCTTCTTTATGGGCGTCAGGCCTACGCTTTGGACTTGCAAGATATGCCTGTGTCGCCACTAGCAACGTTGGTGCACCAATCTGGATGCGCTTGCCCGCCCCGCGGGACATTTCTAACGCGAAACCAAGCGCAGTCTGACGTCCCGCTGAGATAACGGGATACCGACCAATCAATATCCGCTTGGTTTGCCCACCAACATCCTTCTGGAAGTACCACGTCTTGGAAGGCTTTCCGACGAAGAGCACAAAACCCTTGATCTCGTTATCCCAGAACTTCCTGGTGCCCGCTTCAGCAACGGGAAGCTTCTTTACATAGGTATCAGTGAGCTTTGGTGTTTTGTCGCCTACAACATCATACACGAGGTGCCAACAGCATGCAGCTTACGACATAGAAATCAATAAAATGATATAGTTAACGAAAATATGCGACAGGATGATACATAGGACATTTGCTTAGAAGGCTAAGGTCTTGCCACTACACAACGCCCACTTTGCGCTTCAGCGCCCTATTTCATAGCTATGTGAGCGTCGAGTGGTACCAATAACGGCGGCACAAGACAGGGTACAAATACATCTATAATTATAATACCCGCGACCTCTGTCTGCCGGGGTGGCGTGGCTACGGTCTCGGCGTAAAACGCCGATAGTGCTCCGCCTAGGCTACCATATTTTCCTATACAGGGCCACGATGTCTTCTACCGTTGGAATCCGGGGGTTGTTATCGGGTGAACCAGACGCAAGCGCTTGCTCCGCCATCAGCAAAAACATCTTATCATCAGCGCCCAGACCCAGATCCGATGGACATGGGACGTCCAAATCTTGATTAAGCTGGCGCAAGCCATCTACCAGTTTATCACAAGCTGATGCATCACTATCATTGTCAGTTGCCATCCCCATAACACGCGCGCAGTCGGCATATCGATGCGGTGCAGCACCTATTGAAAATGCCGTTACCGCGGGCAATAGCATGGCATTCGAAAGTCCATGTGCGACATGGAAGTGGGCCCCGATTGGTCGGCTCATCCCGTGAACAAGCGCGACAGAGGCATTGGAAAACGCCATCCCGGCTTGCGATGCAGCAAGCATCAGAGCCTCGCGCGCCTCTGCATTTGAAGGGTCTTCATAGGCACACCTGACATGGGCCGTAATCAGTGGCATAGCCGACAGAGCAAACGCGTCAGTATATGGAAATGACTTGCGACTGACGTAGGCCTCAATGGCATGTGTCAGGCTATCGACAGCCGTGTCAGCCGTGATACGCGCAGGCTTTGTGACCGTGAAAGTCCAATCAATTAAAGCGGCAGTCGCGACGCAAGCAAGGCCGGATAAGTTATATTTTTCTGGGCTCTTTGTATCTGTGATAACGCACCAGCGCGTCAACTCTGAGCCTGTACCACCCGTCGTTGGAATCAAGATCACGGGCACGCCACAACGATCGATTTGGAAGGGCGCTTTGTAGTCTCTTACATGTCCGGGGTTAACAGCCATGAAGGATACTGCCTTGGCGGTATCCATTGGGCTGCCGCCGCCAAACCCGATCACGCAGTCATAGTCGGCCGATCGAAATGCTTCGAGAGCGGCATCGACACAGACATCCGTGGGGTCTTCGACGACTTGATCAAAAACACCCCAGTTCAGTTCATGATGGTCCAAAACGCCCGTAAGCTGACCCAAATGCAACCGAGCGACCATCGGGTCAGTTACGATCAAAGGGCGTGACAACCCCAATTGAGCTAAAACCTCTGCTGTTTCCGCCGCGACACCGCCGCCTACGCGGATAACACGCGGCGACTGAACGCGCCCTATGGTCCCAATTTCCATGAAAACTCCTCCCCGGATGAGTGAAGCTCAGGCGTTTGCAGGGAACAAGAGAAAACCGTCACCGACAACAAAAGAAAAAGACCTAAGGTGCAATGGTTGCTGTGGACAGCTCAAAACCGACTTTAGTTGCTGATGTCGTCAAACTTAAGCGCAAGGTCACTCCCCGCGATATGCATAGCGCCGGTAACGACAACCGTAAGAGTGGACCGCGCAAGGTGCCCCATCATTTTTTATAGCACCTACACACTTGTGTATCGCTGGCACCAGTCATTTCAAAAGTTCAACATATCTCGCGATGATAAGGATACAGACCTGCACCGTGATCTCGCGTTGTCGTAGCATCGGGTGAAGTTTTACACAGCCGAGGTTGTCGGCGCCCCAAAAAACGCCTCTTATACGACAGTCTATAACAACATCCTTTTGGACGCCGAATTCATCGCCGTCCTGAGCAAAAACAACCATTGTGGCCGTCGCACATTTAAACGTGCCATGACAGTTTGGAGAATTGGCGATGAAATCAAAAATCATTGCACTAGCAGCGCTGCTAACCCTTGCAACCAACGCGCTTGGTCATTCCAAAGCAACGCAAACAACACCTGACAACAATGCCATGGTGCAAGCTATCGACATCATTGAAATGCAGTTTGATGACCCCATGCGGGTTACTGCGATATCTCTCACCGGTCCAAGCGGGAATGTAGAGATTATCAGAGAGACAGGGCTTGAACCGGTGAGTGAATTTCGCGCGCGCCCGAATGAAACCTTGGGCGCTGGGGTCTATCACGTCGATTGGCGTGGTCTGGCGTCCGACGGTCACCCAATGCAGGGCACGTTCAGCTTTACGATCGCCGAGTAAGACAGCGTTTGATGCAGGGGTTAGCTTCCGTTGATATCTGGGCCATTTCAGCCATCCTGGCCAAAGCGTTAGAGTATGCGACAGCGTTGTTGGCGCTTGGTGGGCCACTATTCGTTACGACATTCCGCAAAGCGCCTGAGGATGTCCTTTGGATCGCGCGACGACTTACGATCGCGGCGGCGATTGCCGGTAGTGTCTTGCTTGCGATGCGTTTCGGCATCCGTGCCGCGCGCATTTCCGGGATGGGTGTCGCAGGGATGACGGACATGATGATGTTGAGCTTGATTTGGGAAGGTCCTCTGGGGTCGGCCGCAGTTATGAGGGGGGTTGGTGCGCTAATGGTGTTGGCAATCCTATTCAGAGGCGTTTTTGCCTCGACCCTTGCACTGATCGGTTCGGGTCTGATTGCAGTTTCTTATGCGCAAATTGGCCATGCTTTGGGTGATCCGCGGTGGGTGCTTGCCACTTTGCTGACGGTGCACCTGTTGGCCGTGGGATTTTGGATTGCGGCACTGGCACCGCTTTTTCATGCATCTGCCCTGAGAGATGCAGGCCCTTTACTACACCGCTTTGGTGTTGTGGCGCTCATAATAGTCCCCATACTCATGCTTGTTGGAGTTTCATTTGCATGGTTCATGTTAGGATCGTTCAATAGCTTGTTCGACACAGATTATGGGTGGATGCTGCTTTTGAAAATCACGATCTTCGCCGGACTATTAACCTTGGCCGCCTTAAACAAACTCAGATTTGTGCCTGCATTTCTTGCTGGGGAATTTGCGGCCTCTGCCAGATTACGTCGTTCCATTGGTATCGAGGCGTTTTGCGTTCTCTTGATACTGACAGTCACAGCAACACTTACATCTGTAACGGTACCACCGGTGAACCTTTAAAAAGAAAAGGCTATACATTATGATTTCACGTCGTTCAGTATTGTCAGGTTTTGGGGCGCTCGGGGCAAGTGCACTTTTTCCCAAGCAAAGCATTTCCGACGTCCAAAATCCTATTTTGCGTGCAACACCGTCCACAGCACAGCTAACACCCGAAGGGTACCCCGAAACAAATGTCTGGGCCTTTTCCATGGACGGTCAAGCGACCATTCCCGGCCCTGAAATTCGCCTTAAGGCAGGCGAACGTCTTAAAAGAACGCTTCTTAACGAATTGCCTCAGCCGACCGCGGTGCATTGGCACGGCATACGGATCGACAACGCAATGGACGGGGCCGCGCCATTAACACAGCCTCCTGTGCCGACGGGTGGCACATTTGACTATGACTTTGTCTGTCCAGACCCTGGGACATACTGGTATCACTCGCATAATCGGAGCAGAGAACAGGTCGCACGCGGATTGGCCGGACCGTTGATCGTCGAAGATAACGAACCCTGGTTAGGATTGCCCGGCGCAGCCACCCGCGAAATGACATTGGTACTAGATGATTGGCTGCTCGCAGAAAACGGGTCCATTGTTGAAGGTCGTTGGGACGACCTGCATGCAGCGGCACATGGTGGGCGCATGGGAAATACCGCAACTGTCAACGGTGCGTCTTTTCCCATTTTTGATCTGCGCCCCCAAGAACGTGTCCGTCTTAGAATAATTAACGTCGCGACGGATCGCATCATGCCAATCAGCTTACCGGGACTGTCACCAAGATTGATCGCCCTAGACGGCCATCCGGTCGCGCCGCGCGATGTTGAAACCGTGACCTTAGCGCCTGCACAACGTGCAGACATCGTCATTGATGCGCCTGTCACTGGGACACCGAAAAATGCTTTGATACTCGACATAGGCAGAGGCGATCAAATCGAAATAGCGGCCTTTCACACGAAGGGTGCGCCCATGATGGGCCGTGGACAGGTAACGCGCCCGTTGCCTTCTTGGAAGACCCTGCCCGCGCCTGATTTGTCCTCCGTACAAAGGCAACCCTTACTTATGGAGGGTGGTGCCATGCGGGGCATGGTCCAAGCCATGTATCACGGAAAAACAATGGGGTTTCGCGAGCTGACCTCGCATGGGATGGTATGGGCGTTCAATGGTATCGCGCACGGAATGGGTGAGCCCATGTTCGAAGCAACCCTTGGCCGCACCATTCTCATGGAACTGTCTAATCGTTCGGCATTCCCACACGGTATTCACGTGCACGGACATCACTTTACCGTTCTGTCGCGTAATGGGGTAGCCGACCCGAACAAAGATGTGCGGGATACCGTACTTATTGGCCGCGACGAAACTGTGGAAATCGCTTTTGTAGCCGACAATCCAGGTAAGTGGATGATCCATTGCCACATGCTGTCTCATCAGGCCAGCGGGATGATGGGTTGGTTCAAAGTAAGTTAAGTGAACAATAATGCAGCAGACTGATGCGTGGAGGCTAAAGACAGTGAACACCACACAGGGTCTACGCAAACGCAAAAGAAGTCGTAAACGAACAAAGCCTCCCCCGCTGTTTGCATGTCTCACCACATGCGCACGCAGCGTTTGAAATTTCGCTTACGCAAACAAAGCCACCATGCCCCCCCGCTTTCAAACGCTTCCGGATTGCAGGTTTTTAGGGCTTGCAGCACGACGTAGTGACGCCGCGAAATAGGGAGAAACCGGCCACTGATGAGCAATTTATTAACTGAGTTTCACTGTGATTGCGGTCACTTGCACGACCAAGTCAGACGTCCGTTTTTGTTTACATCTGACCTGCTTGCGCGTCGCGCAGTGAAGGCACCTCTCACGCCGTTGTGCGCTTATAAATCTGGCTCACTCCTACAAAAAAAGTGGCGACTTGGTCCAAAAACCGGGTAAGGCTTGAATCGCTTCTTCGCATCACGTGATTTCGCCCCTCTAGCGGAATAAACCGTGCATTGGGGATGCTCGCGGCCAGCCTTCTTCCTTCTTCAAACAGGGCTCAGGCATCCTCGCGCACGTGAGAAACAAGCGTTAGGGCTTTTACGCTGGCCGGCTGAACTGAGATACCGATGCTATCAATTGCGTGCTAAAGACTTGCTGCGTTTTCTGGAGGGGTGGCGTTCCTTTGCAGGTTGGTGAAACCGGACAGCTGGTCCGCATCTGCATCCTGACAAATGCAAGCTCCGAACATACTGTCCTTTCAATTGGGCGACTTTACGTAACTTGGAATGAACCATGGGCTGGTGCTGCTGAGGACCAGTAACAACAAAACCTGCACCCTTTACCTTTACACATCACCAGAATTGACGTGGTTGACGAAGCAAGTCGTTCTCTAGATACGAGATTGGCTATTTCCGTATCATTTCGCATGCTGGGTGGGCATTGGCGCCTTTTATAGCCCGCCCACTGTTCGACGATTTGCTGGGGCCACACCCATATACTGACCAGTGATCTGTGCGAACTGGTCATCCAGACGTTCGCGTGCCCGCATACAAGGGCGCGTTTTAAAGCCGTATTCACCCTATGCTTCTAGCGTTTCCACCAAATCCCGCGAAAGTTGGTTGACGCAAACGGCACGCCAGCCATTGCGTACAGCGCCCCCACCGGCGCAAGTAATTATGAAAAAACAGGACCTCAAACACGAGAACAGTTTCCCTTGCCCAAATCTGATCACGCAGCAAAATCCTATTCGTTTTTCTTGCGCGGCATAACCCGGACCCGCGCGCCGAAATTACTTTGGCCAACCGAGAAAGGAAAAACATCAAGAGCATTATCTGGCAAGATCGCGGTTGAATCGGTCAATTCGTTGAGCCCGGGCCACCCATCTCTTATCCAAACTGTTCCGTTTGGAATACGCTTGGTAATCCTTGCTTTTGCAAAAAATCCCCCACGCTTATTGGTCATCTCGATGTTCTGAGCATCCCCAATTCCACGCGCTTTCGCATCGTCCGGAGATATCCATAGTTCAGGCGTCTCTTCGCGAGAGGTAAATGACGAAAGCGCACGACCATGGTCGTAGAAAGCGTGAAAATGCGCAAATGTGCGCCCATGTGCTAGATAAAGCGCGTCCTGCTCATACAGGTCGACCTCCGTGTGGCAGGGCAATGGCGAAAGCCCCATGTCCGCTGCGCGTTTCGAAAACAATTCAATCTTCCCGGAAGGTGTCGCGAAGTCGAGCGTCGGATAGGCGACATGGGATACCTTCAGTGCGACCGACCCCCCGTTTGCGCGCATCTCAGATACTGTCGTATGCCCCGTAGCCGGGTGGTCTAAAGCCGCATTCATAGCATCTTCTTGATTAGCCCAAGGGTAGACATCTTTGACCCCAAGCCGTTCTGCAAGCCCATTGTAAAGCTGGAATACCGGTTTTGCATGTCCTGCGGCTGGTAGAACATGGTCGGAAAGGTGGACGTAGCTAGTGGTGGATTTAGCGCCAATTTCTTCAAGCCATATTGTCCCCGGCAGGACGATATCTGCCACCTCACGGATCATTTGGTTCGGGAAAATATCATAGGCCACCACAAGTTCCGCCTTGGCAAGTGCAGCGCGCATGCGATTGGTGTCGGGAAAAGACGACAGGATATTGGACCCGATGGACACAAAGACTTTCACATCACCCTTCTCAAGTGCCTCGACGATTTTCTCCATTTGGTTGGGAATGTAACGCCCCTCTTTGCGCCGGTCCCCAGCAGAAAGATCAACGAAACCCGCGCCGTGACTGCGCCCGCCATGACGCGGGCCCAGGCCGGTTCCCGGACGGCCAAAGTTGCCTGTCAGTGCCGGCAGGCATGATATTGCGCGCGCCGCTTGCCATGTGTTGTTACCCTTATGTAGCGATGATCCCCCCATCACTATCATTGCAGGACGAATGGCGGCATAAGACCGGGCCAAAGAAATGATCTGCTCTTGCGGTACGCCTGTTTCCTTTTCGGCCCATTGCGGCGTCATTGTCTTAAGATGTTCGACCAAAGCGTCGAACCCAACCGTGTGGTTTTTAACAAAGGACGCGTCCCAAGATTTGTCTGCAACGATGACATGCATCATGGCCAACGCGAGGGCGGCATCAGTGCCCGGCCGGATCAGAATGAAGTCGTGCGCAAGCGCGGAGGCTTCGGTTGTGCGAACGTCTACAACGATGACCCGTGCCCCCCGCCGCTTGGCGATCTCTACATGTCTTAGGGTTGAAGCCTGACTGACGGTGTTGGCCCCCCAAAGGATCACCAATTCTGAATTATTGCCCAAGTCTTCTTTGGTGGAAGTTTCAATTGCACCGGTAATCCCGACGCCAAAACCACCCAAGCCCCAGCAAATCATCGCCGGGTTCCAAAACTGGCAGCCGTAAAGGTTAGCAAAACGATCCATTTGCGCGCGTTTAAGCCCAAATGCATAGTCATTGCCCCAATTTCCATGCCCTTGCCAGAAACCAACCGCCTCTCGGCCAACAGACCGCATATGCGTTGCCATTGTGTCCAACGCGTTGTCCCACGTTGTTTCTACCCAGTCTTGTGTCCCGCGCTTGGCTCTTGCCAAAGGCGTGAGAATCCGCTGCTGGTTTCCAACGATTTCAACGGCAGCCTTGCCTCTCATGCATAAAAAACCCTGGCTATCCGGGTTTTCCACGTCACCGACAATTGACGAAACGTGACCGTCTACAACTGATACAGTCATCCCGCACAGCGTCGGGTGACAGTTCATCGGGCACATCGATTTAAAGCTTTGTTTTTGTGTCATGACGGTCCCATCCAAAAGGTATGATGCAAACTAGGTCGGACCTCTGTCCAGACGCCAGACGGCTATTGATACGTGCTGCGAAAAATAGACCGTCGCGTGCAATGCCGCACCGTATTTCTGAGAGCATTGCAAAGAGCGTACAAAGCCGCCGAAGGGCACCAACCCCGCATACCAAGTCCGGTTCCAGCTAACTTGGAAGCCTCCCGACCTGCCTACGCCTATGGGTTTTTTCATCTTGTCTGCCGATTTCTCTATTTGTCCGCCACAGTTGGTAGGGGCTTTAGGGTGGACCCGTCGCATTAAACTTGTTTGCTGTGCTAAACAATTAATCGCACTGGCAAAGGCAAACGCGTTGGACGCGGTCTAATCCGGCTTAGGGGTCGCATCACTCGTGACAAAATAATCGTAGATATCGCCCGCACGCGTCAGCCAAATATCGTCCCGATGCGCACAGATATGCTGCAACACCCTGCGCAGAGCGCGCAACCGGTAAGGCTGACCAACCAAATAAGGATGAAGCGCAATCCCCATCACCAGCGGCTGATGTTCAGATTGATCTAACATCTCATCAAAGTTATCGCGCACAATATCTGCAAACGCCTGCCCACCATCTTTGCGTGCCACAATCGAAGGGATGTCATTTGCTTCCTGTGGGTAAGGAATAGACAATAAGGGGCCGTGCTTTGTACGCATCCATACGGGCTGATCATCCATCGCCCAATTCAGCGTATACCCGTAACCCGCCGCCTTAAGCAGGTCCGGTGTTGCGTGGCTTTCGGCAATCCAAGGCGACAGCCAGCCTTTGGGGTGAATACCTTCGGACCGGGTAAGGACATCAGTCGCCTCTGCGATCAAAGTAGCCTCGTCCGCTTGTGACAAAACACTTTGCCGCTCAGCATTGGTGCGTCCATGACCGACCACCTCATCCCCGCGGTCGCTAAAGGCCGCCATAAGGTCCGGCGCGTAGTCATACATCGCGGAATTCGCAAGTACGCTGACAGGCATATCAAGCGTATTAAACATGTCCAGCATGCGCCATGCGCCAACCCTGTTGCCGTAGTCGCGCCACGCATAGTTCAGTATGTCCGGCTGCGGCCCACCCGGTGCAAGTTCCGCCCCGAGCCCTTCACCAAACGCAAAGTGTTCCAGATTGAGGCCGATATAAACCGCAAGACGTTTGCCGCCGGGCCATGAATAATCCGGGCGGTTTGTGATGGCACTGTACTCATAGCGCCCGTGAGACGTCAGTTTGGTCAAAGAGGGGCCTCCGCCAGCCCGGCCTTATCAAGCAGAATTTCCGCGCTGTCATTCCAGACCTGAGTGCTCACTATCTTTCCATCACGCACGACAAAAATATCAATGTAGCGGTTGGTCTCAAATACGCTGCCATCTTTCCACTCGCCAAAAAGGTAGCCAGTGTTATAGACATGCACGTCGCCGGTTTCTGGATCAAGTGCCGCGTCCGTGCGCAAAAACTTCTTTTTCACCCAAGCATACCGTTTTGCGTTGAAGGCGGTGCACTCTGCTGGCGCGGAAAATGCGCGTCCTCCGGTGAAGGTAATCGTAAGACCCGCAGCCACGTATTGCGCAGCACCTTCCGGGTCAGGAACCATTGAGCGTTCGAGGTAGCTTTCCACAACGGCCTTGGCGGCTGTGACGGCATCGGTACGAATATCCATCTGACTTCCTTTTTAAAACAGGCGCTTTAGAAGAAACATGCGCCCCGGAACGATCCGAGACGCATGCCGTCCCCATTTCGCTGGCTTAGTTGATGATCACGTCTAGCTTGCGCTCTTCTACCGGCGGCAAGAAAGAGCCGTCAAATATCTCGGACGCGGCTGGTGTGGCCTCTAAACCATAGCCTTCCACGATCAGCCCAATAGAACGGGTCAGACGCTCTTCTACCAAATCACCAATACCGGTTTCAGCAGTTTCAGGCGCGTTCATCAGCTTGGTCAGCGCGAATTCAAGACGCGCGCGTTCAAGTTCGGGATTGACCAGATTGTCAAAGGCCACAATCGCCTCAACTGCTTCGTCTTGGTTCTTGGTGATTTCCATAGTGGCCTTGGTGACTGCGCGGACCAGACCTGCAACGGCTTCGGGGTTCTCTGCCATCAACTCACGCGATACCATCATGCCATTAGAATACAGGTCCATGCCGTAATCTTCATAGTTCAGCCAAGTGAAATCTTTGCCCGGGTCCTTGCGATTGGCAATTAGGTTGAACCAGCTGGACACTGTAAAGGTGTACGCGCCGTCGATGTCACCACGGATCAACATCGGCTCTTGCAGGTTCGGGGCGAGGGACTCGTATTTCACGGTATCAATATCAATGCCATTCAAGCGGGCAAACACCGGGAAAAGACGTGTTGTCGGAGTGCCCTGCGCACCCCCAAGCGTTTTTCCTTCAAGATCTTTCGGCGTGGTCACACCACTGTCTTTCGGAACAGCAATCGCGAATGGGGGGCGGTTCCACATCTGAAATACCATCACAGGCGCTTCACCCGGGCGCGCAGCGGCGTTTTGGATGATTGCGTTGATATCCCCAAAGCCCGCGTCATACGCACCACCCATAATCCGTGTCACTGTCGCAGCGGACCCTTCGCCCTGATCGATGGTCACGTTCAGACCTTCGTCCTCGAAATAGCCCTTGTTCAGCGCGACCAGAAACGGCGCATCAGAGCCTTGCGTCTTCCAACCTAGCGTAAACCGAATATCTGTCATCTCAGCCATTGCGGGCATGGCCCCGGCCAACACGCTGAGTGCTGCGCCAAACAAAGTATGCTTCATCGTCTTCATCCCTTTTGGTTGTTTCATTTGAGGTGGTAAAATTAGATCCCGGGTCACGTGATCGCGATGTCATTGCCGCGCGTGGCCCAGCCGGTTACCCGACGTTCGAGCAAAGAGAAGATCGCGTAGAGCACAACGCCCATCAACGCGAGCAGGATCAGCCCAGAAAACACCAAAGACACCTGAAAGTTCGAAGACGCGGTCATCATGACGAACCCGATCCCCATGTTAGAGGCGACGGTTTCCGACAGCACGGCACCCACAAACGACAGTGTGATGGCCACTTTCAAGGATGCAAAGAAATAGGGCATTGCACGCGGCAGACCGACGTTCCAGAGAATTTCAGACTTGGACGCGCCCATCGTCTTGAGCACGTCTTCTAGCTCCGGCTCGGTCGTGGCCAGACCGGTGGCAATGTTCACCACAATCGGAAAGACGCAGATCACCATCGCTGTCAAAATCGCCGGTGTTGTGCCTGACCCGAACCAAAGCACGAAGATTGGCACGACTGCCACTTTCGGAATGGAAGAGAAACCAACCAATAGCGGATAGGCGACGGCATAGGCCAGTTTGGACGTCCCCACTATGACGCCAAGTATCACCCCAATTGTGACGCCAAGACTAAAACCAATCAACGTGGAGTATAGAGTTTGCAATATATGTGGCCAGAGAACGGGGAAACGATCCCACGTCGTCATCGCAATCTCCGAAGGACGCGGCAGCACAAGGTCGGACACATTCAGAACGATGCACAATACCTCCCACAGCAGGAAAAAACCAACGATCAGAGACGTGGAGAGGAAGCGAATACGCAATGTGTCAGACATGTATCTGCCCTCAGGAGCTACGAACTTGCGCAATCAATGCGCGCAGGCTCTGGGTCATTTCAACAAATTCCGGGCTGTAAATCGTGCCGATGTCGCGCGGTTGGGGTATCGACATTGGTTCATCCGAGATGATGCGGCCGGGGCGCGCGCTCATCACGCAGATGCGGCTGGCAAGAAAGCCCGCCTCGCGCAGGTCATGCGTCACCAACAGCACCGTTGGTTTCCGGTCGAGGTATAAATCCTGCATGATCTGCCACAGTTCTTCACGCGTGAATTGATCCAGCGCGCCAAAGGGCTCATCGAGAAGCAGGAGGTCTGGTTCGTGGATAAGCGCACGGCATAGATTGGACCGCTGCAACATCCCGCCTGACAACTGCCAAGGATAATGGTTTGCAAAACCTTGCAGGCCAACCTGTTCCAGCAGCGCATGGACACGGTCGCGATAAGCACCTTTTTTGTCTTGCCGAAAGCTGCGCTTGAATGGCTCCACAATCTTGAGCGGCATCATAATGTTTTGCTCTATCGTCAGCCATGGCAGCATGGTCGGATTTTGGAACGCCATGCCAATGCGCAACTCTTTGGCTGCCGCCTCTCTACCGCCAACCAAAACCACGCCAGAGGATGGCTGTATCAGATTACTGACAAGCTTGAGGATGGTTGATTTGCCACAGCCCGATGGCCCCACAAGCGCAAGAAATTCACCCGAGGCTATCTTAAGCGTCGTAGGCGACAGCGCTGTAACAGCGTTTTCACCGGCTCCAAAAACGACCGAGGCTTGCTGCATTTCCAGCGCAACCCGCGTTCCATTTCGGGAAGGCGCCATACTTGGCGTATCAGGATCAGGAATGCTCGATGTCATATTCATCGTTCTTTGATGCCGCCAAGATCCCAGCCCGGAAACACCTTAAGTAAACAAACGATGAATTAAACCGTAAACGCCTGTTTTTTGAGCGGAAAACGCAGGCAGTGCTTAGGCATTGCTCATATGCGGCAGTATACAATGCGCATGTGCAGCATTTTGCTATGCGTGATCACCCATCGACAAAGCGGCCGAGACGAATGTGACGACATGCGCCCGTCGCGCATTGCGCCAGTCATCCGCCAAGAAATCTGTGCCAAAAGTAGCTGACAACGTGTGGGCTGCATTGATGTGGTGCGCACTCAGCGCGACAATGCTCACGTAAAGTTGCAGCGGGTCGACCCCAGGACGGAACACGCCATCTGCCACACCGCGCTCAAGCACGGCTGATATCTTATCTATCAGTGGATTAGAAATTTCAGAAATCTCGGGGATCTTTCGCACGAACTGCCCCCCCAGCAGGTTCTCGCTCCGCGTGATGGTAACGAATGGGCCGTTTTGGTCAAAAAAGTCAAAAGTGAATTCGGCCAGACGCACAATTGCCGCACGCGGTGGCAGGGCATCAAGGTTCAAATCGGTTTCTTTGGCACGGATTTCGGCATAGATATGGCGCAGCGCAGCGAGATAAAGACCATCTTTGCTGCCAAAGTAGTGATAGATCAGACGCGGATTACAGGCTGCACTTTGCGCGATCTTTTGCACCTTTGATCCATCGTAGCCATGCGTTGCAAATTCTGTCAGCGCAGCGTCCAGAATCTGCGCCTTCGTGCGCTTTGGATCGCGCGACCGGATTTCTTTGTTGTTTCGGAGTGTCGATGTCATGATGCAGCGCTATCAGACGAAAGCCTGCGCGCCAAGTTCACGGCGATGACTACAGACCGTTTGTTTGTTGAATTGCAAAAACTGCACGGCCTGCACACTTTGCAGAGCGTATAAAAGCGCAACGAACTGCATGCGCGGAAATAGACATGGTCACCTCCGCGCTACTATGCTCAAAAAGTTGCGAGGCGCAGAATTATGAGCGCTGCCGCAACGATATGAGCCAGCGTGATTGCAACCGAAAGCGTGTGCAATATCTTGAATCGCTTTTTGTTCCGTTGATCTGTTGCCGCGTTAATCGCTGGCATCAACACCTGACGCGCAAGAAGCGTTGTGACCGCAATCGCTGAAAGCACAACCGCAGACAAGTAGTCCGTGGATACAACCAGCACACCCGCGAGTACTGACGTGATCAGAACGAACAAATAGAAATGCGGAAACGCGCGCCGGATCAGCGGGCCCGCAGTATCCGCCGGTAAAGCCGTGAAGACGAAGGCTGCAAAGCCAAAGGCATATAAAACGGAACCACCAAACATAAGAGCGGTGGTAAGCAAGGCGATTTCAAACATCACAGTCCTTTCGGTTTGCGGGCAATCCCCATGTATATGACAGCTTGCAAAGGAAGCGGACCAAACGTGAGATCGCCGCGTCGGTTGATCCCACGTGGGCCAAGCCCCGTCGTGGGCCCCGGGACAAGACCCGCCTTTTCAATGCCGATACGCAACTCCTTCGGTTTGATAAACAGCGCAGGGTCATGTGTACCTTTGGGCAGCAACCGCAGGATGTCCTCTGCGATGATAATGGCGCCAAGGTGCGAGATTGGGTTGCGGTTAATCGTATCGAACAAAAACGTACCACCGGGTTTCAAAACGCGTTCAATCTCGGCGAGTACTTTGGGCAAATCTTTGACGTGTTCCAAAACATCGACGCAAACCACAGCATCGAAACGCCCGGTGTCGTAGGGCAAATTTTCCCCTACACCGACATCGTACTGGATCGACTTGCCCGACGCTGAGGCGTGCATGCGTGCGGCCTCAATGGCCTGTGCAGCAGGGTCAATTCCAGTGACAATTGCACCACGGTCGCAAAGTGCTTCTGCCATAAAACCACCAGCGCACCCAAGATCGAGAACCTCTGATCCCTGCCAATCGATATGGCGGTCGAACCATTTTAGACGCCCCGGAACAAGGTTTTTTAGGGTACGGACCCACCGGATGTCGTCTGACCACCATTGATCGGCGACTTCGTCATAGATCGCAAGATTATTGCGCTTTGTTTCAACCATGCTTGCTCCTGTTGGCAATCGACGGAATGGCGTAGGGTACCTTGCGTTGATACGCGTAAAAGCGACGGCCATAGCGTTTTTCGAATCTGCGTTCTTTGAGTTTGGGTGCTGCCAGACAATAGACCGTCAATGTCAGCGCCAGCGCCAATTGATCCGGCGTCCAAACAGGCACTGTCCAAAGTGTAAGCGCAAAAGCAACGTAAATGGGCTGCCGGACAACGCGAAATAGTCCCTCAGTCGGCATCCCAGGAAATCGCGGCTTGATATTCTGCAACAGCGATAGCCAGCCCAATGCCCCAGACTGCACCTCTGCGCCGGCATCAATGCTCGCCTTGATCAGCAACGCCCACGCAGCCGCATATGCGCAGGATATGAAAAATAGCGATACTCCTTCTGCCTGCCACCAAATGATACCGCTTGGGGTCCATAGCGCAAAAAGCAGCAAAAGCTGACCCGATGCAATAATGGCATAGGTCGTTGTCGCCAAAGGTGCGCCATATGGTGCAGGAAGCAGTTTGGTTAGCCAGCGTGCCCCCCGCTGCGTAAGCAGCAAGGAGTGTACAACCGGAAACTGCAAAACCAGCGCTGCGTTCGCAATAGCAGCATATGGCCAAGCGACGTTGCCCAGGCTCCGGCTCATGCCGAAAAACATAGCCGCAATCATCGCAAGCACCGCTGCTGCAAAGATCGTATGCACGACGATCCCAAACGCCAGTGACACAGCAATGCGCGCACGTCCAGGCGGAGGGTGCATTGCCCCTACAGTCAGATCAATTAAACCTTTGATATTGCTGTCTTTCAAAAAATTCATGAACGTTCTAGCGGAATTCTCTTAGCTTGGCCGCCTGGGCTTTCAAAACCGTTTGAAAAAACAGGCCGGGCGGAAATCAGGGCACGATAGGAAAAGCCCAAGGCGAACGGCACTCCCGGAATTCTGACAAGTCGTTCAGCCCATCGCCATCCCGGTAAGGTTCCCCAGAGCGACATTAAAGCACGAGCACCAAACCGGAACGGCCTATCCTGCAAGCACATCTGAAAACGGCGTATTCCTATTGTGCTTTCAATCCGCCGACTAACATCAGTTTTCTCACTAGGCGCATCGCTGGATTTGAGCTGATCGTCGGTCGCGCACGACGCATCGCGCCCTGCTTTGGCTGATGCCAGCCCGGATGCCCCATCCAAAAACACTGTTAAACCGCGCGTCCTTTTGTCTGTTTTTGACGCTTTATTGGCGACTTGAAGAACAATCAGGTCGGTCTCACTGCGTGGCATCGTTGCTTACTCCATGACGTCGCAAGATGCGCTGCAGGGTCCGTCTGTGCATGCTTAGAAGCTTTGCTGCCCGCGAAACGTTACCGCCCGCTTCATTGAAGACGTGCTCAATATGCTCTTTTCGGGCCTCATCTGGCGATATCGGGTTTATTGGTGCGGGTGGGTTTTGGTCTTTCTGCGCCAATAAGGCATCGACGATTTGATCTGCCGAGGCTGGTTTGGCGATATAATCCACAGCACCAATGCGTGCTGCGGCAACCGCCGTTGGAATATCGCCATATCCAGTGACGATGATCGCTCTTGCTTCGGGGTCGTGCCCCTCTAGGGATTTCACGACATCAAGGCCGCTGCCGTCCAGAAGCCGCAGATCAACGACAGCGTATTTGGGGGTGTCTTGCGCAATCACCTTCAAGGCTTCGGTGACACTGGCGGTGGCACGCGTCTCAAACCCACGTTTGTTCATCGCGGCAGCAAGGCGGTTGCGCAATACATCATCATCTTCAACGATAAGCATCGATTTTTTGTCGGATTGATCCAGCATTTCCCTCTCCTTTGCACTGTGTACGTCGTGACACGTTGGATGGATGACCGTCGCGTCATTCCGTCGCGCCACCCCCAAACAACTTGTATATGAATCCGACCGATGGACCCAAAACTGCAAAGTGCAGAGGATCGATTATTCAAACTCAACATGGTCTTCGCAAAGGGCCGCGTGACAGGCGCTTAATTCGGATCCAATCCTCTGCCCAGACGGCGTGCCGCGCGCACTCGGTACGCATTTGAACGCCCATTTATGTTTGCAAGAAGTGGCTTTGCTTACCGCGCAAAACACCAACCCTACCCTGCGTAAAGACCACAAACGTTGATCTAAGCCGGCTTTTACTGCGTACACTTTTAAAGGAAACTATGATGTCAAAAGCGATACTCGAAAAATACGACCGCATGGACGAGAACTTTGCCCACCCCAAAGCGCCCGAGCACATGGTTGTGGAAGACGACATGCGCGGCAGCTTGAACCTGAAATATGACAGATCACAGCACAGGCGATATACCGCTTTTTACAGCGACTTGCAGAATTAAAGCGGCGCATACGGCTGGAATGCTATGCCTTTGAAACAAGGCCGGAACCGTGCAACAAAGCGGCCGCACCAATTGTGGCTTAGCGTGTTAAAACAACGTCTGCGCGTACATCAAGATTATCTTCTACTGCATCGATAAGGTAGGACGCCACATCCGCGCGCGATACAAGTCCATTTCTCCATTTGGATGGGTCTCGAAGCACTTGTATACGGCCAGACTTTGGCCCGTTCCTCAGAATGACAGGGCGCGCGATCGTCCAGTCCAGATCGCTTTGTTCAATCAACTCTTCTTGACGGTCTTTATCCGCATACGGACGACCAAGAACTGCTTTGTGCCCCAAACTTTCTAGTGAACTCATCGCGGCGCGTGACCGGCCAGCACCAAATCCAGTCACAACCACAAGCCGCCGCGTATCAGCAGCCTTCATTGAGTCCAGTAAAAGGGCAGTCGTTTCAGAAAACAGCGTTTCCTTTTCCCAAAGCATCGCCAGTCGTTCTTTGATCCCAAGTGTGTAAATCACCGCCCGCGCGCCAGATAAAGCCGCTTTGACGTCCTCGGCTGACCGGGCGTCGCCCTTGAAAGGAACGATCAAATCAGTTGCGGTGATTGCGTCCGCACTACGCGCAAAAGCGCGCACAGGCAGGCCGCGCTCTGCTGCCGTGGCGACCGCTAACGCACCGATGCCGGAGGATGCACCCATGACCAAAATAGGTGTTTTCATGTATGTTCTGTCCTGCAATCAAAAATGTCTTTAAGCATCAACTAATGCTGAGTTGGCCAAACTCCAGATCTGCTGGCATTGTTTTTTAAAATGCGGCCCATTGTGCAAAGCGCAAAACCGTTTCACTCAAAACTAGGTGCTTTTCCGGTTTCAATTTCGGGCAGGCTTGGACCTTTGTGCGTTTGCCTATATGAACCCCGCATGACAGATCGTTCGCCACTTTTTGCTTCGATTGAAAAAAACACGTTCCAAGTGTCTGCACATGTGCGGGCGCGTTTGATGGGCCGTGATATTAAGGCTGAATTGAACCGCCTGTACACCCTGCCCAAACGCCAAAGTTATGTCGAAGCTGCTTGCATTGCTGGCGCGTTTTTTGCGTTGGCTGTGATAAGCGCCAGTTTTGGACTTTGGGGCCTGTTCGCTTACTTCGTGATCGTACTTTTGGTGTTTCGTTGAGCCACGTGGCAGCTTGACGCACATTACATTCAAGCGCCTGAAAGCACTGCGAAATATTTCTGCATACATACGTATACTATTGAATTATATATAAAATTTTCATCCACTCGAGGGTTTACCCCGTACCACTGATCACAAACAGGTACAGGAGAAAGAAATGGGAATTGTAGCAACAACACTCGCGTTCGGTACTCTCGGCTTCGTCGCAATCTTTGGGTATCTTAACGCCCGCGCCACGGAACAACTAAAGCAGGATCCGTCACACAAACGTTCGACGCTGTGCGCAACCAGCAATCACTGGCAGCCTAAACGGCAGTAGCTTTAAGTGCACACTTGGTTCGTGGTCGCCCAAATCAAGCACTGACCGCCGTCCTTCCAGTGCGGACCTCGTGCGATGTCCCGGGGTTTATGCGTTATGGCGGCGGTCAGGGGCGAATGAGCGGAATAGGATGTACTAACGCAACTAATCGTCAAACCTATATTCGGCGAAGCCGTGGCGTCGGATACGACACTTGTTTACAGCCAAGAAAATTTCGAAGAGCAGCGCGGCAGAATCGTCAGCAAACACATGCTCACGAAAGTGCGCGGCGATACTCTTCGAAATATAGTTTTGATTCATGGTCACTACCAATAATGCAGGATGGAACCCAAACGCATGGTTATCTTGCCGGTCTCGATCCAACGCGCCAACATATCATTGGCAAACTAAAAAAGCTTAATGTCTTTTGACCTTGTCATATGATGACAACTAAAAAGCTATCCGATTTGAGTACGCTTCCCGTCTTGTCGCGCGCGGAGCCATTCTAACAATTTTTCGGAATCCAAAGGCTTTGCGTACAAAAAGCCTTGAAGAACATCACATCCAAGGTCGCAAAGTATTCTAGACTGTTCTTCAGTCTCAACACCTTCTGCTATTGTCTGCACATCCAGTGATCTTGCAATGTTAATAATCGATGCGATCAACGTTCTGGATTGCTCTGCATCCACGACATTTGCCGTAAGGCGCCTGTCAATTTTCAAAACATCTGGATTGACTTTCATTAGGCCCAAGATCGACGCGTGTCCTGTCCCAAAATCATCAATTTCTATGCAGATGCCACTTTCTCGCGCGCTATCCAGATTAAAGGAAACGACCGCATCATCATCTTCTAGAAAGATCGACTCCAACAGTTCAAAGGCAACGACAATGCCTTGTTCTTGCAGGGGCGAAACCGCCGCAACAAGCGAGTTATCCCTGAGCCGGCCTGCAGAAACGTTAAACGCGACCTTGGGCACCGTAGGCATTTCATCTCGCCATGTGTCAAAAATCTCGACGCATTGCTCTACCATGAGCTGATCAATAAGCGGCACAGCGCGGACTTGCTCGGCGATAGAAATGAACTGGTCTGGCCCAAGAATTCGACCATCACGCGTACGCCAGCGCGCCAAGACCTCCACTCCGGTCAAAACGCCCGTTTTTGCATCAACCTGCGGCTGGAAAAAAGGCTCAAATTCCCGGTTTTCAATTGCGGTTTCGATTTCTGATGCAAGCCTCCGGCCTTCGAGAATAGACTGGTGCAACTTGTTGTCGAAAACAATCAGACGACCGCGGCCTGCAGCTTTTGCTTCATAAAGCGCCGCATCTGCGAAAGACATCAGATCACCATTGGATATTTGGCCCTGATCTGACGACGCTATTCCAAAGCTTGCACCAAATCGGCACGGCCTTCCTTCATACAATAGGGGTTTGGATAGCATTGCCTGCATATTTGTGACACACGTCACCGCCTCTTCGACATTGGCATGGGGCGGCATCAACACACAAAACTCATCCCCGCCCATCCGGAACGCGACACCGTCGTGGGGCAAGCATTCGTTCAGTATACGCGCCACGCGGACCAAAACCAAATCTCCCGCAGCATGTCCAAGGCTGTCATTTACATATTTGAACCGGTCCAAATCAATGCGAATGATAACTGCTGTAGGTGTTTGGCCCTTGGATACACCAAGCCGCGATTTCATTTCATCATCGAAATGGCGCCGGTTCGGAAGCCCTGTCAGACTATCGTGCAGCGCAAGATGCTGCATCGCATCGCGCGCTTCTGCAATAAGCTCTTCGCGGCTTACTTCTTCGCTTACGTCGTAAATTGAACCAAACCAAACCGTTGATCCATCTTGTTCACGATGCGGTATAGAACTGGCCTGCACCCAAATAAAACCCGCAGCAATGTCTTTGCGTGTCACGCGGTACCTTATCCGAAAGGGGGACAAGTCAGACCGAGAGGTTTCGATCGCAGGCCCTATGGCTTCCATGTCTTCTTCAACAATATTCCGAAAAACCTGAACGCCATCGCTTTGTATTTCTTCGGGCGGAACTGCAAGAATCTCATGCACACCAGACGTCATATATGGAATCGTAATTTCACCGTCGGGGTCCATGCGAAACTCAAACAGGGCCGCGGGCGAGTTTTCAGCCAATCGCGCAAGGCGTTGGCGATGCTCTTCTGCCGATTGCGCAGCCGTAACTAGCGCCGCCTCAGTTGACTTGCGTTTCGTGATGTCCAGTTGCATTCCGTAAATGATATAAGGCAAACCGCCAGACCTTGTGACTTTCGACCCAGTTGCACCCATCCAGACCCAAGAGCCATTGCAATGCTTGAGGCGAAAGTCTGCCATATATAATGCCGTCTGATCGCTCACCAATTTCTCATAGGCGTCGATTGTCTGCGATCGATCTTCGGGATGCATCATCTCCATAAATACGTCGAAACAGGGTTCAAATGCACCGGGGTCATATCCAAGCAGTGTATACCAGGCGTCGGAAAACCAGGTTTCACCGTTGTCTGGACAAATACTCCAAAGAGCAACATTCGCGGCCTCTGTGGCGGAATTGATATGCGCTGCTATTTTAATGTGTTCAGGCACTATAAAAATTACCTATTTTTTAATTGACGGACTTCACTTTAAATCATCCACGAAGCCCTTAAAGGTACGATGAACAACCGTTTTTTTATTCGTAAAAATTTTGCGGGTTTAACCCATTCAAAGGCGTAAGCGTGATCAAAATGTACGAGGCAAATCAATCAAGTCTTCATACAGACAGCGCAGCGTTTCTATGTCAGGTGCCCAGGTGTCTGCCTGCTAAAAATCAAAACAGACAATCATACAGTTTCCGACGCCCCTGCGCTAAGTGAGCTTTTTCGAACTTGATGAGACATAGCCCATGTCAAAAGAAGTGGGTTCACGCATTGTGTTCCAAAGCGCGCCATTCGTCGCCACAAGCAACTCTTTAAATTGTGACGCATTCATTGGCCGTCCAAACAAATAGCCCTGCAAATACTCGCACCCGTTTTCCCGGGCGAAACGCGCATGCGCCTCGGTTTCGATACCCTCTGCGACCAGCGTCATATCAAGGCTGTGTCCAATCGAGAAAAGTGATTTTGCCAATTCAGCAGAATTCCCACATTTCACCGCACTTTCAATAAATTGGCGGTCAATTTTGAGGATGGAGGGCACTATCTTCAAGAGCGCTTGAACAGAGGCGTGACCCGTCCCAAAATCATCGACAGCAATGGCAATGCCAAGGCTTTTAATCTCGTTGAGAGCCCACGCCACCTTGTCGCCCATTCTTTCCAAATACACAGATTCCAATATTTCTACCGTCAAACGTTTTGGATCGATATTCGAGGTTTTAAAGTCGTGAATAAAAGAGGAATCTTCGAGCCTGCTTGCCGACACGTTGATCGAAAATTTCGACAAGCTGACGCCGCTGTCATCCAAGAACGGTAAGTATTCACACAGTTTTTGGAAAACAATTTTGTCAATTTTGTTCAGCAAACCGATGCTGCCCGCGACATCAAGAAAGCTGTTGGGCGGCAAAATTCCCCGTGTTGGATGCGCCCACCTAACAAGAGTTTCTGCGCCAACAATTCTTCCTGTGGTGGAGTCGACAATCGGTTGAAAGTACGGCAAGAACTCATTTTTTTCGCACGCGATCAACAACTCGGCTGCCAAACGTTTTGTCGCGACCGCATTCGCGTGCATCTCAGAGGTAAAGAAAGACCATTTCGCGCGACCATGCTCTTTGGAATAGTAAAGCGCCGTGTCCGCATCGGAAACGACCTGCTCTGGCTTTTCCATATTGGTATCTGCGATCGCCACGCCAATACTAGCGCTGGTCGAGAGGGTCTTACCTTCGAAACTAAAAGGCGCATGCAACTCAGAGATAATTGCATCAGCCAATCCACTGATGCTCAAAGCGCTATCGCCAAGTTCTCTTAGAACGACAAATTCATCCCCACCAAGCCGCGCAATCTCGTCTTCGCTGGAACACAGCTTGCGCAGCACGTCAGCCGTCAATATCAGTAAAGCGTCCCCCGCCTCATGGCCCAATGTGTCGTTGATCTGTTTAAATCGATCTAGATCGATGTAGATCACGGCAAAATCGGCCCCCCCTTTTTTCAAAGCGGATATCCTTGATCGCAACGATACCTCGAATTGACGTCGGTTTGACAGGCCGGTCAATGGGTCTTCGGTGGACTCTCGAGCGACTGCTTTTGCAAGCTCATATAGTCGCTTGTTCTCCTTTTGAAGTCGCTCAATTTCCCTGCAGTAATCATCTAGTTTTTCCGCTGTTGGCGCCAATTCTTGAACCGGAAATGGGACAACACTCGTATCATTTAGATTATCCATTTCAATCAGTGAACACAGCCACCACCGATCACCATTTTGATCAGAAAGCGGCGCCCAACTCATCTTGACCGAATAGGCCTCACCATTCTTTCTATTTGTCTGCGTGATGACCGAAAAGTTTTCCCAGTTCATCAACTTGTCGATAATAAGCAGGTGGTTCCCTTGCTCTGTATCTTTGCCAACCAGAATCGTACCGCGGTGTTCTATAACTTCGCTTTGGGAATAGCCTGTGATCTTGTTAAAGGCGCTGTTACACCATTTGAACACCATGACCGCACCGTCTTCTTTGTCTGCAAGCGCGATCGCAACACCTTCAAGGCTCTTTGAAGGGACCTGTTGCAATATTTGCTCTGGTAAGTGTGGTGTGTCTTGAGGATCCATATAACCGGGGTAATTGCCTTGGGTTAGCAGCAAACTAAACAAACGCAGTAATTTGTTTGCGATTTTCATCAAATGGCGTAGGTGGAGACAATACACACGTTTAAGCTGATCGGGAATAAATTTTTAAAATCACTACCTTAGGTTGAATTCTTCAAGGTAAATCCCAAGGCATGATCTATTGAACCTGTGTCTATCAACCGACCTGAACAGACATGCAGGAGACAAAAAAATAAATTGCCAAGAAACCTACCCGTCAGATTGCAGCCGGACAGTCAAAGCAATGCAGGGCATAAAACAAAGACCGACGAAATCACCAACGCGCTGTTCGTACGCGCGTCACACTATGCGTAATGTCGTTCAGATCAGTCCTCTTGATCTCGACCAGCCGGCCACCTGAAATGCCGCCCATCTAAAGACCTTCGCCTGTTCAACTCAGATTTGGTATATGGATCGAACACATTCCCACCAAGGATGGCCGGTACTGCTCCCCCTTGTTCTTATGCGCCACCTGATCCAAGTTTACTCATCAAGAAAAACCCGCTGGTTGCTTAACCTGTCCAGTCGCAACCCGGCACGACGTCAACCTTTTGCAAGGAGAATGTCATGACCTCCAAGAGTACAGAAGCCACATCACCACGCAGTGCCGCGCCACAACACCAGGCGATGCCAAAGTTGAACAAAGTGACCGCGGATGACGTAAAAGCGTCTTTGCAGGCTGGATTTTCTGACTTTCTGGCTCACCCCTACATGAGCAGCTTTTTTGGACTGTTTTATGCGGTTTTTGGGATCGCTTTTGTGTGGTGTCTTGTCTGGCTTGGTAAAATCTGGATGATTATCCCCGCGGTTGTAGGCTTTCCTTTGGTGGCACCTTTCGCTGCGGCGGGGCTTTATGAAATGTCGCGCCGCATGCAAAAAGGCGAGAGTTTTAACTGGTCAGACATCCTCAGCGTGATGGCCCATCAACGCAATCGAGAAATGGGCTGGATGGCCTTTGTCACATTGCTGGTTTTCTGGGTATGGGTTTACCAAATCCGGCTTTGGCTTGCGATCATATTGCAGGATGCTTCTTTTTCGGACTTTGGCGGTTTTCTGAACATTGTATTTTTTACGCCAGAAGGTTGGACCTTTTTAGCCATCGGCACGCTCGCAGGCGCGCTACTGTGTGCTGTGTTGTTTTCCTTGACCGTCGTTGCCATGCCGCTGCTGCTAGATCGAGAAACGAATTTTGTATCAGCGATGATCACTTCGGTTCGCGTCGTGACAGAAAACCCAATCGTCATGCTGAGCTGGGCGGCGATCATTTCAGCCACGATGCTTTTATCGCTGATCCCTGCGTTTCTGGGCCTGATTTTCACCCTACCAATCCTAGGGCACACCACGTGGCATCTGTATCAACGCGCCATTGCCCCCGAAGACGGTTAACCTTTGCAAGCCGTGCTTGACGCTCAAATACCACGTGCCATGCGTACCTGCTAATATGTAGCTCTGCCCCCCGACAGATCAAAAGCGGCGCCCGTGGTAAAGCTGTTTTCTTCTGACACAAGCCAAGCAATCATTGATGCCGCCTCGTCCAATTCCAAGAAACGCCCACGTGGAATTTTGGACAGCATATAGTTGATGTGCTCTTCGCTCATCTGATCGAAGATGCGCGTTCTTGCAGCGGCAGGTGTGACGCAGTTTACAGCGACATCGACGTCCGCCAGTTCTTTTCCCGCTGACTTGGTCAGCCCGATGACACCCGCCTTTGATGCCGAATAGGCGGATGCGTTCGGGTTCCCCTCTTTGCCCGCAACAGACGCAATGTTCAAAATCCGCCCGTAATTCTGCGCGCGCATCCCGGCTGTCACAGCCTTTAGAACATGAAATGTGCCAAGCAAGTTGATCGATACGATTTGCGCAAACTCATCGACGTCATAATCCGCAACACTGGCGTTGGACCCCGCAATACCGGCTGAATTCACAACAATATCCACACGTTCGAAAGTGCTGATCGTTTGGGCATAAGCCGCTTGCACGTTTGACCAATCCGAAACATCCACATGCACCGCGATTGCCTCGCTTGCCAGCCCGTCTGCTGTAGC
>JBGCDB010000053.1:0-67560 GCA_045104955.1 Roseobacter sp.
CACACCAAGTTCATCGACGAGACGCCGGACCTTTTCCAATTCTCAAAGCGGCGCGACCGGGGCACGAAGGTGCTGACCTATATCGCGGACATCACAGTGAACGGTCACCCAGAAACCAAGGATCATCCGCGCCCCGCCGCCCATGTCAAAGACCCGCGCGCCCCCAAAATGCGCGCAGAACCGATGATGGGCACACGCAATCTGCTGGAACAAAAAGGCCCACAAGCCGTGGCCGATTGGATGAAACAGCAGCGCCAGTTGCTGATCACCGACACAACCATGCGCGACGGCCACCAATCCTTGCTGGCCACGCGGATGCGTAGCCACGATATGATAAAAGTGGCGCCCGCTTATTCCGCAAACCTACCGCAGCTGTTCTCGGTTGAATGCTGGGGCGGGGCTACTTTTGATGTGGCATACCGCTTCTTGCAGGAATGTCCGTGGCAGCGACTACGCGACTTGCGTGCCGCCATGCCAAACCTGATGACGCAAATGCTGCTGCGCGCATCGAATGGCGTGGGCTATACCAATTACCCGGACAACGTCGTGCAGGAATTCGTGCGCGTCGCAGCCAACACAGGCGTCGATGTGTTCCGCGTCTTCGACAGCCTAAACTGGGTCGAAAACATGCGCGTGGCGATGGACGCGGTGATCGACGCGGGAAAAATCTGCGAAGGCTCTATTTGCTATACCGGCGACATCAACGACCCTGATCGCGCCAAATACAATCTAAAATACTACGTCGACATGGGCAAAGAACTGCGCGAAGCAGGCGCCCATGTTTTGGGTCTTAAGGATATGGCTGGGCTGCTAAAACCAGCCGCTGCGCGCCAGTTGGTCAAGGCCCTGAAAACCGAAGTCGGCCTGCCCATTCACTTTCACACGCACGACACCGCCGGCGTGGCTTGCGCCACGATCCTTGCCGCATCAGAGGCAGGTGTGGATGCGGTCGATTGCGCTATGGATGCGTTGTCTGGCAACACGTCGCAAGCGACACTTGGGTCTGTTGTGTCAGCGCTGAAACACACCGACCGAGACACGGGTCTTGATATGGCGGCTGTGCGTGAAATCTCGGACTATTGGGAAGAGGTGCGCGGCCATTACGCTGCGTTTGAGACGGGCATGCAGGCCCCCTCCTCCGAGGTCTATTTACACGAAATGCCGGGGGGGCAGTTCACCAACCTAAAAGCGCAAGCCGCCAGCTTAGGTCTTGAAGATCGCTGGCCGGAAGTCGCCCGGACCTATGCTGATGTAAACCAGATGTTCGGGGATATCGTCAAAGTAACGCCATCGTCCAAGGTTGTAGGCGATATGGCATTGATGATGGTCAGCCAAGGTCTGACCCGCGACGATGTGGAAGACGCAAATACCGATGTGTCCTTTCCCGACAGCGTCATCGACATGATGCGTGGCAATTTGGGGCAACCTCCTGGTGGGTTCCCTGATCTGATCGTGGCCAAGGTGCTTAAAGACGAAAAACCCAACCTTGAACGCCCGGGCAAGCACCTTCCGCCCGCCGATATTGAGGCGCTGCGCAAAGAAGCCTCAGACGCGATGGAAGGCCGTGCAGTGGATGATGAGGATTTGTCGGGATACCTGATGTATCCCAAAGTCTTCCTTGACTACATGGGCCGCCACCGGACGTATGGACCTGTACGCACGCTGCCCACGCGCACGTTTTTTTACGGGATGGAACCCGGCGAAGAGATCACTGCGGAAATCGATCCGGGCAAACAATTGGAAATCCGCCTGCAAGCCGTGGGCGAGACCAATGAAGATGGCGAAGTCAAAGTGTTCTTTGAACTCAACGGCCAACCGCGCGTCATCCGTGTGCCCAACAGGTTGGTCAAGGCCACAACGCAGCAACGACCCAAAGCTGAAACAGGAAATGCCAACCACATTGGCGCGCCGATGCCCGGCGTTGTTGCATCTGTTGCCGCCACTGTCGGCGCCAAAGTCGCTGCAGGCGATTTGCTCCTGACCATTGAGGCGATGAAAATGGAAACAGGTATTCACGCCGAACGTGCGGCGACCGTCAAAGCAGTGCACGTAAGCCCTGGTGGGCAAATCGACGCAAAAGACCTTCTGGTCGAATTGGAATAGCAAACCATAAACGATAAAAGCCCCAGCGGATCAGTGCTGGGGCTTTGGTGTTACCGTTTTATCACTGTTAGAAGACGTCTGTTTCCAAACCACCCTCCACAGATAGTTTCGCACTATCGTCGCTGGCTGCCGGTTGGTCGTCTGTTACATCTAATCCCAACAAGTCATTCAACTCAGACTTTGCAGCGTCAGAAAGCGTTTGCGCGCCCGGTAGAGCGTCAAAGGCCGCCTGCGCCACCTGACCTGCCTCTACAGCTTCGACTGCCGCCTTTGTTTCGGCCACCTGGGCATCAAACAAAGTATCTGCTGATATGTCTGCAAATGCTCTGGCTTCGGCCAATGCAGCTTCGGCGCTGGTCACATCTTGGGTCAATTGCTCAAGACTGTCAGCATCTGATGCGGCGGCTTCAAGCGCTGCTTCTGCCTCATCAAGCTTGATTTGCGCGGCAATTGCCGTATCGCGTGCGGTCATATCAATCGTCTTTGCATCCTCGACCGCAATCACAGCCATATTTACCGCCGACAGCTTGACAGCCTGCAACAACGAGGCCTCGCGGTACGTGTTCAACATGCCGGGAACGCTGTTGGGTGCCGCATTTGCCAAACCATTCAGATTTGCGTGTGCAGCGTTCAAAGATTTTAGTTCAGATGCAATTCTGCCTTGCCCCACATTTGGACGGACGCCTTTGGATGGCGGGCGCATAGAGACATTGGTGGGTTGTTTACCGACACGTTCCAACTTGGAACGTGAGACTGCTTTGCGCTGCGAAGTAGAGCTTTTACTGGCATTTTGTGATTTCTTTTGCGTCTTGATGCCGAACAGCTTTTTCAAAGACGCGCCTACGGTTTCGGTTGACCCTTTAGCCGCATTTTTGCTGGCACCGGTTTTGTTTTTTCCAAACGCGTTACCTTTTCCGTTAGCACCCTGACCATTTCCGCCGCCTTTGCCGGCAGAGTCGCCACCATTGCCACCGCTGTTACCGCCACCATTGCCACCGCCACCATTGCCACCGCCGTTACCGCCACCATTACCGTTTTTGGCATAAGCGTAATCGACTATCACCGCATTCAAACTAAGCCCTAATGCCCCTGAAAGCATTATGCTGACACCAATTGCATGTAACGCAGACCGAGTCTTCATATCACTTCTCCGGATGCGATTTCATGAAATCAAGGCGCCCCGCATCCCGTTATTGGGCTTTCCCAAACTTAGTTAATGAAAACGCTAGCCGCGGAATGAGGCCAATTTGTGCCGTATTTGAGCCAAATTACAGTTTCTATCGTGACCGTTCAGTGCAGGCAGGCCCGGTACGCGAATACATTCATCTCGTACGGTTCAATTCTTTTTCACTTTTTTTGCGCCGGGGCAGATTTTCCACTTGCAGCGCGCAACGTGCCCCGTTATTCCACGGCTCACCCAAGGATGCGGGCGTAGCTCAGGGGTAGAGCATAACCTTGCCAAGGTTAGGGTCGGGCGTTCGAATCGCCTCGCCCGCTCCAATGGGTACTTTCTTGAATAGTCGTAGTATAGCTTTACCCCATCTGGGGCAATGTACACTGCCGGGTTGCTTGGCTGCAGCGCATGCCTTCGGCACTGGACTGGCGTGTTTTTGCATTTGATTGGCCTGCTCAATGGACTTTCTTTTGAAATCCCCAGCCAAATGGTCTGACATACACGCATACCAGGCTGCATAAATTGTCGACGAACCCGCGCCACGTCCTGATTGGCAGGGGCATTAGGCTGCAATAGAGCGCACCAACGATCAGCTGCGCACCGCCACAATGGACGTGCTGGACTCGACGCGTTTGTATCACAGACGTCATGACGCGGATCAACCCGCGTGGGCCCAACGCGCGCGTCCAAAGGTTGGCGTCAGAGTGGTGCTTGTGCACCGTGTACCCGACGCATAAACGCCCCATAACGGCAGATGGGGGCCACTCGTGGCATTGAGCTGCAAACCAACGGCGCAGTCCTCTCGGACATCGCGGATTGGCCTGAGGATGGAACTGGAAAGAGGCTAGCTTTCCGACCGCCTTTTGGAACATGTGTAAAGCTGACAAAACACTCTTGCCAACCCATCACAGACCTAGATCACTCAGCCCCGGGTGGTCATCTGGCCGCACGCCAGAAGGCCAGTGGAACAAGCGGGCATCTTGCGACAGTTCCACATCATTGATCGAGGCATGACGCATAGCCATGTAGCCATCCGCATCAAATTGCCAATTCTCATTTCCATGCGCGCGAAACCATTGCCCGTCTGCTGTGCGGTATTCGTAACAAAATCGGACGGCAATACGATTTTCAGAATGTGCCCAGATTTCCTTTATCAGGCGGTAGTCTCGTTCGCGTTCCCATTTCCGAACCAGAAACGCTTCGACTTCAGCTCTTCCATTCAGGAATTCAGACCGATTGCGCCACTGCGTGTCAACGGTATACGCCAGCGCAACTTTGGCCGGGTCTTGCAGGTTCCAAGCATTTTCCGCCATGCGTACCTTTTGCACAGCGTCATCGTAGGAAAAAGGAGGGATCGGGGCGCGCGTCATATCACAAATTCCTGCAGGCGGGAGGCTGCAACCAAGCCCCCCACCCGACCGAGGATCACCAACTGTTATACCCGAGGTATTTGCCCGACATTTCGATTTTCACGCGATCCCCTTTGGGATGTTCCACGCGCGTGATCTGCATATCGAAATCAATGGCAGACATGATGCCGTCGCCAAACTTCTCTTGAATAATCGCTTTAATCGTTGGCCCATAGACGCCCACGATTTCATACAGGCGATAGATGCAAGGGTCGGTCGGCACGGCCTGTTCCCAAATTTTTGTAGGGCTTTCGGCCAAAACTAATGCCGCCTCTTGCGGCAGGCCCATCACGGTCTGCAGCGCTTCGGCTTTGTCTTTTGGCATAGCGTTCATGCCCATGGCTGCCGAATGTGTCCACACAGGTGACATTTCGATTTTTTCGGCGATTTCTTCCCATGTCATGCCGGAGGTCCGCTTGGCCGACAGGATCATCTCTGTGACGTCTTCCTTGGTCATCATGTTGGTCATTTCAATCGTATCTTTCATTGCTGTTTCTCCTCTCGGTTCTGCGCGCGCGTGATCAGCTATTCACGGCGCGCAGGTGTCGTGGGGTATCGGTGTCGCCTTCGGCAGCAGCGGCCGTTTTGTCGATGCGCACCGTCTCAGGCTGGCGTGATCCACCTTCTTGTTTGCCGGCCAGTTCTTTCGAGCGTTCACCAAGGAAATGCACCAGATGGTTTCGGATCGCATAATAATTGGGGTGTTCAACGATCTCCGTGCGCGTGCGCGGCCTCGGAATGGTGATCTCGACCGATTCCGCGACGCGCGCGAAGGGGCCGTTCGTCATCAAAAGAATCCGGTCTGCAAGCAGGATCGCCTCGTCAATATCATGAGTGATCATAAAGACGGTCTGCTCTGTGCCGCCCCAGATTTTCAAAAGCTCATCTTGAATGGTACCGCGCGTCAGCGCGTCCAATGCACCAAAAGGTTCATCCAACAGCAATAGTTGCGGATGATTGGCGAAAGCCCGTGCGATCGACACACGCTGACGCATGCCACCCGATAACTGGCTGGGTTTACGGTGGATCACGTCCCCCTCAAGCCCCACCATCGCCAGAAACTTTTTGGAATGTTCCGTGACCTGTGCCTTGGACCACTGCGGATGCCGGGCAGCCACCCCAAAGGTCACATTCTTCAGTGTCGATAGCCAGGGCAACAAAGAATAATTCTGAAACACCACACCGCGGTCTAGGCTAGGGCCTGACACCTCATAACCGTCCATTTTGACAACCCCGCTTGTCGGCTCTGCCAAACCCGCAAGGATGTTCATAATCGTCGATTTGCCGCAGCCAGAGTGGCCAAGAATAACGACAAACTCACCCTTTTCCACGCCGAATGTTGCATCTTCGAAAACGGTCAAATCACCGCCTTGTCCGTCAGGGTAGACCTGTGTGAGGTTTTCAATGCTCAGGAAAGGTTTAGACATGTTTGCTCCTATTCCACATATGACACGCTGCGCTGCAACAACCCAAAGGCTGCATCCAGCAACATGCCTACAACACCGATCATCAGGATCGAAAAGACCACCGATGTCAGGTCAAGGTTGTTCCATTCGTTCCACACGTAGTAGCCAATACCTGTCCCACCAACGAGCATCTCTGCCGCCACGATCACTAACCATGCGATACCGATTGAAATGCGCATGCCCGTCACGATTGTCGGTGCAGCCGCAGGTAAGATGACAAAAAACGCGGTTTTCAGGTGGCCCAGTTCATGGGTGCGCGCCACGTTGACCCAGTCTTGTCTGACAGCGGCCACACCAAACGCGGTGTTGATCAACATAGGCCATATGGAACAGATAAAGATCACAAATATTGCCGATGCTTCACTGTCACCGATAATGAACAGGGCAAGCGGCATCCACGCCAGCGGTGATATTGGACGCAGCACTTGGATAAACGGGTTGAGCGCCTTGTAGGCCACGGGCGACATGCCAATCAGGAACCCAAGCGGGATCGCCACAGCCGCGGCTAAAGCATAGCCCGTCAACACGCGGTAGATTGAATAGCCGATCTGGATACCGATGCCCTTGTCGTTGGGGCCTGCATCATAGAACGGGTCTGACAGCTGCTCCCAGGCTTTGGCCAAAACATCGCTGGGCGGGGGCACGCCTGCTTTGGCCTGCCCTGCCCCCGTCAGGATCTCGTATTCGGTTAGTTCCTCAACGGCCTTTTGCGCGGGGATGGAAAGCTCCCAAACAAGGAGCCCCACCACCAGCATTAGAATGGAGAGCAACGCCGCCCGTTGGTTGAGCGATAGTCTGTCCATCGATCAGCCCTTCCCGATCGCAAAGCTTTTGACGTATTCTTCGGGCTTTGCGGGATCAAAGGTTTTGCCCATGATTGTATGAGATTTGTAGGTCACGTCCGGTGCCTCATAGCCGAGGTCTTCCATGACTTTCTTTGCATCTGCCGCCAGGTAGACCTGTTCGGCCACACCGCGGTAATCCACGTCTCCCTCAATATAACCCCAGCGCTTCATCTGCGTCAGGATCCAAACGCCCATGGAATGCCACGGGAAGGGGTCGAAATCGATCCGGTCGGGCACGCGTTTTACCTCGCCCAATCCATCCGCATACGTGCCTGTCAGCACCTGTTCGATCACCGTCACTGGTTGATTCAAGTAGTTGGTAGGCGCAATCGCCGCCGAGATTTCCTTGCGGTTTTCCGCAGCCGACGCGTATTGCGTGGCGTCAATGATCGACTTGAGCAAGGCGCCATAGGTGTTCGGCAATTCCTGCGCAAAGCTGAGCGGAGCAGCAAACGCACAGCACGGATGCCCTTCCCAGATTTCCTTGGTCAGGATGTGCAAAAAGCCGATGCCCTCAAAAACGGCGCGCTGATTGAACGGATCGGGGCTCAGGTATCCATCAAGGTTTCCGGCACGCAAGTTTGCAACCATTTCTGGCGGCGGCACAACGCGAATTTGAATATCGACGTCAGGGTCAAGACCAAATTCCGCCACATAGTACCGCAACAAGAAATTGTGCATCGAGTATTCGAACGGCACACCAAAGGTGAAGCCCTTCCACTGTTTGGGGTCGCGCTTGTCGAGGTGTTCGTTGCTCAGCACGATTGCCTGCCCGTTGATGTTTTCTACTGCGGGCATGATGTAGGGTTCCGCGATCGACCCCGCGCCCAGTGTCATTGCAAGCGGCATGGGTGTGAGCATGTGGCTGGCATCATATTCACCATTCAGCGATTTATCGCGCGCCACGGCCCAACCGGCTGTTTTGATGACCTGCGCATTCAACCCATACCTTTCGTAAAAGCCCAGCGGCTGCGCCATGATGATCGGCGTCGCACAGGTAATCGGAACAAATCCAATGTTCAGATCGGTTTTTTCAGGTGGCCCTAAATTGTCGAGGATCGCGGCTTTTGCCTGCTCCAACGGGAACACAGACGCCAAGGCTGCCGCAGCGGTCGTGCCCCCAATCATCCCCATGAAGGACCGTCGCCCAATGTCGCTGTGCCCAAAGACCGATCGTACGATTGCACTTTCTACGGCGCGCTCCAGCATACCTTCGCTGGTCGTCAGGTCAGGTTCGCCCGGACCTGCGGTCAAATGAGTGTCTCCAGAGGCGCAAGTGGAGCATCCGCAATCGGCACCGTGCCGCAGGTCGGTTTTATCTGAATAGGGATTTCCCAAGCTTTTTGATGACATCATAGGTCTCCTGTTTCTTGTCCCTTAACAAACTGTTGCACTGACCCGTTCATGGAAAGAGAGTCAGAAGAAAAAAATAAAATGCACAAGGTATTGTTTTTTATGGATATGTATTGATCTTTGCCATCACATTAATTATGAAATTTAGTAATTTACGATTTTTCGTATTGTGTGATAGGGCCTCTTAGGACAAGTTAAGCCCATGATGCTCTCAGCACCCCAAGCCGATTCACAGCTAGCTTTTTCCTTGACGCCCACGCTGGTTCTGGACCTTGCTGAGGACCAAATTGTCAGCGCAAACAATGCAGCACAGCAGCTTTTTGCCACATCAGATCTGGTGGGATCACAGTTCGCCCCCCTTTTGGACGGCTCTTTCATCGCTGTGCGGCTCTTTTTCGAAGAGGTTTTGCACCGTGGCGCCGCGTGGAGCCGGACAATAGCCCTGCAAACCGCCCAGGGTGACGCACTTGACGTTGAAATGCGCGGCGCGCGCGTCTGTGACAACGAAAATCATCTGACACTTGCTTTTCTAGATCTCACAGAGCTGGACCTACGCGCACGCCGCACGGCAGATGCCCAAATTCAGCAAGGTGGGTTAATGGAATGGCAACGCGCACAGGTGTTCTTTTCCGAACTGGAACGGCAAAACCAACTGATCCTGAACGCTGCAGGCGAAGGGATCTACGGCGTGAATGCCAACGGCAAGACGACCTTTGTGAACCGTGCCGCACAAGAAATGCTAGGTTGGACAGCCGAAGACCTGTTGGGCCGCGACATCCATTCTATGATCCATCATCACCATCTGAATGGCGATCACTATCCGTCGCATGATTGCCCGATCTATCAGTCTTTCCGCCACGAAGAAGTCAGCCGCATCGAAGACGAAGTGTTTTGGCGTAAAGACGGTAAACCAATCCGTGTCGAATACGTCTCAACCCCGATTTATGACGATTCTGTGCTGGCGGGTGCTGTGGTGATTTTTCGCGATGTTACCCAGCGCAAGGAAAACGAAAGACGCCTGCGCGAGGCTATGGATGAGGTCGCCGCCTTGCGCGACAAATTAGAACAAGAAAACACCTATCTTCAGGAGGCGATCAGCATTGAACGCGCGCACCACGACATTGTGGGAGCCTCGCCCGCCACACAGGCGCTACTGGCACGTGTCGAGCTGGTGTCGCGCACATCTGCTAATGTTTTGATCACAGGGGAGCCCGGAACAGGTAAGTCGCTGGTGGCTTCGGCCATTCACAAAGACAGTGATCGGCGACGCCGTCCGCTTATTCATTTTCAATGCGGTTCTGCCTCAAACGAGATGATGGAGGATGAGCTTTTTGGTCATGTGCGCGGCGGGTCTGTCAATGCGCTAAAGGACAAGGCAGGCAGTCTTGAACTGGCCAACGGCGGCACTTTGTTTCTGGATGAAGTCACCGACATACCGCTTGAACAACAGGGCCGATTGTTAAATGCGCTGCAGTCTGGCGTGGTGTCGCGCCAAGGCGAAACCCGCAAGCGAGACATTGACGTGCGCATCATCGCCTCCACCAGCCGCGATCTGGAACGAGAGGTACAGGCCGGGCGATTTCGGCAGGATTTGTTTTTTTACCTCAGCGTCTTTCCGATCCATTGCACGCCATTGCGGGAACGACCGGACGATATTGCCCCACTGACTGCGCATTTGCTGTCACTGGCCTGCAAACGGTTGAATCGCACTGTACCTGCGTTGACGGAAGGCTCAGTAAAAAAACTGCGCACCTACGACTGGCCGGGGAACGTACGCGAACTGGCCAATGTGATCGAACGCGGGGCCATTGTCTCGACCGGAGGTAAGCTCATGGTCGAAATTGCATCCGCACCCATCGCCAGTGCACGCACCCGCACGGCACTTTTGACTGAAGCCGAAATCGAAAGCATGGCAACTGCCAACCTGATCGGCTGCCTGCGTGAGACAGGCGGAAAAGTAGCCGGTGAAACGGGTGCCGCGGCTTTGCTGGGCATCCAACCGACCACGCTTTATTCACGGATCAAAAAACTACGCCTCACCCCGGATGACTGGGCGTGATGACCGTCAGACTGACCACAGTTTCTGGACAGCGTGTTAGGTGAATTGCAACGGATTGGCCGCCTAGTTCTCTGTCTGTGGCGCCAGCTCTTTATCCGCTTCTGGAACATTCAAGGTAGACCACATTGTGTCTTGTTTCGGTGCAGGCGGCATGTCGCACGCGCGTTTGTGGATATTCACCTTAGCGATGAAATTCGCAGATATCGGTGCCGTAACAAACAAAAATGCCAAGATCAAAAGCTCATGCATAGAGCCTTCACCAATCACATGCGCGTGCGACATTGACGCCAACAAAAATGCACCAATTCCGACAGTGCCCGCCTTGGTCGGCGCATGCAGCCGTGTCATGGAATCGTTCAACTTCAGCAGACCGATGGCGGCCACAAAGGTGAATACCGTGCCGATCAATAGGAAAATCGCAGTGGCAACAGAGGCAACAAGTTCAACAGTCATTCGATGATATCCCCCCGCAAGACAAAGCGCGCAAATGCAACTGTCGAGACGAAACCCAGCATTGCGATCAAAAGCGACACTTCGAAATAGACCCGCGTGCCCTGTGAAATGCCCAAGAGCACAATAAAGCCAATCGCATAGATCACCATGGTATCAAGCGCCAGAATACGGTCCCCTGTGTCAGGGCCTATGACCAGCCGCACCATCGCCATAACTTGGCTGATCGCCAGCACGACAAAGGCCAAAACCATCGCGATGTTCATTAGATCGGTTGCAAAACTCATTGGAATATCTCCTTCAAGCGGCGCTCATATCTGTGCTTGATGTCATCGCAGACAGCTTGCGGATCATCTGTGTCCAACGCATGAACAAGAAGGCTGTGGCCTTCGTCGGACAGGTCTGCCGATACCGTTCCTGGCGTCAGGGTGATGGTGCCTGCAAGAATTGTGATCGCTTCGGGTTGGCGTAAATCAAGCGGCACTTCCACCCAAGCCGGGCGCAATTTTGAATTGGGCTTGGTCAGAACAATCCACGCCACTTCAATGTTGGCCACGATGATATCCCAGACAACCAACAAGCAATAACTGAGCATCTTGCCCGCGCGGAACCCCTTGGGTCGGTCCGGCCACCAAGCTTCTGTCGCACGCGGAATGATTATGCCCAAGATGATCCCAAAAACGACCATGCCTGCTGAAACTTCATTTTGAAGAATCACCCAGACGATCGCCAGCAAGACAGTCAGCAAGGGGTGAGGGAACAGCCAGCCTATTACTTTGGACATGTCAGTAGCCCTCCTTGGGTTTGCTCAGTTTGCCCGGTGTGTCCAACACAGTCGCTATATAAGGCTCAGGCGCGTAAAGCTGGGCGGCGGTTGCAGTCATGTAACGATGCATCGGCCCCGCAAAGGCGGTGTGCAGGACCAGCAGCGCCAAAAGCCCCCCTACGGCGACATAAGAAAGCGTTGCAGGGGCGTCCGGCGCCGGGTCATCTTCCGCGCGGTCTACGCTTTTGGCTTTCCAAAACAGAATGCTGCCCGCGCGTGAGAACCCAACGACACTGATCAAACTTGAGATCAACACAACCGCAAAGACCCAAGCCATTGCATCCGTCGGGAAGGCGGCACCCAAAACCAACAGCTTGCCTAAAAATCCGGACAGCGGCGGCAAGCCAGTCATCGCGATGGCCGCGGTAAAGAACAATGCCGACGTCAGCACCGCCCCCGACATCGAAGGCATCGGCGTCAGCTTAAGGTTCAGGCGTCCGGTTTGCACAAGATCGACAATCAAGAACAGCGCAGCGGCCGCCAGTGTCGAGTGGATCATATAGTAAAGTGCCGCGGCCGTACTTTCGGGCGTAAAGAGCGAGATGGTCACCATCACCATACCCATCGATCCGATCACCGAAAAGGTCACCAACCGGTCCAGCTTACGCGCAGCGAGCACGCCAAGCGCACCAATCGCCAGCGAGATCAGCGCAAGTGGCGTCAGCCAATCGCCATGCAACCCTGCCGTCGCTTCAAGCTCTGGCGGGAAGACCATCGTGTAGACGCGGATGATCGCATACGCACCCACTTTGGTCATGATTGCAAACAGGGCGGCCACGGGTGCAGGCGCCTCGGCATAGCTTGAGGGAAGCCAGAAATGTAGTGGCACAAGGGCGGCTTTGATCGCAAAGACCAACAGCAACAAAACGGCAGCCACGCGTATACCCACCGTCTCTGCCGGGTCTACTTCGGCCACGCGCTGCGCCAGATCCGCAAGGTTCAGCGTGCCGGTTTCCGCATAAATCGACCCCAAGGCGAATAGAAACAGCGTCGATCCGATAAGATTGAAGAGCACATATTGCACCCCTGCCCGCATCCGCATGTTGCCACCAGAATGGATCATCAAACCGTATGAAGCGATCAGCAGGACTTCGAAGAAAACAAACAAGTTAAAGGCGTCACCAGTCAGGAAAGCCCCCATGATCCCCATCAGCTGGAATTGGAACAGCGCATGGAAATGCCGCCCCCGTTCATCCCAACCAGACCCTATAGCGTAAAGCAGCACAAACAGTGCCAGCACTGATGTCAAAAGCACCATCATGGTCGACAACCTGTCCCCCACCAGCACGATGCCAAAGGGGGCCGCCCAATCGCCCATCTGGTACAGCACTATCGTGCCATCTGATGTCTGCCAGGCGAGCCCTGCAGCCACAGCGATCAACGCCAAGACGCCCGCGACTGAAAACACCCGCTGGATACCAATATGATACCTTGCAGCGAGCACAATGAACGGCGCCACCAAGGCAGGCAGCAACACCGGTGCAACAATCCAATGCATCATGTCGCATCCTCCCGGCGGGTCGTATCTTCTTCTGGGGCGTCGTTGACTGTGTCATCATCCCCGCCCAGATAAGCGCCCAAGGCGATCATCACGACCACAGCCGTCATCCCGAACGAGATAACAATCGCGGTCAATACCAAGGCTTGCGGTAACGGATCTGCATAGGTCAAATCGGCGCTTTTGTCCAAGATGGGGGCTGCGCCAACCGTCAATCGCCCAGAGGCGAACAAGAACACATTCACCGCATAAGTCAGCAGGGATATGCCCAAGATCACCGGGAAAGTTCGCAAGCGGAACAACAGATAAAGACCGCAGGCCGTCAGAACGCCAATGGCGGAAGCAACAAGCAGTTCCATATTACACCTCCCCCTTTACGGATGGGCCCGGCGGGTCATCGCGTGACGGATCAATATCCATGGGGTGGTCACTGTCGGCCATATCCTGGCGACGCGCGAGCCGCGAAAGGCTTTCCAAAGCCAGCATCACCGCCCCAACAACAGCAAGGAAAACACCAAGATCAAAGAGCGCCGCTGTTGCGATCTCGAACTCGTTGAAGGGCGGGATACGCACGTAGGTAAAGTCCGATGTTAGGAACGGTTTGGACACGAACCACGACCCGATGCCCGTCAGGCCCGCAATCAGAACACCGGCACCAATGACGCCGTGGTAAGGATAGCGCAACCGCGCCGACGCCCAGCCAAAGCCCGATGCCATATACTGCATAACCACCCCGATAGACACGACAAGGCCCGAAATAAACCCGCCGCCCGGTTCGTTATGACCACGCAGGAAGATGTAAAAGCCCACCAGCATGATCACTGGCATCATCACCCGCGTCATCACCACCATCATCGTGGGGTGCATATCGCCCGCGCGCGGTTGATCGGGTTTGCGGTTCAACAAGCGGGCGCGTACCGGGCTGCTTAGCAAGCTTTCGGTCAGCGCATAGATCAACAACGCCGCGATCCCCAACACGATGATTTCGCCGTAGGTGTCAAAGCCCCGGAAATCCACAAGGATCACGTTCACCATATTGGTGCCACCGCCGCCTTTGTACGAGTTTTCAACATGAAAGGCCGAAATCGTCGGCAGCACACTTTCGCGCAGCAGGTAATGATACGACAGCGCCATGGTGGCCAGCCCCCCAGCGACCGCGATTACCGCATCTCGGCTGCGCCGCAGCACAGAACTTTCGACGGGGGTTTTATTGGGCAGAAAGTTCAATGCCAGCAGCAACAGCACGATTGTCACGACCTCAACGGTTAATTGCGTCATCGCAAGGTCTGGAGCACTGAAATAAACAAAGCCTACCGACACCATCAGACCCGCAATACCGATCAGGATCAGCGACAGCAGGCGATTGCGGTGCAAGAAGACCAAAGCTATCGTCGCCGCGACCAGCATGGCCCAGCCCGCAACAGGCACCGCCGACACAGGTTGCAATTCGCGCGTTGCCTCACCCACCGTGCCGGTGACCCACGCATAATAGCCCGCGCCAATAATGGCAGCAGCCCCAATCACCGAATAGCGCGAAAACGATCCGTCATGCATCGGCAATACAGCGCGCTTTGCCGCGCGTACGATCAATTCGACCAATCCTTCAAAGATAACCTTGGCTTCGGGGCGTGGGGTGTTTTCCCAGACGCGCAGCAAGGGCTTGTAAAGACCCATAAGGATCAGACCACCTGCAACCGCCGCCATCGACATGAACAAAGCAGGTACCAGACCGTGCCAGATTTTGATGTATTTCGTTGTCAAAACAGCCGTCTCACCCATCACGGCTTTAGCCACAAGGAAGACAAAGTCCTGCACAAGGAAGGGTGCGACCCCAATGATGACCACCAGTGCCACAAGGATCGCAGGCGGCATCCACATTCCGGGGCCCGGATCATGCGGCGTTGTGGGGTAATCGTCGCGCTTGGGACCAAGGAACGTGTGCCCGATCAAGCGGAAACAATAGGCCGCCGAGAAAAGTGACCCAACCGTGGCCAGCGCTGGCACCAGCCAAGGGCTGTTGAACAACACCGTATGCGTGGCCTCTTCCAGCATCATCTCTTTGGACAGAAACCCGTTCAACAGCGGAATACCTGCCATGGACAGGGCCCCAATCGTGGCAATCACAAAGGTGATCGGCATCAAGTGCCGCAAGCCGCCAAGCCGCCTTATATCTCGCGTGTGCGCTTCGTGATCAACGATGCCCGCAGACATAAACAGCGCCGCTTTGAAAGTTGCGTGGTTCAGAATGTGGAAAACCGCCGCCATTGCACCAAAAGCCGTGCCTGTACCCAAAAGCATTGTGATCAGCCCCAAGTGACTGACGGTCGAAAAGGCCAAAAGCGATTTCAGGTCGTGTTTAAACAGCGCAATCACTGCACCCAACACCATTGTGATCAGACCCGCCGTGGTGACCAGCACAAACCATTCAGGCGTGCCCGACAATACCGGCCACATGCGCGCCATCAGGAAGATCCCTGCCTTTACCATCGTGGCCGAGTGCAGATAGGCCGACACCGGCGTCGGCGCAGCCATTGCGTGCGGTAGCCAGAAGTGGAATGGGAATTGCGCAGACTTCGTGAAACAGCCAAGCAAGATCAGGATCAGCGCGGGCAGGTATAGCGGGCTCTCGACGATCAGATCGCGGTTTTGCAAGATAACGCTCAGGTCATAGCTGCCCACGATCTGGCCCAGGATCAGCATGCCACCGATCATAGCAAGACCACCCATACCGGTCACAGTCAGCGCCATACGCGCGCCTTGGCGACCTTCGGGCAAATGCTTCCAGTATCCAATTAACAAGAACGAGGACAGCGACGTCAGTTCCCAGAAAATCAGCAAAAGCAATATGTTGTCACTTAGGACGATCCCGACCATCGCGCCTTGGAAAAGCAGAAGATAGGTGAAAAATTCGCCCATGTTGTCTTTGCGGGACAGATAAAAGCGCGCATACGTGATGATCAAAAGCCCAATGCCAAGGATCAGCATGGCAAAGAAAAACCCAAGCCCATCCAGCATTAGGTTAAAGTTCAGGCCGAGAATTGGCAGCCAATCGACCCCGACGGTGACGACTTCCCCTGCAAAGACTGCAGGCGCATTCGTCCACAATCCGATAAAAGCGGATAAAGTGACGGTAAAAGTGATACCAGCGCAGGCCTGACGACCTGCGGAATTCATCAATCCGGGCAGCAATGCGCCTAGGAATGGCAAGGCAACGATAAGGAAGAGGGACACGCGAACTCCTGATCTTGGGGGCCTGAAAGCTGCCCTCTAATGTGGCAAATTTAGGTGGACCTCAAGAGAAACCAACCAAATTCGTCACGAATTTAGGTATCATGGGTCAGATCACGCGTAAAAACAGCAAAACTGCGCGCTCGTGTCGCGGTTTTCATACCATCTGGCTTGACAGCGCGCATGCACCCGCCCGAGAAATGCGCCACCCCCGCATAAGGACCATGCTGTGACCGTATCTTTTTTCTTTGCGCGCTGGTGGCTGTAATGGGCGCTTTGGACGGGCTTTTGGTGCTGACACTTGAGCAGGCGGTGGCCGCCCCGCTGTGTACGGTGCGCCTTGCCGATGCCGGTGCGCGCGTGATCAAGATTGAACGCAGCGAAGGGGAAACCGCACGCCACTATGATTACGGCGTTGAGGGCACATGCAGCTATTTCGCCTGGCTTAACCGAGGCAAAGAAAGTGCTGTGCTGGACTTAAAGACGCCGCCAGACTTTGCGTTGTTTTGCCGAATGCTCGCACGCGCGGATGTCTTGGTGCAAAATCTTGCACCCGGTGCCATGAACCGGATGGGGCTCGGCGCGGACGTGCTGCGCCGCGACTATCCACAGCTGATTTCGGTCTCTATCTGCGGATACGGCAGCGATACGCCTTACGCCCAGATGAAAGCCTATGACCTTCTGGTACAGGCGGAAAGCGGGATATGTGCCGTAACCGGTACGCCCGAAGCCCCGTCGAAGGCAGGTGTGCCGATTGCCGATCTAGCCACAGGTGCGAACGCCCACGCAGCCGTGCTTGAAGCACTAATCGAACGGGGGATCACTGGACAGGGCAAAACCATCGAAGTCACGATGTTTGATAGTCTTGCGGATTGGATGGCAGTGCCCTTCTTGCATCGCGAACATATGGGCCGCGAAACCGGACGGCACGGGATGGCCCATGCGACGGTCTACCCCTATCGTCCCTATCCGTGCTCGGACGGTGCGGTGCTGATCGCGGTGCAAAACAACGCCCAATGGGCGCGTTTGTGTCTAAAAGTGCTGAACGAACCCGACCTGCACGCGCGCGCAGATCTCGCGACAAACGACCAACGCATTCAGAACCGTGCTGATGTAGATGCCGCACTTGAGCCGCTCTTTGCGGCGATGACCACGGACGAGGCGACACAGAAGTGCGAGGCCGGCGGCATCGCTTGGGCACGCTACCGTAGCGTGACAGAATTTGCCGACCACCCTGCCCTGCGCCGTGTGTCGGTGCCGCTTGAAAATGGCGGGTGCGCTGACATCCCCCGCCCCGCCGGGCGCGACAGCACCTTTTTGGCGGGGCCCCTCCCCGCGTTGGGAGCGCATACGCAAAAAGTGCGCGACGAATTCGGCTAGTTGATCGGGAATTGCCGCAAACACTGTGCCGCGAATTGTTGAAAATCGCCCAAAGTCTGCCTTACGTCGCGCCTGTCGCGCACTACCTCCAATGCGGCTTTCTTCTGGTTCCACGTCCCTGATACGTGCATCTCAAGGATCAGCACGGTAATGCCAAGCAAGACATCTTTCTCGGCCGCGCTGTGCTTTCCTGTCTCAAACAAAGCAACTGCCGTCAAAGCCATCGTATTGGCGCAGCGCAAGGCTGCCGCTTCCTCACCCTCATACGTCTTTGCCACAGCGCTATGCGGGCAGACACTCAGGCTGAGCCCGGCAGCTAAAAGGCAACGCCGCAGGTTCAAAAAACTTTGAAGGTCATTGTCGTCATTGACCTTTCGATCCCGGTGATGGTCAGCAGGTTTTCATTGATAAACTTGCCAACATCCGTGTCCTTTGGGATGTATAGCTTCATCAGCAAGTCATATTCGCCGCTGGTTGAATACAGCTCAGAATGAATTTCGCGCAACGCGATTTCTTCGGCGACCTTATACGTGGTCCCCGGGGTGCAGCGGATTTGAACAAATACGCATGTGGCCATTGGAAAATTCCCTCTTGAGGCGAACTGCCCCACAGCCTCAGGCTGACATATCCGGCACAGGGGCTGCAATCCCTGAATGTGCCGTCTTGGCGCGGCGAACGATGTTGTTATAACAGCGCGCACAGACCCAAAGGCCCGGAGGCCCCCATGCGCACCCATACGCTGACCCGATCGACTGCTGAAACACAGATCACCGTCACCATCAACCTTGATGGGACCGGCCAATATGACAATCAGACAGGCGTGGGCTTTTTTGACCATATGCTGGACCAGCTGGCGCGGCATTCACTGATCGACATGACCGTTCGGGCGCAGGGTGATCTGCATATCGATGATCACCACACGGTCGAGGACACCGGCATCGCCCTGGGCCAAGCCCTTGCGGCGGCGTTGGGCGACAAACGCGGGATCGTGCGGTATGGCTCTTGCCTATTGCCGATGGATGACGCCTTGATCCGCTGCGCGTTGGATTTATCCGCGCGCCCCTATCTGATCTGGAACGTGGAATTGCCCACGCCCAAGATCGGCGCGTTTGACACGGAACTGGTGCGCGAATTTTTCACCGCCTTTGCGACCCATGGCGGCATCACACTGCATGTGGATATGCTGCACGGGATCAACAGCCACCACATCGCTGAGGCTGCTTTCAAATCCGTGGCCCGCGCGCTGCGCCAAGCGGTGGAAAAAGACCCGCGCAAGGCAGATGCGATTCCATCGACAAAGGGTGCTTTGTAAGTGCTCACCGCGATTATTGATTACGAAAGCGGCAATCTGCATTCGGCGCACAAAGCGTTTGAGCGCATGGCCAATGAAACTGGTGGTGGTGATATCATCGTGACTGGTGACGCCGATGTCGTGGCGCGCGCCGACCGTGTAGTGCTTCCCGGCGATGGTGCTTTTCCGGCGTGTATGGACGCGCTTAAGGGCCATTCGGGGCTTTATGCGGCGATGGTCGAAGCAGTCGAAGACAAAGGCCGCCCCTTCATGGGTATCTGCGTCGGCATGCAACTGATGGCAACATGGGGCCGCGAATACCAAGACACTAAAGGCATCGCTTGGGTTGCAGGCGAGGTCGTGAAAATCGCCCCCGCAGATCCGGGTCTGAAAGTGCCGCACATGGGGTGGAACGATCTGGTGATCGACACGCCGCATCCTGTATTTGATGGCGTTAAAACCGGTGATCACGCCTATTTTGTGCACAGCTACCATATGAAAGTCACCGATCCTGCACAGCGTCTGGCGCATGTGGACTACGCGGGCGATGTGACAGCTGTCATCGGGCGGGACAATATGGTCGGCCTGCAGTTCCACCCCGAGAAAAGCCAAGCCGCTGGGTTGCGGATGATCGCTAACTTTTTGGCGTGGCAACCATAAGCCGAGTTGACGTGCTGCATAAGATTTACGCGGCGCGTTTAAGTGTCAGTCTTGTAAACCGACACTTTACGGCAGTAGCAAAATGTCGGTCTCTTGGCTAATTTTCTGAAAACCTGCACGGTCCAGTGTGACTTCATCACCATTTCGCAGAATTTCTGTCACAGACGCATAATTGCCAAAAATCATATCTTCAAATTCTGCGCGCGCATCAGGCTTGTGAAAGAACGGTTTATACTCAAAAAACACCGGCACCGAATGCTGTAACTCAGGGAGTAAACTCGACAACACGCGCAATTCAAAGCCTTCAACATCCACCCAGATAAATTCGATATCGATGGGCTTCAAGCCGATTTCCGCTATCAAATCCGGTCCGCTTAGAACCGGGACGTCGACGTGGCTGCTGCTGCGCAAAAGGTCTTCAGATCCTTCAGCGCGGTTTTCAAGTTCCGGCATCAGGGACGCGCCACCTGAATTGCCGGGCGCGCGGTGTAGTGACATGGTGGACGAGCTATCCGACACGCCCACACCGATGACCCGCGAGATATCCTGCAATCCATTACTGCGCAGGTTAATCTCCAGCAGGCGCTGGTTTAACGGATCCGGTTCTATGCAAATCAGCTGCGTGAATACATCGCGTTTTCCCGCATATACCGACTGCGTTCCGATGTTGGCCCCGATTTCCAACCATGCGCCGCGCTGTGTGTCGCTTCGGCGTTCTTCGATGCGGTCAATGATCTGGTCAGTGACACGTCGGCTCCAGTCGCCTTTCTCGATCACCAATCTGCCAATAAAGTCCGAAGGATCACAGACTATAATGTGGTCATCGTTCAGACGCACCATCAATTGATTGTCGTCGACCACCGACCGGTATACCGCTGCTCTCAGCCGTGGGTGAGTCAAAAGGCGATGAACCAGTTTTCTGAGATATTTTTTCATTGTAAAAATCTGATCTAATCCTGACCGATTGTAAACAGACATCGAGCTGCGCGCAGATCAGAAGTTAAATGAAACAGCAAAGCAGTGGCGGCACGCATTGCCATTTCATAGCCTGCTTGTTGCAGACAGGTGCGTTACTGTACCCGCGCCCAAGTCTGCTTGGAGCAAATCAATCCGCCCGCCACACAGCCACGCAGACGCATGCTGTCACCGCTGAGGTCGATTTTGCCCAAATATATTTTGTCGTTGCTCGGGCGCCAGACTTGGCCTTGGTAGGTGCCATCGCCTTGAGGCGCCATGTCAATCACCAGCGTTTTGCCCTTATTGGGCGATGTATATTCGCCACCGTCCTTGAACGTCCGTTCAATCGTGCCGCAAAAATTCGCCCCACAGGGGCTGATCGCCACATGAGCAAATGCGCCTTCATCCGCTTGGGTCTGCCATGTGCCCTCAAGCGGGTCTGCCAATGTCATGCTTGTCGATGTTGCCAAAACCGCAAGGGTCGCCAAAAACTTCTTCATTCGTCATCCTCCCTAGATCCTGCGCACCCTGTCAAAGCCCAACCCACTGGCCAAGCGTGACCGTACGTCGCGTAAAAATTGACCTTGCGTCGCGTTGCAATTCGCGTGGGCGTCGTGCATCAGATGCGCGATCACTTATGACAAGGGGCGTAGTATGATCCTTTACCCGGCGATTGACCTGAAAGACGGGCAAGCAGTGCGCCTTGTGCACGGCGACATGGCACAATCGACAGTTTTCAACGATGACCCAGCAGCCCAAGCCCGCGCCTTTGTCCAAGCAGGTTGCGCCTGGTTGCACCTTGTCGATCTGAACGGTGCTTTTGCTGGACAGCCTGTGAACGCGGAACCGGTTGAGGCAATTTTGAAATCCTGCCCGGTACCTGCGCAATTGGGCGGCGGCATCCGCGATATGGCCACAATTGAAACATGGATCGACAAAGGGCTCGCACGGGTGATCCTTGGAACGGTCGCGGTTGAAAACCCCCAACTTGTACGTGAAGCCGCCCGCGCCTTTCCGGGCAAAGTCGCCGTGGGCATAGACGCGCGCAACGGATTTGTTGCGACCAAGGGCTGGGCGGAAGAGACGGACGTCAAAGTCATTGATCTGGCCAGATCATTCGAGGACGCAGGCGTCAGCGCGATCATCTATACCGACATTCTACGCGATGGCGCGATGGGCGGGCCGAACATTGCTGCGACTGCGGAACTGGCGCGGGCCGTGGACATCCCTGTAATCGCGTCGGGTGGCGTATCATCAATGGCGGATCTGACAGCACTCAAGGAAACTGGTGTGATTTCCGGCGCGATCTCGGGGCGCGCGCTTTACGACGGCGCGATTGATCTGGCGGCAGCGCTCGCTGCGTTAAAATCCTGAGCACCGTACGGTAGGTCCCTGCGGGGACAGGCTTGCCTCGACCACGCCGCAGCGTTACACCACGCCCATGTTAAAAACCCGTATCATCCCTTGTCTTGACGTGGCCGATGGGCGCGTCGTCAAAGGCGTCAATTTTGTCGATCTGCGCGATGCCGGTGACCCGGTGGATGCCGCAATTGCCTATGACGCTGCAGGCGCAGACGAGCTATGCTTTCTGGACATCACCGCGACCCATGAAAACCGCGCCACCATGTTCGATGTGGTCACCCGCACGGCCGAACACTGTTATATCCCGCTGACGGTGGGCGGCGGTGTGCGCACCGCAGCGGATGTGCGGGCGCTATTGCTGGCGGGGGCCGACAAAGTGTCGTTTAATTCGGCCGCAGTGGCGAACCCCGATGTCGTCGCCGAAGCCGCGGACCAATTTGGCAGCCAATGCATCGTCGTGGCCATCGACGCCAAGACTGTATCGCCCGGAAAATGGGAAATCTTTACCCATGGCGGGCGCAAACCCACAGGGATTGACGCTGTTGCGTTTGCTGAAACGGTCGTTGCCAAGGGCGCCGGGGAAATCCTGCTGACCTCCATGGACCGGGACGGAACGCGCGCAGGTTTTAATTTGCCGCTGACAAAAGCCATAAGCGATGCCGTTGCGGTCCCCGTCATCGCATCTGGCGGGGTTGGTACTTTGGATCACTTGGTCGAAGGGGTCACCAAAGGCGGGGCATCCGCCGTGCTTGCAGCATCCATTTTCCACTTTGGTGACTACACCATCGCCGAGGCCAAAGAGCACATGGCCAAGGCAGGCATACCGATGAGGCTGCAATGACGCTGGATGATCTTTTCGCGACCATTGAGGCACGCAAAAACGCCGACGCAGCGAGCAGTTGGACAGCAAAACTATTGTCCAAAGGTCCGGAAAAATGCGCTGAAAAATTTGGTGAAGAAGCCATAGAGGCCATCATCGAAGCCGTCAAAGGAGACCGCGCTGCACTTACATCTGAAGCCGCGGATGTGCTCTATCACTTCTTGGTCATGCTGGCGTCGCGCGATGTGACACTAGACGACGTTTTGGCAGAGCTGGAACGCAGACAGACGCAATCAGGCCTGCAAGAGAAAGCATCACGGCCAAAAGGCTGATTGCCCCGCACCCCCAACACGCAATACGGGTGGTGCAGGAAACAAAACCGTGACGCAGACGCTAGAGCAAGGCTAGATCATCCTCCTGTTCGCCAGCTTCAAACGCATCTGCGGCAAGCATTTCGCGTTCAATCACGTCAAGCGAGGCTTCGGCTGACAGGAACAGACTTGCAATCGGATCTTCCTCAGGCACGGATGATTTTTCGGCGAACATGGCACCTGTGGGCCCATTCAGGTCATCCTCATTTACGTCCAGCTTTTCGTTCTGAGTGCCGATAGTGACCACTGTCTCAAAGGCGGTGTCCAAGTCGCCGCCCTCGAACCGGACGTTGTAAGTCCCTGCATCAAGCGCAAGCGAATACCCGCCAGAGGCCCATGTCGAAGTCGCAAAGACGTCGTCCTGTGTCGATGCGGTAATTTTAACGCCTCCCTGCCCTTCGCCGATATCGTAAAAATCATCACCATCCGCATCGTCGATCACCACGCCAGTCAGATATGTTTGACCGTCATTGGCGAACTTTTCAGTCACGACCATAGCCGTCGGGAAGGTCGATCCGGGATAGGACCACTCCCCCCAATCGACACCGATGCCGACAACGGTATGACTGGCTTGAAGCATCCCGAACTGGTGGCCATCGGATTCCCAGAGACCTTCGTGGCTGGCGTCTACCCAGCCCTGTTCATCGGAAACAGAATTTGCACTTGTCCAGCGGGCCGAGATGTTTTCCCACACACCACCGCCTTCCCAGTTCTCATCCTGAGCGCGGTCCGTTGGGCTGTCCCCATCCGGATTGGTATGCGCAAAAAAGTCGCGTTCCAACATGTCCGCAGAATGGTTGTCAGCAGCAGCAGCCAGAATAGGGTCGACCGCCAAGGCTTGTTTAGGCGCGGTCGACACGCCAGAATCAACCAACTCCCCCGTGCGATCTTCTTCGGCTTCGGGGTCCATGCGGGCCCGGTTCACCAATTCCAGCATGTACTGTTCTTGCGCTGTCAGACCGGCCCAACTCAAAGCATAGGCACTGTCGGGCAAGTCAGGCGTATCCGGTGCGGTTGGGACGTTTCCCTCGGGCGGGGTTTGGTCTTCTGCTACTTCCGGGCTTTCTTGCACAGGCGTGGTGTCAACCGGCGGGGCATCTTGGGCTGTTGGGGGAACCTGAGGCTCATTACTGGGCGGCGGAACGGTATCCGCGGACTCCGGTGTCAAAGCGGTATCATCGCGGGCCCCGCCCCCGCCACCGCCGGCCCCCGCGGCCAAAGCGCCCCCCCCCAACAGGGCAAGAAACAGGTTCATGAATGGCAGCATTTTAGTCTCCCTTCGGCCCGCGCGTGTAGGACGCTGGCACATGATGAATTCAGCGGACATCTGAAACCGAAAATCAGACCCAATTGTGGCAAATTTAATTAAATTTAGTCCGTTTTTGATCGCCTCAGAAACACTCACTGTACTTGTTAACCTTTGTTTCTGTTTTGTGGATCAGTTCGTGAAAGCACATGGCAAAAGCAGTGGATACCTGCCGAAACGCGGCGGGACTTTGCTTGGGTCGGGCGCGTGTTCGGTGGAAAATGCTAAGGCATAGAATCGTTGGGCACTGTGGACCGGGCCAACTTGCGCCAGGGGCATGCGCTGCCACATCCCGCCGCAGTACTTGTGAATTGTGATACGATGAGGTTTCGCGCGCCGCCTAAGGCAAACGCGAAGAAATGACGCCTGTCGCGAATCCGCCCATACGCAATTCGCCGAACAAGCGCTGGTATTCGATCTTGGGGCAGCGGTTTTGGATGACTGTGATACCGTGTTTTTCCGCTTTTGCAGCGGCTGCGCGGTGTTGCACTCCGATTTGCATCCAGATTGTCTGAAGGGAGCTAAAGGATTCTAGTGCCTCGTCCACAATCCCCGGCACAGCATCAGAACGGCGAAAAACATCGACCATATCGATCTTTGCGTCGATGTCGGACAGGCTGGCGTAAACCAACCGCCCAAACAAATGCTCACCTGCGTGCATGGGATTGACAGGAAATATCTCAAACCCTTTGAGCGACAGGTAACGCGCCACATAATAACTGGGGCGCACCGGGTTCATCGATACCCCGACCATTGCGACACGGTCGGTGCGGTGCAGAATATTTCTTAGCAAAGGGTCAGGGTATTTCATGGCGGAACCCTACAGAGCTTGAACGCCGAAAAAAAGAGCGCCCGATGCACAAAGCAAAGGGCGCTGGAAGGTACGGAACGAGGGACAGTCTAAACTCAAAAGGCGTTCCGGGCCTTTTGACATGAAACCTAAATAAGTACGCCCAAGGCGTGTTCCAGACTGTCTCGCAATTCTGTGAACGAAGTGTTAAAATGTCGCACCTTACACCGCTTAATCGAATATATCTTCGATGACCTCAAAGGCTTCTTTTAGGGCATACCGCAGAAAGCTCTTCTTCTTTTTGCGGGATTTGTATTTTGTTTTGCGCGGTTTCGCATAGCGGACTTCGTGGTCATGCGCTTTTTGCGGTTTGCGTTTGGCTTGCACGCGTTCCACCGGTATCCGTTTAAGATCATGCAATGGCGCACCGCAGTTTGAACAGGTCAGTTCATGGCGCTGTTTGTCCAACACCAAAGCGGCTTTGGTGCCGCAATAACAACAGGTTGCAATTTTCTGAGTATGGGCCATTCAGTGTTTCCCGTGTTACGCTTTCCGACTTGCATATAAGGCAATTGCCGCCGCATTCGAGACGTTGAGAGACCCGAAAGCGCCCGCCGCGTCGATGCGTACCAGATGGTCCACGGTTTCTTTGGTCTTTTCGCGCAGCCCCGGCCCTTCGGCGCCCAGCACCAAGGCCACGGCGCGGTCGCGTTTGCCGTCTACGGCCTGTTCAATCGTCAATTCTGCCTCGCCATCCAGCCCCAGCACCAGATACCCCATGTTTTGTAACGCACGGATCGCATCCGCCAGATTGCGCACACGCAGATAGGGCTGGCGCTCCAACGCGCCGCTGGCGGTTTTGGCCAAAGCGCCGGTTTCAGGGGCAGAATGGTGGCGGGTTCCGATCACGGCAGACGCCCCCAAGACCTCGGACGATCGCAAAATGGCTCCGACGTTATGAGGATCGGTCACGCGGTCAAGCATTACGACGCGCGGTGCTTCGGGGCCGATGCAGACGTCATCCAATCGCCCCCAGTTCAACGGCTTTACTTCAAGAGCCGCGCCTTGATGCACCGAACCTGGATCAAGTGGTGCACTGAATTTGCGCGGATCCACGACCTCGGGCTCCATGCCTGCGTCGGCAATGGCATCTGCCAATTTGGTCTGGGCATTCAGCGTGACCACAAGGCGTAATTTCTCGCGTGCAGGGTTTTGCAGTGCGTCGCGCACCGCATGCAGACCAAACAGCCAAATCGTCTCGCGGTTTTCGGCTTTTTTGTCCTGCTCTTTCTGCACGACCCACTTGGGTTTTTTCATTCTGGGCTTCCAACTGGTTTTGACGCAAAAAAGCGACGTATTTCGCCTTGACGGCTATGAGCACCGCTTGTAATCACGCCTTCACTGTTTATGCAATGCATCGACAGCGTGGGCGACAGGCCGCAAGGTGTGGCAGGGGACTGTAACTCCCTCGCGGAGACGCACGCCTGGTTCGATTCCAGGGTCGCCCACCATTTATTCCAAAAACGATAAGTAGCGCGCAATTTGTGATGGCGCTGAAGCTGCCACCAAGAAATGCAAGCATAGCGCGGCACGGCTGGGAAACCGTCTGCGGCTGCGCTGCATGATGAGTCGGTATGCGAAAGTCGTTGCGCTGCGATTATTTAAGGTTTGCCATTAAATGCGCCTCAAACGCGGCAAGGCCTTCGTCGAGCCCTTCGCGCCCCAAACCTATGCGGAAATGATTTTCCGGAACCGGGCCCAAATCAGAAGCATAAATGGAACTCGGCAACACCAAGACCCCCGCTTGTTCCACGAGATCGCGGGCAAACGCATTTACACCTTCGGGGCCTTTATAGCGCGGATAGGCCATGCAAGATCCGTCGGGGCGGTGCCAGTCGAAAAGATCGGGGTAGCGGGCGAAAAATGCCTCCCATTTGGGTAGGTTTTCGTCCACGATAGCGCAGTTACGTGCCAAAATCTGCGCACGGTTTTTCAAGCCAATGATTGCCAGCCGTTCGCTTGGCCCGGAATTACAGATCGACAGATAGTGTTTCATACGCTCCATCTGGCTTAGGACTTCTGTGTCTTGCGACGCGATCCAACCGATGCGCAGCCCCGGCAAGCCATAGGATTTGGACATCACCCCCAGCGACAACCCGCGTTCATATACGTCGGCCACAAAGGGCAAGTGTTCTGCGCCGGTCGGGCCCAGACCGTTGAAAATCTCGTCGTGCAGAATGTAGATACCGTGATGGCGGCACAGTGCAATCAGCGCGTCATACCGATCACGCGACAGCACGGCCCCTGTCGGGTTATGCGGAAAGTTCATGGTCAGCAATTTGGTGTTTGGACGGATCGCATCTGCCACGCGGTCAATATCGAGCGACCAGCCATCGTCTGGATCAAGCGGCACGCCGGTCGCGTCACACATCGCCAACGGTAGCGTTTCGTGAGATTGGTAGTTCGGGGTGATGACAATCGCGTGGCTGTCGCGGTCCAGCAACACAGCATTGGCGGCAAAGATGCCTTCACTGGCGCCCGCAAAACACAACACATTCTGCGTGGATTGACGTGCATAGGTCGCTGCAATTTCAGCGCGCAGATCAGGCGCGCCAAACGTTTCGGTGTACCCCAGCCACATGCCTTCGAACGCATCGCGATCGGCGTCACTGGCCATGTTTAGCAAGTCACGCAGTGACATGCTTTGCGCGTCTGACGCCGTCATGTGATAGCGCGCCTTGAATTCCCATTTGGCGAAATGAGTCTCTAGCCGGAAGTCAGGCAGCATGGGCATTGTTTGGGTCCCTTTCCAGTGGTGCACGCGTGTGCCCATCACAAGCAGCACAAACGCCCAAGTGCAACCAGATAGGTTTGGTTGTTGCAGGCCGCAAAATATGCTTTGTCAGACACGAACAGGCAGAACATCGGTGCTATGGCGGGTCGCGCGCAGTCCAAACAGCAGAATTTCAACGTGGTGGTGGTTGGTCAACATGGCCGGCTTGCCTATGAAGCACTGCTTTTCGCGGCCTCACTGCGCCATTGCAACCCAGAATTTACCGGGCGTCTTTTGATTGCTGAACCGCAGCCCGGCCCCTTGTGGCCAGATGATCCGCGTATGGGCAATCAGGCAATCCGCGACGCTTTGGCAGAACTGAACGCAGAGATTATACCGTTTGAAACTGTGCATTTTGGGGCGGCCTATGCCTATGGCAATAAGATCGAGATGCTGCGCGCCCTGCCTAAAGGTGAGCCTTTCGTCTTTTTTGACACAGATACGCTGATCACCGGTGATTTGACATCAGTACCGTTTGATTTTGACCGCCCCACAGCATCTTTGCAACGCGAAGGGACTTGGCCCAAACCAGAGTTATATGGCCCTGACTATAGCGGATTGTGGCGGTCACTTTACAACAAATTCGGGCTGGAGTTTGAAAGCTCTCTCGATCTGAGTGAACCGAATGAGTATTGGAAGCGTTATCTTTATTTCAACGCGGGGTTCTTCTTTTACAAATGCCCCCATGCCTTTGGTGCTTTGTTCGAAGAATACGCCGTGGCCATCCGCGACACGCCTCCGCAAGAGTTGTGCGCGCAAGAGCTTTTCCCATGGCTTGACCAGATTGCACTGCCCTTGGTGATCCACACGTTGGGCGGCGGGCGTGACACGCTGCCCAAAGGGTTGATTGACGGATCAGTCAGCTGTCACTACCGGATGTTCCCGATGCTCTATGCACGCGAAAGCGACCATACGATTGATGTCCTTGAGGCAGTCGCAGCCCCTAACAAGCTGAAAAAAGTGCTGAAGGGATATGCGCCTATCAAACGCAATGTCTATCAGGGCCGTGGCGCCAAAGTGCGCGCCCTGTTTGACCAAGACAACTTGCCCCGGCGCGAGGCAAAAATTCGCAATACCATCAAATCCGCAGGCTTTTGGATGCGCTAGGGGTACGGGCGGACCTTGTACCCCTGCCCCCCATAGCCTAACCATAGCGCAAATTTACGTCCTCAGGAGAACCCAAGATGACAGACCCCCAAGGTCCCGACTACGGCTTTGACACGCTGCAAATTCACGCAGGCGCGCGGCCCGATCCCGCGACTGGCGCACGGCAGACACCGATTTACCAAACGACGGCTTATGTGTTCCGCGACGCAGACCACGCAGCCGCTCTCTTTAACCTGCAAGAGGTCGGTTATATCTATTCGCGCCTGACCAACCCAACGATCGCCGTGCTCCAAGAACGCATCGCAACGCTTGAGGGCGGAGTTGGGGCGGCATGCTGCTCGTCTGGACACGCAGCGCAAATCATGGCGCTTTTCCCGCTGATGAGCCCGGGCAAGAACATCGTGGCGTCCACCCGTTTGTACGGCGGCACGGTCACGCAGTTCAGCCACACGATTAAACGGTTCGGCTGGGAATGCACTTTCGTCGACTTTGACGATCTGGACGCAGTCAAGGCTGCGATCAACGACGACACGCGCGCGGTTTTCTGCGAGGCGATCGCGAACCCCGGCGGCTATATCACGGACCTTGATGCGATCTCGAAAATTTCAGATGCGGCTGGCATTCCGCTGATCGTCGACAACACATCAGCCACGCCGTACCTTTGCCGCCCGATTGAGCATGGCGCGACCTTGGTTGTCCATTCCACGACCAAATACCTGACAGGCAACGGTACTGTCACGGGGGGCTGCGTTGTCGATTCAGGCAAGTTTGACTGGTCCGCGAATGACAAATTTCCGTCGCTCAGCGCGCCAGAGCCTGCCTACCACGGTTTGAAATTCCACGAGACCTTTGGCCCCTTGGCCTTCACTTTTCACATGATCGCGATCGGTCTGCGCGATTTGGGCATGACCATGAACCCACAAGCGGCGCATTACACATTGATGGGCACAGAGACGCTATCCCTGCGCATGGACCGCCACGTTGAAAACGCGGAAACCGTCGCGGGCTGGCTCGAAAAAGACCCGCGTGTCGACTACGTCACCTACGCCGGGCTGAAATCATCGCCTTACAACAAGCGCGTGAAAAAAATCTGCCCCAAGGGCGCGGGTGGCCTGTTCACCTTTGCCATCAAGGGGGGGTATGACGCCTGCATTAAATTCGTGAATGCGCTGGAAATCTTTAGCCATGTTGCGAATTTGGGCGATACGCGGTCGTTGGTGATCCATTCAGCGTCGACCACACACCGGCAGTTGACCGCGGAGCAACAAGAGGCCGCAGGTGCTGGCCCGGGCGTTGTACGGATTTCAATTGGGACAGAAAACGCAGAGGACCTTATTGCGGATCTGGATCAGGCGCTATCAAAAGCTGCTGGTTAAGGGATTGAACTTAACGCAAAGGGCGGCCATTTCGGTCGCCCTTTGTCGTCTATTCATCAAGGATAGAAAACACCATCGACACGTTCGCGCTTAGGCTGACCTCGCCCGCTGCTATTGGCACGTCTGCAGCCATCCGGGCAGAAGCCATTTCCATCATAACCGGCCGCGCACCGCCGCCGCTTTCAGAAATGGACTGCACGGGCCCCAAGGTGACACCTGCCGCATCTGCCAGTTGTCGGGCTTTGTCCATTGCGTCCGCCACAGCGTCCGCGCGCGCGGCGATGATCGCGGGCTCCGGATCTTGCATGGAAAATTGCAATCCGTTGAACGTATTCGCCCCATCCTGCACCACCATATCCAAGATCCCGCCAAGCGCCTCAAGGTTACGCACGCGCACGACCAACCCATTGCGCGCAACAAACCCTGTGATCTGCCGGGGTGTGTCTGAATTTGAATTCTGGCGGGACCAAACGGGCTGCAGCGACAGCCCTTGCGTTTGCATATCGCGTGCCGCGATCCCGGCCCCTTGCAAGCGTTCGATCACGTCGCGAAGCGCATCTGAGGTCGCAGCCAGTGCATCCCCCGCTTGACGCGCTTGTTGGGTCACCCCAAGGTTTATGGTGGCCATATCCGGCACCGCCTCAACCACCCCGCGCCCACTGGTTGTGATCACCCGGGTATCACTTGCCCATGCACCCGACCCTATCGTCAGCACAACTAAAACCAACCTCAACACCTGTATCATCATTCCCTCCGCCTATTGTTTGATCTGTACAAGACCTGCTGCGCCCAAAAGACACAAGAGCGCTTGCGCGCCGGTCTTTCCCTCGGCAAAGACCTGCTTTATGGTGCCCGCAATCAAAGAGTTGCTTTTTTTAAGGCAAAATTACGGGTAAAACGTGGCTATGAAACCGAACTTCGCGCTGTCCTTGTCATCTGATGGGATACGGCTGCTGCATCTTGCGGCAGGCGAATGGCACCTTGTCGGGCGTGCCGATGTTTTATCTCCCACGTTGACCGATGAATTAGCAGTTTTGCGCCGCACAGCGACCAGCCTTGAACCCAGCGGGCTGCGCAGCAAACTGATCCTCCCTGCTGACCAAATCCGGTTTTTACAGATCACGACGCCCAAAGGCGATGCACACAGCCTTCGGACCGCTGTACTGGCTGCTTTGGAAGGGGCCACACCCTACGCTGTCACAGAGCTGGTCTTTGACACCTATGTTGCGGGCGACACGACACATATCGCGGCTGTTGCGCGTGAAACGCTGGCCGAGGCTGAAAGCTTCGCCATTGAGCACCGCTTTAACCCTGTGCGCTTTGTGGCAGAACAAACAGATACAGGCTTTGGTGCTGCGCCTGATTTCGGACCAACTGTGGCCGCGACCCACGCCGCGCCCGCACCGGAACGCAGCGCTACTATTCCGCCTGCACCAAAAGATGAACCACTGCCCGCCGTGGAAGAACCCAGTGATGACGCGCCCAGCGTTGATTTCGTCAGTATCCGTAAGGTGCCAACCTTCCGAACGCAGGTAATCCCGTCAGATGTCGTTGCCGGTCTGAATGAAGCATCTGCAGGCGCTGTACCGGGTTTTGAGGACGCCGCCGAACCCTTTGCGCATCGCAAACCGCAAAAGACGCGCGCAACGCGGCCTGAAACCGTACCTGCACCGGCTCCAATCTCGCGCGCGGTGCACTCAGAGGCAGAGCGGCTCACGATTTATGGGGCCAACACTGCGGCGCGGTCGCGGTCGCGTGTGGGTCCCGCGGGTGTTGGCCTTGCCGCGTTGGCGGTGGTCTGTGTCGGGGTGATTGCCTTTGCCAGCACGGCAACAACCTCCGGTCTCAAAGGGCTTTTCACAAGATCCAGCGAACCTGCTGCTCAGTTTTCAGCGCCCCTTCAGCCTAATCCGCCAGAAACGCCCAACAGCATCGCAGAACAAAACCCCAGTATCGAGTTAGTTGCATTGGAACGGGAACTAACCGACGAAGACGCCGCAGTGCTCGATGCATTAAGCGCGCCGGTTTTGGCAGAACCGGTGACACCACCGGCACCGACCCAAGAAGACCTGCGCGCAGATTATGCAGTTTCAGGCATCTGGGCGATCGCGCCTGACGTGCCCAGCCCGCCTGCTTTGATGGATCTTGATGACCTGTATGTCACCAGCATCGACCCAATTAATCAGAACTTTGACGCAGTCGCACTGCCCGCTTTGCAAGCGTTGGACAGTGATATTTCGTTTATGGCCCCTGCGTCGCCTGCACCTGCTGGCACCCTGTTCGCTTTGGACGAAAACGGATTGGTCGTGCCCACACCACAAGGCAGCCTGAACCCAGACGGGGTGATGGTCTTTGCCGGGGCCCCGCCCGTGCGCCAACCCGCAGCCATGTTGCGGATCGAAGACCCGGGCGAGGATTTGGCACAGCGTATCGTTCTGGCAGGCTTTCGCCCAACTGCGCGGCCTGCCGACCTGATCGAAACGACAGAGCGCGCTAATCTGGACGGGCTGACACGGTCTGAACTGTCCCTTTTGCGTCCGCGCTTGCGCCCGCAGTCTGCTCAGGAAAATGCGCGGGCCTCTGCAAGCCTGGTCCAGCTTGACAGCGCTACGGGGTCGATTTTATTACCACCACAGGGCGAAAACGACTTTGATGGCGCGACTGCTCGGGCGGTGGCTGCCTCTTTGCGACCCGATGCGCGGCCCAACAACTTTAGCGCCATTGTTGCACGCACGCAGCGCGCCGCCCCTGCCCCGCAGCCTGTGGCCACGGCAAGCGTGGCGCCGCGGGTCGTCACGCCAAAGATCCCCTCCAGTGCGTCTGCGTCCCGTGCTGCAACGGTTGAAAACGCGATAAACCTGCGCCAAGTCAATCTGATCGGCGTTTATGGCAAACCCTCGGCCCGCCGTGCGCTGGTTCGGATGAGCAATGGACGCTACCGCAAGGTTGAGGTCGGCGACCGTATTGATGGGGGGCTGGTGTCAGCCATCGGCGATGCCGAGCTACGCTATCAAAAGCGCGGTAAAGCCATCGTTTTGAAAATGCCGCGCGGCTAGCGCACTATTCCGCTGCGATTTCACCGTTTGCGATCTGCTCTTGTTCGATGCTTTCGAACAGCGCTTTGAAATTGCCTTCCCCAAACCCGTCGTCCCCTTTGCGCTGAATAAACTCAAAGAAAATCGGGCCTATCACCGTCTTGGAGAATATTTGCAGAAGGATCTTGGTTTCGCCCCCATCAACCACACCTTCACCATCGATCAAGATGCCATGGGCTTTCATCCGGTCGATTGGTTCTTGGTGGCCTAAAACCCGCGATGTGCTGAGCGTATAGTAAGTGTCTGGTGGGCCCGGCATGAATTTAAGCCCACGCGCGGCGATCTCATCGGTGCTGTCGTATATGTCGCTGGAGCCCACGGCGATGTGCTGGATGCCTTCGCCTTTGTATTTCTTGAGGTAGGATACAATTTGACCTGTTTCACCCCGGTCTTCGTTGATGGGGATACGGATACGTCCGCAAGGCGACGTTAGCGCGCGGCTGAGCAGCCCCGTGAATTTGCCTTCGATGTCAAAGAAACGGATTTCACGGAAATTGAACAGATCACCATAAAAGGCAAACCATTTGTCCATATTGCCCCGGTGCACGTTGTGCGTCAGGTGATCAAGGTAGTAAAACCCAACGCCAGCTGGTTTCGACTGCGCAATCCATGTGTATTCGTCATTGTAGGGGCTGGTGTCGTAGTATTGATCAACAAAATACAAAAGCGATCCCCCAATGCCCACAATGGCAGGCACATCCAACGCTTTGCCGGGGCCTTCGTAGGGGACTGCCCCGCGCGCCACAGCATGGTCAAAGGCCTGTTGGGCATCCACCACGCGCCATCCCATCGACGGCGCGCAAGGCCCATGTTCCTGCACGAACTGCGCCGCGAAACTATTGGGATCAGCGTTCAGAATGTATGTGATATCGCCCTGCTGCCACAGTTCAATCTGTTTGGTGTTATGTGTCGCCACATGGCTGTAGCCCATACGCGTAAACAGGGCGCGCAACTCTTCTGGATCGGGATGCGCAAATTCCACAAACTCAAACCCATCGGTGCCTGCCGGGTTCTCTGCGGTGATTTTCGATTTTGGCGCGTTATGCGGAAAGGGACCCATCGGGATATCTCCTTGAACTGGGGGCGTAGGGGACAGGGCAGAAAACTGCCTCTTTGACGTGCTTGTAGCAAAACATTCACACTATATTTGCGCATAATCAGGCAGAGTGCTGGAAATACTTGCGCAAATCACGCACCATATGAGTAAAAAGAGACGAGGTTACGCATCGTGCTCGATGAAATTGACAAAAGACTGCTTGCGGCCTTGCAAAAAGATGGGCAGCTCACCGCGCAACAGCTGGGCGAGATGTTGCATCTATCGCCCAGTCAAGCCGGGCGCAGACGCCAACGGCTTGAGACCGAAGGCATGATCAAAGGCTATGTTGCACGGCTGGATGCGGTCCATCTTGGGTTACATGTCCAAGGTTTGGTGCAAGTGCACCTGATGGCACATGGGTCTGAACATTCCAAAGCCTTTGCGCGGTTGGTAAAAACCACGCCACAAATTACCGATGCATGGACCATGACAGGCGATGCTGATTATCTGATCCGGGTCTACTGCGCTGACTTGTCCGACTTTAACCGCTTGATCCAAGAGGTGCTTTTGGCCAATCCTTCGGTAGCGCGGGTGCACAGCCAAATTGTAATGGATCAACTGAAATCAGACGGTCCGCTGCCGACGTAAAGCCAAAAAGGAGAAGACCCGCCATGGAAGGCTTCCTGTACCAAGCGTCAATCTATCTTGCCGCCGCTGTCATCGCGGTGCCGATTGCCGCACGCTTGGGCCTTGGGTCTGTCTTGGGATACCTTGCAGCAGGCATCATCATTGGCCCAGTGTTGGGTCTGGTAGGCTCAGAAACACAGGATTTGCAGCACTTTGCCGAATTTGGCGTGGTGATGATGCTTTTCCTCATCGGGTTAGAGCTTGAACCGCGTGCCTTGTGGGATATGCGTCACAGGCTGTTGGGCTTGGGCGGCTTACAGGTTGGTGTCAGCACGTTGGCATTGATGGTGATTGCGATGGCATACGGGCAGCCTTGGGGCATTGCCTTGGCCATTGGGCTTAGCCTGTCGCTCAGTTCGACTGCGATTGTATTGCAAACTCTCTCTGAGAAAGGACTGATGCAAACCAATGGTGGACGCAGCATCTTTTCGGTTCTGCTTTCTCAGGATATCGCAGTAATCCCCATTTTGGCTTTTCTTCCGTTGTTGGTGGTGACGTTGCCTACGCAATTTGCCGAAGACGGATCCATACAGATTGGAACAAAAGGCGGCGAATACCATGGTGACGGCCACCATTCTTTGTCGCTGGTCGAAGGATTGCCTGCATGGGGGGTGACGCTTGTCACCATCGGGGCCATTGTCGCGGTGATTATCGCGGGCGTCTATTTCACCCGACCCGTGTTTCGCTACATCCACGCAGCCCGCCTGCGCGAAATGTATACAGCACTTGCCTTGCTGATCGTTGTCGGCATTTCGTTCTTGATGATGCTAGTTGGACTATCGCCCGCTTTGGGCGCTTTCCTAGCTGGCGTGGTTCTTGCCAACTCCGAATTCCGGCACGAATTGGAAACCGACCTTGAACCCTTTAAAGGGCTTTTGCTGGGTCTGTTTTTCATCACCGTGGGCGCGGGCATCAACTTCGCCCTTTTGTTCGAGAATATGCCCGCGATCATTTCGATGGCCTTACTGGTCATACTGGTCAAAGGGCTGATCCTGTTTGTACTAGGGCGCGCGTTCAAGCTGAAAGGGCGCGACCAATGGCTGTTTGCGCTGGGATTGGCGCAAGCCGGTGAATTTGGATTTGTTCTGACGTCCTTTTCCGTACAGCAGGGTGTGATCCCGCTGGATGTCGCAGAGACACTGCTGCTGGTGATTGCCCTGTCGATGTTAATCACCCCACTGCTGTTCATTTTATACGACGTCCTGTCGCGCCGCATGGAAGAGACTGTCGAAACCCCACCCGATGACGAAATCGACGAAGAAGGCCCCGTGATCATCGCAGGCATTGGGCGTTTTGGTCAAATCGTGAACCGATTGGTTCAGGCCAGCGGGTTCAATACTGTAGTTCTGGACCATGATATGGAGACCATCGCAGTAATGCGCCGGTTCGGCTATAAGGGGTTCCTGGGCGATCCCACCCGGCCCGACATTCTGCGGGCAGCCGGTATCGAAAAAGCCAAAGTGTTGGTGGTTGCTCTTGACGACCCAGAAGCCGCAATCAAACTTACAAAATATGCCCGCAGTTTACGGCCCGATTTGCACATCATCGCACGTGCGCGCGACCGCACTTTTGTCTACCGGCTGTTTCAAGCAGGCGCGAATGACATTGTGCGCGAAATGTTCGACAGCTCGCTTCGGGCCGGTCGCTATGTTTTGGAAAACATTGGCCTAAGCGAATACGAAGCCGCCGAAGCGGAACGCGTATTCTACCAGCACGACCGTGAGACCATCCGGCAATTGGCCGAACTGTGGGATCCCGCGCGCCCCGTCAGCCAGAACCCCGAATATGTGGCGCGGGCCAAAGCGCTGCAAAAAGAACTGGAAACCGCCATCCTGAGCAGGCCCAACAAAGACGGAAAGGATGAAAGCGCTTAGCCGTCGGACACGCCAGCCTCGGCAAAGGTCGCCATTCCACTCAGGCACGCGACAGCACCTTTAAGAACACCCAGCGACAATGCCCCCCCTGATGCCTCGCCCAAGCGCAACCCCAACGACAAAAGCGGCGTCTTGCCCAATTCTGCAAGTAAACGCGCATGCGCACCTTCAGCGCTCAGATGGCCTGCGGCACAGTGATCCAGCGCTGACGGCGCCGTTTTGACCAGCGTGGCTGCAGCCGCACAGCAGATGAACCCATCCAGCAGCACCGGTATGCGCAGATCACGTGCCCGCGCGATGGCACCTACCATCCCAGCAAGCTCGCGCCCGCCAAGGCACCGCAGCAATTCAAGCCCGTCGCCCGACGCCCCATGACGGGCAACGCCCTCGTTCACGACGCGCGTTTTGGTGGCGAGACCCACATCGTCAACACCTGTCCCACGACCAACCCAATCGGCAATATCACCGCCAAAACAAGCAGCCCCCAAGGCCGCTGCCGACGTTGTGTTGCCGATGCCCATTTCACCCACAACCAGAACATCTGCCGTGTCGTTCACCGCATTCCACCCGATTTGCAGCGCCTCAAGCACTTCGCCTTCCGTCATCGCCGGGCCTTGGGTAAAATCAGCGGTGGGCTGATCAAGTGCGATCGGATGCACATCAAGCCGCGCGCCAAAAGTGGACGCCAACTGGTTGATGGCCGCACCGCCATGGTCAAAATTCAGTACCATCTGGGCTGTTACCTCGGGCGGGAACGCTGACACCCCCTGTGCGGCCACCCCGTGATTACCGGCAAAGACAATGATCTGCGGGTTTTCAACACTTGGCTTATCCGTGCCACGCCAACCTGCATACCAAATGGCAAGGTCTTCTAGATCCCCCAAGGCACCGGGTGGCTTGGTCAATTGACCATTGCGCACGGTTGCTGCTGACACCGCTTCTTCTACTGGTCCCTGTTGCAATTTGAGCATCGCCCGGAACGCGTCCAGTGAAGAAAAAGTCATTGTCATTTCAGAACCTCGTTGCATGATCGTTGCCTCCTCTTTACCCCAAGAGGACGCACCAACAAGACACATAGAGGCAGCGCAGGGATGAAATCCGACACCACGCCGTTTTTTATCACAGATCTGCTGATTGCGGGCAGCTTGTTGACACGGCTTCCCTTGCCCCATTTACCCCCTGACGCGTTTGACAATGCTGCGCGCGCGGTTTGGGCTTACCCCATTGCCGGGGCCGTATTAGGCGCAATTGCAGCGGTATCGGGGGCCATCGCCTACGCTGCAGGGTTGCCGGTGTTTATCGCCGCAGGTCTGGTCGTGACGGTTTTGACCATCTGCAGCGGAGCAATTCACGAAGACGGGCTCGCCGACACTGCTGATGGCTTTTGGGGTGCACACACAGCCCCAGACCGGCTTGCCATCATGAAAGACAGCCACATTGGGACCTATGGCACCTTGGCGTTAATCCTCGGTACTGGACTGCGATGGATGGGCTATGCCGCGTTGCTGCCGTTTGGAGCACTTACCGTCATCGCCGTAGCCGCCCTGTCGCGCGGCACCATGACGGTGCTGATGATTGCCATGCCAAACGCACGCGATTACGGGCTATCGCATAGCGTCGGCCGACCGGGCGCGCCCGCTGTGGCCGCCGCCGTAACGATCGCACTGGGGATAGGTCTTGTCTGTTTGGGCTTAGGCGTGGCGGTCGCTTTGCTTGGTGCAGCAGCAGCCGCAGTGGGTATGGGCCTTTTGGCCATGCGGAAAATTAGCGGTCAAACCGGGGATGTATTGGGGGCGACGCAACAAATCAGCGAAATCGCAATCCTCTTTGGGCTCGTGATTTACCTAAATTGAAAAAGCCGCACGAGTACCCGCGCGGCTTTCATTATTCTGTAACACGCAGATTAAGCGGCGACGCGGCTTTCAAGTACATCGCCCACTTGCTTGGCAGCGGCTAACTCGTCGCCTCCGCCTACCGCGGCCACTTCGCGGGTGAGCCGCTCAAGCGCTGCTTCATAAAGTTGACGTTCGGAATAGCTTTGTTCGCGCTGATCGTCCGTGCGGTGCAAATCACGCACCACTTCGGCAATGGCGATCAAATCACCGGAATTAATCTTTTGCTCGTATTCCTGCGCACGGCGTGACCACATGGCCCGTTTGACCTTGGCTTTGCCTTTCAGCGTCTTCATCGCGTGCGAAATCACGTCAGGGCTGCTGAGCGCCCGCATCCCGATTTCCGTTGCCTTATGTGTCGGCACCCGCAAGGTCATCTTGTCTTTCTCAAACGAGATCACAAAAAGCTCTAGCGAGATGCCAGCCACTTCTTGTTCCTCAACAGAAACGATCTGCCCGACGCCATGCGCGGGGTAGACAACAAACTCATTGGGGCGGAAATCAAGTTTCTTCGATTTTGTCATTCAGTTTTCCTCGGCTGACGGAGGGACGTTCAAAATTTTCGACAGTCAAAAACGCACAGGGCCACGGTGGCAAAGCCAAACGAGTCCAGTGCGTCAAAGCCGAATTTTCAGGTCCACGCGCGATTAACGCAACGCAGTAGCGAACGTTTCCGTCGTTGATGTATTTAAACACTGTACCACAAAATCACCCCCAGCGAAAGCTGCCGCAGCGTAATCTAAAGGAAAATTTCGCATTAACAGAACGATAGGTCTCAATATCGTGGCACGAACCGGCGAATCGATCTGTTTATCCGCCCTCGCCCGGCGCTTCTGAAAAGTACTTTTCAAGCTTCCCACTTTCACCATCACGCTCTTCTGCCTCGGGCAGTGGGTCTTTCTTGGTGATGATCACGGGCCACAGTTCAGAGTATTTGCGGTTGAATTCAACCCACTTCTCCATCTCTGGCTCGGTGTCTGGGCGGATCGCATCTGCAGGGCACTCAGGCTCGCAGACACCGCAATCGATACACTCGTCAGGGTGGATGACGAGCATATTCTCGCCCTCGTAAAAACAGTCTACAGGGCACACTTCGACACAGTCTGTATATTTGCAGGCGATGCAGCTATCGTTCACGATATAGGTCATTGGACCCTCTTTGCGGATTATCTACTGTCGCTTGCTAAATCACAGCCTGCAATCAATCAAGGGACCGAGCCCTAGAAAGATCAAGGGTGCGACGATCCTTCTTAGTTGGGCGACCTTTTCCTTCAAATCCCGGGTTCTTCGGAGCAATTTCCCGTGATCGCGGCTCTGGTGGCGACAAATCGGTATAGAGCTCTTGCGCTTCGGGTGCTGGTCCACGCCGGGTCCCTAATGCTTCAATCTGAATAACACGTACCGCATCACCCTGAGAAAACGTCAAAACGTCGCCAGTGGACACAAGATGACTACGTTTTGCAGTGCGCGTTCCATTCACACGCACCCCGCCACCGGTGACAACGCTTGCCGCCAGTGACCGCGTCTTGAAAAATCGCCCATGCCAAAGCCATTTATCCAAGCGCAGTTTATCTGCCATTTATTTGCTGTCCTTGAGCCCCATAAGTGCCGCAGCAAAGGGATTGTCGGGATCGATCTTCTTTTCAGGTTTTGGCGGCCGTGCAGAGTATTTCTGTCCGCCCTTGTTTTTGTCGCCGCGCGGGCCGCCGCGTTTTCCCTTGCCTGAAGGCTTACCCTTACCTTGCGGACGCTCGCCGCGGTTTTGCTGCCCTGCCGGGCGCGGTGCGCGGCCCCATGTAAAGGTATAAAATACCTCCATCTCGGGGGCTTCCTCTGTGGGTGCGGCATCGGCCTCGACGGGTTCAGTGACGTCTGCCGACGCACCCTCATCAGACGGAGCGGCAGTAGTCTCAGGCTCTGAGGACGGTGCTGCTTCGACAGCTTTCGCTTTTACGCGTTCGCCTTTTTCTGCTTTGTAGCCAAGGCCTTGCATCAGCTCAGCGAATTGATCAAGCGTCATGCCTGTGATCGACAACATGTCTGCTTTCGCCTCGAACCCTGCACGCGAGTTTTCAGCGCGCAGCATATCCGCCAAGCGTTCCAGCATGTCGATACGGATCGCGCGCTGCCCTGCAATGCGGTAACCTGACATCGCATCGGCGCCGTCTACAGCACCGTTTTCAACCGGGATCGTGACCAATCCCGGCGGCGGCGCCTCGGGGAAGACATCAATACCCTTGTTCAACGACCACAACACCAACCGCAAACGCGTTGGCGCAGGTTTCAGCAACAACGGCAAAAAGATCGTGAATTGGCCAAAGCGAATGCCGTGTTTGCGCAGCGCACCGCGCGCGTCCTGATCCAGCGCTTTGACGTCGTCGGCGACCTGCGCACGCGGCACAATACCAAGCCCCTCAACCATCTGAAAGGCAAAGCCACGCGCAAGCCCGGTGAGTGTTTCGTCCCGGCTTAGGTTCAAAAGTGGCTCAAACAGCGCAGCGATCTTGCGATCAATGAAATGCTGCAACCGACGTTGCACCTTCTGTGCGACCTCAGGACCGGCAATGTCATCGACAAAAACCTCTACCTGCGGCTTGAGCGCATCTGCCCCGGCGACAAGCTTGCCGACCGCGTCCTTGCCCCACATCAGGCCGCCCTGCTCTGTGAAATCTATCTCCGTGTCCGGCGCGTTATAGAAACGGTCCGCACGTAAATGGAACTGAGGGGCCAGCGCTTGCAGCGCTGCTGTTTTGATCGTCTTGGCTTCGGCGACGCCTGCGCCCTTGTCCTGGCTAAAGCGGAACCCTTCCAACTTGCCTACAAATTCACCTTCAACGGTCACTTCACCGGTATTGCTAACTTCTGCCACCATGGCTTCCTTCTGGCCGAGCCGGCGCAATAGCACGGATGTGCGCCGGTCTACGAATCTTTGGGTCAAACGCTCGTGCAGCGCGTCCGACAATCTGTCTTCTACAGAACGCGCCTGCCCACGCCAATGGCTTTCGTCATCTGTCCATCCTTTACGTTGTGCAACGTATGTCCAGGTGCGAATAAACGCCAAACGTTTCGACAATGTGTCAATGTCTCCATCGGTACGGTCGATCCGCTCAATGTGGCGGGCAAGCCAGTCGTCAGGAATTTTTCCAAGCTGATGCAGGTAATTGAAAATCTGTTCCAGAAGGCTGGCGTGCTCGGCATGACTAATACCGCGAAAGTCCGGAATACGGCACACGTCCCACAGCAGTTTGACCGACGGGCCATCGGTACAGCGCGCCGCAACTTCAGCCACCTGACCCAGAGCTTTGAGAGCGCCGAGGTCATCCGCCTCGCGCGCACGCACAAGAATGTCATCTTGGGGCGATGTCTCCAGCGTTTGAATAAGCCGGTCAATTGAGCCAAACTGCAACGCGTGATTACGCCAGTTCAAACGTTTCAGCGGCATAAAGCGATGTTCGGTGATTGCTTGCGCTACGCCGTCGTCTAACGCAGGTGCTTCGCCCGTGACCCCGAAAGTACCGTTCTTCATGCCTCGCCCGGCACGCCCCGCGATCTGGGCCAATTCATTGGGGGCCAGCGGGCGCATCCGCCTGCCATCAAATTTGGTAAGTGCCGAAAATGCCACGTGATCAACATCAAGGTTGAGACCCATACCGATGGCATCTGTGGCCACCAGATAGTCGACCTCGCCGTTTTGGTACATTTCGACCTGCGCGTTACGCGTCCGCGGGCTAAGCGCACCCATCACAACAGCTGCCCCGCCCTTTTGGCGGCGGATCAGCTCAGCGATCGCATATACATTCTCAACCGAAAAACCGACGATTGCGCTGCGCGGCTTCATCCTGCTTATCTTTTTCGGACCTATATAGGTCAGCGTCGACATTCGCTCGCGTTGGATGAATTCAGCGCCGGGTACCAGTTCTTTTATCGGGCCGCGCATCGTATCTGCGCCCAAAAACAGCGTCTCATGCAACCCTCGGGCCCGCAAAAGTCGGTCGGTGAACACATGGCCTCGTTCGGGATCTGCGCACAGTTGGATTTCGTCAACGGCCAGAAAATCACAACCCATCCCCTCGGGCATTGCCTCGACTGTACAGACCCAATACTGCGTGCGCGGGGGCACAATTCGCTCTTCTCCAGTGACCAGTGCGACCACTGACGGGCCACGTGCCTGAACGATCCGGTCGTAGACTTCGCGCGCCAGCAGCCGTAGTGGCAGGCCAATTACCCCTGTCCGGTGGCCCAGCATCCGTTCGATCGCATAGGTGGTCTTGCCCGTGTTGGTCGGGCCTAAGACGGCCACAACCCGTTTGTCACTTGCCACGGTATTTTCCTTGTTAAAATGCGATCAGAGTGTGCGCCCAATGCCGCGTTTTTCAAGCTGCTCTTTGGCGGCTTTTGCCTGTTCGTGATGAGGGTTCAGCGCAAGAACGCGGTCAAATGCGTCTGACGCACGTTGCAAATCGCCAAAGTCCTGCAGCATCACGCCAAGGCCAAAAATGGCATTGTAGTTGTTCGGATTTAGCGCCAGTGCGCGTTCCAAATCATCCAAAGCGGGGCCATAAAGCCCCTTGCGATAAAAAGCTGTTGCGCGCGCATGCCAACCTTCGGCGAACTGCGGTGCATGATCTGTAAGGGCGGAAAAATGCTCAATCGCGCGGTCATTGTCTTCGTCTTCCATGGCCTCGCGCCCGCGCTTGAGCAGCAAATCCATCGACGCAGAGCCCGATCTGTCCCAGATCAGACCCAATTCACGCTCTAGCCGCGTTACGTCTGATTCGGGTGCACCGCGCAGCTGTTCCAGCAGCTCGGTTTCACTAGATTGGGCATAAACCGGGTGCAAAAACAACGGCCCCAGCAAAAGTGCCGTAACGATCAGTTTGAGAATCTGTATTTTCAAAGTCATAACAACATGGAATGTAACAGGCGCGCAGTGCAATTCCAGAGCTTGTGCGCAGAACAACTCAAAAGGGTCTCAAAATGAGCGATATTGTGAACGGTGCACTGGGTCTTCTGAACGAAAAGCTACAAGGTGGTGATTTTTCCGGGTCAGCCAAATTTGAGATTGAAGGCGAAGGTGCGATTATCGTCGACGCAAACGGCGCGCGCGCGGGCGACGAAGACACGGATGTCACTTTGACGGCCGATGCAGAGACGTTTCAGTCGATCATCTCGGGCGACACAAATCCCACAAGCGCCTTCATGACCGGCAAGCTAGCTGTTGACGGCGACATGGGGACCGCAATGCAATTGGCGTCTGCTTTGTCGTAATGAGCCTGAGCCCCGCGCCGTTTTTCCAAAAGGTCTCGTATGGCCCCGAAGGGGGTGCTGCCTATTGGACGCAAACATCGGACGATGTGCGCGTACGCGTGGGTCACTGGCCCTTGGCGGGTGCCAAAGGCACGGTTCTAATCTTTCCCGGGCGCACCGAATTCATCGAAAAATACGGCCAGATTGCGGGCAGCTTTGCTGCGCGCGGTTTGGCGAGCATGGCAATTGACTGGCGCGGTCAAGGTCTGGCCGACCGCCTGCTGGAAAACCCGCTCATCGGACATGTTGAGCAATTTTCAGACTATCAAAAAGATGTGGCGGCCATGGTACGTGCCGCGCGCGAATTGAATGCGCCTCGTCCGTTTTACCTGCTCGCTCATTCGATGGGCGGAGCCATTGGCCTGCGGGCTGCAATAGAAGGCCTGGCCGTGCAGTCTGTGGTGTTCAGCGGCCCGATGTGGGGGATTAAACTCGCGCCCCATATGCGCCCCATGGCTTGGATACTCAGCCATATGCTACCGCAAGTCGGACATGGCCACCGCCTGCCCCCCGGCACCAAGCTTGAGCATCACGTGCTGGTGGATGGGTTTAAAAACAATTTGCTGACCCGGGACCAGCAGCAATTTGACATAATGAAAGAGCAACTGACCACACACCCTGAGCTTGCCTTGGGCGGCCCAAGTTTTGTCTGGTTACGCGAGGCGTTGAAAGAAACCCGCCACCTGTCAAGCCGCCCTGCCCCGAACCTGCCCTGCTTGACCTTTCTTGGCAGTAACGAACGTATCGTCGATATCCCGGCGATCCAATCACGCATGTCGTCATGGAAAAAAGGCAGCCTTGAGATCGTTCCAGATGGCGAGCATGAGGTTTTGATGGAAAGCCCGCAAGCAACTGGGCCGTTGTTCGATCAGATGTCTGATTTCTATTTGCGCGGCACCGACGGCTAAACACTGGGCAACGCGCGCAAGCTTGCTACGTTACAACCCATGAGTAAAACACCCATCCTGTCCTTTACAGAGCGCGGTATCTATTGTGCTGCGGGTGATTTCTATATCGACCCGTGGCGGCCGGTGGATCGTGCGTTGATCACCCATGGTCATGCTGATCATGCGCGGTGGGGACATGGGTCCTATCTTGCCACGCACGCAGCGCTGCCTGTGATGCGGCACCGGTTGGGCGACATCACCGATCAGGGTATCAACTATGGTGACGTTCTGCGCATTGGCGATGCGGATGTATCGTTTCACCCCGCAGGCCATGTGCCCGGCTCTGCCCAGATCAAAGTCGTGGTGGAAGGTGAGTCATGGGTTGCATCCGGCGACTACAAAATCGAAGACGATGGTTTATCAGAAGCGTTCGAGCCGCAGCACTGCCACCATTTCATCACGGAATCCACCTTTGGCCTGCCCGTTTTTCGCTGGCAGCCGCAAACCCGCGTCGCGGCTGACCTGAATGCGTGGTGGCAAGCCTGTGCCGAGGCGGGCAAAACGGCCTTTCTGGGCGCTTATTCCTTAGGCAAAGCGCAACGCCTTTTGCGCATGTTGAACCCCGAAATCGGCCCTATCCTGACACATGGGGCAGTCGAGGCCACAAATACCGTGATGCGGGCGCAAGGCATCCCTTTGCCCGATACGACACAATTGACCAAAGATACCGACCCAAAGACGCACGAAGGCGCGCTGGTTCTGGCACCGCCCTCGGCGTTGGGCAGCAGTTGGGCCAAACGGTTCGGTCCAAGCGAAAGCGCCTTTGCCAGCGGATGGATGGCGTTGCGCGGTGTGCGCAGAAGGCGCGCGGGTGATCGTGGGTTTGTGATATCGGATCACGCGGACTGGGCCGGGTTACTAAGCGCTATCACCGAGACGGGGGCAGAAAACATCTATGTCACACATGGTTATACGGATATTTTCGCACGCTACCTGAACGACAACGGATGGAACGCGCAGGTCGTGCCGACGGAGTTTGGCGGTGATGACGCCGAGGCGGACACAGAGGCGGTCGCGTCGTGAAAGACTTTGCGCTGCTCTTTAACGCGATTGACCAAAGCACCAAAACGACGGTCAAGACCCAAGCCCTGGCAGATTATTTTGGCACGGCACCGCACGAGGACCGCCTGTGGACCATCGCGCTGTTTTCAGGGCGCAGACCAAAGCGGGCCGTTACAACAACAAAGCTGCGCGAATGGGCGGCTGAAATGGCGGGCATTCCGCTGTGGCTGTTCGAAGAATGCTACCCCATTGTGGGCGACTTGGCGGAAACCATCGCATTGATCCTGCCTGACAATGACACCACGGACACCGCAAGCCTCAGCGTTTGGATCAACGGTTTGCGCGGGGTTGCTGACGCGGATGAATACACGCGAAAGGACTATGTTTTAAACGCGTGGGCCACCTTGGGCGGGGCCGAGCGTTTCGTGTTTAACAAGCTGATTACAGGCGGTTTTCGCATGGGGGTCAGCCAGAAATTGATGACCCGCGCCTTGGCCAAAGCCACCGGCAAGCCCGAGGTCGAATTGGCGCACCGCTTGATGGGCAACTGGCAGCCCTATGACACCACTTGGGACGCTTTAATCGAGGCCGAAGACCCCCAAGCAGACGCCTCTCGGCCTTACCCGTTTTATCTGGCCTACGGTCTGGATGGTGAGGCTTCCGAACTTGGCACACCGTCCGAGTGGCGTGCGGAGTGGAAATGGGACGGCATTCGCGGCCAACTAATCCTGCGCGCCGGGCAACACTATGTCTGGTCACGCGGCGAGGAATTGATGACTGACCGCTTTCCAGAGCTTGCCCGCGCCGTGGACAGGTTTCCTCAGGGTACTGTGCTGGATGGTGAATTGCTGGTCTGGCAGCCGGACAGCAAAAGACCAGACAGTTTCAACGCGCTCCAAAAGCGGATTGGACGCAAAACCGTGCCGAAAAAGCTGCTGGCCGAAGCGCCCGTCATTTTGCATGCCTATGATGTCTTGGAATGGAATGGCCAAGACATCCGCGAGACGCCTTTTGCCCAGCGGCGTGCAATCTTGGAAGAGGCCTGCGCCGATCTGCCAAGTGAAACGCCGGTCAAGCTATCGCCACAACTGGCTTTCCCGACATGGGACGCGCTGGCAGATTTTCGGGCCGGTGCGCGTGATGCACAGGCCGAAGGTGTAATGCTCAAACGTGCAGACAGCCCTTATCTAGTCGGTCGCAAAAAGGGCGATTGGTGGAAATGGAAACTTGACCCGCTGACCATTGATGCGGTGATGATCTATGCGCAATCAGGCCATGGGCGACGGGCCAACCTGTTCACTGATTTCACTTTTGCGGTGTGGAATGGCAATGATCTGGTGCCCTTTACCAAGGCGTATTCGGGCCTCACGGATGCGGAGTTTCGCGAGATAACCGCTTGGGTGCGCAAAAACACCCAGCAACGGTTTGGCCCGGTGCGCCAAGTCACCCCGCATCATGTGTTCGAAATCGCGTTTGAAGGCATCCAAGAGAGCCCACGCCATAAATCGGGCGTTGCACTTCGGTTTCCCAGAATGTCACGATGGCGTCAGGATAAACCGTTGCAAGAAGCAAATACATTGGATGACCTAAAAGAAATGCTGAGGATTTATGGATAGCCTCCTCAAGCCAGATGCGCAGATGCCCCCTGCACCAAAAGCACCCGCACGCCGCGCGCCGCCGCTGTCTTGTGATACGCACGTGCATCTGCTTGCAGGCATGGGCGAATACCCCCTTTGGGAGGGGCGCGCGGAAAACCCCGCCCCGGGCCCTGATTTGGACGGCTGGCTGGCGCTTTACCGGCAGCACCTCGATACCTTGGGCTTTGAGCGTGGGGTGATCGTGCATTCGATCCTGTACGGCACCGACAACAGCGTCACCGTCGAGGCCGTGCGCCGCATGGGTGCGGGCTTTCGCGGTGTTGGGCTGCTGCCCGATGGCGCATCCGAGGCAGACATCGCGCAGTTTGCCGCGTGGAATATGTGCGCGGTACGCCTGAACTATGTGCATGGCGGCGTGTTGAGTTGGGACGGTGCCAAAGAGATGGCCCCTATACTGGCAAATCACGGACTACACATTCAAATGCTGGCGCATGTAGATCGGCACGTCGCGGAACTGGCTGATGACATACGCACCCTGCCCGTCGATGTTGTCTTTGACCATATTGGGTGGCCCGCGGATGGTTTAACATCCACCTCTGCGGGCTTTAGTATCCTGTGTGATTTGGTGGCCGAGGGGAAGGTTTGGGTAAAGCTGTCCGCGCTCTACCGGATGACCGACGCACCCTATGTCGAAACAGATGCACTGGTGGCAAGGCTGATCGAAGCAAACCCAGAACGCTGTTTATGGGGGTCGGATTGGCCACACCTTATGCTTGCCGATGCCAGTATGCCACACGCGGCGGAACTGCTGGACACGCTTGATCGTGTGGTGCCAGATGACCGCACCCGCCACCGTATTCTGGTCGACAACCCCGCAGCACTTTTCCAGTTTTAGGCTTAAATACGCGGTTGCTCGCTTGTACAGCGCAGATCAGCAGCCTAGGTATCATCAAACGCAAGGCATAAGGACCGCACATGTTTCATCTTCCCTTTCCCGTACGCGACGCAAATGCATCAGGTGGCGCAGGCTCTTTGGGTAGTCTGCCCGAATGGAACCTTGATGACCTTTACACGGGCGAGGATGCCAAAGAACTAAAACGCGATCTGGATTGGTTGGAAGGCGCCTGCGCCAGCTTCGCCTCCGACTACGAAGGAAAATTGGCCGATTTGGATGCACCGGGTTTTCTGGAATGCGTCTTGCGCAACGAAAAGATCAATCAGATCGCCGGACGTATCATGTCCTTTGCCGGGTTGCGGTATTACCAATTGACCACCGACGCAGGTCGCGCGAAATTCATGTCGGACCTGCAAGAAAAGATCACCGTTTTCACCACACCGCTGGTGTTTTTCACGCTTGAGATCAACCGGCTGGACGACGACCACCTTGACGGTCTTTATGCGCAAAACGCTGACCTTGCCCGGTACAAGCCGGTGTTTGACCGCGTGCGCGCGATGAAGCCCTATCAGCTGAGCGACGAGTTGGAAAAATTCCTGCATGATCTGGGGGTTGTGGGTGATGCATGGGAACGTCTTTTTGACGAAACTATTGCGGGTCTGGAATTCGATGTCGAAGGTGAAACGCTTAATATCGAAGGGACGCTGAACCTGCTCACCGACCCTAACCGAGACAAACGCGAAGCGGCATCGCGCGAACTTGCAGCTGTTTTTGCCGACAACATCAAAACCTTCGCCCGCGTGCACAACACGCAAGCCAAGGAAAAAGAGATCGTCGATCGCTGGCGCGGCATGGAAAGCCCACAGTTGGGCCGCCATCTGAGCAATCAGGTAGAGCCCGAAGTGGTCGAAGCCCTGCGCAACGCCGTGGTGGATGCCTATCCGAAACTAAGCCACCGGTATTATGAGCTGAAACGCAAATGGCTGGGCCTGGACGTCATGCAGGTGTGGGACCGCAACGCGCCCTTACCGATGGAAGACAACACATTGGTGCAATGGGACGCAGCCGAAAAAACCGTAATGGAGGCCTACACCGCTTTTGATCCGCGCATGGGCGAGATCGCAAAACCCTTCTTTACCGATGGCTGGATCGACGCGGCCGTGAAACCGGGCAAAGCGCCGGGTGCTTTTGCCCACCCCACGGTCACCAATGTGCACCCTTACGTGATGCTGAACTACCTTGGTAAACCACGAGACGTGATGACACTCGCCCACGAACTGGGCCACGGCGTGCATCAGGTTCTGGCCGCAGACCAGGGTGAGATGCTCTCCTCTACCCCGCTGACACTGGCCGAAACTGCCAGCGTGTTTGGCGAAATGCTGACCTTGCGCAAAATGCTGGACGGGGGCGAAACCAAAGCCCAACGCAAGGTGATGCTGGCAGGCAAGGTTGAGGAAATGATCAACACCGTCGTCCGCCAGATCGCCTTTTACGACTTCGAATGCAAGCTACACGATGCACGCCGCGCGGGCGAATTGACGCCAGACGATATCAACGCGCTTTGGATGTCCGTACAGGCAGAAAGCTTAGGCCCGGCCTTTGAATTCATGGACGGATACGAAACTTTCTGGGCCTACATTCCGCATTTTGTGCATTCCCCTTTCTACGTTTATGCCTATGCGTTCGGCGACGGATTGGTAAACGCGCTTTACTCTGTCTATGCCGAAGGGGCCGAAGGGTTCGAAGACAAATACTTTGACATGCTCAAAGCAGGTGGCTCCAAACACCACAAAGAACTTTTGGCACCCTTTGGTCTGGACGCGTCCGACCCTGCTTTCTGGGACAAGGGCCTTAGCATGATTTCAGGCTTCATCGACGAATTGGAAGCAATGGAAGACTAACCGACGGCTGCGGCGTAGGTCATGTCAATCATGACCTGCGTGCCCCGACTGAATTCGAGCGGGCATGGGTAAGGTGTGCCTTGGCGCACCGCTGAACCAAAAGCTTCCACTTGCAACACGTATTGGTTCACCCCGGTAAAACGTTCCACGGTGACCTTGCCACCGGCGGTCTCAAGATGCAGTTCAGCTTGATCATGAACATTGGAGTTAAAGGGGCACGTCAGGCGTAACACGCCCTTGTCGCCGTGAAATACAACTTCTTGTCGATTAAACAGGCGCATTGACACCACCGCAGAATAACTAAACCCCGGGAAATCAGCCGCCATTTGCACGAATGTATCTACGCCCTTTTCATAACTGATCCGGGCAAAAGGCACTCCTTGCGGCTCTTTTCCTGTCACAAAGCGCACAGAGCCAAAGGTGTACACCCCAATATCAGGCAAGCCCCCACCACCTGCCTCGGCCTGATTACGGATGTTTTTTTCATCGTCGTTAAAGTAGGAAAACACGGCATCCACATGGCGCAACTGCCCCACAGCCCCTGACGTGATCAGCTCTTTGGCGCGCACGAACTGCGGGTGATGCACGATCATATACGCCTCCGCCACCAAAAGCCCTGATGCATCTCGCGCGCTGATTAGTGGGGCAAATTCTTCTGCTTTCATCGTCATGGGCTTTTCACACAGAACGTGTTTGCCCGCCGCGATCGCCTTTTGCGTCCATTCAACATGCAAGTGATTGGGCAAAGGGATGTAGACCGCGTCAATCTCAGGCGAAGCAAGCAATGCGTCATAATTGGTGAATATCTGACATTCAGGCGCAAACGCTGTGAACCGCGCCGCTTTTTCGGCACTCGACGTGGCCAAGCCGGCCAGTCTGGCCCCTTTAGCCGCGTGAATAGCCGGCCCCATGAGCGTGGCTGCAAAGTTTGAACCGCCCAAAATACCCCAACGCAAATGCTTTTCCATGACGTCACCCTCCCGGTTTTGCATCATCAAAGACCGTTTCCCCCATGGCTTCAACCTCTCATTGCTGCGTCAACCCTAGGTTCAAAACGCAAAAAGCCCGTGCAGCCGAAACCGCACAGGCTTTCCCGAGGAGGTCTTCTGGGGTCTTTATGTCTGCGTGAGCATGCCTTTATCCTTCGCCATATCGCGCATCTTTTTTTGAAGCTTTTCAAACGCACGTACTTCGATTTGGCGAATACGCTCACGACTGACGTCATAGGCTGCGCTGAGATCTTCCAGTGTTACAGTTTTATCCGACAAGCGGCGTTGCGTCAGGATATCCTTTTCGCGGTCGTTCAACACGCTCATGGCTTCGGTCAGCATTTCACGCCGCGCCTCCAGTTCGTTGCGCGCTTCATAGTCACCGGCTTGGTCGGCATCTTCGTCCTCCAACCAATCTTGCCATTGCATCGTGCCTTCGCCTTCGCTGCCCACGGTCGCGTTCAAAGACGCGTCACCTCCCGACATACGGCGGTTCATCGACACCACTTCTGCTTCGGTCACACCAAGATCGGTCGCAATACGTGCCACGTTGTCAGGGTGCAAGTCGCCCTCTTCCAACGCGCCAATCTTGTTTTTCGCCTTGCGCAGATTAAAAAACAGCTTTTTCTGACCTGAGGTTGTGCCCAATTTGACCAACGACCACGACCGCAGGATATATTCCTGAATAGAAGCCCTGATCCACCACATGGCATAGGTCGCCAAGCGAAAGCCTTTTTCAGGGTCAAATCGTTTTACCGCCTGCATCAGGCCGACGTTGGCTTCCGAGATAACTTCGGCTTGCGGCAGGCCATAGCCGCGGTAACCCATCGCGATTTTGGCCGCCAAGCGTAGGTGCGAGGTCACCATTCTATGTGCAGCCTTGGTGTCTTCTTTCTCGACCCAAGCCTTGGCAAGCATGTATTCCTCTTCCGGCTCCAGCAAGGGAAACTTGCGGATTTCCTGCATGTAGCGATTCAAACCACCTTCAGGTGTTGGCGCAGGTAAATTTGCATAATTGGCCATGATGAGCCTCCCAATGTTTAAGGTCTTAACATCAATATGGGCACTAAACTGATCAGTTCAAGTCACCGCCCATAAAATATGTTAACGCAACCGTTAAGCGTCTGTTGTTAAGATATTACTGACAAATAGCACTGGCATTAACACCTAACGCCTCAGATCACGTGGCTTTGCGAAATGTGTCAGCCTGCGCGCAAAACCTGCAACAAATCAGCCATATCCTGTGGTAACGGGGCTTCAAAGCGTACTTTTTCGCCATTCACCGGGTGCTCAAACCCCAAAACAGCCGCATGCAGCGCTTGGCGTTGAAACATCTTTACGGCGCTCGCTGCACCTTCTGACAGCGCCTTGGCGGGCAGTTTGCGTTTTCCGCCATAAGTCGGATCCCCAACAAGGCCGTGGCCTGCATGGGCCATATGAACCCTGATCTGGTGGGTCCGGCCCGTTTCCAGCCAACATTCCATCAATGCTAACACAGGCGGCATGCCAAAGCGGTCAATCGTTCTGGCACGCGTCACCGCATGTCGCCCCCCTTGAAAAAGCACTGCTTGTCTTTGCCGATCCGTTCTATGACGCGCTAACTGAGTGGTCAGCTTCAGAATATTTCCCGGCTCAAAATTGGCGCCTTTAATCCCCCGAAGTCTTGGATCATTCGCGTCAGGCACCCCGTAAACCAAGGCCTGATAATACCGTTCGACGCTGTGCGCCTCGAACTGAGCCGCCAACCCGTGATGTGCCGCATCCGACTTGGCCACGACCAATAAACCACTGGTTTCCTTGTCGATCCGGTGCACAATACCGGGCCGTTTAAGCCCACCCACACCAGATAGGTCAGCCCCACAGTGGGCCAAAAGCGCATTGACCAAGGTGCCCGACGGCGTACCAGGTGCCGGATGTACGACCATGCCCGCAGGTTTGTTGATCACGACCAGATCATCGTCCTCAAACACGATGTCTAAGGGGATCGCTTCGGGCAGGATGTGGCTTTCTTGCGCCTCTTCCACGGTCACCACGACTTCGGCCCCTTCGACCACGCGCGCTTTGGGGTCGGTAACAACGGTGCCGTTCACTTCGATTGCACCGGCCTCTAATAACCGCGCAAGCCTTGTGCGCGACAGCGACGCTTCTACTGGCACATCCCGCGCCAGCGCTTTATCAAGACGCTGTGGCGGGGCGGCGTCGATAACAAAATGGATGTGACGGGCAGACATGGATAATCCTGAATTAACTCCTGATCCTCAGACGCCTGAGCCTGCAAATCTAAAGTTTTTACGACGGCTTGTAACGGTCTTGACCGCCACAATGATTGGCGGGGTTCTACTGATCATTGGGCTGATTGTCATCCGCTTCTACGACGTGCCACCAATTTTACCTCAATCGTTGGAGTTACCAGGCGGCGCTGCTGCCGTTTCATTTACACAAGGGCCTGATTGGTACGCTGTGGTGACGGATGCTGACCAGATTTTAATCTATGACCGTGTGACAGGCCAATTACGCCAGACCGTTGATGTAAAATAAGGTGAAGGTGGTACCACCTCCCCGGCTTGAACGGGGGACCTCCTGATCCACAATCAGGCGCTCTAACCAACTGAGCTAAGGCGGCACTGGCTCGGATTTAGCGGGCACATCTTCGGAATGCAAGTACCTTAGAGCGTAAAACGCCAGTTCTGTACGATGACGTTTTGGCCAAAAGACTGCTGCGGCGTGCTGTCTTCCAACTGCCACCCCGTCGCGAGATAAAGCGCGCAAGCCGCCCTGTGGCTTTCATGTGTCCATAGCCGCATCTGCTGGTACCCATGATCGCGCGCATGATCTGTACACGTCCGCAAAAGGCGTTTGCCCAAACCCCGCCCCCGCGCCTCGGGCATTAGAAAGAAAATCCGCAGCTGGGCTGTCTGATCATCGATATGAGAGCAAAAAATGGAGCCCAATCGCGTGCTACCGCTGTGCGCAATCCAACCACGTTCTTTCACGGGGTCATTGGTTGTCAAAAATCCATCAAGAACCTTGCCTACCAAGACCCCAAAGGATGCGTCAAACCCTTCGTCGCGGGCATAGTGAAATGCATGTTGCTCCAATACCCATTCGCGGTCATCAATTTCAAAACGGCGTAGGTCAGCTTGTTTCATACGGTTATGAAACCGCAGGTCCGCTTGCATTTCAAGCCTTTGCAAGGTAGCGAAACCACAGGTGATCAAGGAGAGCGACATGGGTATCGACACCGAACGCGACATCGAAGCCAATCTGCAAATTGGCCCAACGGACAAAGGCATGGTCCGCATTTATGTCGAGGCCGACGGCGTAGAGATTCCGATGGATTTCACACCCGACGACGCACAGGAGATCGCAGACGAGATTGTAGCGGCAGCAAGTCGCGCGCGCGCGATGGGGGGGGGCAGCCGCTAACCCCAGACCTGCGGCATTTCTGGGTCACGCAAACTGTGCAACCGGCGTGCTGCTGTCAGACCAAAGGTTTGAATGATCGCCTTGCGCCGGGGCGCCGCCAGTTTTGCCGCGGGAGCCATACGCAAAATCTCTCCTCCGTAGCCATCCGCGATAATTAGCCCGGTGTCCTGTGGCAAAAGCTCGGTAGGAAAATCTGCATCTACGGCCCAGAAAAAGCGGTCACACCAGTCTAGATAGCCTTGCCACTTGTTGTCCGATTGAAAATCCGCTCGGCTGGATTTGCATTCAACAATCCATAGTTCGCTTTTTGCACCCAAGCCCATAACATCAACACGTAATCCACGCGCCGGCACCAGTTCTTCTACGGTGGCAAAGCCATAGCTGACCAACAGCCGCGACACGCCACGCGCTAAAATCTGACCGGGTTGTTTATTATCCAATGGTGCAAGTGTCATACGGGGAATATGAACATAATGAGAACATCTAGCAACAGTTTCCTGCGTGTTCTCGTGGCTTTGCCCTTGCCCTAAGGGCGCCTTCAACCTATCTGAGATGGGTGACGGGTGCTGCTTCTCTCGTGACTGGTTACGTTCCAGTGGCCTTAAGCAAATCCGAGGGAGCTGGCTCTGTCCTGGCCCTGGCCTGGTTACCTGGCGCCCACCTGTAAATACAGGTCCTCGGGAATAAAGAACCAAACGGTTACTGCGGGCCCGTCACACCCGTTCATCCACAGCGCTGCTGTAGAATACGCCCTTAACGGCGGTTCAGTTGGTCGCGCTTGCGCTGCTCTACACGGACAGGGATCAAAAGTTCCTGTTGTTGCGGCTCAGCGAAAAGGGACCGAAAAAAAGCGATGATGGTATCGAACATGACTGCTCTCCTTTGGCTTTAAGATGGCATCTCAGCGGCAAAAGTCTAGTGCTATTGCCTATTAAAAACACCGAAACATGATGATAACGCAGATCAGTTAACAATTTGTGCAACTATGAGGTGTCGTCTCACTCAGTTTTCAGCCGAAGCGTCATCTTTGCGCACCTCTTGCGACAAAGCGAAAGCAAATTGCACGCCGGAAAACACGATACCATTCAGAATCCAGAACGCGACAGTCGCCAAAACACCAATGTCTGACCCTGCAACAAGATGGCGCAGGTTAGCGACATTAAAAATCAGGATAAGGGCGACAAAGGCCAAAGATATGCCAAACCCATTGAGTGCACTGATCAGGTATAATCTGAATACGCGCGGCATCTCATGCCTCCGTTTAATTGTAGTTCAGATAGTCTGCTGCCCTAAAAGGACAAGGATCAGAACGCGTCTGGACGCATTTCGCGTGCCATATGGTCAAGCACGGCATTAACGAGTTTCGGTTCCTTGCCATCCTCAAAAAAGGCGCGGGCCACGTCGACGTATTCGGTGATAACCACTTTGGGCGGCGTTTGCTTGTTTTGCAATTCCGCCCCCGCGGCCCGAAACAAGGCCCGCAGTGTTGGATCAATCCGGCCCAAAGGCCATTTAGCAACCAAGGCCTTGTCGGTTGTTTGGTCAATTGGCGCTTGGTAGTTTACCGCCACGTCCAACACGACCTCAAAAAGGTCTACGTCCCCCTCAAGCATCTCTTGGCCTTCCATGGTCGCACCGAAGCGGTGGTCCAGAAATTCCCGACGGACATCATCGATTGTCTGAGACGAATGCTCCATCTGAAACAAGGCCTGAACTGCATAAAGCCGCGTCGCCGATTTCATCTTGCGACGCTGGTTGCCAGAAAGGTTACCGTGAAGGGCGCTCATGCTATCTTGGGTCCATCTGTATCGCCGGCCAAAATGGTGTCCTGCCCCAATGGCTTGAACCCTATGCCTTTGCTGTCGGAGGCCCATTTACGAGCCAGTGCTACCAGATGCAAGGCCGCAGCCGCAGCACCGCCGCCTTTGTTTTGCCCCTCAACCTCAGCCCGTGCTTGTGCTTGGGCGCGGTTTTCAACCGTCAGAATACCGTTGCCGATGCATAACCCCTGAAGGCCAAGCAATTGCAATGCGCGGCTGCTGTCGTTGCAGACAGTTTCATAATGCGTCGTCTCGCCCCGGATAACGCAACCTAGGGCCACGTAGCCATCAAAGTTGCTGCGCCGGTCTGCCAGACCAATTGCCGTCGGCACCTCAAGCGCGCCGGGCATTTCAACCAGATCCCACGTGCCGCCTGCTGCTTCGATCTCGGCCTTGGCGCCCGCCACCAGCGCATCTGCGATGTCTTTGTAGTAAGGTGCCACGACGATCAGGATTTTGACCGGCTTGTCAAAATCGGGAAGTGGCAAAACGTAGTGTTGTTCATTTGCGGCCATGGATCACTCCTTGGTAATCGGGCGCGTGCCCACGATGGAAAGGTTGTAGGCCTCAAGTCCTAAATATTTGGTCTGCGGACTGTCGGTCAGCAAAATCAGATCGCGCATGCCCATAAAGGACATGATCTGCGCGCCTGTGCCCGTGCGTTTGATCGTACGCGGGCCTTCGTCTTCGTCCCCTTCAAGCCGTAGCTTGGGATTCGGTTCGCGAAACAAAAGCACCGCACCGCGGCCTTCTTCGGCGATAATCTGCATCGCGCGGGGCAGTTCATCTACCGGGCTGGGACCCAAGCCCAGCACATCCTCCAATGCGTTCAGCGCATGGGTCCGCACCAATACAGGATCAGGCGATGAGATATCGCCCTTGGTCAGCATCACATGATCTGTCCCGGTAATCTCGTCGGCAAACACGCGCATGGTCCATGCGCCGCCAAAGGCAGAGTTTACCGTGCGTTCGTCGCGAAGGCGGAGCAGGTTGTCATGCTTGAGGCGGTAGGAAATAAGGTCGCTGATGGTTCCGATTTTCAGGTCATGCTCGGCTGCAAAACGCACCAAATCGGGCAAGCGTGCCATCTCGCCATCAGGTTTCATAATCTCGCAGATCACACCGGACGGGTGCAAACCGGCCAAGCGGCTGATGTCCACTGCAGCCTCTGTGTGGCCAGCCCGCACCAAGACACCGCCTGCGCGGGCCCGCAACGGGAACACATGCCCCGGTGTTGCAATGTCGGCAGCACCCATGTCTTCGTTGATGGCCGCAGCCACCGTCAGGGCACGATCCGCAGCCGAGATGCCGGTGCTGACCCCTTCGCGCGCCTCGATGGACACGGTAAAAGCCGTTTCATGCCGGGACGAATTGTTTACCGCCATCATCGGCAGGCCCAGTGTTTCGATCCGTGCATTAGTCATTGGCAGGCAAATCAACCCACGTCCGTGGGTGGCCATAAAGTTAATCGCGGCTGCATCTGCAAATTGCGCGGGGATCACCAGATCGCCTTCGTTTTCGCGGTCTTCATGATCAACCAGAATGAACATCTTGCCTTGGCGCGCATCTTCGATGATATCAGCGATGGGCGCGATGCGTGCGCTCAGATCGGTCTCTACCGGGCCGGGGGTTTCAAAACTCATGGTGGCTGTGCCTTTTTTTCGCAACTTGGCAGGCTCATAGCCCAAGCGACATGGCTTGACCAGCCGCGCAGCCCCCTATTGCGGCGTCATTTCCGCAAGGCGCGCAACGTAACGCGCGAGGGTGTCGATCTCAAGATTAACCGCATCCCCCAAGGCCACATCGCCCCATGTTGTCACCTCTTTGGTGTGAGGGATGAAATTAATGCCAAAATCCGCGCCGTCTACTTCGTTCACCGTCAAGGACGTGCCATTGAGTGCCACAGATCCTTTAGGCGCGATAAAGCGCGCAAGGTCTGCAGGCGCGCGCAGGGTCACGCGGGTGCTGTCGCCTTCGTCTTGGATCGACACGACTTGTGCGACACCGTCCACATGACCCGAAACAATATGTCCCCCAAGCTCGTCCCCAACACGCAGGGCCCGTTCCAGATTGACACGCTTGCCCACGTTCCACGCGCTGATGTTCGTCTTGCTGACAGTCTCGGCACTGATCTGAACGTCGTACCAATCCGGCCCCAAATCGACCACCGTCAGACACACCCCGTCAGAGGCGATAGAGGCCCCCATATCAATACCCGACGTGTCATAGGACGTTTCAATGCGCGCACGCAGATCGCCTTGTTGATCCAACTGAGTGATCTGACCAATATCTGTGACAATGCCCGTGAACATGCTGACCTCACTTTGCAATACTGTGTGTGACCTAATGGGACCGTTTGATGGTGACAAGCCCCGGCACCGCTTGCAATGGCACTAAAGGACCGTAATGTGAGGGTCAGGTAGTGGTAAACGGTTAGGCAAGCGAGCAGGTCGTAACGTATGATGCCCCCCCGAGTGTTTCTTTTCCTACAAGGGCCACATGGTCCGTTTTTTGCGCAGTTGGCGCGGCAACTGCGCATGGCAGGCAGTGTTGTGTGGCGCGTTGGTTTTAACACCGGTGATCGCGTATTTTGGCCAGACCACACCAACTATCTACCCTATAAGGGATCTTTGACCGACTGGCCTGCCGATATCACGCAATTACTCATAGACCGAAACGTTTCCGACATTGTGTTATACGGTGATACTCGCCCTATCCACGCCCATGCCATCAAGGCGGCACAAAAACATGGCGCGCGCGTGCATGTGTTTGAAGAAGGCTACCTCCGCCCTTACTGGATCACCTACGAACGGGACGGATCTAACGGCCATTCGGTTTTGATGGATACCAGCATTGCGCAGATGCAAGCCTTGCAAGATGCGCGCGGATTTGAGCCCCCGATCCCGCCCAGCCATTGGGGGGATATGCGCCAACATGTCTTTTACGGAGCACTTTACCACTGGTTCGTGCTGTTTTGGAACCGCGCCTATCCACAGTTTCAGCCCCATCGCAGCCTGAATGTGAAACAGGAATTCGCACTTTATATCAAACGGTTGATCTTGATGCCGTTGCAAGCAGCCCAGCGCCTTATTGCGACACGGCGGATTAAATCCGGCAGCTTTCCCTACCATATGGCACTTTTGCAGCTTGAACATGACAGCTCGTTTCAGATGCATAGTCCCTACAATACGCAAACCCAGTTCATCGAGCAGGTGATCACAGGTTTTGCCTCAGGCGCGCCGCCACACCACCATTTGGTGTTTAAAGCCCACCCACTCGAGGATGGGCGCGCGCCGTTACGCCAAGACATCGAACGGTTCGCTAAACAACATGGGTTGGAACAGCGTGTGCACTGGGTGCGCGGCGGCAAACTTGCAGGGCTGCTGAATGATGCCGTCAGCGCGGTGACAGTTAATTCCACCGCTGGCCAACAGGTGTTGTGGCGCGGAATCCCGCTACGTGCCTTTGGCACTGCCGTTTATGCCAAACCAGAGCTGGTATCGGATCAAAGCATGTCGCAATTCTTTGCAAATCCGCAAAAGCCCAACCAACAGAGTTACACTCGGTTTCGGGATTTTCTCCTCTCTACCAGCCAGTTACCTGGCAGCTTCTATGCAAGCAAAGGCCGCCGCCAAGTGTTACGCAGGATTGTTGACATGATGCTGAAAGAAGCCTCACCCTATGCGACCCCAATCGTTCAAAGCGAAGCAGATCGGCAACAGTTGCACGTGGTGAAGTAAGCGAACACGCTGGAAAAGCTGGATTTTTGAATTTTCAACAGTATGGTTAACGTCAATAACGCCGGAAAATCGGCGAGTTGAGGCAGAGTAAATAGGTCGAGGAGACCGAGCAGTGACACCTTTTCGTTTAGGGTGGGCGCGCCCCATCGCTCTTTTGGCGGCCTTGGCCGTCCTTTCGTCGTGCGGCTTGCCAAAGGTTGGCCCGAACAAAAAGCAAATCTTTAGCGGCTCGGTGCAGCAAGAAGGTGATGCCTTTGTGGTCGAGGTAAACGACCGCGTCACACGCGCTACTGCATTTGTTCCCGCACTTGGATTTTCGGACGCCTTTATCAACGCAGGCCAGATCGGGTCCGACACGATCCAGCCAGGCGACATCTTGGGGCTTACGATTTGGGAAAACGTCGATGATGGTTTGCTGGCAGGTCAGACCCAGAACGCAACGTTACTGGAAACCGTGCAAGTTGATGGTGCGGGCTTTATCTTTGTACCCTATGCAGGGCGCATAAAAGCCTCTGGCAACTCACCAGAAGCCATCCGCCGGATCATCACTGAAAAGCTAGAAGATCAAACCCCTGACCCGCAGGTACAAGTGCGCCGCCAAGCAGGTGACGGGTCCACTGTTTCCCTGATTGGGTCGGTGGGCGGCCAAGGCGTCTATCCGATTGAACGTCCAACACGCACACTTTCCACAATGCTTGCCCGTGCGGGCGGCGTCACGATTGAACCTGAAATCGCACAAATTACTGTAATCCGAGCTGGCGAACGCAGCCGTGTCTGGTTCAATGACCTTTACAACCACCCCCAGCTTGACATCGCACTGCGGGGCGGCGACCGCATCTTGGTCGAAGAAGATACCCGTTCATTTACCGCACTGGGCGCAACCGGCACTCAAGCCCGCGTCGCCTTTCAATCACAGGACCTTTCGGCCCTTGAAGCAATCGCACAAGTAGGCGGGTTGGTGTCATCGACCTCGGACGCGACGGGCGTTTTCGTGCTGCGCAACGAATCCCAAGAAGTATCCGCCGAGGTACTGGGCCGTGATGATCTAATCGGCGCACAGCGAATGATTTACCTGTTGGATTTGACTCAGCCCAACGGCCTGTTCAAAGCACGTGACTTTGTTATACGCGATGGGGACACGCTGTACGTGACCGAAGCACCACTGGCACAATGGAATAAAACAGTCTCGGCGATCTTTGGTTCTTTGGTTGGCCCTGCGGCCTCGCTTGACCAACTAGCCAACTAAGGCGGGATGGCCAATACCTCCAATGAAACAGCCGTCGGTGCCTCAGATGCCCGGCGGCTGTTTGTGTATAATGGCGGCTTTCTGACGCAAGGCCGCATCAAGCGCATTCTCGAACTCAGCGGCTACCAAATTAGCCTTGGTGTACCAAAGGACGGTGACATGGTTGGCGTCTGGGGTAACAGCCCCACGTCCCACCGCGGTGAAGCTATCGCTGAACACCGCAATGCACCCATTCTGCGCGTGGAAGATACATGGCTGCGGTCGCTCTATCCTGGTCGCGATCACGAGCCACCCTTGGGCCTATGTCTGGACCAAAAGGGCGTTCATTATGACGCCAGTGCACCAAGCGATCTGGAAACGCTGCTGGCCACCCACCCGCTTGACGATACTGCCTTGATGGACCGCGCGCGCGGGGCGATCGACCGCATGATCGAAGCGCATCTGACCAAATACAGTGCCGTTGACCCTGAGATAGTCCCCCCAGCACCCGGCTATGTGTTGGTTGTGGACCAAACAGAAGGCGATGCAGCGGTAAAGGCGTGCGGTGCAGATCGTAACCGCTTTTTGGAGATGCTGTTCGTCGCACAAGAAGAGCACCCCGGAGCGAAGATCATCATCAAGACGCACCCCGAAACATCAAAAGGGCATCGGCCCGGCTATTTCACTAAAGAAGACACCACCGACAATATCTGTTTTTACGAGGACCCGATCAGCCCTTGGGTTTTGTTGGAAGGGGCAATTGCAGTCTATACAGTCTCTTCCACCTTTGGGTTCGAGGCCATCTTTGCCGGACATAAACCGCGCGTCTTCGGCACACCATTCTATGCAGGCTGGGGCCTGACCCAAGACGAATTTCCCGTTCAGCGCCGACAACGCACTTTGACACGCGCACAACTTTTTGCAGCCGCTGTACTGCTCTATCCAAAGTGGTATGACAGGTTTAACGACTGCTTGTGCAACTTCGAAGTCGCCATGGAACACCTTGCCGCTGAAGCCCGTAGCTGGCGTGAAGACAGACACGGTTGGGTGGCGTCTTCTATGCGGTTGTGGAAACGCGATGCGTTGCAAAAGGTGTTCGGCAGCACAGCACCTATGATCTTTGAGGACGAACCCGCACGCGCGCGCGCCACGCATCGCCCCTGGATGGTCTGGGCCAGCAAGGCAACCGTTGGGCAAAGCGATGCACTGCGTGTCGAAGACGGCTTTCTGCGGTCGCGCGGATTGGGGGCAGAATTGGTCCCACCGCTGTCACTGGTCGTAGATGATAAGGGTATTTACTATGACGCCTCCAAACCCAGCCGGTTGGAGTACCTGATCGCGGCACGCGCCAACTTGCGGTCTGACCAACGCAGGCGGGCTGATCATTTGATCCGCCGGATCAACGATCTGGGTCTTACAAAATACAACACTGGCGGTGCCCGTCCTGACCTGCCCGATGGCCACCGCATCCTTGTGGTGGGACAAGTCGAAGATGACGCCTCACTTGTGCTGGGCGGCGGGGATGTACGTACCAACCAAGCGCTTTTGTACGCAGCACGCGCAGCCAATCCAGACGCGGTTTTGATTTATAAACCCCACCCAGATGTAGAGGCAGGCCTGCGCGACAGCGCAACGGTATCCCCTAATGCTGCTGATTTTATGGCCAATGCCGCAGACACCGATTACCTTTTGTCACAGGTGCAAGAGGTCTGGACCATGACGTCTCTTTTGGGGTTTGAGGCACTTCTGCGCGGGGTGCGCGTTACCACGCTGGGTATGCCCTTCTACGCGGGTTGGGGCTTGACCACGGACCTTTTTGACATACCACCGCGCAGGCGCGCCACGCCCGATCTTGCGGGGATGGTACACGCCTGTCTCATTGACTACCCACGGTATTTTCATCCGCAGCAAAACGCCCCCTGCCCGGTTGAAACTATCGTTGATCTTCTTGCTGCGTCCAATGACACACCGCCCCGCGCCTGGCACAATCGGATACTGGCCAAGCTTCAGGGGGTTTTTACCAGCAAAAAACACCTGTGGCGCTGATCAAAGGCCAGCGCGCGCCCAAATATGCATGACATCTGCGCCAATCGGTTGGCTGCGTCGCAGCTCAAATCGGGGTGCACTTTGCAAATGGCTCAACCCCAAGGCGCCAATGCTAGGGAGCCCTTCGGCCCCGATCGCCAACCCCGCCGTAAAGCCGACAAGTTCGTCCACCAGATCAGCCTCAAGCAAAGACGCGGCAAGCGCGCTACCCCCTTCGCAAAAAATACGGGTTAACCCATGGACTGCCAATTGGCGCAACACATCTGCAGGGTCCAACTGCCCCCCGCGTGTCTGACATGGCAAAAGCTGTGCACCAAGATCTTTCCACGTCTGTTTTAACTGCCCATCCGCGTCATGGCCGTGGCATAAAATAACCGGTGTCTCTTGTGCAGTCCGCGCCAAAACACCCATCAAAGGTAAATCCAACCGACGACTGATCACCACCCGCACGGGTTGCCATGTCACTCCCAAATCCCTTACGGTCAGCGACGGATCATCTTTGCGTGCTGTACCACCACCCACCATGACCGCATCATGCCGCGCGCGCATGGCATGGACTGCCCGACGCGATGCAGGCGATGTGATCCACTTGCTTTCCCCAGTCCCTGTCGCGATCCGTCCATCAAAACTGCTGGCTAGCTTCAGTGTTACAAAGGGACGGTCCAGCGTCACGCGCGCAAAAAAACCTGCATTGTCGCGCAAAGCTTCATCTTGCATCACGCCAAGCTGTACGTCGATGCCAGCCTCTTGCAGCATACGCATACCGGCACCATTTACACGACTGTCCGGATCGCCTGCACCGATGATCACACGGGCCACACCCGCCTCAATAAGCGCCTGCGCACAAGGGGGGGTTTTGCCATGATGTGCGCAGGGCTCCAGCGTGACGTAGACATCCGAGCCGCGCGCATTGGCACCTGCTTGCAACAATGCTTCGGTTTCTGCATGAGGACGCCCGCCAGGTTTGGTCCAACCCCGGCCAATAATCTGCCCATTCTTTACAATCACACACCCCACCGCAGGGTTCGGCCAAACCCTGCCCAAGCCCCGCCGCCCCAGCGAAAGGGCCACGGCCATGTAACGATTGTGCTGGCTCACTCGTCCGGTGGAAGATCAGGGCGTAACTCACTGACAAACTTGTCAAAATCGTCAGCCGCCTGGAAATTCTTATACACACTGGCAAAGCGCACATAAGCTACAGTATCAATCCGCGCCAAGGCCTCCATCACGATCTCACCGATTTGTTTGGAACCGATGTCAGTCTCGCCCATGCTTTCCAGCCGCCGCACAATACCAGAGATCATCTGGTCAATCCGCTCGGGATCGATGGGGCGTTTCTGCATGGAAATCCGGATCGATCTTTCCAGTTTATCGCGGTCAAAGTCTTCGCGTTTGCCGGTCGATTTGATTACAACCAAGTCCCGCAATTGAACGCGTTCATAGGTTGTGAACCGACCACCACAAGCAGGACAGAAACGACGGCGGCGGATAGACACATGGTCCTCCGCGGGTCGGCTGTCTTTCACCTGAGTATCAATATTTCCGCAAAATGGGCAGCGCATGGCCGTCCCCCTTATTCCAATCTCTGCCTCTTGTTGTGGGATCAACGCCCCACTTATCCACAGTTATAGGCGACCTGCTAAGTTTTGGGTAGAGAAGAAATGCATGCCCAGATGTAGTGGCAAAAACCGTGTCTTATCGGTCGCCACCAAAGTATGCGGCAATGCGCCTGTGGTGCGGCCTATCGCGATGTTCGAACAGATAAATGCCCTGCCATGTGCCCAAAGCCATGCGCCCATTTGTGACCGGAATACTTAGGCTTACCGGCATGATTGATGCTTTGATATGTGCGGGCATGTCGTCTGGCCCCTCCAGCGTATGGGTTAAATACTGCATAGACGGGTCCGTTGCAGGTGGCACAAGTCGGTGGAAAAACGCCTGTAAATCGCGCCGAACGTCCGGGTCGGCATTTTCCTGAACCAACAAAGACGCAGAGGTGTGCTGCACCATCAAGACAAGTAACCCATCCCCCCTGCCTTCAACCCACCGGGCAACCTGTGACGTAAATTCGTAAAGTCCTGAACCACCAGTCGAAATCTCAAAGATAGTCTGCATACGGGAAAACTCCGCGATACTGTGCACAAGTACAAAGTACCTGCGGGTCAAAAGCGGTCAAAGACTTCGTCAATGAAGGCGTCACAAAAAAGTTGTGCATGATGCACAGGCAGGTTTTCCCCAACGCGGCGCACCGACACAGAGTAAGAAGGCGCCGTGTTTCGCAATGCTTCATTCGGCTTTAATGTGAAAACAACCGCCGTTTGATTTGGTGTTGTCTTAGACGGCCCGCGCGGTTCGAGGATGAACATACGCTGTCCTTTACGGTCGCGCCCAATCGACTTGGTGTAATCCGCGGCCGCACACCAAATACCGCGCGCCCCTGCGCCGCGATCCTCGAATACTTCAAAGGTATCAGAGCCCAGCGGTTTGACATACAGGCGATTGACGGCGCGGTAGGTCTGCGCCCAAACCGCACTTGCCGCGAAAACAGACGCCGCGGCACATATCGCAATCAGATATTTCTGATTAATTTTCAGAGCCTTGCGCATACTTTCTAATCCTTCGAAATCAGCCGAAAATGCGGTTGCCCTGCTCATCGATGACCTGTTTTGCCTTACGGATTGATGCAGCCTGCGCCTCATCTAGCCCCTGAACCGTATCCGCACGCAGCAGAGTATGGCTGCGTGTTTCACTGCCCATCTCTTTTTCGATCAAAGCACTGATACGGTAGGTGTTGCCTTCAGAAATGGGCGTCGCCGTAATACGAAACCCTTCGTATTCCTCAACCGGCGCGTCCGATTTAGACGCCGCACCGCCCCCGAACAGCTTTTTAAGAAATGACATAGGACTTTCCTTCCGCGCTTTGGCATAGGTTAGCGTTTCGCTTGCAAAGGGGAAAGACAGATCGCTGACCATTTTGGCACCAAACGCCCAAGAACAGTCACAAAAGCGCGAAAAATGCGCAGTGCGGCAGGATACCTGCCGCACCATATTATTTATTGATCGAGGAAACTGCGCAACTTGCGCGACCGCGACGGATGCTTGAGCTTACGCAGTGCCTTCGCCTCAATCTGGCGGATACGTTCGCGTGTTACGCTGAACTGTTGACCAACCTCTTCGAGAGTATGATCCGTGTTCATGCCAATCCCAAAGCGCATGCGCAGCACACGTTCTTCACGCGGCGTCAGAGACGCCAGCACACGGGTGGTTGTTTCCTTGAGGTTTTCCTGGATAGCGCTGTCCAGAGGCAGCACAGCATTCTTGTCTTCGATGAAGTCGCCCAATTGGCTGTCTTCCTCGTCCCCAATAGGCGTCTCAAGCGAAATCGGTTCTTTGGCGATTTTCATCACCTTGCGCAC
>JBGCDB010000054.1:0-10868 GCA_045104955.1 Roseobacter sp.
GGCCCGAACCTTTGGGCAATGCATTTCACGATGCGCACCTGATTCCTGCGCTGGAAAACAAGAATTCTCCGATCAAATCGGTCCTGCTAGACCAGCGAATTATTTCTGGATTGGGTAATATTTATGTCTGCGAGGCACTTTTTCGCGCAAAAATTCACCCCGCACGCAAGGCGGGAAAAATTAGTAAACAACGCGTAAAAGCCCTGGTTCCAATCATCCGTGATGTCTTGTCCGAGGCGATTGATGCAGGTGGTTCGTCCTTGCGTGATTTCCGCCAAGCAGATGGAGAACTTGGATATTTTCAGCATAGCTTTGATGTGTATGGCCGCGAAGGTGAACCCTGCCGCACGGACGGATGCCCCAGCGTCATCCGACGAATCGTACAATCCGGACGCTCATCTTTCTATTGTGCGCAATGCCAAAGATAGCTTGAACCACGCCACTACGGTGATATTCACTGCAGTCTCAGGATAATAACTAAAGAGCACATACATGGCTTACGAGACGATCATTGTAGATGTGGAAAACCATGTCGCACAGATCACGCTGAACCGGCCTGATGCGCTGAATGCGCTGAATGCTGAACTGATGAGCGAACTGGCCGCAGCGTTGACGGCGGCGCAGGCCAACGACAAAGTCCGCTGCATCATCATCACCGGTTCTGAGAAGGCGTTCGCTGCCGGCGCAGACATTGCCATGATGAAAGACAAAAGCTTCGTCGACGTATTTTCTGGCGATCTGTTTACCGCCGAAACCGATGAGATCATGCGCGTGCGCAAGCCGATCATTGCGGCTGTCTCTGGCTATGCTTTGGGCGGTGGCTGCGAATTGGCGATGATGTGCGACTTTATCATCTGCTCTGAGACGGCGAAGTTTGGCCAGCCCGAGATCAACCTGGGCGTTGTTGCAGGTCTGGGTGGCACACAGCGTTTGACCCGCCTTGTCGGCAAGTCAAAAGCGATGGATATGAATCTCACGGGCCGCTTTATGGATGCCGAAGAAGCCGAGCGCGCAGGCCTTGTCAGCCGTGTGGTACCTTGCAAGAAATTGCTAGAAGAGACGCACAACGCGGCGCAAAAGATCGCTGAAAAGTCGATGGTATCTGTCATGGTCGTCAAAGAGGCCGTCAATCGCGCCTATGAAACAACGCTCCGCGAGGGTCTTTTGTTTGAACGACGCGTGTTCCATTCCCTATTTGCGACCGAAGACCAGAAAGAAGGCATGTCCGCCTTTGTCGAAAAACGCGAAGCTCAATTCCGCGACAAATAACAGCACCAAGACATGAACCAAGCATTCAAAATTACAGGCTTTGTGGCGGCGCTTATGGTGGCGGCCCCAAGTTTTGCCGAAAATCTTGCTGGTAGTGAATGGCAACCGGTTTGGCTGGATGGCGCAGACTACACCCCCATTCAAGAAACCTTTGTGGGCTTTGACCAAGATGGGCGTTATGCCGGTTCTGCAGGCTGCAACAGAATAATGGGCGGTTTCGTCACCAATGAAGACGCCATACTTCTTGGACCCGCCGCCGCAACAATGATGGCCTGCCCAAGTGATATCGCAGAACAAGAACACAGCTTTATCGCGGCCCTTATGTCTACGAGGTTTTTCAAACGCGATGGCATCACTCTGACTTTGTCGGACAGTGCAGGCGCACTGGTTCTTAAGATGCAGCAAAGGGACGCTGACTAAGCAGTCGGCGCGACAGGAATGCATACAGACCAGCTGCGGTTTTTAGGTTTGCATTTTTCGACCACTGCCTTATAGAGCGCGTCAGACACGCGCGTGCAGCCCGCCTAGGCTAGAATCACCTCTGAACGGTTTTCGTTCTAATTGGGTTTTGCGTCGCGCTTAGACATAAACACAACAAACCCAAGAAAAGGTTTTTCACGCATGGCAAATTCGCCCCAAGCTAAAAAACGCGCTCGTCAGAACGAAGCACGTTTCCAGATCAACAAAGCACGCCGGTCCCGTATCCGTACGTTCCTGCGCAAAGTCGAAGAGGCAATCGCCTCTGGTGACAAAGAAGCAGCAACCGCAGCTTTGCGCGCAGCGCAGCCGGAATTGATGCGCGGTGTCACAAAAGGCGTTTTTCACAAAAATACAGCCGCGCGTAAGGTTTCGCGCTTGTCTGCCCGCGTTAAAGCGATCGGTTAATTCGTTAACCATTTGTAAACTAAAGTTAACAAAACGCCGTGCAAACGGCGTTTTTTTTATGAGTTTTTGAGACTCCTTCAGACCCTGATAGATTCTTTTCACAAATACCCTGAGTCAACAATGAAGATAGGTTGCCCCGTCGCTTTGGAAGTTGCTACCAGTGTAGAGCGATTCATTTCGCATGGGGGGACAGGCCTCGGTTCCACATCGTTTTGCTAACGATTTATGTGGTTCGAGGGTTGGGTACAAAGGCAACTTTTACCTACGTCTGCAACCGGTGATCCGTCACTGAATTGCCCTGTCAAACACGAGTACGGTAGGGGCAACCCAGTCTGAAAAAAGCGACCTGAACGTATGGTCGATGCGGACGGGGGCTCATCTGTAAATGTCCGAAGGACGTCGCCTTCTCCTATCTCGGAGGGGACCGGTAGAGGTGCGTCTAAAGGGTTTAACTGGGGGTTTGGTCACCCAAATATGGGGGCCAAATAAATTTGAGAATGCTAGAGGAAAACGGGTCAATCATGACTAGAGAAAAATGGGGGCAACTGAGGCAGCGGTTGCTAAAAACAGTCGGCGAGAACAACTACAAAAACTGGATCGAACCAATCGAATTCAGTGACACGTCGGATGGTATCGCCACATTCGAAGTACCAACAAATTTCATGGGCAACTATGTCAGCCAGAATTTTGCAGATCTGATCTTGCATGAAATTAGGGCGGAAGACCCCGAAATTCGTCGATTGCGTTTTGCAGTCCCCACACATGTGAATTCCGTCACGGCACCCTCTCAAATGCCGCAGCGCGAAGCGCCGCCCCCCCAACGGAAAACTGCGACCTCTGCACTAAGCACGGCACCCTTGGATGCGCGTTTTACTTTTGATTCCTTCGTTGTTGGCAAACCCAACGAATTGGCGCACGCCGCGGCCAAACGCGTAGCCGAAGGTGGCCCCGTCACATTTAACCCTCTGTTTTTGTACGGTGGCGTGGGTCTTGGTAAAACGCACCTGATGCACGCCATCGCGCATGAACTACAATTGCGCCGACCCGATATGAACGTGCTGTATTTATCAGCCGAACAATTCATGTACCGGTTTGTACAAGCGTTGCGCGACCGCAAAATGATGGATTTCAAAGAGATCTTTCGGTCCGTGGACGTATTGATGGTGGATGACGTGCAGTTCATTGCAGGGAAAGGAAGCACCCAAGAAGAGTTCTTTCACACCTTCAACGCGCTTGTTGATCAGAACAAACAGATCATTATTTCCGGCGACCGCGCACCGGGTGAGATTAAAGATATGGAAGAGCGTGTTAAATCACGTCTTCAGTGTGGTCTGGTCGTTGACCTGCATCCTACCGACTACGAACTGCGCCTTGGCATCTTGCAAAGTAAAGTCGAACAACAGCGCAAGAACTACCCAGGTCTTGAGGTCGAAGATGGCGTGTTAGAATTCCTCGCACATCGTATTTCGACCAACGTGCGCGTATTGGAAGGCGCATTGACGCGCCTGTTTGCGTTCGCCTCTCTTGTTGGTCGCGAAATCAATATGGAACTAACCCAAGACTGCCTGTCTGACGTCTTGCGTGCGTCCGAGCGCAAAATCACTGTTGAAGAAATTCAGCGCAAGGTATCGGATCACTACAACATCCGGCTGAGCGATATGATTGGGCCAAAAAGGTTGCGCAGCTATGCCCGCCCTAGGCAAGTCGCCATGTATTTGTGCAAAAAAATGACGTCGCGGTCCCTGCCAGAAATTGGGCGCCGTTTTGGCGGGCGTGATCATACAACAGTCATGCATGGTGTAAAACGCATCGAAGAACTCAAGGTTCAGGACGGTCAGATCGCAGAAGACCTCGAAATGCTGCGCCGCACGCTGGAAGAATAGTTAATTTTCGGTCTGCGGTCGCTGAAAGCCGCCGCAGACCTTGACGCTCCTGCCTTATCCTACGACAAATCCATAAAATGCTTGTGAAGTCGGTCAAACCGGGTAATTTGCCTGTCCCGACTGTGGATTAGGAAGTGGCACAATGAAGATCAGCATAGAACGCGCAGCCCTGCTCAAGGCCGTGTCTCAGGCGCAATCGGTTGTGGAGCGTCGTAACACCATTCCGATACTTGCAAACGTCCTGATCGAAGCCGAAGGCAGCGATGTCAGCTTCCGCGCCACTGACCTGGATATCGAAGTCGTAGACAAAGCCGCCGCACAAGTCGAACGCGCAGGTGCCACAACGGTTGCAGCAACAACCCTGCACGAGATTGTCCGCAAATTGCCCGACGGTGCACTGGTCACCCTAACCGCTGACAGCGCGACAGGCCGCCTGACCGTCGAAGCGGGCCGATCGAACTTTTCGCTGGCGACGCTGCCCAAAGAAGATTTTCCCGTGATGGCGTCTTCTGAATACGAATCCAACTTTTCGGCACCCGCCGCTATGTTACGACGCCTGTTCGACAAATCCAAATTCGCTATTTCGACTGAGGAAACGCGGTATTACCTCAATGGTGTCTACATGCACGTGTCTGATTCCGAGGGCGGCAAGGTGTTGCGCTGCGTGGCGACTGACGGCCACCGATTGGCGCGTATTGATGCAGACCTGCCAGAAGGTGCCACCGACATGCCGGGCGTGATCGTGCCCCGCAAAACTGTGGGCGAGCTGCGTAAGCTGCTGGATGACGACGAGATGAAGATCGCGGTATCCGTGTCCGAGACCAAAGTACGTTTTGCCACGCCGGATATCACGCTAACGTCCAAGGTCATCGACGGCACCTTTCCAGATTACACACGTGTGATCCCGCAAGGGAATACCCGCAAGCTTGAGGTAGACGCATCCGACTTTGCGCAAGCGGTCGACCGGGTTGCCACAGTTAGCTCCGAAAGATCTCGTGCAGTGAAATTGCAACTGGACGAAGATCGCCTCGTTCTGTCCGTGAATGCGCCCGACAGCGGTGCCGCCGAAGAAGAGCTGGCCGTCGCCTACGGGGACGAACGGTTGGAAATTGGCTTTAACGCCAAGTACCTGTTGGAAATCGCCAGCCAGGTTGACCGTGAAAACGCTGTGTTCTTATTCAACTCCTCCGGTGACCCTACCTTGATGCGTGAAGGCAACGACCTGTCTGCGGTCTATGTCGTCATGCCGATGCGGGTGTGACACGGCTTGCGACGACCACCTTTCAAAATCTGACAGAAGGTCCAGGTCGTGGCGCTTTGCCTGACATCGCTTAAAGTTTCGCATTTCCGGTCCCACCGCATCGCGCGGATGGAGCTGGATGGGCGCCCTGTGGCCTTGTTCGGCCCTAATGGTGCAGGCAAAACCAATATACTTGAGGCTGTTTCGCTGTTTTCCCCCGGTCGCGGCCTGCGCCACGCCAGCGCGCAAGATATGTCACGCAGACCCGAGGCGTTGGGATGGAAGCTGACCGGTATTCTGAAATCGGGCCATCAAATGCACGAGATTGAAACCTGGTCCGCAGAAGGGGGTGCCCGACAAGTCAAGATCGACGAAAAAGCTGCGGCTCAAATCGCCTTGGGGCGTGTGGCGCGTGTGCTTTGGCTGATCCCTGCAATGGACCGCCTTTGGATCGAAGGAGCCGAAGGCAGGCGTCGATTTTTAGACCGGATGACCCTAAGCTTTGAACCGAACCACGCCGAAGCAACACTGGCCTATGACAAAGCCATGCGCGAACGCAACCGGCTGCTAAAGGATATGGTGCGCGAACCCTCGTGGTATCACGCGTTAGAGGCGCAGATGGCCACCGCAGGGATTATCATCGACCAAAACCGCCGCACAGCGCTTGCACAGCTGGCCGAGGCGCAACAGGATGCTGCAACAGCCTTTCCCACTGCTGATCTCGAACTAACGCATAATGAAAGCGCATTGCCGGAAACCGCAGAAGACTTCCAAGCAGCCCTTGCCGACAATCGTAGCCGCGACCTGACTGCGGGGCGGACGTTAATTGGGCCACACCGCGCAGATTTAATCGGCACCTACGCCGCCAAGGATGTCCCTGCCAAAGACTGTTCCACGGGCGAGCAAAAAGCGCTTCTTGTGTCTCTAATACTGGCGAATGCGCGGGCTTTGGCACAAGAAACCGGGGCGGCACCCCTACTGCTACTGGATGAAGTTGCAGCACATTTGGACGCAGATCGCCGCGCAGCCCTTTATGATGAAATCGTAGCCTTGGGCGCGCAGGCTTGGATGACGGGCACAGAAAAAGACCTGTTTGATGCGATGGGGGATCGGTCGCAGTACTTTGAAATTACCGAAGCCGCTGGCACGTCAGAAGTTGCACTTGGATGACTATCGCATTCGCTGATCTGGCGCTTTATGCAGGCGCGCTGGTGATCTTGTTTCTGACGCCGGGGCCGGTGTGGTTGGCACTGATGGCCCGCGCGCTCTCAGGTGGGTTTGCCGCGGCTTGGCCATTGGCATTTGGCGTCGCGGTTGGTGATATCCTTTGGCCTCTTGTGGCTGTGTTGGGCATCAGTTGGATCTTGTCGGTGTTTGACGTGTTCATGGCCGTGCTGCGCTGGGTTGCATGCGGTGTCTTTATCGTGATGGGCGCGCTGTTGATACGCCATGCAAGCCAGCAGATCAGCACCGACAGCCGCTTAACCCGCCCCGGCATCTGGGCGGGCTTTGCAGCCGGTGTCATTGCCATTTTAGGCAATCCAAAGGCAGTTCTGTTCTACATTGGCGTCTTGCCGGGGTTTTTCGACCTGCGCGGTGTGACCACGATAGACGTTTGTCTGATTATCGGCATGTCCGTTGCGATCCCCCTGATCGGCAACTTGTTCTTGGCCGCTTGCGTGGGACATGTCCGCAGTATCATCACAGAGCCCGAAACTCTACGGCGCATCAATATAACCTCAGGCGTGCTGCTTATTCTGGTTGGTATGTTGATCCCCATCCTATGACACAAAATATTGTGCCACCTGCGTGACAAGACGTCAGAAAAATCGTATAAAATACTGAAAATACGAAGGTGTGACCACATGTCCGACAACGCGCAGAGCCCCGAAGAATACGGCGCTGATTCTATCAAAGTTCTCAAAGGGTTAGAAGCAGTCCGCAAACGTCCGGGGATGTATATCGGTGACACAGACGATGGCTCTGGTTTGCACCACATGGTCTATGAGGTCGTGGACAACGGCATCGACGAGGCGCTGGCCGGTCATGCAGACGCAGTGACTGTAACAATTCATGCCGATAGCTCGGTTTCCGTCAGCGACAACGGGCGCGGTATTCCTGTCGGCATTCACGAAGAAGAAGGCGTTTCCGCCGCCGAAGTGATTATGACCCAGCTACACGCGGGCGGTAAATTCGATAGCAATTCATACAAAGTGTCCGGCGGTTTGCATGGTGTGGGCGTGTCCGTTGTGAATGCTCTATCCGATTGGCTTGAGCTGCGCATTTGGCGTGAGGGCAAAGAGCACGTGGCGCGCTTTGAGGGCGGATTTACCACCAAACACCTCGAAGTTGTGGGCGACACGGATCGTACCGGCACCGAAGTACGGTTTATGGCCTCGACCGATACGTTCTCGAACCTTGAATATTCGTTCGAGACACTGGAAAAACGACTGCGCGAATTGGCCTTTCTAAACTCCGGTGTGCGCATCATTCTGGTCGATGAACGCCCTGCCGAAGACCTACGGTCAGAGCTGTTTTACGAAGGCGGCGTGAAGGAGTTCGTCAAATACCTCGATCGGTCGAAAACATCTGTCATGCCAGAGCCGATTTTCATCACCGGCGAAAAAGACGACATCGGCGTCGAAGTCGCCATGTGGTGGAATGACAGCTACCACGAAAACGTCTTGCCCTTTACCAACAACATCCCACAGCGCGACGGCGGCACCCACATGGCCGGTTTCCGCGGGGCCCTAACACGTACCATTAACAATTACGCGCAGTCCTCAGGGATCGCTCGCAAGGAAAAAGTCAGCTTTACCGGTGATGACGCGCGCGAAGGTTTGACCTGCGTGTTGTCGGTCAAAGTGCCAGACCCCAAGTTTTCCTCTCAGACTAAGGACAAATTGGTTTCCTCCGAGGTACGCCCGGCGGTCGAAGGTTTGGTGAACGAAAAACTGGCTGAGTGGTTTGAAGAAAACCCCAGTGAGGCCAAAATCGTTGTTGGCAAAATCATCGAAGCCGCCCACGCCCGCGAAGCGGCCCGCAAGGCGCGTGATCTGACGCGGCGCAAAACTGCGATGGATGTGAATTTCCTAGCGGGAAAGTTGAAAGACTGTTCCGAAAAAGACCCATCCAAGACCGAAGTCTTTCTGGTGGAAGGCGACAGCGCGGGCGGTTCTGCGCAAACAGGCCGTGACCGGCAAACCCAGGCGATCCTCCCGCTAAAGGGTAAAATTCTGAACGTGGAACGCGCGCGTTTTGACCGGATGTTAGGCAGCCAAGAGATCGGCAACCTTGTGATGGCTTTGGGCACTGGCATCGGTCGGGACGAATTCAACATCGACAAACTGCGCTACCACAAGATCGTCATTATGACGGATGCGGACGTTGATGGGGCGCACATTCGGACGCTTCTGCTGACGTTCTTTTACCGCCAAATGCCTGAATTGATTGAAAAAGGTCATCTTTATATTGCGCAGCCACCGCTATACAAAGTGTCGCGCGGCAAGTCAGAGGTTTACCTGAAAGACGAGACGGCGATGGAAGAATACCTTGTTCAGCAAGGTATTGACGGCGCGATGCTACGACAAGGCAATGGTGAAGAAATTACCGGTGCTGATCTGGCGCGTGTGGTGGATTTGGCCCGGCAAATGCGCCGCGTGCTTGAGGCGTTCCCAACGCTTTATCCCCGGCACATTCTGGAACAAGCAGCCATCGCAGGCGCCTTTGCCCCCGGCGCTGTTGAAGCTGACCTTCAAGGCGTCGCCGACAAAGTTGCAGCCCGATTGAACTTGATTGCATTGGAATATGAAAAAGGCTGGCAAGGTCGTATCACACAAGATCACGGCATCCGATTGGCGCGTATTTTGCGCGGCGTTGAAGAGGTTCGCACGCTGGACGGTCGCATTCTGCGCGGCGGTGAGGCCAGCAAAAGCGGCACGTTTACAACGCATCTGCAAGACGTCTACAACCTGCCTGCCACATTGGTGCGCAAAGACCGAACGCAGCTCATTCATGGTCCCATGGATTTGTTAAACGCCATTTTGCAAGAAGGCGAAAAGGGGCTGTCCCTGCAGCGCTATAAAGGCTTGGGCGAAATGAACCCCGATCAACTTTGGGAAACCACACTAGACCCGGACGCGCGCACACTTTTACAAGTCAAAGTCGATGATATGGCAGAGGCTGATGACCTCTTTACCAAGCTGATGGGCGATGTAGTTGAACCACGGCGCGAATTCATCCAGCAGAACGCGCTAAGCGTTGAGAACCTCGACTTTTAGAGCCTAACAAGGCCAATGCTGTTATGCTGGCGGCTTGGCCTTTTCCAGATATGCATCCATCGCAGTTTGATACTGGGCCAATTCCTGTGAAATCACCGGATGCGCCTGCAGTCGGACATCGTACTCCAAAACCTCTGATGGCCAACGGATCGGCAGACCTATCGCCTGCTCAAATTCCCTTATCCAAGCAAAAGTAACCGCAAACCCGCAGTCGCACATCCAAAGCGTGTCGGGGTCAAGCGGATCAGTTTTCAAAAACAAAGCAAGCGACTGCAGGTGTTTGGAAATAGCCTCGCCGCCTGTTTGAACGGCAGCCCTATCGCGAGACGCATAGGCCACCTGCGGATATATGGCGCGCACAGCAGGTTCCAGACGGGTATCGTGCAGACGGCTTTTCTCGCGGGCTTTGGCGCGCAAATTGACAGTATCCGGCAGCATGGGCATATCTGGAAATGCCTCTTCGATGTATTCGGCAATCGCTTCGGAATCAGCCAGCGTTAGGTCGTTGTGGATCATGGCTGGCAAATTACCGGACGGCACCAAAGCTTTGTATTCCGCAGACCCATAGCCACCGGGCGGCGGCAACTCTTTGAATTCCACACCTTTGTGGCGCAACAAGATACGTAGCTTGGCATTATAAACCGAGACAGGCACAGCGTAGATCGTCAACATAACTGGAGTTTTCCACAAAAAGGCCGCCCGCCAAATAGCGAGCGGCTTTATATTCACACGTCGGCCTGCTTATTCAGCCAACAGCTGCCATTTTACGCCAAGCTCTTCAAAGAAACCCTGTTCCTGCTTCAGCGTGATCCATGTGTTCACATAGTTGATCCAGACCTGATCGCTTTGCGGCAATAGCATTGCAATCGGCGTCGGCGCGCGCGCTTCGGCAACAGGCACGATCATCAACTGGCTATATTGTGCAACCAACTGGTTGGCTTCTACGTTTGAAGTGATGTTGGCGTCCGCACGGCCAGCCAGCACTTCTTGGAAATCACGCGCAGGCGCTTCGACAATGCGGTGAACCGCGTCGGGGAAGAACCGCTTGACCTGTGCTTCTTGAGTCGTACCCAAAGTCGCAGCGACCGAGACATCAGCATTGTTCAGATCATCCCAAGAGGTGAACCGCCCTTCGTTTTCGCGCAGCGTCAGGGGCACAGTCGCGAGCGAAAAGTAGCTGTTGGAATACCCCGCCGCTTTGGCGCGCGCTGGCGACACAGAAGCGGACCCGGTGATATGGTATTGGCCCGCCGTCACACCGCTGACCAGCGTTTTCCAATCGGTGGGCACAAATTCAACCTCGACGCCAAG
>JBGCDB010000055.1:0-36125 GCA_045104955.1 Roseobacter sp.
TCCTATGACGGCCCGATTTTGAAGGAGACGACCCCATGAACGCTGATGACACCCGCCTGCTGCGCATCGCTTACGCCGAGGCGAAAGCCGGATTTGACGAGGGTGGTTGCCCGATTGGATCAGTGCTGGCGCGCGGTGGAAAGATCGTCTCGCAAGGGCGCAATCAGCGTGTGCAAAAGGGTGATCCGATTGCCCACGGCGAAATGGATGCGCTGCGTAAGGCGGGGCGACAAAAGAGCTATCGCGACACGACGCTTTATACCTCGCTCAGCCCTTGCATGATGTGTTCGGGCACAATCATTCAGTTTGGCATTCCGCGTGTGGTGGTTGGCGAATCTGAAAATTTCGGGGGCAATGAAGACTTTCTGCGGTCACGTGGCGTCGAGGTGATCGTCGTACAAGACCCAGACTGCATCGCGCTTATGCAGCGTTTCATCACCGAAAAACCCGAGCTCTGGGCCGAAGACATCGCAGAAGATTAGCGGAGCGTTCGAAAACGCTCCGCCGTGGTTTTTACTGAAGTGCTTTTTCCGTGATCGCATGTGTCCAAGCACCCTCTGGGGCTTTGGTGATCACGGGGTCGGAGCCACCCGCCAGCAGGGACGCAACTGTACGTTCATAATCCGCTGGATCCAGCGCGCCGTTTGAACCCGCTGTTAGCTTGGCCACTTCGCCCATCATCCGCACTTGGTGCGCTTCGGTCTGTGCGCCGGTCTCGTCATAGTCCAGAACGATCATCGCAGCATCTGTTGGGTTTTCTTCGGCCCACTTCCAGCCCTTCATGGATGCCCTTACAAAGCGTACCATTTTATCCTCAAAGGCAGGATCCGCGAGGTTTTCTTCCAGCACATAAAGACCGTCTTCCAGTGTTGCCACACCTTGGTCTTCGTATTTGAACGTAATCAGTTCCTCGGGCGTGATACCTGCGTCGATCACCTGCCAGTATTCGTTATAGGTCATTGTCGACACACAAGCCGCTTGCCCATTCACAATCGGATCAACGTTAAACCCTTGCTTGAGCACTTCGACACCAGCATCAGACCCATCCGTTGGCAAGCCAAGTTGGCTCATCCAGCTAAGGAACGGAAATTCATTGCCAAAGAACCACACACCCAGCGTCTTGCCGGCGAAATCATCCGTTGTGGCCACACCCGCATCTTTGCGACAAGTCAACATCATGCCCGATGACTTGAATGGCTGCGCAATGTTCACCATCGGCAAACCCTTTTCGCGCGCGGCCAGTGCCGCAGGCATCCATTCGACCGTCACGTCAGCGCCACCACCTGCCAAAACCTGCGTGGGCGCAATATCAGGACCGCCGGGCTTGATTGTGACGTTGAGGTCTTCTTCTTCGTAATAGCCGTTTTCAAGCGCCACATAGTATCCGGCGAATTGCGACTGCGTGACCCACTTTAGCTGCAGGGTCACATCGTCAGCTGCCCAAGCAGCTGTAGACGCAACACCGAACGCCAGCGCTGTAAAGGTTGTTGTTAGTTTCATGGAACGTACTCCCTTTTGGTTATTCTCATTGTTTTTGTCGTTGCGATGGATGCCAGAACGTCACCCGTTTTTCGATCAGTGCCACAAGGCTATAGAATGCGGTTCCCACCATCGCAGCCACCGCAATTTCAGCCCAAACCAGATCAATAGACAAGCTGCCAACACCCGTGGAGATGCGAAATCCCATCCCGCGTGTCGGCGAGCCGAAATATTCAGCGACGATCGCACCAATCAAAGCAAGTGTTGTGGCGATCTTCAAGCCATTGAACACAAATGGCATGGCAGCAGGTAGCCTTAGTTTAAGCAGTGTTTGCGTATAGCTGGCCGCATAAGTCCGCATCAGGTCGCGCTGCATCGCATCTGTGGCGCGCAATCCCTGAACTGTATTCACCAAGATCGGGAAAAAAACCATCACAACCACCACTGCTGCTTTAGATTGCCAGTCAAAACCAAACCAGTTGACCATGATGGGTGCGACCCCCACGATCGGAAGTGCCGCAAAAAAGTTACCAATAGGCAAGAGCCCCCGCGTCAGAAACGACGACCGATCAATGGCAATCGCACAAATGACAGCGGCCACAAAACCAATTGCAAAGCCGCGCAATGCGCCCTTGATTACCGTCTGAACGAAATCAACCCAAAGAATATCGGTTGAGGCCGCAAAGGTTTGCGCCACAAGGCTGGGCGGTGGTAAAATCACTTGGCTGACCCCAAGTCCCCGCACGGTACCTTCCCAAAGCACCAAAAGCGTTACCCCAAACAAAACCGGCACGGTGATCCGCACAATGCGCGTGTCGCGCCAGCGTCCATTGGCCAACCAGATATTGACGCCCCAGGCCACAGCCCAAAAACACAATGCAAGCACCAATGGCATCATGACTGCATCCCCATGCGCCGCACGGCGAAACGCTGTGTCAGGTCCAAGAGCGTGACCAGCAGCCCTGCCAGAATAGCCGCAGCAAACAGCGCGGACCAAATTGCCAGAGGCGTACCAAACTGATCACCAATCAAAATACGCGCCCCCAGACCCGAGATCGCACCAGTGGGCAGCTCCCCAACGATTGTGCCAACCAAAGCCGCCGCAATCCCTACCTTGAGGGACGTGAAAAGATAGGGCACAGAGGCAGGAAGTCGCAGTTTCAAAAAGCTTTGGAAACCTGTCGCATCATAGGTTTTCAGCAAATCAAGTTGAGACACCTCTGGCGCGCGCAACCCTTTGACCATGCCAACGAGTACCGGAAAATAGCACAGATACGCTGAAATAATCGCCTTGGGGAAACCACGGCTTTCAACGCCCAATTGGCTCGACACCACAATGATCATGGGGGCCAAGGCAACAATCGGGATGGTTTGACTGATGATCGCCCACGGCATCAGGCTCATATCCGCAACGCGGGAATAAACGATTGCAATTGCACCTATGACGCCCAGCGAGGTGCCTAAGACAAAGCCCCAGAGCGTCGATTGTAACGTGATCCAACTGTGATAAATCAAAGACCGTTTGGACCATGCGCGCCCTTTCAACGCCATAGCTCCGGTGGTTTTCCACAGTTCTTGCCCGACTTGCGCAGGTGTTGGCAAACGGGGGCGATCCAGTGCGTAGCCTGCGGAAACGTGATCTGTATTTTGCATCATCAATCGCCAGACAGAGACATCGCGCCGCGGGACTGAGCCTTCGGGCGTAATCTGCGCCCCTGCCCGCTCGGCTTGATCCAATGCGACGCGTACATTCATCGGCGCAACGGCAAGATACCAAAATACCACCAAAGCCCCCAGCACCGTCAGAACGGGTACGGCAGTCCGGATCATAACAAGACCGCTCTAGTCATACGAATGCCCCGCACGCAGCCCTTCGCGAACCCTATGCGCAACCTCAAGAAATTCAGGGCTTTCGCGCAGATCAAGGGGGCGTTCTCGGGGCAGCGGGCTTTCAATAACATCTGATATGCGGCCCGGTCGCGGGCTCATGACAACAATCTTGGTCGACAAATAAACCGCTTCGGGAATCGAATGCGTCACAAAAGCGATCGTCTTTTGCGTCTGCGCCCAAAGGCGCAGCAACTGCTCATTCAGGTGATCACGGACGATTTCGTCCAGCGCACCAAATGGTTCATCCATCAGCAATATGTCCGCATCAAAGGCCAAAGCACGCGCGATTGACGCCCGTTGCTGCATGCCTCCCGACAGCTGCCATGGAAATTTCCTCTCAAAACCGTCTAGCTCAACCAACTCAAGGGTTTTGGCCACACGCTGCGCCCGCTCAGCCTCAGAATAGCCCATGATCTCAAGCGGCAAACGGATGTTGCCTGCTATGGTGCGCCACGGATAAAGCCCCGCGTGCTGGAATACATAGCCGTAGGCCCGCGCGCATCGCGCCTCATCTGGGGTCATACCATTGACAGAAAGCGCGCCGCTTGTTGGCGTCTCTAACCCTGCAATACAGCGTAAAAAGGTGGTTTTCCCACATCCGGAAGGCCCAATGAATGAAACAAAATCCCCCTTGTCGATCGTTAGATTGACATCGCTCAGCGCATGCACAGGTCCATCGCCGGTCTGAAAGGTCAGGTTAAGCCGTTCGGCTTGAACCACGGCCGCGCGCGCCTCTTGTGGGGCGGTTTGCTGGCTTGGTGTTTGCGACATGATATTTGTATTCGCCTTTTATTTTGGGGTCGTGGCCGTGTAAAATTAAGGTCGGGCTTTTGCGTCGCTGATTAAACACCCGTTGCCGGGATACCTGTCCGCTGCACCGGACGCGGCGCAGTGAGCTCTTTCCAGGTGCTCAGCGCTTGGTTCGTCACGCCGTTGCCGGGACGTGATACAAATTTGCCATGCCCTTCTTGGGTTCGCACCTCGCCATCGCGGATCGCCACCTTGCCCCGCGTTAGCGTAAATCGCGGCAGGCCGGATACCTCTTTGCCCTCAAAAACGTTGTAATCAATCGCAGATTGTTGTGCGCCTGCTGTGATGGTTTTGCTTTTGTTCGGGTCCCATACAACAAGGTCAGCATCCGCCCCCACAGCCACAGCCCCTTTGCGCGGATAGCAGTTCAGGATTTTGGCAATATTGGTCGACGTCACAGCAACAAATTCGTTCATCGTCAAACGCCCCGTCATCACCCCGTGGGTCCATAGCATGGGCAGGCGGTCTTCCAGCCCCCCGGTCCCATTTGGGATTTTGGTAAAATCTCCCACGCCATACCTTTTTTGTTCGGTCGTAAAGGCGCAGTGGTCCGTTGCAACAACAGACAACGATCCAGACTGCAAACCAGCCCACAAGCTATCTTGGTGCTGCTTGTTCCGAAAAGGAGGCGACATCACACGCCGTGCGGCGTGGTCCCAATCTGCGTTCAGGTATTCGCTGTCGTCCAATGTCAAATGCTGGATGAGCGGCTCCCCCCAGACACGCTTGCCTTGCTGGCGCGCACGCCGGATCGCCTCGTGCGCCTCCTCGCAAGATGTATGCACAACATAAAGGGGCACCCCCGCCATATCTGCGATCATGATGGCCCGGTTTGTCGCTTCCCCTTCGACTTGCGGGGGACGAGAATAGGCGTGTGCCTCGGGGCCGGTGTTGCCTTCAGCCAGCAGTTTTGCAGAAAGCTCTGCCACCACATCACCGTTTTCTGCATGGACCATCGCGATGCCGCCCAGTTCTGATAGGCGATTAAAGGATGAATACAGCTCGTCATCGTTGACCATCAGCGCACCCTTGTAGGCGAGGAAATGTTTAAACGTGTTGATGCCGCGCTCTTCAATCACAGTTTTCATGTCATTGAAAACCTGCTCGCCCCACCATGTCACCGCCATGTGAAAGGAATAGTCGCAATTGGCGCGGGTCGATTTATTGTCCCAACGCTTGATCGCGTCCAACAGGCTTTCGCCTTGGTTTGGCAGGCAGAAATCCACCACCATCGTCGTACCACCGGCCAGAGCCGCGCGCGTGCCGCTTTCAAAGTCATCAGACGAATAGGTGCCCATGAAAGGCATCTCAAGGTGTACGTGCGGGTCGATCCCGCCCGGCATGACAAAGCAGCCCGTCGCATCCAACGCCTCTTCACCTGAGAGGTTTTCGCCAATCTCGATAATCTGGCCACCCTCGACTAAAACATCTGCCTTGTAGGTCAGGTCGTGGGTGACAACGGTACCGTTCTTGATGACTGTGCTCATAGCTCGTTCTTTCCTGTTTGGGCGCGGTCCGGGACCTACTCCACGATTTCAGCAGTGTTCAGCACCGCATGCAGCATTACGTCGGTGCCGGCTTGTGCCCATTCTTTGGTGATGTCTTCGGCTTCATTGTGGCTAAGACCATCTACGCAGGGGCACATGATCATCGCCGTGGGGGCCACATCATTGATCCAGCAAGCATCATGGCCCGCGCCGGACACGATATCCATATGGCTATACCCAAGTTCTTGTGCCGCATCACGGACGGCCGCCACGCAGGTTTCGTCAAACGCGGGGGGATCAAACTGCCCGACGATATGGCATTCGAACTCAACACCAATATCCGCGCATAGCTTGGGCGCGCGTTCATTGAACTCCGCAACCATCGCGTTCAACTTATCCAGCAAATGCGTGCGCATATCCACGGTAAACACCACTTTGCCCGGGATGATGTTGCGGCTGTTGGGGTAGACATCGACGTGCCCGATCGCACCTACCGCATTGGGTTGGTTTTTCATCGCGATCTCATGCACCAGCTCTGTCACAAGCGCGAGCCCCCGCCCCGCGTTTTTGCGCATGCTCATTGGCGTCGATCCGGTGTGGCTTTCTTTGCCCGTGACCGTGCATTCGATCCAACGCAGTCCTTGACCGTGCGTGACGACGCCGATGTCCTTGCCTTCTGCTTCCAGAATGGGACCCTGTTCGATGTGCAGCTCAAACATCGCGTGCATCTTGCGACTGCCGACCGCCTCGTCGCCCACCCAGCCAATGCGTTTCAACTCGTCCCCAAAAGACTTTCCCTCAGCATCAACGCGGTCATAGGCCCAGTCTTGGGTATGCTTGCCTGCGAAAACACCCGAAGACAGCATTGCAGGCGCATAACGTGTCCCTTCTTCGTTGGTCCAATTGGTGATGACGATGGGGTGCTTTGTCTTTACATCCAGATCGTTCAGCGTACGGATCACTTCCAACGCGCCCAAAACACCGAGCACACCGTCGTATTTGCCGCCCGTAGGCTGCGTATCAAGGTGCGATCCCATATAGACCGGCAGGGCGTCTTGGTCTTGGCCTTCGCGGGTGGCAAACATATTGCCCATTGTATCCACCCCCATATCTAGACCGGCAGCATCGCACCACGACTTGAAAAGCGCACGGCCTTCGGCGTCCTCATCCGTCAGGGTTTGACGATTGTTGCCGCCAGCAATGCCTGGGCCAATTTTGGCCATCTCCATCAGGCTGTCCCACAAGCGGTCAGGGTCAATACGCAGATTTTGTCCATGTGCCATAGTTTATCCCCTGACGCCTTAATTCCCGGTCGCGCGATTCCTTGCGCTGGTTCAGCGTGGTCTGATCTGACACCGAGGGTCAATATTTTTTGACCAAATGGAAAGAAAAATACGCAATTGATCACCAAACGGTTGAAAGCTACGGCTGAGGGGGGCAAGTCTTGCACAACAACCTGTTGCCGCAATGCAAAACCCCGAGGTTCCGCGTGCCCGATCCCAAGCCCAAAACGACACGCATTCAGCGCGAAAAACGACAGCTTATTCTGCACGCGGCATTAGAGGTCTTTGCTGTGGACGGTCTGCGCGGTGCCACGTTGGCCAAGATTGCGGAGGCGGCGGATATGTCCAAACCGCATGTCGTTTACTATTTTGGCAGTAAAGACGCGATCTACGCCAACCTTCTGGAGGGACTGCTTGAGACATGGCTCAGCCCCTTGCGCGAGCTTTCGGAAACAGGCGAACCTTTGGCAGAAATCTTGACCTATGTGCGACGCAAGCTGCGCATGTCTCAAGAGATGCCGCGCGAAAGCAAGCTATTTGCAACAGAGATTTTGCATGGTGCTCCCCGCACCCGTCCGCAGCTTTCGGGCGCACTGAAAGACTTGGTCGATGAAAAAGCAGCGCTGATCAAAGGGTGGAGCGATGACGGGAAACTGGCGAAAGTCGACCCGCACCACCTTATCTTTTCTATTTGGGCCATGACCCAACACTATGCCGATTTTGACGTTCAGGTCTGTTCGATCTTGGGGGCGGACCGGTCAGATAAGCTTTTTGACGAGGCAGATGCCTACCTGACCGATTTCTTCATTCGCGCACTGCGACCCATGCCTGACTGATTATTCGGCAGCAGTCGCAGATGGGTTATTGGGGTGCGTTGTCCAATCAGCAAAGTCTTCTTGCACCACTTTACCTGTACGCGCATCAACGGTCCCGGGGGTCAGCGTTTCCATGGTGATGCAAGCCTCAACCGGGCAGACGTTCACACATAGATTACACGCAACGCATTCATCATCCTGCACCTCGAACACGCGATCTTCAGACATGGAAATCGCCTGATGCGACGTATCTTCGCAAGCCGCATAGCATCGCCCGCATTTGATACACAGATCCTGATCAATCCGCGCTTTGGTCACGTGGTTAAGGTTCAGGTACTGCCAGTCTGTCACATTGGGCACAGCACGGCCTACAACGTCTTCTACGGATGTGTGGCCTTGCTCATCCATCCACTGCGACAGGCCTGAAATCATCTCTTCGACGATCTTGAATCCATAGGTCATGGCGGCTGTGCAGACCTGCACATTTCCAGCGCCCAATGCAATGAATTCAGCCGCATCTCGCCACGTCGTGATCCCCCCGATGCCCGAAATCGGCAAGCCACGGGTTTCTGCGTTCCGCGCAATCTCAGCGACCATGTTCAGTGAAATCGGCTTGACCGCCGGACCGCAGTAGCCGCCATGGGTGCCTTTGCCGTCTATCATTGGCTCGGGCGACATTGTGTCAAGGTTCACCGACGTAATCGAGTTGATCGTATTGATCAGGCTGACCGCATCCGCGCCGCCTTTCTTGGCAGCCTCAGCCGGATAAAGGATGTTTGTCACATTCGGTGTCAGCTTAACGATGACGGGTAGGTCGGTTGCCTCTTTGCACCAACGCGTGACCATTTCGATGTATTCGGGCACCTGTCCCACGGCAGAGCCCATGCCGCGCTCGGCCATCCCATGCGGGCACCCAAAATTTAGCTCGAACCCATCGCAGCCGGTTTCGGCAATGCGAGGAATAATCTCTTTCCAAGCGGTCTCTTCGCAGGGCACCATGACCGACGCGATCAATGCGCGATCCGGAAAATCCCGTTTGATGCGCGTCATTTCATCAAGATTGACCTGCAGCGGACGGTCTGTGATCAACTCAATGTTGTTGAGCCCCAACAACCGCCGATCCGCACCCCAAACAGCGCCATAGCGCGGCCCATTCACGTTCACAACGGGCGGGCCCTCCATACCAAGGGTCTTCCAGACAACGCCCCCCCAACCTGCTTCGAACGCGCGGCGCACGTTGTATTCCTTGTCTGTGGGTGGGGCCGATGCGAGCCAAAACGGGTTGGGCGACGTAATGCCACAAAAGGTCGTTGTCAGATCAGCCATTAGCTCTCTCCCATCAGATGTACGTGTATGTCTTCTGCAGCGTCACGTCCTTCGGCAACTGCCGTAACAGTCAGGTCATCACCGCCTGTGGCACAATCACCACCCGCCCAAATCCCCGCAACCGACGTCTGGCCTACTCCAGTAACCGCAATTTTACCGTCTGCTGTGTCGATCCCATCTGGCAAAGCGCCAAGCGTTTGGCCGATCGCCTTGAATAACTGATCCGCGGGCAAGGTGAAGGTATCTTGTGTCATCGCCAGCTTGCCATTTTGCTGTTCTGTATACGCAAACTGCACACCCGTCAGACTACCGTTGCCTTCGATACCAATGGGTGCTGCATTAAAGATCAAACGCACACCTTTTTGCTGCGCAAGATCTTGTTCATATTTGGATGCAGGCATCGCATCTTGACCGCGTCGGTACACGATTGTCACGTCTTCGGCGCCCAACAATTTGGCCTGCACACCCGCATCAATCGCAGTCATACCACCGCCAATAATGACAACGCGCCGCCCAACGGGCAAAGCGGTCAGATCATCGGCTTGGCGCAATTGTGCAATGAAGGCCACCGCATCATCGACGTTGCCTTTATCCTCGCCGTCCAAAGACAGCGCGTTCACGCCAGACAGGCCCATTCCCAGAAAGACCGCGTCAAAATCGTTGCGCAGGCTGTCCAGCGTTATGTCTTGACCAAGCGCTTGACCATAGCGGATTTCTATCCCGCCAATTTGAAGCAACCAGTCGACTTCGCGTTGGGCAAAGTCATCTGTGGATTTATAGGCAGCGATCCCAAATTCATTCAAACCCCCGCCCTTTTGGCGTGCCTCGAAAATGACCGCGTCATGGCCGTGCATCGCCAGACGGTGCGCGCAGGCAAGACTGGCCGGGCCGGCGCCAACCACCGCTACTTTTTTCCCAGTTGGTTCTGAGCGCGTAAAAGGATGAAGGTTCTGAGCCATCACCGTGTCGGTCGCGTGGCGTTGCAAACGCCCGATTTCAACCGGCTTGCCCTCTGCCGCTTCTCTCACGCAGGCCTCTTCGCATAGTGTTTCGGTGGGGCACACGCGCGCGCACATGCCACCTAGGATGTTCTGTTCAAGAATAGTTTTCGCGGCCGCCTCTGATGTGCCGGTCGCAATCTGGCGGATAAACAACGGAATATCGATCGACGTCGGGCAGGCCGTAATGCATGGCGCATCATGGCAGAAATAGCATCGATCAGCAGCCACCAAAGCTTCGTGCTCATTGTAGGGGGGATGCAGGTCAGAAAAATTCGACGATACTGCTGCTGCGTCAAGTCGCCCCGCAGCAACACCATCTTTGCGCATAGAAGAGGTCATGTTTGATTCCTGTTGTTTGCCACGACACAAACTGGAGCACAAAAGTAGATACTTGACCAGATGGTAAAATTTTAAACTGCAGGATTCCGCGCTGAGTACCAACGACCGCTGAAATTTTCAGCGGGACTGTCAGTCGGATTTAGAATGCAACCTGATCTCCACCCTTCAGTGATAGCAGCGCGCGCGCCTCATCAGGCGTTGCCACCTCAAGGCCTAAGCTTTCGATAATCTGACGAACCTTGCTGACCTGCACCGCATTGGAGGTCGCCAGTTGACCGCGCCCTGCCCACAGGCTGTCCTCAAGACCGACGCGGACATTGCCTCCCAGTGCGGCGGCTTGAGCGGCGATGCGGAACTGATTTGCACCCGCCCCGAGCACAGACCACCGGTAGTCTGAACCAAACAGGCGATCTGCAGTCCGTTTCATGTGCATGACATCTTCGGGATGCGGGCCAATCCCCCCCAGTAGCCCAAACACAGACTGTACGAAAAACGGCGCTTTGATCATGCCGCGATCAACGAAATGCGCGAGGTTGTACAGATGCGAAATGTCGTAGCATTCAAATTCGAACCGGGTACCGTTGCCGTAGCAAGTTTTAAGAACGTATTCGATGTCCTGAAATGAATTTCGAAACACAAGATCGCGAGACCCCTCAAGGTGATCACGTTCCCAGTCGTGCTTGAACTCTTTGAACCTATTCAGCATTGGGTAAAGCCCAAAGTTCATCGACCCCATATTCAACGAGGCCACCTCGGGTTGGTAGACGGCTGCAGGCGCGACGCGTTCTTGCACGCTCATGTAAGGGCTGCCCCCAGTGGTGATATTGATCACCGCGTTGGTACCTTGTTTGATGCGCGGCAAAAACGGCGCGAAACCCTCAGGTGTCTGATCCGGCTGCCCGGTTTCGGGGTTACGTGCATGCAGGTGCAAAATGGCGGCTCCGGCCTCTGCCGCGGCCACAGCTTGCTGGGTGATCTCATCCGGGGTCACAGGCAAATAGGGCGACATCGAAGGCGTATGAATTGCCCCTGTCACCGCACAGGTAATGATAACTTTGCCAGACGCGGGGGGGGTATCAACCATCAGCTTTCACTTTCCAAATCAGAGGACTTCTACGTTTGCATCTACAGCAAGCGACTGACCAGACAAGTTCGCACCTGCATCTGACAGCAAAAACGCAACGGTAGCGGCAACATCATCAGGGCTGACCATGCGGCGCATCGATACTTTTTCAAGATACTGCGCGCGCATATCATCAACGCTCAGACCCGCCGTATGCGCGCGGTCAGCAATTACTTTTTCGATCCGCGGCCCTTCAACCAAGCCTGGCAAAATTGCATTCACACGGATACCGTCCGGCCCCAATTCCTTGGCGAGGCTCTGGGTTAGGCCGATCACTCCAAACTTGGCCGCCGAATACGGCGTGCGAAATGCGTACCCGTGCTTGCCTGCAGCTGACGACATATTCACCAATGCACCGCCACCGGCCTGCTTGATCAAAGGCACCGCGCGGCGGGCGCATAAAAACTGCCCCGTGAGGCACACATCAATACAGCGCCGCCACTCATCCGGAGTAATGTCTTCGACGGTCGCGGTCGGCCCCGCAACACCCGCGTTGTTGATCAAACTATCTAAGCCACCCAGCATGCCTTGGATCGCTTCGAAAAACTGATCGACCTGCGCCGTGTCGGTCACATCGGCTTGAACGGCGATGCACCCGCCCATCGCCTCTTTAGCCGTCGCTAGCAAGTCCACATCTACATCACAGATCGCAACCTGTGCCCCTTGACGATGTAGCGCTTGCGCTATCGCAAAACCGATGCCGCTTGCCCCCGCGGTGATGGCCACGCGCTGGCCTTGCAAACCGGGCAGCGACAAGGGGCGCGTTTCAGTTCCTGACACAGAAGAATTTCGCGAATCCACAATTCTCTTTCAAAACCAACGAAGCAGTTCCCAGCACTGTAACAAAGCACTGCCCGTCGTCAAATCAGGCAGATTGGACACGCGCCCGACGTGCCAGCAGCTGCATTAGCGCCACATCACGATTGGCCTGCGCCTGTTCGATTTCCTCGACTGGATCCGTGTTGGACACTTCGTCCTCAAGCCCGTTTTTCAATGTTACCGCCCAGTCGTCAGCCGGGGTCTGTCGTGAAAACATCTCGTGATACATGGGCCCAAATCGCGCAACATAATCTGAGATCCCCCCCGGCGCATTCAGGTGTATCGTCTGGAACGGTCCCATAAGCGACCACCGCAGACCGAGGCCTTCGGACACCGCTTTGTCGATATCTTCTGAGGATGCAACACCTAGCTGATAAAGACGGAACGCCTCAGACAAAAGCGCGCCTTGCAATCGGTTCACGACGAAGCCATCGATCTCTTTGTTCAGGCGGATCGGCTGTTGTCCGACACGCTGCATTAATGCGGTCACCTGTGTGGTCACCGCTTCTGACGTGGCCGGGCTGGGAACGATTTCGACAGCTGGAATCAAATGAGGCGGATTGATCGGATGGACAACTAGACACCGATGCGCCCCCGCAACATCACGCGCGTAGTCAGACGCACAGATACCGGACGTTGAGCTTCCAATGGGCACATCTGCGGCGGTCAGCTTATCAATTTCAGCGGTCAAAATCGATTTTAACTCTAGCTGTTCGGGGCCGCTTTCTTGGACATAAGTCACATCACTTAACGCATCTGCCAAGCTTTGCGCCACATACATCCGATCAGAACAACCAGCCAGTTGTGACGCCTCTATCAAGCCAAAAGCGATCAAATCATCTATACGATTGCGTATGCTATGCTTTGCCTTTTCCGCGGCACTGACTGCCGTGTCATATAGCGCGACCTGCATGCCGGCCCGGAGAAATACAACTGCCCATGCCTGCCCAATCAGACCGCATCCAACAATTGCGACTTTGTTTTCCACAGCATTTTCCCTGCACAGCTACCGAGGGCTTCAGGCTAACTTGCGGTGTGCCGGTTTGTCTATCAGCATCGTTCCACAGCCGCGCCCTGGAACTGACATCATATCCCGTTCGCGGTTAAGCTTTCAAGAATTCAACCTGCGAAGTTCCCGCTTGACCAAAGTTCTGAAACGCATTTTCAAAGTATGACTTAGCCAGTTCTAAATCCGTGGATTGGTCAAATATCACGCGGATATTCTCTGCCGGAACGCGTGCAGCCAAGGCATTTATCTCAAACTGAACACCCGCATTCTCGGGACCGAAACCCCGTAGGTCCAATACAACATTTGACGCAAGGTTCATCATTGTCTCAACCGTTGGCTGCCAGCTGTCTGCACGGCAGTACAGGTCATGAAATGCATATAATCCATCCCACAACGCCACCGGTCGCTGCGGCAATGCCCTCTCCAACGCCTGCGCATCGGTCACAAAAAGCCGAGCCAAATCTCCTGTCATATAGGCTGCCAGTTCCTCACTATCGAGCGTTTCTGTCGCCAAATCTTCGGCCCCGATTAGAATGACCGGACCTTGCACACGCCAATCCCGCAACAACCCACGCGCCAGTTTCTGTTGGGTGTTCCGATGGCCAAAGACGCGAAGCAGTAACAGCATCGGGGCATTGGTGCGCCCTCGCGGCCGGCACGCCCAAAGGATCAAACGATAGGCAAAAAAAGCCAACCACAAACACAATGCGCTTGCCCCCATTTCTGTCCAATAGCTCGCGGTGAACCAAAGCGTTGTAATCAGATACGCGGTATCCGACAGCATCATAAACTCGCTGGACGATTGCAACACGCGCCCAATCCAAACAGCCATCCATTTGACCAGTTTAAAGCCGATCCAAACCAACACGGCACACACCGTAATCACCTGAAGTATGACGACGACATCAGGGTTAAAAACATGTAGCAGCGGAAACCATAACTGCGTCAAAGCAGTTGACACCGGCATGGTGAACAAAGCCGGTAACAGCATAACCACCGTCCCTAAATAGACCGGCATAGCCGTTGTGCGCAGAAAAGGATTGGACAGCGCAGCCAAGATCACGAGCGGCACACCCAACTGATATAACAAAAATATGTACGCCTGTTCCCACACTGTGGTGAGCACCACACACCACAAAAACAACACAGGCCAAAGCCATCGCGCAGGTACCCCGACCGCAACCATCGAAATCGCACCGGGCAAAACAGCCAGAGCAAGAAAGACAAAAACTGTGCGCAGCGATGCAATTTCTGCCCCGGATATGAATATGGTGATTACTGCGACGACCATGGCGTAGGCGCATCCTGCCAAAGCATGCCGCATCCCCACATAAGGGCGAAGGCGCTTTTCCTGCATTAGCTTCCCCATGGAGAACACAACTTGACTTCGGTTTGGCCTGCTTGCCTCTAGGGCTTTTACCGGTTGCGCATCGGTGTGCAGGTTCGGTGCGCGCATGGCTTTGATGACCGCCCGCCGATACGCACGCCTTATGAACACCCCGACCATCGCTGATACAGGCACTGCCAACCCAAAGAAAAAGAGCAACACGCCCGGGATAAGCTCAGGCGCGAACATTTCCCATCCGGTAGAATTCATCGACGCGGCGAGCCTCCTACTTGGTCACTTATGGTGTGCAGTGTGCCACAAAAATCTCTGTCTGTGTCAAGTGAACGTTCATACTCTTGGGTCGCACCAAGACAAAAGGCCAACTGGGTGTTGGTGCTATCTCGATCAAATCGGCAAACGCAGACACTGTTGAACGTAAAGTGATGGCTATTTATGCCGTTTTGCGGACCTGAAACGACGGCGACCAAGACAACAAATCATGAACCTCCATCGGCTTACCGTAATAGTACCCTTGGACCAAAGTGGTATGCGTGTGATCTATAAGAAAGCTGATCTCTTCTTGCGTTTCCGCACCTTCGACGACGCATTTGATCCCAGATGCTGCTGCATAATATTCGATCATCTGCAGCACGCGCTGTTTGGCGGGGTCAAGGTGTATGTCAGAAATAAAATCACGATCCACTTTCACTTCGTGAGCATTAATCTCTGACAACGCTGACAAGCTGGAATAGCCCTTTCCAAAATCGTCGATTGCGATCTTTACACAATTTTCGTCTAGCAAGGGCCGCACAGAAGACGTAAATTGCACCACATCTAGCTCTTGGTCTTCGGTGATTTCAAAAAAGAACCGTCCGGGGTGTCTCGAAGGCTCCAATACGTCTATCAACCGTTCCAGAAATTCTATGTTGGTCGCTTGCCCGGCAGCAATATTGATCGAAACGGTTAAATCTTCACCGAAACACCCGATCAAAGCTGGCATGGATTGCGCAACCTTATGAGCCGTGATTTCTGTGATTTGATTGATCAGCCCCAGTTCCTCGGCGATGTGCAAGAACGCGGCTGGCGCGTGCAGCCGGCCATCTTCATCTTGCCAGCGCAATAGAACTTCTAAACCAGACACACTCTGATCGCGGATGTTGACCTGCGGCTGGAACACTGGTGTGAAACTACACGCCTCGATGGCGCGCCGCAGTCTTGATTCCACTTCCATCTTTGCCGTCACATCCTGCGCCATAGACGTGTCAAAATGAACTATGGATCCGCCCGGAATTGTTTTCGCCCGGTACATTGCGCTGTCAGCATGGCGCCGGAGCTCAAACTGATTTGTACTATCTTTGGGAAAACAGGCGATGCCGGCCGAAATAGAGCAGTGGACCAAAAACTGATCAATCTGGCAGGGCACACCCACTGCGTCGACGATGCGGTCCATGAACATATCGATCATCATATGAGAGCTGGCGCCATCAATCACAATCAGGAATTCATCGCCACTAATACGAGACAAAACATCACGCGGCCGGATCAAATCGGAAATTCGGCGGGACAAAGTCTGAAGCAGTTTGTCACCGACGTCATGCCCATAATAATCATTAATTTGCTTGAACTTATTCACATCAACGAACGCAAGAGCAAAGGGCGCGTCCGTCCCCCTTGCTACCATCTCATCCAGAACCATTTCGATTTTTGTGCGGTTTGGAAGCTGTGTGAGCTGATCGTAATGGGCTTGCTGTTCGAGTGTTTTTGACAACTCAGTCAAATATTTATTGTGGGTTTGCACCTCAGATTGAGCGCGCAGTGCCAATGCTTGATTGGCCAAGATAGCAAACCGCGATGCCATCTTCAGATCCATTTTGCTGTAGACCCCGTGTTGTTTGTCTCTGTAGACGACCAAAACCCCGCGAGACCCGGCAGCAGACAAAGGCAAATACAACGCGGCCCTTTGCTTGATCGGGTCAATACAGGTGCGCGAGCACGGTAAAAGCGCAATCGCTTTGCCCCGCAGCGCTTTGCGCTCCATGTCTGCTACGTCGAAGTTGGCACCGCAAAACGCAGAATCTGTAGCGCTCTCGCAAACCAACCTCCGATCAACTTCGGTCAATGCGAGACACCCATCAAAAGAAAGCATCTTTTCAAGAGCGCTAAAAACGACCGTAAAGGGATCATCAGGATGCCCCATAGCAAACAGTTCCTGCATTGCAGTCATTAAAAGATCTGCTTCGCTTGCTCGGGCACGCAGCCGGTGATTTTCTTTTTGCTGCGCCGCGAGAATATCTCGCAATTCCTCCATTGACTGCATGAAACTGTCCTTAGCTGCCAAAGACGACGGTCGAGATCATGAGATTGCCGTGAAAGTTCTTATCTAGCACGAACCCTTGCTCCCCGAATGTGAAAGCGCCCACAAACGGAATGCCCTCTAAACCCGCTTTTACCGTTTTCTGGACATCATCAATTCGATCACCAACGGCCAACCGGCACCCCCCGCAATACACGACGATGGCCGCCACAGGCTTGGTCATGTTCAAATCACGTACAGCCTCTGTTGCGACTGAGCCCGCACGCCGAACAAGGTTTTCAGGATCACCTTTCATACCATGTAATCGCGCGCCATCCGTTACATTCGCAAATGTCGTCAATGCCCCATCGGGTTGCACGGTCTCAGGATGAATCAAAATAAACTGGTCGACATCTTCCATTTTTCCAATATCGACGGCCATGGGATAAAGTGTGGTGTCAGCCAGAACACTTCCGCCATGTTCAAGTTTGTCTGCAATCGCGTTGTCGGACCAACGGTTGTACACTTGGGCTGCAGGTTGGTCATCAACATGCGTGATCACCCGTGCACCTTTTTCGGAACACACACGCGCAATACCGGAGTGGTTTGTTGGCGCATACCCACCCTTAAAAGAGATGCCGATCTCACCCGAAGGAAACAAGACAGCGACGGCGATGGCATCCAAAGAATTTCCCTCTGGTCCAAAAACTGACCAATTCCCCTCGACAGTATCATCTGCTGCACTGCCACCTATAATCGGACACCCATCCCCGACAACAGAATACAATCCGCGAAGAATGTCTTCTTCACCACCGGGAGTTTGGTAAATCCAAATTAAATCTGGCATTTCGCCTTCGCATCCGGCTGCGGCAAGTGCACTCTCTAAAGCCTCACGCGCGGCGGCGGCAGGGTCATTGCCTTTGGGTCGCATGGCAGCGCCAAACTCGCCGACTTCATCCGCCAATACTAAAAGCCCTACTGAATTTGGCGAATGAATACCTTCTTGATCCATGACGCCGCCGGAAGAGCTTCCTCCAATGATCGGAACATTTGGAAATGCGCCCTCTAAACCGGCCTGCAGCGCCGAACCGTCATGGGTACATCCATGAAACATAAAGATACAATCTGGCGACAGATTTGCTTTGGAAACATCATGGACCAGCGCCGCAAGCGCTGCTTTTGTATTCGCGTTTTGCGCGCTGCTAACATGCGCCTTCACTTCATACCTCCCAAAGAAAATACTGTTTGCCAATAGTATTCTCGAGGTCTCCCGATTTAATGAATGACCTGCCACCAACTCCGGAAAATTAGCATCAAAATTACATTATTCTGAGAACAGCAGCACAAGTGGCCAAGTCGCAGCCATTGGCCATGAAACGGGCTGCCCACCTTCGGTCTGTTTGGTCATTATATGCTGCAATGATAGCAGCTAAGTGCCTTTGATGCTCTGCTCTATGGCTTTAAGAAGATCATGCTGGGACACGGGTTTCATAAGTCTTAAAGCGTCCGCTATCACATCGGGGAATGTTTCGGTGTTTTCGCTCGCATGGCCCGACAAGAACACGATCGGTACATCTTGCCTTATCCGTCGGCACAATCGCGCAAGATCAAATCCGTCGAGGGACCCCGGCATAGACACATCCGTCAACAGCAGATCAAATTGATCGCCTGTTTTAAAGATATCTAACGCCGCATCACCACTATCGGCTGTGACTACATCGTACCCATTGTTAGTCAAACTGCGCTTGAGCATGCGCTGCACGTCGGGATCATCTTCAGCAATCAGAATCCTTTTTGGCGTGGTGTTGTCGCATATGCTCAAACCCACGCTTTCGCGTGCTTTCTGTTCAGTTGACAAAATCTCGACCGGTGCTCTCTCGGACTTAAAATATAGCTCAAGACGTGTGCCCTGTCCGGGCTCGGAAAAGACACGTATTGCACCGTCAGACTGGCTTACAAAGCCTTGTACCATCGACAGCCCCAGTCCTGACCCTTGCCCGATCGGTTTTGTGGTAAAAAACGGGTCAAATACTCGGTTCAGATCCGGCGTCGCAATGCCGTCACCATTATCTGTCACGCTGAGCATCACATAACCATGTGGCGCTGCAGGCAACTTGTTGGCGACGATCCGCGGATCGTCCGGCCAGACATTACTGGTGCTGATGACAATCTTCCCACCATCCCCCAGAGCATCTCGGGCATTAAGCAAAAGATTAACAATCGCGCTTTGGAGAGAGTTGGGATCAACGCAAACGCTCCATAATTGGCTGGCCAGTTCGGTTTTGATCTCAATTCCGCTATCGATTGTCCGTCTGACCCATGATTTGGTTTCCTGCACGACCTGATTGATATCCGTATCGACAGGGTCCAACCGCGCTTTGCGCGCGTATGAAAGCATCTGATTGGTCAGTCCAGAGCCCCTTTTGACAGCCGCAATACCCGCATCAATCAATTCGAAAGCATCATCGGGTGCGCCGTCGTTGACCCGCATTTCTTCTTTTAGCAACTCCAAGTTACCCATGATAATTGCAAGCAAGTTGTTAAAATCATGCGCTACCCCTCCGGTCAGCTTTCCAATCGCCTCGATTTTCTGGGACTGCCTTAGACGTTCCTCAAGATGCAATTGGTCAGTCACGTCGGTCATACTGCCCAATATCCGTGTAGCTGACCCCATTTCATCGCGCAAAATCGCCCCGCAATCGTGCACATACGCGTAACTTCCATCCACTTTTTTAAATCGGTATTTCAGCTCCCACGCCGTATCATTCCCATCAATGATCGATTGCATACGTTGTAGAATTTCTACTTGCTCGTCGGGATGAATATTTGCATCCCACCAAGTCAATTTGTCGTTGAAATCCGCGGCATCGTATCCGAATACATTTAAAAGCTGCTCGTTCCACCACATCTCGCCAGATTGCAGATCGCAGTCCCAGATGACATCACTCGACGCCCCTGCCACCAACCGAAAACGCTCTTCGCTCAAACGCAGACGCTCGTCCTTGGCTTTGCGTTCAGTTATGTCACGAGAGACAGAAACCCAATGAGACACGTGGCCGGTTTCTTGCTTGATAGGTACGATATCCAACTCAAGCCAAATCCGCTGTCCTGCTTTGGTGTAGTTGATGATTTCACAGCGCAAAGGTCGTTTTCGTTCAATTGCATCGCGGATTTCATCGATTACGTCTTGTTGCGTCTCGGGCCCGCGTAATAACTCTGAAGTCTGCCCAATAATCTCCTGTGCAGAATATCCCATAATCTGCTCGAATGCTTCGTTTGCAAAAACAAATTTGTCCCAGCCACCATCACTATCTGATGTCGTTTCAGAAATCATGACAATGTCATTGAGACGGGCAACAGCCGTCTCTAGCAATCTTAATTGCTGATCACGAATGTGTTCCGCAGTGACATCGCGCGACGATATGGCAAGACCTTGCTTTGTTGCGTACGCGGTGACCGCCAACCATTTGTGCGATCTCGGGGAACGCGCAGTAAAGCGCTGTGTCTCGCCCGTTTTCATCAAATGCTCATATCGCTCGCGGAATTCACTACGTGCCGCTTCGGGAAAAAGCGACCAAAGGTAGTTGCCCAACATTTCAGATTTTGGCCGCTGCATCAGCTTTGTGGCGCTGTCATTGGCAAAGGTGACTTCCCAGTCTCGGTTCAGGATCATGAAGGAATCTGAGATGCCTTCGAGTGTTTCTTCCAAACGTGTGCTCATCGCTTCGGTTTGTTGGCGCGCGGCCACCACGTCGGAAATGTCCTGCAATGCCCCGCGAATGCCTGTGACCGAGCCCCCCGACCAAACCGCGCGTCCTACAAAGCGGACCCACTTATGCATCCCCTCACGCGACAGGATTTCCATGACCTCATTGAAGCCTTGGCCATTTGTCAGACAGTTTTCCCAAACTTCCTTGAAACGTTCTTGATACCGCGAGGTGTAAATCTCTTGGGCTTGTTCAAGATTGACAACCAAATCGTTAGGTTGACCCATGATCTGCGCGACCATGACGCTTCTGGTGAACAAGCCAGTTGCTACATCAAAGGACCAGCCGCCAACCTTGGCCAATTGGCTAGCATCCGCCATAACCTGTGTTGCATGTTCGACCTCAGCTTGGGCAAGGTACACGTCTGTCACGTCCTGCGTGATGCCATGGAAAACGCCACTATCCTCACCAAAGACTTCGCCAACTTCTCTGATGTATCCGATGGTACCGTCGCCGCGCTGGATGCGGTGTACGCTGGCGTAGGGTTCTCTGTTGCTCAAAACGCGGTTTATTTTTTCGTTAAGTGCGGCTTGATCTTCAGGATGCACCAGCGGCATTGCCCCCATGATACCAATTTCCAAAGCGCCCCGTGACATCCGAAAAATGTCGTAAATTTCAGGAGACCGCCGCATCTTTCGTGTAGAAAGATCCATTTCCCAATATCCAATCCGCGCAAGGCTCTGAACCTGTTTTAGGCGCGCGTTCAACATATCGCGGTTTTGTGCACCAATGCGCGACTGCCCCGCCTGAGTGTCTTGTGCAAGAAAACGAACCGGGTCTTTGGCCAATGTTCCATAGACCGTGAGCAGTTTTGCCGATTGATTTTCATAGCTGGCATCACAGAGATGCAGGTCGGGGTCATCTTGCGTGTTCTCAGTATCCCACGCATCTGTCGCTCTGTAGGGCCGCATGAGTTCATCGACATCGCATGACATCATAGCATCATGCGTCCGGTCGAAAAAAGTGGTCGCGCCAAGGCTTGCTGCCAGTATTTTTCTACTTTTGGGATCGAACAAAACAAGAGGTATCTTGTTATTTTCTATATAGCTATCAGAAATTTCAAACATATTCGCATCGCCAAAAATAAAGTTTAACGCTGCAGCACGAGACTACAAAAAGATTTTAAAATGGATACCGCAGTGACGGTGGATTGTCTTACTTTATTTGCGCAGCGGACTGTCGTTCGAAGCGTTTCACACGTCCTTTAGCAATCGAAGGGCGTCGTAAATTGCAGCATGCGTGTTGCGTGATGAAACCGCGTCCCCAATCCGAAACAGCTGAAATGCGCCTTGTGAATTTGGATCAACCGGTTGAGGCGCGCCTGCGATCAGCGCATCTTGATCAACCACACCACCATTTTTGCTAAAGGGCTTTAGATCAAAATACAGTTCATCCATTGGCATCGTGCCGTAGTTCACCACGATCTGATCGTAAGTTTTGTGTTTCGTGTGGTCGCTGTAATCTGTCCCAATAGTAGCCGCCAATCGATTGCCATCACGCGCAACCCCGAGCAATCGGCGTGCAACTGTAAACGTCACATCCTTGTCCTGCAGGGCGCGCATGTACGGTACTAAATTCATTGCCATAATCTCGGGCGAGACTGTGCGGTCAGGCGTCATTAACTCAACTCGAAGCCCCGCGTTGGCAGCGACTTCGGCAGCTTGCATTGCGGCATGGTCACCGCTTTCGTCGTAGATCAGAACATCGCCGGTCGGTTTTACATCACCCGAGATAATATCCCATGCCGATATTACATGCTGTGCGTCTTGCCCGGTTTCCAGCAGCTCTGTGTTGGGCAAACCGCCTGTCGCAACAATGACAACATCGGGGTTTTGAGCGCGCACATCCTCTGCTTCGGCCCATGTGTTGAAATGAAATACAACATCGCGTGCCGCACATTGGGCCATGCGCCACTCAATGATTCCGATCATTTCTCGGCGGCGCGCATTTTGTGCCGTAAGCCTGATTTGCCCACCGGGGTCTGGCTGCGCCTCAAAGACAACCACATCGTGGCCGCGTTCGGCTGCAACCCTTGCAGCCTCTAACCCGGCGGGCCCGGCCCCGATGATGGCGACCTTGCGCTTGACCGCCGCCTTTTTGATGACATGCGGCATGCTCAGCTCACGCCCCGTTGCCGCATTGTGGATGCACAATGCATCACCCGCCTGATAAATACGGTCCAGACAATACGTAGCACCAACGCAGGGTCGAATGTCATCCTCACGGCCTTCGGTGATTTTGCGCACGATATGTGGGTCGGCCATATGCGCCCGCGTCATACCGACCATATCCAGCCGCCCTGATTGCACCGCGTGGCGCGCCGTGGCCACATCCGGAATACGTGCGGCATGAAAGGTAGGCATACCAGTGGCTTTTTTTACGTCGCCCGCGAAATCCAGATGCGGAGCGCTTGGCATGCCTTGCACCGGTATCACGTCTGTCATCGCGGGATCTGTATGAATGCGGCCTCGGATAATATTTAGAAAATCAAGTTGACCCGTCGCCGCCAAAATCTTGGAGATTTTTAACCCGTCCTGCGCCGTTATCCCCCCCTTTTGCGCCTCATCTGCCGTGTAGCGAAAGCCCACAATAAATTCAGAGCCCACGCGTTTGCGGATCGCCGTCAAAACATCAAGCGGGAACCGAAGCCGGTTCTCAAGAGTATCAGCGCCGTAAGGTCCGGTAAGATCATTGGTCAGCGGCGACCAAAACTGATCCATAAGATGGCCGTAGACCTGCAATTCGATCCCATCCATACCCCCCGCTTTCATCCGCTCTGCCGCGTCGGCATAGTCGTTGATGATGCGAATGATATCCCAATCCTCAACGAGTTTTGGAAACGCACGGTGGGCTGGCTCGCGGTGCTTTGAGGATGAAACAGATGGCAGCCAATCCCCTTTGTTCCAGGTTGTGCGCCGCCCAAGATGGGTCAATTGTATCATCACCGCGCAGCCATGCGCATGGCAGGCGTCGGTGAGGTTTTGAATCCACGGCACTACTTCATCTTTGTAGGCCAACACATTATTGAAAACGGGCGGGCTGTCCTTTGACACAGCCGCTGACCCGGCGGTCATCGCCAGTGCAACTCCTGCCTTTGCGCGCTCTTCATGATAGGCGCGGTAGCGGTCGGTAGGCATACCGTTTTCGGGGTAAGCAGGTTCATGACTGGTGGTCATGATACGGTTTTTCAACGTCAGATGCTTGAGGTTAAAAGGCTGCAAGAGCGGATCATTTGACATATCGAAACTTCTTTTATGCGGCAGGGTCAATCGGTTCTTCAAAACATCCCGTCACCCGGGGGGGACGCCCATAATTTAGCCTAACCGCATGTTATCGGTTGGTATAGATGCCGTTTTTACAAAGCTGGGCAATACCGGTTTACGAGACGCACCATTGATCCTTTGATACGTATCGTTTGGTCGTTCGACATGACATCCGGACTGCGTCACCTCATGATGGTCGCGCACCGTTTTGACTGTTTGCAGCGTTGGCCATCAGCCCCCGACAGCAATCGCATTTCAATGCCTGTGCCTCGGTTGGTGCATCTTGTGATCACTTTTTTGTCCCGTCATCGCAATACCTCTTTACGCGACACCAGCTAAGAGCGGCTTTAACTGCCACTCTCACAAAAATCTTGCTCTGAGAGCAAGTGAGAATACTAAGTAATTGAAATACATCAAAATATTTACCAGCCAATTGAGAGCGGGTGAGCCCTCGCTCAATGAAAGAAAGTTAAACTTTGGTTAACGCGATGGATTTTTCGCGCAGACCAAGGAGGACCTTTCTTTTGATCACCTTTATAAAAACACTGATCCTTTCGCGCAGACTTATGCGGCCGTGTTTTCAGACGGCATCCTCTCGTCCCATTTTGGTAATGGTTTTGAATGGGCCGCACACTCGCGACCCGTTGCAACAGGCGCGTTCTCATTTCATGCGGCCCCCTCTGGCCTGGCAGCAGATGACTTTTGTTGCGCCCGCTGACCTTTCAGTGAGCGCTTGTTCCCATTGCTTTCAACGCTGCCGGAGGACCGTATGACACAAGACAATCACACCCCCAGCCCCGGCGTCGAGCTGGCAGATGCCGATCATGCTTTGAGACAGCGCGCACGCACGCCGCAAAAAGGTAAGGCCGCCACCACAGAGCGGGACTATAGCAAACGATCCGCACAAAACCGCCGCGCCGCCACTTTCTCGGCTTCGGTAGCGGTTGTCGCTGCTGTGGTGAGCTTTGCTGCAAAACCCGCTGTTCTGGCCGTTTCCGCTGCAGTCGGCGTTTTAGTATTTGCTCCCGCGACCGTCGATCGCGCAGCAACGCAGGTCTACGGGGCTATGCCCGAACCCGTAGTCGTCAGCAGGATCGTCGAAAACTCAAACTGTGCAGAATATGGCACCATTCTGGATGAAGATCATGAGGTTTTAGGCTTTCTGCCAAAGATCGGTCATTGCGGCAGTCGTGCACATGCCTCTCTGCCGATTTCGGACGCAACAATTCAGCGCCATGCAGACTTCATCGAAACAGTTGAAGGGCCATTTGACGGACCTGGTGTCGTGTTAAACGTCAGCGCCAAAGGCATGGCCCGCGCGCTTTACTATGCAGCTTTTGGATCAAATTCCATTGGCGGCACTATCCCGATCTTGTCCGCAATCGAGTTTGTCGCGGGCCAGTCAAATGGGCTGGATTTGGTAGACAAATCAAAGTTCGTCGCGTTTTGGGGGCCAAGCTTTATTGCGCATCATCTGCCCACCATTGATGACCGTAAACAGTTTGCCTCAGAACACCTGCCTTGCGCACGCCCCATGCCCGGCACAGACGCCAAGATACTTGTTTTTTCGGGGTCGTTTTGCGGCTTGTTGGTCGGTAGCGCGCCTTCGCTGGATAACTTAAGCGATGCACAACACTGTCTGATTGTTGCGGCTTATAAACATCAACTGCCCATCGTGGGCCCGACAGGCAGTGCGGAAGATCACGATGAAATGGCCAAAGCCTTCGAAGCGTTGCGCGTCCGCGCGGACCGCACCTGTCTGTCGCGGCGCCTTACTGGCCGGGAACTGACCGCCGCACGTGCAACCTTGGCAGCTATTCCAGTGCCAAACGCCGAAGGTGTTATCAACAAGTTTGCCAGCCTCACGACCAATGCGCGCGGCACAGCCACATTGATCCGCGATGCGCGCGCCCGTCAACCAAACCCGGATGTTTCGGATGGTCCGACACGGGTCACGATCGATCAGACAGCAAACGCCAAGATGAGCCAAACCCTGCGCAACGGGGTCCGGCGCGAGGTGAGCACGCGGCTGAGCCCAGAATTATGCTGGGGCGCGCCTTGTCCCGGCTCCGATCAGGCTCATGTCGGCTTGGCCATAGCCACGCTGACCGACGAGGGCCGCCTCGAATTTGACGCAGCGTATCAGTCCCGTTCTGGCCTCCTGCTGCCCAGATCATCAAGTATGCGCAACACTGCATCAACTTCGAAGGCGATGTTGCTTCCGTTTTTGATTGAGCATGGCGTGGATCAGGTCTGCATTGACCGTCAAAACTGGCCGAACCGTCTGCCACCACCCGAACAAAGTGCGCGGTGCACCGAAGACAACCTGTCCATAACTCTCGAAGATGCAGTGGCTGTTAGCAATAATGCGGCATTCCTGCGCGCTTTGGCACACCCCAATATCAACGAAGGTGAACTGAAAGCTTACCTGCGGCTTCTTGGGTACGAGATACAAACCGACTTGTCAGGAAAAGACCTGCACGTTGGTATTGTTTTTGGCTGGGGTATCAGCATCGGCCCTGACGAACTGATGCGTAACTTTGCCTTTCTTGCGGCCAATCGCCCAGTCACCCTGCCTCAGCTGTTCGAGGGCACCGCAGACCCCCGGTTTACCTTTGGTGCATTCGTAGGCGGGCAGGCATTGGCCCGGGCACGTGCAATGCTGGAGGCACCACTGCGCAAGCGCCACGGCACGCTTTATGGTCTAGCAGACGCGCTGGATCATGCGGGATGCGGCACCGGCGCAATCGGAAAAAGCGGCACAGCGGATGCATCCAACAAGCTTGCGCGGGACCGGCTAACCATTGGCGCGTTCACCTGCAAAGACGGCACAACACGCGTGTTCTTCAGCCTCTTTGGCAGCCCGCGTGAAACGCAAGAACTGGGCCGCGACATAACTTCAAAAACCACCAAACGCGTCGTGGGGTCGGCTCTGCGCGCTTATGTAGAGGAGATCGTAAAATGAACGATAAAACAGCCACGCGCATTCTGTGGGTTTTCTTTAACCTCGGGTCATTCGTAGCCACCACACTGGGCATCGCAAGCCAGATCAAAGTTGGCGAAAACACACTTTATGCATACGCGCTCGCAGCAGGCATTGCTGCCGTCATACAGTCTATCGTGCTCTTGGGGTGGCCAGTGGTTGGGCGTGCATTCAGCCGTCGGGCAGTTGTGCTGGTTCTGATCATGACGCTGATCAGCTTGTCGGGTTCCATCCTGAGCGGGACCTTTGCGAGCACGACGTACATAAAACAGGCCCGCGCCACTTTCTTGGCCGAGACACATGAAGACGACCTGATCGCGCGCGCCGTACAAGTTCTGTCGCCGGTGACGGACAAAGCGCTGAGCTTGCAGCGCCTGATGCAGGGTTATGAGCGTTTCGCCACGGACGAAAGTGAGCGAGAAGGAAACACGGGCGATAGCTGTGACGGAAGCCAAACAGTTTCAGCGTGCGGCCCAATCTGCCGTTTACGTGCGGCCCAAGCGGGTGAAGCGCAAAACCAAGCGTCAGCGATGCGCGACCTGGTTACGCGGATTGATAATCTGCGCAGTGACGCGGTCGACATTACCCAACAGTCGCAACTTGTGGACTTGACCAAGGCCTCCAATGCGTTCCTACGTGACCCGTTGTTTGATCGTGTAGTGGATTGGGCCGAGAGCGATAAAGCCGGGTTTGAAGGGCGCGGTTTCCAGACCGAAGGCAAACAAATCCAGTGCCGCGACAGCTTGGCCAGCGAACGTCTGTCCGAAATCATAACTGCAGCGCGTGTCGAGATTGCGCTCGCCCCAACGCCGAAACTGCGCGACCAAACCTATGCCGATGTCGCGACCAAAAATATCGAAGCGCTCATAACCACTGTTCAGGCTGGCGTCGAAGGCCGCGAGGCTTTTTCGGATGCTCTGAACGCAGACCCTGCCCGCCAGTTTCTACCTCTCTGGATCATCAGCCTGATCATCGAAACGGCCTGTGCATGTCTTGGTCTTGCCTTGCTGCCTGTGCGCGGTCCTTTTTCCAAGGCAACGCCCGAAGGCGTCGATGTTGAGACGATGGAAATCATTGATGACACGTTCAATCGGTGCGCCATGTGGCAAGGCAATCAGCTATATTTTTTCGTGCCCTTTGACGGCGCGGACGAGACCCTGCGCAGCAATGCACAACTGCTTGTACGAGAGCTTTGGACAAGGCCCTTTGCACGTCGTGGTCCAATTCTGATTGATCACCTGATGTCCGAAGAAGAAGCCGAGCGTTACCACATGCTGACGGGTGCCACGATGGCCGAGGCGTTCATTGTGAAAAACCCACAGAAGGCTGAGCAAAAAATCAGCTATGGCCGCCAGTTCAACACTAAAATTCCCGCCGAATAGTCTTGCTTTAATCTGGAGGTTAAAATGCTGTTAAGTATCATCTTTCTTCCTTTTTATGTCCTGCGTTGGATGGCCCGACGCCTTTTCAAGAAACTTGGGCAAAAAGGGTACTTCTATGTCAGCCTAATCGTTCTTTTCATGTCGATTGACATGATCTTTCCGGCGGCTGGCGGGTCACTGACGACCATCGCATTTGTTCTGGGGCCCGCGATCCTCATGGGGCTGACGTTTGAAATCATCAAACGTCTGGATGGCACGATGCCCCAGTTCTTGGCGCTGGCCAGCTATATGAGTTTTGCAGGGTTTTATGCGCTTTTCCGGGCGTGGTCGAAAGCTGCAGACAGCACCCTGCCCGAAGTATTAGGGCCCTTGTCAAAATGGATTTTTGGCCCTTTGTGGAACGTTGCGGCAGGTGCTATTGCAGCCCTGTTGGGGCACGCCCAATCTGTACCGATGCCCGTCTGGGGGCCCATGCCCTTGGGCAAGCATATCCTGGCGATGGATCCGCTTCTCACGACCTTGGGTATTTTGGTGCTGATCTGGTCGGTTAGTATTCTGGCCTATGGAACCAAACGGTACGGTGGTGAGACGCAAAAAACTGCTGATCAAAAGAACCTTGCCAAGAACCGCCTCACACCCTTGTGGAAAGCAAATTGGGTTTTGCATGGCGTCAAAGGGAACTTATCGCGGCTGATCCGCAATGTCGTGCGCAGCCCGAAATTGCAAGTGGATGAGATGATCATCGGCTTTGGGCCACCCATCCGCTACCGCCCTTGGGCCTGGCCTTGGTGGCTGTTCACCACACTGCTTGCAAAAGTGTCCAATACCGCAATGACACCTTTTGATCTGCGGCAGGTCATCGTTGCGAATATGGCAAATGGCGCGCTGATCATTGGTGGTGCAGGCGCGGGCAAAACGCTGATACAGACACTTTGGTTGCGGTTTTCCCGGTCCAACAAAATCCTGATCGAAACGCAGGGGAATGTCTTTGATAAGGACCTGCCACTGATTACGGCTGCAGGGCGCAAATTGCATGTCATTTCCAGCGACCTCGGTGCTGATACGGTGACGATAAATGTTCTGGCCACGATTGATCCTGAACATCAGGATTTTTGGGATCAGGTCATGCGCATCGCAGGCTTGATTATTGAAGAACGCGGGCAGCACGACGCCCTTGAGCGTTGCACACGCGAATTGGTGGCTTGCATCATCGGCAATATTGTTTTTTTCGCACATGTAACCGGAGAAGACCCGCGCCTTGACGTTGTATACGCCTATTTAACAGACCCCGAACTTGGACAAGACCTTGAACATTGGGCCGAGGAAGGGCATCCGGCGTTTCGCAAACTGTGTATGACGCTGATCGGCCGTGCTGCAGATCCCGAATTCCTGAATTCGTTAGGTGCGATCTACTCGCCTGAACTTGGCTTTCTGGCCCATCCGATCAAACAGGCGATGGTTTGTGGCACGGGCAAAACGGTTTTTGACCCCGCAGAAATGCTGGAAGATGGCAGCTTGGATGTTGCGATCCAAATCTCGCAGACATCGATAAAAACTTCTGGGGCTTTGCTGCGGCTGCTTGTTGGCGCCTTGCTGGAGCCGCGCATAAAGCTGAGCATGGAAGAGGCGCAAGCCACCCCAGCAAAGGGCGTTACAGTCTGGATCGACGAGTTAAACGCCTTTGCAGGCCCAAACCCGGGCTCTGGTGCGACGATGATCAAAGAAATTGTCGACTATCACCGTCAAAAAGGTGTCCGGTTTGTTTATTCCGCTCAGAGTATCCAGCAAATCGATACGGGCTGGGGCGATGGCACCTACAGCAAATGGGCCAACAGCGCGATGGTACGCATTTTTGGCAAGGTTGGCGCAGACCCGGATCTGGACCAGCATATCGCAGATGTGGCCGACAAGACGCTAAGCGCAAAGTTCGACAAAATACCCGGTGCAGGTGGTGGATACCGCGCCTACCAGCCGGTCTTTGAGACAATTGATTTGTTGCCCCGGCACGTGCTGTCGAAAACCGGCATCGACAAGATGATCGTCTTTGTACGGCGCGACGGGCCCGGCCTTGTAAAGCTTCGCCTTTATCGTCCGGCGTTCTTTGAACACGCCTGTCTGCACCGGCTGATCGATACAGCTAAATCACGCTTTGGCGGCCGCCCGACTTCTGTAAGCACTGGCGTCTACGACGGCATTCTCAGCGAGGCGCGCCGCACAATGGCACGCGCACAAGACCATACGACCAATCCTGACATTGACAATGACTACCCCCCCAAAGACGCGGCTTAACCGCCCGTTGCCCTACCCTCAAAAAGGAGAAAGAAATGGCTAAATTAACCCCAACCAAAGCGGTTCAAACTGCAAAATCATCCCCGACAAAAACTGCGCCCAAATCATCCCCCACGCGCGTTGCAAAACCCACCAGCAACCAAACTACAAAAGTGACCCAAGCTGTAAGCCGGGGTCAGATGCAGGGCGCTGCGACGTCGACACCTAAGAAAATGGAGCGGTCCAACTTTCTGTTTTCAAAGTCATTCGTCGACAAGGCAATGACCTGGAAATACAAAAACTTCGACTCTCTGCGCCAAAAGATACACAAGACCTTGGCCAAGGACCCCAAGTTTTTGGCGTCCAAACATGCAACACCCAATAATCTAAAACGCATGGAAAAGGGCAAAGCACCGCTCGCGCCCAAAAACGAACGTCTGGGCAAACGTGTCGCAATGGAGGTGGAACATGGCCACGAGCGGCAAGACGGCGTGAATGAAATGCGCGTCGACAATACGCGCCTTGTGTCGCCGCTGAAGCACAAGATGAAGATAATGCGCAAGTACCACCAGGCAGCGGGCACTGAAATGCCCAAAGACCTGCGTGATCCCGTCAAATACAAAAAACCCAAGGTTCAAGAGCCCTACACGCCGCAAAAACTGAGCAAACCGCTCAAGCTGAAGTAAAAGCACCAGAGTACCCAGAATATATTGCGTGCTTGCGGCGCGCCAAACATCAAAACAATGCAGCTTGGGCAGGGCTATAATGGCCCTGCCTCGTTCAAATTGCCCCGCACCAAGCAAGGCTGCGACATTGTGCGTGCCCATGCGATTTCGGAGTTCTTACTTTTGTCCGCACAAATTCCAAATCCAACCCTAAGCGAGTTTTCAAAGTGACGTCTTCATCAGCACGATTTGCGTCAGACGCACAAGTTCTTCGCTATCGGGTTACCACAACCCTGACAAAGGACCGCAAAGCGATCGCAAGCGAAGCTTGGGAACTTGACGGGTGTCTGCACCGCCTACATGGTCCAGCCTTGATTGAAATCAGCGAACTGACCGGCAAGACCCTATGCGAGACATGGTATTCACAAGGGCTAGAGCATCGTGAAAATGGGCCCGCGATCATTGAATATGACGAAGACGATGGCGAGGCCATAACGCTCGCCGTTTGGAAGTGGCATGGGCAACTGCACCGCAGAGGTGGACCTGCAGTCATCGAATACGGGCCTTCTGGAGAAATCGCCGTTGCAGAATGGTGGTTGCACGGAAAAAAAATAAAATGGAACGTGTTTGAATAGACCCAGCCGATTTGAGTGAGTTTTTAAGCCGGTAACATCAAGAAATGGCATCAACCGATAGAGAGTGGCATGTCAAAGAAACGAAACGTCGCAACCGAATACCAAAATGAAATTCTCCGGGATTTATACAGGCTTATTCACGAAGCACCGGTAGAAAGTCGAGTATGGCCGCTTGCCTTGAAACGGACGGTCAGCGACAAGCAAAACCTAAACAAGTACCTTGTTGATTGGTTCTCAAAACACCCCTCTGTCGAAGGGAAATACGACAAACATGACGATGAATTCCTTCCGGCTCGAAATGACTACAGCCGCCTGCGCAGCTATTTTGAAGGCGGCGATGACGCTCTCACTGCGCGTTTGTTAAACCCCGACGTCATCGAGGCGTTCCGGGAGTTCATCGAAGGAAACCACGACACAAAACGTGAGTTCCACAAAAAGTACAAAGCACTGGCAAACAGGGAAACGCTCAGAGAAACCGAACTCAAAAGCGGTTTTGCATCTGCCCCTCTCAAATCAAAGCCGGCGCTAAACCAGATGGCAGCTACCAAGGTTAAGAACCGAGCATTTGCAAGTCAAAGCGCGGAAAGTTCGCGTCGCATGCGCTCTTTGACAAACAACATGCAGTCGTTCGAGGACTTCTGCACAAAATACCTCATTTTCCCGCCGTTTTCATCGGGGGCGCTGTCCATTCACCTGACGTTTGCTGCATTCTATTCGTTTCTTGCGATAACTCTGATGTGGGCCTTTTTTGGAATATCGCAATTTGGCTCTGTTGATATGTTGCCAGATACCAATTCGATACGGGCGCTGAACGACCCAAATGTCGCCGTCGATATCGAAGGGCTTGTCAACGAACGCTACTTTATACTTGCAGTTGTCGCGGTTGTCGTACTGATTTTCGTCCTTGGTGCTCTGATTTCCACGACAAAACCCGGCAGCATCGTCGATACCAGCAAGCTGTCGGGCCTAGAGCGATCTAAAACTGGCTTTGCGCTTGGGGTAGCCGCCGCATCGGGAGGCGCGTTGTACCTGTCTGGGATGCACTATGCGTTTGCGATTTTATTCGCAGTGATGATGATGATATCGCTCCTTATCGCAAGCAAAGCCAAAAAAGACTCCATTGTCTGGCTCATGTACCCCTTTGCGTTCTGTGCCAATATTGTCCTGTTAGTACTTCTTGGACTGGGGCTGGGGTCGATAAATGGTGCGGGTGGCGTCCTCCCGGTTCTGTCGCTCTTGTGTCTTATCATCGGGTATTTTTCACGAACCAAGACAACAGCCCTTGTGGTTGCTGGCTTTGTAATACTGGCCTGCAGCTTGGTTTTGGCGCTTTTGAACTATTTTGTGTTCGACGGTAAGTGGTTTCTCATTGAACCATGGGAACCGGGTACCATGATCGCATTTGTGTTAATTCCGATGGCAAATGGCATCTGGGATTTTATCTCAGTTTCAACAACCCGGTCTTTGTCAAAACGCGCGGTTAACGCCGTGAAAGACGGTGATCAAGGCAGCGAATACCGGTACTATCTTATCTTTGTGCTGCTCGACATCATTTCGGCGTTCGCAATTATTATCATGCTTTACATGACCTTGCATGTAGCCTTTGATCTTTATAACGCAGTTTCCGGCCAAAACGCCAACCTAGAGGCGTATTTCAGGGGCTTTCAAAGCAGCCTCACATCCAGCCACTCGTTATTTGTCACGATTATGCTGGTGACGGTGTTGTTGCCCACGGTGTTGCACGTTCATCTGGTCGCGCGCTCGTCTATACACGGCAAAGATATTCGATCTTTGGCAGCGGCACTAGTGTACGTTGCGGCAATCGGTTTTTCTTTGTTTATTCTGCTGTCTGCTGCACGTGGCATTCTCAGCATTCTGTATCCCGCCGTTCCATCGTGAATTGAATCGCAAATATCTCCCGAAACTGCAAAACAGGACCCGGTTGGAACAATATCTGCACATTCCAACGCGCACTCCCTGAGCTGTCTTGCTTTGATCTATGGTGATAGGCCGAACGCAAGGGTCAGATTTGTTGTCGGGTATGTACATCGCATCCGTGACACTGCACGCTAAAGCTTGACGCACACGGAGGAAAAAATGCCCAAGCCGTTGATTATCTGCGCACCCGAACCGCGCACGCTCGACCTTATCTTTTCGAAAGCCTCCGAAACTGAATTGAGATCAAAGTACGAGTTGATTGAAGTCGACGCGGACGCTGTAAATAATTTGGATCAGTCGATCTTGAACAAAGCGCAATACATCATTGGGCAACCTCCGCTGGCGCGCGACACTTTGGAAAAAATGCAACGTCTCAGGTGCATCTTTAACGTTGAGAGCAACCTGATCAACAACATGCCTTATGACTATCTGTTCGAGCGGGGCATTCATGTTGTCACGACCGGTGCGGTCTTTGCGGCTCCTGTCGCGGAAATGGGCCTTGCGCTGGCGCTATGTCTGGCACGGGATGTGGTAGACGCAGATGTGGCGTTTCGCGAAGGGCGCGAGCTTTGGGGGGGCGATGGAAACGCACACTCCAAACTTCTGTCGCAGTCCAATGTCGGATTGATTGGCTTTGGTGACTTGGGCCGTGCGCTGGCACGTTTGCTGGCTGGTTTTCGAACAAATATATCTGTCTATGATCCATGGCTTCCACCGTCAGTTTTACGCGACTTGGATGTCATTCCATCGACACTGGATCATGTACTAACCACAAGTGATACGCTCTTTGTTGTCGCGTCAGTCACCAGCGAAAACAAAGGGTTCTTGGACGCTGAAGCTTTTTCGAAAATGAAAAAAGGGGCACGGTTTATACTTCTTAGTCGCGCAGATGTTGTGAATTTTGACCACTTGAAGGATGCTGTCAGATCCGGCCATATCCTTGCGGCAAGTGATGTTTTTCCCAATGAACCTGTAGCGCAAGACGACGAGGTTCGTACCCTTCCGGGGTTCTTGCGATCGGCGCATCGCGCAGGCGCCTTGGATAGCGCGTTCAAGGACATGGGCGAAATGGTCCTTGAGGATATAGATTTGCTAGACCGCGGGCTCCCCCCTATGCGGTGCAAGCGTGCAGAACGCGAAACGGTCAGCAAAATGCAATCAAAGCCGGTCGAGATAAACTAGATGCAAAAGACAAACGAGACGACGGGACAGCCAATGCTGCGCAGTCCATGATCACTCAGAGCAACGCACAACATGCAGACCGTCGTCAAATCAGGTTGTGAGAGTTGCAGCGTCGCTATTGCGCCAGCGGTTCACAGCCCACCTATCTCTAAGACATGGTTACTCGGTACCCACACGCGCGAGGACAGCCAGCCACCACCAGGGCCCCGCCCTTCGTTAGTCTGGTTTTTTAATCCGTTTCAGAACGGCGTCGTGATCAAGTTTCTGATCATTGACGTTTTAGCCGTGAAAGGCCGCGCACCCTGTAGGCTCCTAAAAACGATGTTTCGCCTAGCGCTCATTCCAGCGCTGTAGAAACAACAAAAATTAAACGAGGGTTGATGGCGGTGCTGGCAGACTAATTCGAACCAGTCTCAGTGTACCGCAGAAACGATGAACCTATGCGGAACAAAGCTGACGCAACTCGGCAAGAGCAGCGGCACGGTTCATCTTGAAATTTGGTCTGGTGTAGAGGCTTCGTTCCGAGTTGAAGAGGTTGTAAACCGAGGCGTGAACAGCGGCGAATTTCTGCAAACTTCGCATCCCTCGAAAGCGAAGCATCGCCCGCTCTCGTCGTCGGAATGGCAGGTGTGAATTCTCCGCCCTGTTGTTCAGCCAGCGGCCGGTTTCCTGCCCGTGTGCCGCGCCGATCTCTTTAAGAGCGGCGCCGTAAGAGCGTAGCAGATCCGTGACGAACACTTCCGGGCAACCATGCTTACGCATTGCTTTTCTTAGGAATTTCAAGGCGGCTTTCTTATCGCGCTTCTTTGTGACGTAGCTTTCCGGAACTTCGCCTTCATGATCAACGGCCCGCCAAAGATAGTGTTTCTCGCCGTTGATCTTCACGAACATCTCGTCCAGATGCCAGCGCCATCGGCTGGAATTCATGCCGTCGATCCTGCGTTTTCGGATCTCCGCAGTAAACATCCGCCCAAACCGATGCCACCAGTATCTCACCGCTTCATGGCTGACATCGATGCCGCGCTCATGCAGCAAGTCTTC
>JBGCDB010000056.1:0-58567 GCA_045104955.1 Roseobacter sp.
GCTGCGTTCACAACCAAGATCGCGCCGTCCATCTGCGCCGCACCCGTGATCATGTTCTTGACGTAGTCCGCGTGACCCGGGCAATCAACGTGCGCGTAGTGACGGTTTTCCGTCTCATACTCAACGTGCGCCGTCGAAATCGTGATCCCACGCGCTTTCTCTTCGGGCGCGCCGTCAATCTGGTCATATGCTTGGAAATCACCAAAATACTTCGTGATCGCCGCCGTCAATGTCGTCTTGCCGTGGTCAACGTGACCAATCGTGCCGATGTTTACGTGCGGTTTCGTACGTTCAAACTTTGCCTTTGCCATGAGTGCGGCGCCCTTTTGCTGTCGTGAGATCCCGGATGGGACGTGATGCATGTGATATGGCGGGCGATGTATTGTGATCCGAAAGGAAAATCAAGCGCGAGTTACACTGAACATTTAATCCGCAACAGGTGTACGATTTGCAACATCGTCACGCAGGCTGTCAGGGTCGATCGTTACGCCTTCTTCGGCCACAACCGCATCAGACATGAACCAGCCTTGTTCGGCGTTTTGTTCTATCAGAAAGGTTTCGATCGCCTTGGCCGCATTTTTAGACAGACCCGCCAATTGCGTCTCGGCAGTTTGGGTCCAACCCGTGCCGAGCAAGCTTTCACCATCAATGTTTTCCAGCACGGTAATCTGTTCGGGTGGGACATTCAGTTTTGCACCCGCCGCGTCATCCCAGACGGTTAGGCGGATTATCATCGCTGATTTGGGTGCGGCGACAACAGGTATGCCGGCCCGCGCAAGGACATATCCTTCGATACTCACGCCGAAATGATAATCCTTTTCGCCGTCATACCGGTCAAACCGGTCAGCGATTGCAGATTGCAACGAGGACGTCAGCTCTTCTTCACTGACTTCACGGCTGATACTTGACGCTGTGGCCACGCGTGGGGCGACAACTATGTTGTGCACCAAATTAAAATTCCCAAGGTCAGCCGGAGGTAAATCAAGATCGTCTGAGCTGACGCAGGCTGATACCAAAAGCCCTAACCCTAGGATAGCGAAACGTTTTAGCATGATTGTATCCCAAGCTTTTGTGTTGAGGCAAAGGGGTACCGCAATGCGCATGCGCACGCAATGCACGCCCCCATTGGACGGCATGGTGACCCGCGCTAAATCGACCCTTAATCGAAAGGTGTGTCATGGCGAAAGACGAAATACCCTTGGAAAAACCGGTTCCTGTACGCATTCCGCTGGTGACAGAGCCTACTGGCGTATTGAAAAGCTGGCAACTGATGCGCGAAAACGTGCTGAATATCATTCCGGAATCTGCAACGCATGAGAAAGTGCTGTCAGGCCGCACTGCGAAACGCTGGCATATGGTGATGGACCCCCCCTCTTTGCAGAAGATGCTGCTTGAAAAAGTAGAGGATTACCCCAAGTCAAAAGTCACAAAAAATCTGCTTAGCCCCGCTATCGGGGATTCGCTGTTTATTGCCGAAGGCGCGCATTGGCGTTGGCAGCGGCGGACGTCTGCGCCCGCTTTTTCGCATCGCAACGTTTCAGCCTTAGGCCCAGTAATGACTGCCGCAGCCGACCGCTGTGCCGCAAGGATTGCGACCGCGGGGCCACGCGCTGTCAACATGCTCGATGAAATGATCGCTGCCACCTTTGACGTAATATCCGAGGTAACATTTTCGGGCGACGGCAGCTTTGACAGGATGGCGGTGCATGATGCAATTGAATCTTATGTCAGCGAGGCAGGCAAAATATCCCTTTTGGATGTTTTAGGAGCCCCGGATTGGGTCCCCCGGCCCGGACGCATGGGATCTGCTGCAGCCATGTCTGAAATGAAACGCAATGCGGACGCCGCCATTGAGGCGCGCGCCGCGCGTGGTCAGGGCGACGTGCCAGACCTGTTGGATCTACTCCTGAACGGACAAGATCCCAAAAGCGGGCGCAAGATGACCACCAGTGAACTGCGGGACAATCTGCTGACGTTTATAGTCGCCGGGCATGAAACGACAGCTCTTACACTAGCATGGTCTTTCTACTTATGTGCCTTCGATCAAACGGTGCAAACCAAAGCCCGCGAAGAGGCGCAGGCCGCGCTACAGGGTCGGTCTGCTACCGCTGAGGATGTACAAAACCTACCCTATATTCGTCAAATCATAGACGAAGCCTTGCGGCTCTATCCTCCGGCGGGGGTTGTGTCGCGCACCGCACAGAAAAAAGATACTCTTTGCGGAGCGGATATCCGGCCTGATGATACGGTTATGATCCCAATTTACGCCTTGGGCCGTCACCATCTTTTGTGGGAGGACCCTGACAGCTTTGACCCTGACCGCTTTGCCGATCGCAAAGCCATCCCGCGCTATTCCTATTTGCCCTTTGGAGATGGGCCACGCATCTGCATTGGTGCATCTTTTGCGGTGCAAGAGGCGGTAATTTTCCTGGCCACCTTATTGTCCAAGTTCAAATTCACCGCTGTAAAAGGACGCGATCCCAAGCCCGTGATGATCCTGACGCTTAGGCCTGAGGGCGGCGTTTGGCTGACAGTGGAGCCTGCGTAGGTCAAGTAAATTTGTTGTCCCTCGGGAAGCCGCGCGGTGCCATCCGGCCGGCTGACGCACGCTTGCCCGTCCATTCGGCCAATTCAGTTTCCGTACGCGTGCGGCCTGCCGGGTCAAGCCAGCTTAGGCCCTCTTCGCGCACAAACGTCGTGGCATCCGACAAGCCACCATCTTTATATTTTTGCAGTCGTACGCCCTTGCCTCTGCCCATCTCCGGCAATTCCTCAAGGTCAAAAACCAATACTTTGCGGTTTTCACCTACAACAGCGATCGCATCCCCTGACACAGGCTTGCACACCAACGCGCGAACGTCGCCGCGCACATTCAACACCTGCTTGCCGGTACGTGTTTGCGCAACAACCTCTTCTTCGGGCACGATAAATCCGTCGCCTGCAGTGGAGGCAACCAACAGCTTGCGACCTGGTTGATGGGTCAGAATCGTTACAATCTCTGCCTCATTTGGCAGATCGACCATGAGGCGCAGGGGCTCGCCCATGCCGCGCCCACCCGGCAGGTTTGCTGCCGACACGGTATAAAATCGCCCGTTTGAACCGAAGACCAATAACCGGTCGGTGGTTTCCGCATGAAAGATAAAACGCGGGCCGTCACCATCTTTGAATTTGAGTTCTCGCGTCAAATCGATGTGGCCCGTCATCGCGCGCACCCAGCCCATTTCAGAGCACACTACCGTAATAGGTTCGCGATCAATCATCGCCTCAATCGGGACTTCCTCGATCACGCTACCTTCGGCAAAGGTGGTGCGACGAGCCCCCCCTTCCCAGTCTTTGCCAAACTGCTTTTTCGTTTCACGCAATTGCTCTGTGATACGCGCCCACTGCAGTTCGGGGCTTTCCAACAAATCCTCGAGGGCTGCGCGCTCTTCCATAAGAGCTGCTTGTTCGCGCAAAAGCTCCATCTCTTCGAGACGTCGCAACGATCGCAGCCGCATATTCAGGATCGCTTCGGCCTGCACTTCGGTTAGCGAGGGGTCATCTGACGGCACCGGCGGTACGTAGTCGGCCTCGTCCATCGCGCGCGGGTGGTCTTTGCCCCAATCCTCGGCCATCAACGCCGCTTTGGGGTCGTCGTCATAGCGAATGATATCGATCACGCGGTCAAGGTTGAGAAAGGCGATGATGAAGCCTTCAAGCACCTCTAGCCTATGGTCAATTTTTTCCAATCGGTGCTGGGATCGGCGCTGCAGGACTTCTTGTCGGTGGTCAAGAAACGCACGCAGCACTTCCTTCATCGAACAGACCTTGGGCGTCAGCCCATCGATCAGCACATTCATGTTCAGTGAAAAGCGCACTTCCAAATCAGAATGGCGGTAAAGCATGCCCATCAGTACTTCTGGGTCTACGTTCTTTGATCGCGGTTCAAGGATCATGCGCACGTCTTCGGCGCTTTCATCACGGACATCGCCCAAGATCGGTATTTTCTTGGTCTGGATGACTTCTGCAATTTTTTCGATCAGCTTCGACTTTTGCACCTGATAGGGGATCTCTGTGACCACGATCTGCCATTGCCCGCGCCCAAGGTCTTCGACCTCCCAGCGGCAGCGCAGACGAAAACCTCCTTTGCCGGTGCGGTAGGCTTGCGCGATGTTCTCGGGTGGCTCAACAATCACGCCACCGGTTGGGAAATCAGGCCCGGGAACGTAGTTTAACAACGTATCGTCGCGCGCATCGGGCGTCTTGATCAGGTGAATGCAGGCATCGCATAGCTCAGCGATGTTATGAGGTGGAATGTTCGTGGCCATCCCGACCGCAATCCCACTGGAGCCATTGGCCAACAGATTTGGAAACTGCGCCGGCAACACAACAGGTTCTGTCAATGTGCCATCATAGTTTTCGCGGAAATCGACAGCGTTCTCGTTCAACCCATCCAGCATAGCTTCCGCGACAGCGGTCATCCGCGCTTCGGTATAGCGGCTGGCAGCAGGATTATCACCGTCAATATTGCCAAAATTACCTTGCCCGTCGACCAACGGATAGCGCACGTTGAAGTCCTGTGCGAGCCGTGCCATCGCATCGTAAATGGCCGCGTCCCCATGCGGGTGATAGTTTCCCATCACGTCGCCAGAGATTTTGGCCGATTTGCGAAAGCCACCGTTTGAGCTTAGCCGCAATTCGCGCATCGCATACAATATGCGCCGGTGTACCGGCTTCAATCCATCCCGCGCGTCCGGCAATGCGCGGTGCATAATCGTGCTGAGCGCATAGGTCAGATAACGCTCACCCAAGGCGCGGCGCAGCGGCTCCGACAGGTCGGAGGATGGCGCGTCACTGATGTCACTATCTTCGGTCATTGCCCTTGTGTAGCGGGGCTGTTTGCGGCGGACAAGCGCCGAATTTGACCAAAGCGCATGTGAATTGTGCCACCCATGCCACAGACAAAAAATGAACCATGCACGGGAAATTTCCCCTATTCTATTCCCGGCAGTTCTTGGTACTGGACCCCTATCGGCGCAACCGTGCTATAGTAATGCGACTGTTAACGAGGATTCGAGCTGTGAAGCGATTCATTTTACTGTGTTTCATTTTTCTGGGGATTGGGTTTTACGAACTCAGCGGCGGGGATGATTTTGATCCGCAAGATACGCGTTTAGCTATTATCGAAGCGCGCCAAATGCGAGAGGCTGCGCGGCAAGAAGCCTTGCCGGAAACTGTATTCGCTGCAGCGACCCCAGCACCTGACGTTACACCTGCCGTGGAAGAGAACGTGGTTGCGCGCGCACAGCTCAATCTTGTGTCATTTTCTGCGGTTGTTTCAGAGCCTGAGCCCGAACCAACGGAAGTTGTAGACTGGGCGTCAGACGATAACATCGCAGACACGCCTGAACCTGTCAGCATCGCATCCTTGGCCGAGACGACAGCAGAAGAGCGCAGCATTGTGTTTCCCGGCGCGGTCATCGGGGCGTCCTCTGACGCGGTGGCTACCCCGTCGGACATACGCAAGGTAACTGGGTCTTTGGTCAACGTACGCTCGGGCCCAGGAACAAGCTTTGGCGTGGTCACCCAGTTGTCACAAGACGCTGAAGTCGAAGTCATAGACGACAGTGGTACAGGTTGGCTGGAATTGCGCCCCTTGGATGGCGGCCCCTCGGGTTGGATGGCGGATTTTCTGTTGTCCAAAGGCTGATCCGGTTTAGGTTCGCGGTAAGACACACCGCTGACCAAAAAAGAGGCCTTTATGTCGCGTAAATCCATTCTTATTACCGGCGCCTCGTCAGGTATCGGTTACTGTGCTGCGGTCGGGCTGAAAGAAGCCGGATGGCATGTGTTTGCCGCATGCCGCCGGCAAGAAGATTGCGACAGACTTATTGCCCAAGGGTTTGATAGCCCTTTGCTGGATTATACGCAGCCGGAGTCCATTCACGCGGCGCTGGCTCATGTCTTAGCAACCACAGGCGGCACTTTGGATGCTTTATTCAACAATGGTGCGCATGGCACGCCCGGCGCGGTTGAAGATCTTCCTACGGATGCTTTGCGCGCTATATTTGAAGCGAACTTTTTTGGCTGGCACGAACTGACCCGCGCAGTTTTGCCTGTGATGCGCGCCCAAGGCCGTGGCCGCATTTTACAATGCTCATCGGTTTTAGGTTTTGTGACGCTGCCTTGGCGTGGTGCGTATAATTCCACAAAATTCGCGCTCGAAGGGCTGACAGATACATTGCGGATCGAAATGCGCGACACCAATATCCACGTTATTTTGATCGAACCGGGCCCAGTGACGTCTAAAATTCGCGAAAACTCGATCCCGCATTTTGAGCGGTGGATAGATTGGGAGGCATCCCCCCGTCGCACCTTCTATGAGAAAGTTTTGCGCAAGCGGTTGTATGAAAGCACAGGGCCCGACCCGTTCGAACTTCCGCCCGAAGCGGTCCTGACCAAGCTACGTCACGCGCTGGAGTCGTATAACCCGAAACCGCGCTATTACGTCACAGCGCCCACTTATCTAATGGGGTTTTTGCGCCGTATTCTACCAACCCGTGCGTTGGATTGGGTGCTGACGCGCGCGTAATTGCCTGTTGATCGAAAATAGCCATTCGCTTTTGCACCAACAGCGCCTACATCGTGCCGCAAAGATAAAAGGGAAAGTACCGTGGGAGATCCATTCTTTATTTTGGCCGTCGTTGCCTGTTTGGCCGTTGTTGTCATTTTGGCCTTGGGCCTTGGTGGCTTTGCAGGTGGTGGCGCGTTCAACAAGAAAAATTCGAACAAACTGATGCGCTACCGGATTGCAGCCCAATTCGTAGCTGTCATCTTCATCGTTCTATTTGTCTATTTTCGCAATCAAGGGGGATAAGCGACAATGGTCGTTTTGAACAAAATCTATACAAAAACCGGCGATGCTGGTGAAACCGCACTGGGCAACGGGGCGCGCGTTGCCAAACATGCATTGCGCGTTACAGCCTATGGTACATCGGATGAGTTGAATTCATTCGTGGGCGTCGCGCGTCTGTCTGCGACTGGTGACTTGGATGCAGCGCTCAGCCGTATTCAGAACGACCTGTTCGATCTGGGTGCAGACTTGTGCCGCCCCGATATGGAACAAGACGCCGACGCGGAATATCCACCGTTGCGCATGGTCAACGCACAAGTCGACCGGTTGGAAAGCGAAATTGACACCATGAACGCTGACTTGGAAGCACTGCGCAGCTTTATCTTGCCCGGCGGCTCTGCACTGGCCGCACATCTGCATGTCTGCCGAACAGTGTCGCGCCGCGCCGAGCGGCTTACTGTGGAACTGGCTACGATCGAGGCGATCAACTCGGCGGCGGTCAAATACCTCAACAGGTTGAGCGATTGGTTCTTCGTCGCGGCACGTACAGCAAACAATGGCGGCAAGGACGACGTATTGTGGGTGCCCGGCGCGAACCGGTAACTGGCTTGGCCCCACGCGCGCTATGCCGTAGCGGATCGGAAATAAAAGTGCCGTTGCGTCAAAATCCGTAGGAACGCGGCGTACCTGCGACGTGACGTGACGATTTTGCACTGTTTCTGACGGCTCAGCTTGGGTAAACCACCTGCAGACACTTAAAGGCTTGCTTTGGGGTGAGTCGTAACACCAAGGAGAGAGACGCACATGAAGGTATTGGTACCTGTCAAACGCGTGATCGACTATAACGTAAAAGTGCGCGTAAAAGCGGACGGTTCGGGAGTTGATCTAGCCAATGTAAAAATGTCGATGAACCCGTTTGACGAGATTTCTGTCGAACAGGCGATCCGTCTCAAAGAAGCAGGTCAGGCCGACGAAGTGGTCGTCGTGTCCATCGGCGTCAAGCAAAGCCAGGAAACACTGCGCACCGCCCTCGCGATGGGTGCAGACCGCGCGATCTTGGTTGTTGCTGCAGACGACGTACACAATGACATCGAGCCACTCAGCGTCGCAAAGATACTCAAAGCGATCGTGGACGAAGAACAGCCCGGGCTGGTTCTTTGTGGCAAACAGGCCATCGACAACGACATGAACGCAACTGGCCAGATGCTGGCGGCGTTGATGGGCTGGTCACAAGCAACATTCGCTTCCGAAGTGGCCATTGAGGGCGACAAAGCGGTCGTGACCCGCGAAGTTGATGGCGGCCTACAAACCATCAAAGTGAACATGCCGACTGTCGTGACCGTGGATTTGCGCCTGAACGAACCACGCTACGCATCTTTGCCCAATATTATGAAAGCAAAGAAAAAGCCTCTGGATGAAAAAACAGCTGCAGACTACGGCGTTGACGTGGCACCGCGTCTGACTGTGGTGAAAACCGAAGAGCCTGCAGCGCGTGCCGCAGGGATCAAAGTGGGCTCTGTCGAAGAGCTTGTTGCGAAACTCAAAGAAGCGGGAGCTGTATAATGGCTGTTCTTTTACTTGCAGAGATTAACGATGGCGAATTGGCGATGGACGCAACAGCCAAGGCTGTGACTGCAGCGCAAACGCTAGGCGATGTGACTGTTTTGGCAACAGGTGCGACATGCGCCGACGCGGCTGCGCAAGCTGCTGGCATCCAAGGTGTGGCCAAAGTGCTATGCGCCGAAGATGCGCTTTACGGAAAGCGTCTGGCCGAACCAGTGGCAGATTTGATCGTTTCCTTGGCGGATGACTACGAGCACATCGTGGCCCCTGCAACGACTGACGCGAAAAACATCATGCCGCGCGTTGCTGCAATGCTGGATTCAATGGTGATCTCGGATGCGACAGCCGTCATCGACGGAAACACGTTCGAACGTCCTATTTATGCCGGGAACGCAATGCAGACTGTGCAATCTTCGGACGCAAAAAAGGTAATCACGTTCCGTGGGTCTACTTTTGATGCGGCGGAAACCGGCGGTTCTGCGTCTGTTGAAACCATCGGAGCAGCTGGTAACCCGGGCTTAAGCGAATGGGTCGAAGACAAAGTTGCAGCCAGTGACCGTCCTGAACTGACATCAGCAGGTGTTGTTGTCTCAGGTGGTCGTGGCGTTGGATCTGAAGATGACTTTGCGCTGATCGAAAAGCTGGCGGACAAGTTGGGCGCGGCAGTTGGTGCATCTCGTGCGGCGGTCGATTCTGGATATGCGCCAAATGACTGGCAAGTTGGTCAGACCGGGAAAGTGGTAGCACCCGAGCTTTACCTTGCGGTTGGTATTTCTGGCGCGATCCAACACCTTGCCGGTATGAAAGACAGCAAAATCATCGTGGCGATCAACAAAGACGAAGAAGCGCCAATCTTCCAAGTTGCAGACTACGGTTTGGTCGCTGATTTGTTCAGCGCCGTCCCTGAGCTGATCGAACAATTGTAAACCAGCATAAGTAAGTCTGTTTTTTTGGGCCGCTTCGTCCGTGAAGCGGCCCTATTATTTTGCATATGCAGTCAGCGCCTTGCCCAGTTGCATCGCGATCTCACCATGTGCTTTGGGACCCAGCAAATGCTGTGCAACCGACGCACTATCCTCGTCAAATATCATCCCTGTTGTGCCTGCCTTGACCGCTTCTTCTGATGCGCGGACCAAGACAATATCAGACGCATGCCTGCGCAAATCGTCCAGCATCTTCCTTGATACGAACAAGGGGTGCCCAGATGTCACGGGATCAGGCAGCGGGTCATGTGCCTCAAGCGGTTCGCGATCCGCAACCCAGACCAAGATAGTATCGCGATACACACGACGGAGCAGCATTTTCATCCGCGCGGTCCACGCTTCTTGCAATTCGGAAACCACAACATTGAACCTTTGTTCCGAGACATGCCGCAGCATGCTCAGCATATGGCGCGTGAAATGGAAGTCGGCAAAATCGACTTCAGGGTAGATCGATTGTAACAAGGGCGAAGCCTTGAGAAACCGATCATTTCGGCGCGGGTGTACGGTATAAAACCGGTTGGATATATTTTGTGCGCCAACAATTTGAATAACGACGGCTTCTGCACCGTTCGCTGCATCTGTCAAAAAACCGTCATCCAAAAAGACATCAACACCCGCATTAACAATACCCAGATTGATGCAATTTACACCTAGATTGCTTTCAACCAATGATGGATATGGCGCATTTATAAATTTGCCATACGTCTCTGTGCCACCAATAAAGGCTACATAAGGCGCATCCAGCCGCCTTTCTGGCCCGCGAAACAAAAGTCGCGAGTTGCTGTATTTGCACGGCGCATAGTTAAGGGCACGCGGCCCCAGCTGTTCATAGATCATCCGATCCACCCCTCTCATTTACCCAAGGTGATGTATGACCAAGCGATCCTACGATTTTCTTAAAGCTAAAACTTTAGATGATGGCAGATCGTCGCAATGGCCTTGCGGGCGCCATCCACACCGCTCTACACTGAGGTGACTAAAAAGGGCGGCCCATGGAAGTTAAACAAATCGGAATTGTAGGCGCTGGACAAATGGGCAACGGCATTGCGCATGTCATGTCCCTTGCGGGCTACGACGTTATGCTCAACGACATCAGCGAAGATGCCTTGAAAACGGCGATGGAGTTGATGGCCTCTAACATGGAACGGCAAGTGTCCCGCGGCAAAATCACTGCCGACGAACAGCATGCCGCGCTCAAACGGATCGCAACAACAACTCAACTGACGGAATTGGGTCAAACTGATCTGATCATCGAAGCCGCAACAGAACGCGAGACCGTCAAGCAAGCGATATTTGAAGATTTGCTCCCGCATCTAAAACCCAACACGATTTTAACCTCTAACACCTCGTCGATCTCTATTACGCGTCTGGCCAGCCGTACTGACCGACCTGAAAAGTTCATGGGTTTTCATTTTATGAACCCGGTTCCGGTGATGCAGCTTGTGGAACTGATCCGCGGCATTGCGACCGATGAAGAAACCTTTGCCGCCTGCAAAGCGGTGGTTGACAGACTGAACAAAACGGCCGCCTCCGCCGAAGATTTCCCAGCATTTATCGTGAACCGGATACTGATGCCGATGATCAACGAGGCCGTTTATACACTGTACGAAGGTGTCGGGTCGGTAAAGTCTATAGACAGTTCAATGAAGCTGGGCGCAAACCACCCAATGGGTCCGCTAGAGTTGGCCGATTTCATTGGATTAGACACCTGCTTGGCCATCATGAATGTTCTACACGATGGCTTGGCTGATACCAAATACCGCCCGTGTCCCCTGCTGACGAAATACGTAGAGGCCGGGTGGCTTGGACGTAAGACGCAGCGTGGGTTTTATGATTATCGCGGTGATACGCCCGTTCCAACCCGCTAAAGCGCTAGTCTTTTAAAGACAACGTATGGTCGCGCAGCCATGCCATAAACCCGCGCGGGTCATCGTCCCACTTTTTGAGGTCTTCATAGGGTATGGGATGACCCACAATAGGTGCTTGCGGTTTGTTAAGTGCGTGCTTGATTTCATGCAGCAACAAACCCTGCCGCAGCATAGGCGAAACTTGATTTGCAATCTGATAGGCGCGCGAGTTTTGGCCTGGAAACTTTATCGGTAAGACTGTCGCCCCGGACCGGCGGATCATTTTTGCCGTGAATACGTTCCATTCACCTTCAACCGCAGGGCCAAACCAAGTCTCTGATGCCGCGACGCCACCAGATGGGAAAAGCGCAACAACTCCGCTATCTTTCAGATGCGCCATGGCATTGGCACGCATCGCGACCCCTTTGCGCTGTGCTTCTGGGTCGTGGGGAAACGGCACCGGGATCATATACGAACCTGCCACTTCATCGATAACCGTTAGCAACGATCTGGTCAAAATCCGGTAGTCGGGGCGTACGCGACCGATTAAATCAGCAAATATCATACCGTCCACCATGCCGTGCGGGTGGTTCGACACGACGATAAGTGGTCCTGATTTCGGAATACGATCCAGTTGATATTGCGGCGTTTGTAACTCGATGCCCATGACATCCAATGCTGCGCGCCAGAAAGCCTGTCCTTGCGGCGCTCCTTGCTGTTCAAATTTCCTCACCAGACGCAAGATCGTAAGCTTGCCGGTAAACGCCTCTACAACTCGGATGAACGCCGATTTCCAAGGGTCTTCAAAGGTAGACGCATAAGAAATCGAACTACGGTCATATTTTTGAAAATCGACCGTATCCGTTGGCTGTTTCGCGCCTATATCTTGCGAGCTCTCTACCAAAACGGACCCTTCAGTTTCTTTCGTGATTGCGATGCCCCTTTAGGCACCTTCTCCAAATTTATCAGCAACCAACGTTGACAGTGCTTCGGCCAATGCGTCGGCATCCGGCCCCGTGGTTTCGACTTCAATAAAGCTTCCCTGTGAGGCTGCCAACATTAAAAGTCCCATGATACTATCTCCAGACGCGGATGTTCCATCTTTGGAAACCTCGGCCTGTGCATCAAAACCCTCGACAACTTCGACCAACTTAGCCGAAGCGCGTGCATGTAAGCCTTTGATGTTAACGATTTCCAGCGTGCATTTTGTCATAGAGCGCCGTGCCTTACTTATTCAGAGCTAACATTTTGACTATCGATATACTTCTTACCAGCTTCTAATGCCGCGCGCACCGCATCTTGCACATTTTGATGCCGGCTTTTAGCTAGTTTTATCAACATCGGAAGATTCGCGCCGTAGACGATCCGTCGATCGCTGGGCCTACATGCCATCAGGCTTAAGTTCGACGGCGACCCGCCGTGTAAGTCAGTTACTAAAACCACACCACCACCCTGATCTACCTCGTCAGCAGCAGCGCAAATTTCCAGCTCTTTTTTCTGCCGGTCATGGTCAGCTGCTATGGCGATTGCTTTGATCCCCGCCTGGGTGCCGACCACATGCTCGACCGCGGCCAAATACTCCTTGGCCAGCCCTCCATGTGCGACGATTACGATCCCAATCACCTAGTGCGCCTCTACTTTTGTGCGAATATCCAATTCACGATGCCTAATTGACACTTGCCAGCCTTCCTGTGCAAGGCGCAAAGCAAGCGTCTGGGCCATGACAACCGACCTATGCTGCCCGCCCGTACACCCAAAGGCGATTGATAGGTATGATTTTCCCTCGTCACGGTATGCCGGTAAGAGCAAGAGCGCCAATTCACAAACCTGCCGGGCAAAAGGCGCAAATCTCGGGTCTGACATGACATGGGCCGCGACATCATCATCCATGCCATTCAGCGTGCGTAGCGAAGGCACCCAATACGGGTTCGTCAAAAATCGACAATCGAATACCGTGTCAACGCTGCGCGGCAGTCCGCGTTTATAGGAAAATGACTGTACTGAAATGCTAAGGCTACGCTTACCGTTTGGCGCAAACCACGTTTCAACTTCAGATCTGAGTTCATGGACATTCAAATCTGTTGTATCAATTAAAACATCGGCCCGTGACCGCAACGGCCCAAGCATTTCAAGCTCGCGTATGATCCCCTCGGAGGGGCGATCACCAGGGGCAAGTGGATGACGGCGGCGGGTTTCAGAAAACCGGCGCAAAAGGACATCCATTGAGCAATCCAAATAGAGAAGCTCAGGCACGACACCGAAAACACTTGCTAACCTCCCCAGTGCGTCAATAACCGTATTCGTAGAAAAATCCCTGTTGCGCGGGTCAATTCCAAGCGCCAAAGGGCGGTTGTCGTCACTGTCTTCAAGCAGCGTAGACAGCAGCCGTAAAGGCAGATTATCAACAGCTTCGAAACCAGCATCTTCCAGAACATTTAGCGCACTAGACCTGCCTGCACCGGATGGGCCGGTCACAAAAACAATGCGTCTTTCAGCTGTATTCGTTTTATTCATTCTGGTTCTTTTCTGCCCGCTTTCAGATACTGAAGTATTGCTGAAGGGAAATGGCTGGCTTCTACTTTGTAAAGACAAGGTAGGCGAACGCCATTAATTTCATACCAATGCTGTCGCGGCATTCTGTCTCGTTCGATCCGGTCCAGATTAATCACAAGCCTCACAGGAGCGGTATTTTGAACAGTAGCCTTTAAAATGCCTACGCCACGCGCTTCAATAAAACCCTGAATTGGCGCGGGGCACCGCGCGGTCAGCACATCGTTCTTTTGCGTGATTTCGGTGCGGTCATCACTTATCAAAACCGCTCCCAATGCAAGCAGGTGAAGTGCCAAACTGGATTTACCTGCGCCCGAGGCCCCAACGATAAGGACCCCTGCATTTTGCCATGCAACACAGGTGGCGTGAAGGTTCAACACCGGCAGGCCCGGCTACGTAGGCAAACCGACGACAAAGCGCGCACCAAGAGGCTCGGAGGTGATGTCAGCCTCTGTCGGGCGAATATTCTCTGCCCATATAACACCGCCATGTGCCTCAATAATCTGCTTTGAAATCGCAAGGCCCAAACCTGAGTTATTGCCAAAATGCTCATCGGGCCGCTGCGAATAGAAGCGTTTGAAAATCTTTGACAGCGCCTGGTCGGGGATGCCGGGACCTGTATCTTCTACAACGATTAGAACGCGATTTTGTTTTTGCCGCGCCCATATACGGATCGCATCGCCATCTTCGCAAAACGAGATCGCATTGGTGATCAGATTGACAAAAACCTGCGCCAATCGTGCTTCAAGCCCGTGAACAGTTATCGGATTGTCAGGCAAGTCTGTTATGAAGTCGATGCCTTTTGTACGCGCATCCTCGCCCAAATACTGACCTAGGTTAGTCAATGTGTTCAATACGTTGAAAGGTTCTTCCTCTTCCTTGACCAGTTCACTGTCAAGGCGGGACGCATTTGAAATATCGCTGACTAAGCGATCCAGACGGCGCACATCATGGTCGATGACATCCAACAGTTTTTCCCGCTGATCTTCTCTTTTGACCATGCGCAAGGTGCCAACAGCCGAGCGTAACGATGCAAGTGGGTTCTTAATTTCATGGGCAACATCTGCTGCAAACTGCTCATTTCCGTCGATTCGGTTGTAGAGCGCGGAAATCATGCCACGCAACGCACCACTTAACCTGCCAATTTCATCAGGCCGCGCTGTCAAATCTGGAATACGGATGCGCCCCGGGTTCATTTTTCGTGCATTTTTATCACGCCCAAGCTCAGCCGCCGCCGCCAAATCTGCCAAAGGGTTCGCGATTGTAGATGCAAGCACCAAGCTCAGTCCGACCGACACCAATGTCGCAATCACAAACATTTGCAAAACACGTTCCCGTTCGCCGCGCACTAGGTTGTCGATTTCGCCAGCAGCCGTTGCAACCGCGACCACACCGACAGGAGCATCGGCCTGCATTATCGGCGTAACAACGGTGAACAACGCCCCACCTGCAACATCCAATTCGTTCCGGATCTGTGTACCACCGGCCAGCGTCTCAGAAACCAGTGGACGCACTTTATCGCCCAAAGGTGTTTGATCCACCTCACTCGGATTTGAGAACACAGAAGACGCTTTCGCCCAAACCCAACTGAGCCCATCGGTCAAAAGAGTATTACCGTCGGAACCACCTGCAGCTTGATCAGCCGCAAGACGTCCTTCCGTGTTGGCGATAAGTACCTCAGATGTGTCGAAGACAAAGACTTCAATACCGCTGCGCAGGTCTAACCCTTCAAGTGTGGCCACAACATCGATGCCATCACCGGTTGCCATATTGATAGGCGCACCGACAGGCAACTGTGCCTCGATCACATCCGCGACAAGCTCGGCCTCAGACACCAAAGAGGTAGCGCGCTGCAGGGCAAAGCGATCCCTTGAATCGTTCAGGTAGAGGATCCCCGCAACCAAGATATTCAGAGCGATAAGGTTAAAAGTAATGATTTTGCGCGTCAAAGGTGATGTTCGCAATGACATCAACCCGCGTCGTTCACGTGTGGCACGCATCTCATTTGGGGCGGCGCTTTCCGGCGCCACCCAATCATCACCCAGGACAACATCGCCGTCCCGAGACCCGGTGGGGGTCATATCCCGCACAAATATCCTCTCGGCCAAAGCCATCGGTTCAGATTATTCTTCGTTGTATCTGTACCCGATACCGTAAAGTGTCTCAATCGCTGAGAATTCATTATCCGCAGTGCGCATTTTTTTACGCAGGCGTTTAATGTGGCTGTCGATTGTGCGGTCATCAACATAAACTTGGTCGTCGTACGCGACGTCCATCAATTGGTCGCGTGATTTTACGAAACCCGGACGTTGGGCCAATGCTTGCAGCAACAAGAATTCCGTTACCGTCAAAGAAACGTCCTTGCCCCGCCAACTTACTGCATGGCGCAACGGATCCATGCGCAGATCGCCACGTTCCATGACTTTGGTCTCTTCGCTATCGGCAACAACATCGCCTGCAACAGCATCCTGCCGCCGCAGCAAAGCCCGGATGCGTTCCACTAATAGACGCTGGGAAAAGGGTTTTTTGACGTAGTCGTCGGCACCCATGCGCAAACCGAGAACCTCATCGATCTCGTCGTCTTTGGACGTCAGGAAAATCACAGGCATTGCCGTTTTCTGACGCAAACGCTGCAACAAATCCATGCCGTCCATGCGTGGCATTTTGATATCCAGCACCGCCATATCGGGTAGCTTTTTGTTAAAAGCATCCAAAGCCGCTTGGCCATCATTATACGTTTCTACCTCAAACCCTTCGGCTTCAAGGGTCATCGATACGGACGTCAGGATGTTCCTGTCATCGTCCACAAGTGCGATCTTAGACATTACCTGCTTCCTTATTCTGCTCGTTTCTTTTGTTTTTTCCGGTATTGACCATTTTTTGCCCCTCCGAATCAATCTTTAAGTGCTCGCTACACATCTCTCGCACGGAATTGGGTCATAATTTGGTTACGAATGACTAAATTGCCGCACATTGTTGCCTTTAGTCAGACATCATTAACCATGTTTGCCACATTCCCCGGGGTTGCGCGGACAAAGATGCCGATGATGGCGCTAACTGCTGAAAGCGTCCTGTTCACACCGTAAAACGTCATGTTATGGACCCCGTGTTGGTCGCTTTGCCGGCATATCGAATCAAGGCCATCCGCCTTTATTGGCGGGCATACAGGAGAAAAATAAATGACACATGGACGGGTAAACCCGGACTTTCGGCTCGAAGATCAAGGGATCACAGGGCTCGGCACTGTCTATTACAACCTGATAGAGCCCGACCTGATCCAGTCCGCCCTGTCCCGCGGCGAAGGCAATCTGGGCAAAGGCGGCGCCTTTCTTGTGACGACAGGAAAATTCACTGGCCGGTCCCCGAAAGACAAGCACGTGGTTAAAACACAAAGCGTGGCCGACAGCATATGGTGGGAAAATAACGCAGCAATGACGCCGGAGGGCTTTGACCAATTACACAAAGACATGCTGACCCACATGGAAGGCGGCGACTACTTTGTGCAAGATCTGGTCGGCGGCGCTGACCCAAAACATGCCATCAACGTACGCATGGTGACCGAACTGGCATGGCACGGCCTGTTCATTCGTCACATGCTGCGCCGCCCTGACCGCGAAGACTTAGACGATTTTATCGCAGATTTCACCGTCATTAACTGCCCTAGCTTTCAGGCAGACCCAAAAAAACACAATTGCCGTTCCGAAACGGTGATCGCGATGAATTTTGACAAAAAGCTCATCCTTATCGGCGGCACCGAATACGCGGGCGAAAACAAGAAATCAGTCTTCACATTGCTTAATTACTTGCTGCCGGCCAAAGGCGTCATGCCGATGCACTGTTCTGCCAACCATGCCGTTGGCAATCCCGTCGATACAGCCGTATTCTTTGGGCTGTCAGGGACAGGTAAAACAACGCTGTCAGCTGATCCAGCACGCATCCTGATCGGTGACGACGAACACGGATGGTCTGATACTGGTACATTCAACTTTGAGGGGGGCTGCTACGCGAAAACCATCAGCCTGAACCCTGAAGCAGAACCAGAGATTTACGCAACGACTGAAAAATTCGGCACCGTAATCGAAAATATGGTCTACGACGAAGAGACCAAGGAACTGGATTTTGAGGACGATAGTCTGACGGCAAACATGCGGTGCGCCTATCCGATGCATTATATCTCGAACGCGTCGGCCTCTGCGCGTGGGGGCCACCCGAAGAACATCATCATGCTTACGTGTGATGCCTTTGGCGTCTTGCCACCAATTTCGCGCCTCACACCAGCGCAAGCAATGTATCACTTTCTGTCTGGCTTTACGTCAAAGGTTGCGGGCACCGAACGCGGCGTAACCGAACCTGAGCCAACATTTTCGACCTGCTTTGGCGCACCTTTCATGCCAAGACGGCCAGAAGTGTACGGCAACCTGCTGCGCGAAAAAATTGCGACCCATGGTGCAACATGCTGGCTGGTGAACACTGGCTGGACCGGTGGCGCATATGGTACCGGAAACCGCATGCCAATCAAAGCAACACGAGGCCTTTTAACGGCCGCGCTTGACGGGTCCTTAGCCGATGCGGACTTCCGCAAAGACCCCAATTTTGGCTTTTCCGTCCCCGTGGACGTTAAAGGGGTGCCAAGCATATTGCTTGATCCGCGTCGCACATGGGATGACCCCGAAAGCTATGACCGCCAAGCTGCAAAATTGGTCAAAATGTTCTCTGACAACTTTGAACAGTACCTGCCGTTCATCGACAAAGACGTCAAAGACGCGGCAATCAGCTAACAAGCAGCACAGCGCCACCAGCTTTTGCTGGCGGCGCGGCGTTGTTTATGCTGCCTGATCAAGAGCCTCGGGCATCTGCATATCCAACAAAAACCGAAGATCTTCGTTGGAGTTATACCCCATCACGACGTCAAAAACGTCTGGGGCGTGCTTAAATGCGAAACGGATCGCGTTAGGATCTGTGTGCATATACCCAAAGCGCGCCGAGAACCCCTTCATGACTAGAGATCTGGACATTAGACCGAAAAAATAGTCAGGATCCCACCGCATCATCGCTGTCAGAAATGCATGACGCGCCAACAAAGACGACATTCCAGTGCCACGGAACTGTCCGGGATCACCACCGAGCCAGAACTCTCCATGATATGTGACAACGCCGCTCATGCGTTTTGCGCCAGGTCCGGGCCTGTACTGCGACTTGCTATAGTCTATACCGCCCATTGGAGGTTCGAATTCTTGCAGATTGGTGGACATATAGTCACCAAGGTTAGTCTGCGATAAATTTAGCCGTTTCAACGCTTGTGTGTGAACAACCTCACCTTGATCATCCAGCCCCACCATCCAATAGGCATTCTCGGGGTTGAGAGGTTGTCGTTGAGGGTCAAAGGGCACACCTAACGTATGATCCGGTCGCGCAAAGGCTAGAATTTCGCGGTATTGCTCGAAGTCGGACCCAGTCTCAATCGTTACGCCGTTGTTGCGGATCAGATCAAGGCTCGTCGCAAACAAGTAGTCATTTTGAGTGTTTAGGTGAATAGTCATAGCGCGTCTCCATGGTTCGGATACTACCTACACTAGTCTATTCCTGATCCGGTTGCTCGTATAATGGTTGTAGCGGATGCACCGGCATAACCAGATCTTTTGGCATGGCGTGAATTTCATCAATCCCAAGACCGTCGATATTAATATCAAAACATCGATCCAAAACTGAGATCAGTGCAAAGCTACCGTCTGGGAAACGACCAGCCAAAAGTAACCGCCTGTAGTTCAACGGTATATGCGGCCCGTCGGTCTCGCGCTTGAGCTGTGTATGGATGTGATCGATGCGGGAATTTTGGTGAATTGCTACGTCTTCAAATGGCTCGACCATAAGGTGCGCGAAATCGTCCCCACCGGGCAACCCGTAAAGCGCACGACCAATACTCGACCGCGCCGTAGCCCAACCATACCACGAAACGTAGGACGCCAAATCGCCAATTTCTACGCAAATCCAACCATTTGGCGAGTTTCTATAGACCATAAAATACGGGCGAACATGTTGCATCTGTTCGCTTTCAAGATCACCACCTGACAGAGCCCAAGCGCGTAAACACTCTCGCAAAAGCGTTCGCTTGCTTGCCCAGACCTCCCCCATTGGCTGTTCTTGCAACCAGAAATGACTTTCGTCGGGAAGCACTGCATGAACGTGTTGCATGCCGCTGTAATGACTGATGTGACCCATCAACCAAGAGCTGCCGCGTGCCAAAATTTCCAACGCTTCGGGCAGCGCACGCGCACCTTCATCCGTCAACTTATACTGCCTATCTTTGACGACAAAAAGCTCAACACCCTTCAATTCTTCTAGCAAAGCGATATGTCGTCGCAGTGTCTGACGCGTGCTACCTAACTCGCGTACGGCGTGGGTGAGATTCAAAGTTCGCGCTAGGGTAGTGAAAGAACGGATCATCTCATGCAAAAGCGCATGTGATTCGGTGCCCTTTGCCGGTGGCGTGTCAGAAACTTTTGCAGAAACAGGCTTGTTCATCGCATCCAATGGTAAATAAATCATACACTAATGCAACATTTATAACCCATCGGTCGTAACATTTTTAGACGAAAAAATGAAAAAGGTAGTCAATTGAACGAAACACCGATTCCCGCGATGAGTGAGTTAAGAGGAAAAAAGGTGTTAAATAGTTATGTCCCATCCAGTTGATGTTCACGTTGGCCGCAAGCTCAAACAAGTCAGAACGATGCGCCGGTTGTCACAAACCGACGTTGCCCGCGAACTTGATTTGTCTTTTCAGCAAATCCAAAAGTACGAAATCGGGTCGAACCGCATAGCAGCGAGCCGTCTTTATGAGCTGTCGCGCATTCTTGATGTACCAACAACTTACTTCTTTGAAGGATTAGACGCGACCACTAAAACCACCAGTGATCGCGATCCCAGCTTGGAAATCGTAGCGGCTCTTGCCTCAATCCGAGATGACAATATCAAATCAAGAATCGTCACTTTTATTGAAGACGTGTCCGGCGTGACCGTCGCCCGCCAAGGGTAATTTGAGAAGCAATTTCCAAAAAAATGTATTTTTGTGCGCGTAACGATCGTGGCCTGCAGAGTCTTTTCTGTAGGCCATTTTTTCTGGGCATGTTGAAATCAGCGCTGCATCGCAGAAATCGAACGACGCATTTTGTAATAATTGTCCAAAACTAGCCCTTCTTTCGTATTTTTGTTGCGCTGCAACTGCGAAAGGATTACACCGCCCTCAACGAAAAAGGGATGTTGATATGGCGCATGATGGACAAGACACAAATTTTCTAGCCCCTGTGGTTTTGGACAACTTACTGGAGTTGACAGCAGCGGCTGTCGAACCGATCGAGACGATCCTTGAAAAAGCCAAAGTACGTGTCAAAGAGCAAGTGACCGAAAATGGGCGTGTATCAGGTGCATTGATCGAGGCACATCAAACTGCAGCGCATGGGCTAGCATGGCTGGCAACTTACGCGCAGTCTCTTAAGCAGATGAACAAATGGGCCCATGACTTGCAAGCAAACGGCAAGCTTGGCGAGACAGAGCAGCTGCTGCTTCAGATCGGGTTCGGTGAATACCTCTGGCAGGTCTATGGCGGCATGCAGATGAACCAAGGAGAGATCTTACGGCTGCAAGACCTTGGCCTTGGCCAAGACGACATGCGCGACTTAGTGACCCCTGCTGTGATGACCCTGACCGAAAAAGGGAATACTCAAGCGGCTCGGACTCGCCTCGTGGAGTTGATGCAAGAGCATTCCGCGAACATCACCGTTGGCGCCTCTGGCTTGGATGAAGAGCTTGAGATGATCCGCGAACAATTTCGCCGGTACGCGGTCGAAAAGGTGGAACCCTTTGCGCATGACTGGCACCTCAAAGATGAACTTATTCCACTCGAAGTCATCGAAGAACTTGCCGAGATGGGCGTTTTTGGCCTGACTATTCCAGAAGAATACGGCGGATTTGGTCTGTCCAAGGCGTCAATGTGTGTTGTCTCCGAAGAATTATCGCGCGGTTACATTGGTGTGGGCTCTTTGGGTACGCGCTCTGAGATTGCAGCAGAGTTGATCATCGCCGGTGGAACCGAAGAGCAAAAACAAAAATGGCTGCCCCGCCTTGCGTCGGCTGAAACCCTGCCCACAGCGGTATTTACTGAACCCAACACTGGGTCTGACCTTGGCAGTCTGCGTACTCGTGCTGTGAAGGACGGGGACGACTACCGTGTGACCGGCAACAAAACGTGGATTACGCATGCCACACGGACCCAGATCATGACACTGTTGGCCCGCACTGACCCAGACACGACTGACTATCGCGGCCTGTCGATGTTCCTTGCAGAAAAGACGCCCGGCGATGACGCAAACCCCTTCCCAACCGAGGGGATGACCGGCGGCGAAATCGAAGTCCTTGGGTACCGTGGGATGAAGGAATACGAACTGGCTTTTGACAACTTCCACGTCAAAGGTGAAAACCTGCTAGGCGGGGAAGAGGGCAAAGGCTTTAAACAGCTAATGGAGACATTTGAATCTGCCCGCATTCAAACTGCTGCACGTGCGATCGGTGTCGCGCAATCGGCACTGGATATCGGGATGCAATATGCCCAAGACCGCAAGCAATTTGGCAAGTCGCTGATCAATTTCCCGCGCGTATCAGGCAAACTTGCGATGATGGCCGTAGAAATTATGATCGCGCGGCAACTTACGTATTTTTCTGCTTTTGAAAAGGATGAAGGGCGTCGCTGCGATGTCGAAGCTGGCATGGCAAAACTACTGGGTGCACGCGTCGCTTGGGCTGCGGCTGACAACAGCTTACAAATCCACGGTGGCAACGGATTTGCCCTCGAATACAAAATTAGTCGCGTTTTGTGTGATGCGCGCATCCTGAACATCTTTGAAGGGGCCGCCGAAATTCAAGCACAGGTGATCGCTCGTCGTATCCTTGGCTAATTCTTCGCTGACAGACGGGCGCGCGGCGGACAACTGCGCGCCCGTTTTGTATCCTAATTCCTCAAGCGTCCGTGATGGCTGAAACTGTGGTACCGAAAATGCTGCAGCCGCAAAAAGAACACCTGCGACGTCTTCGCACTTGCAGCATTTTCGACGTAATCGTATGGCTAGTGTATGAAACGTCAAAGACTCTCCCGCCAATCTTGGATCGATGCTGGTCTTGTGTCTCTCGCATCAAAGGGTCCGAATGCTCTTGCCGCTGAACCTTTGGCGCGTGAATTAGGTACGACAAAGGGATCGTTTTACTGGCATTTCAAAGACGTACCCGATTTTCAAACCGCTGTTGTCAAGCATTGGCAAGGTGAGGCATTTGCCGACGTCGTAAACGCATTGGCAGATGGGGGGTCCGCCGAACAGCGTCTAAGGCGATTCGGCAGAGACATCCTGCGCAACAAGAACGATGCTGCAATGCGCGCATGGGGCCATACGGATAAGTCTGTTGCCAAGGTCATTTCGCTTGTCGATGTTGAGCGTTTGACCTACCTAACCAATTTAATGCGCCATTTGGGCATAAAAAATGACGATTTCGCCCGCGCTTGTCTGGCGGCCGTTGTCGGACTGCCCGCCGTGAGCAACAAATCACAAGCCGCCAACGCCTATGAAACAATGATCGATCTTGTCTTGGCGCTTAAATAACACGCTTTTCGTGACCGCTGGCCGGGTGGAAAGTTCAGTACCTCAGACCAAACGCCGGTTGAAGACATCCACAAATCGCGCACGTGACACCGGCAAAGGCTTGTCGCCTAAATCGCGCGCCAAATGATTTTGCAAGAAATACCCAGTCGTTTGAAATGCCTGGGAAATTTCTATATCTGGCCCATCACCCAAACCGCGCAAGATAGAGGGCAAAGGCAACAATCGGTCCGCCCATTCACCCGCAGCAGCGCGTGACACGGCACAGCCCGATTTTGGAGAGACGTAAATCAAATCTTCACTGCTTCCAGTGACAGCGCAGACATCAAGTTGCAACGCATACCCCATTTCATGCAGCAACTGCATTTCCCAGCGTAGATAAGCCAAAGGCCACAGTTCTGTCTGATCCAATAGGTCTAATAGCTGCTCTGAACGCCGGTAGAGCTGTGGATGCGGTTCGCGTTCGGGCAAGCAAAAGCCCAGCAACCCAGTCACTGCATTCAACCCAGCCAACGACAAGCGGTCACCCATCGCCGATGCTGAACGACTGCGCAGCGGTTCAACCTGAAAGCTGCCGATGTGATCTTCGAGCCGGGCGCGCCACAAGACGTCCAGTTGAGCACCGGGTTGCAGAATAGGTGCGACTTTACGGCTGGTACCACCCCTGACGACACCTGCGTGGCGTCCATGCTCGGGCGTAAAGACTTCGATGATAGCGGATGTTTCACCGTGCCGGCGCGCACTTAGCAATATCCCTTGATCGCGCCATTCCATTAGCTCAGTCCCGGCGTGTCCAACAAATGGCGGCCTGCTCTGTCTTCGACTTCGATAACCCAGAGATCACTGTCAAAGGACTGTTGACGCAAAATCGCATCGTCAACGTCTGCCTCGACGCCTTTTGACAACACATCCCAACGGCGCGCGTCCTCCAACAGATCATAACTGCGCTGAAACAACGTCGCTTGACCGTCCAGCGTATTTAGTTTCACCAACACGCTGCCTGCTGTGTTGTCGCCGTGCGACACAACAAAACCAGGGATGTCCAGTGTTCTAAGCCGCGCAAGATACGCATCCACCCAAAACCGCGCTGTTAGTCGCACCATGTTATCCCCACCCGGCCAACTCAAAGAGACCGCCGCTTAGCTATTGCCATCCTTGAATTCGAGCCCCATTTGCGAATAACGCTCCGCTTCATCAAGCCAATTTGGGCGCACTTTGACCTGTAAGAACAGATGTACACGGCGACCCAGAAATTCTTCTAATTCTTCGCGCGACGCTTTGGAAACCGCTTTGATCGTCTCACCCTTGTGGCCCAGAACAATCCCCTTGTGACCATCGCGCACCACGTAAATCAATTGATCAATACGCGCAGAACCATCTTTCCGTTCTTCCCAGTTCTCGGTTTCGACCGTCAACTGATAGGGCAATTCTTGATGCAGCCTTAACGTCAACTTTTCACGGGTCATTTCAGCAGCGATCATGCGCATTGGCAAATCAGCAATCTGGTCTTCAGGGTAAAGCCACGGACCCTCTGGCAAAGCAGACGCCAACCATGTCCGCAACGTATCCACACCATGTCCGCGCTCAGCTGAGATCATGAATGTCTCTATAAAATCATAGCGGTCATTCAGGTCTTTGCTTAGTGCCAACAAGACCTCGGACTGTACGCGGTCAATCTTGTTCAGGGCCAAGGCGACAGGACGCCCCTGCCCAATGTCAGCCAATCCCTCGATGATCTTTTCAACACCTTCGGTCACACCGCGATGCGCCTCGATCATCAAGACGACGACGTCAGCATCTGCAGCCCCACCCCACGCGGCGGCAACCATTGCGCGGTCCAACCGACGGCGCGGCTGGAACAGGCCCGGCGTGTCGACAAATACGATCTGGCTTTGGCCTTCTATAGCCACGCCGCGAATACGCGCACGGGTCGTCTGAACCTTGTGCGTGACGATGGACACTTTAGCCCCAACCATACGGTTAAGTAGGGTTGATTTTCCCGCGTTAGGCTCCCCGATGAGTGCAACAAATCCAGCGCGCGTAGTCATTGTGATTTCTCCATCATGGTAAGCAACGCTTGGGCTGCGGCTTGTTCGGCTTGCCGTTTCGACCCTGCGGTCGCAGATTTTGTTTCGCCAGATGTAAGCTGTGCAGCAATCGTAAATATAGGCGCATGGTCGGGGCCTTCGCGCCGCACTTCTTCGTAGCGGGGCGGCGGAAGACCACGGGCCTGCGCCCATTCTTGCAACGCCGTTTTAGCGTCACGCGCATCTTCGTCCACATTATCAATCCGCGAGCCCCAAAGCCGCAATATCATCGCCTTGGCGGCATCGAACCCCGCATCAAGATAGACTGCCGCGATTACCGCTTCGATCGCATCACCAAGCAGGGCTTTCTTGCGCCGCCCACCTGATAACATTTCCGACCGACCAAGTCGCAACACAACACCCAAATCAACCTCGCGTGCCACATCTGCACAGGTTTCTTTACGCACTAACGCATTAAACCGTGGGGCGAGTTGTCCTTCGGTCGCGGATGTATCTACCGAAAGCAGCGCTTCTGCCATTACCAAGCCGAGGACACGATCGCCCAAGAATTCTAGCCGTTGGTTGTCATCGCGGTTGGCCGACGACATCGACGCATGGGTCACTGCCTGCGCCAATAGTTCAGGGCGCAAAAACTCGTACCCCAACCGTTTTTGAAACGCTTTTAGTTCAGCCGATAGCTTCACTCGACCCTCTTAAAGAAACGATCCCCGCGCCATGTCCAAAAGAACAACATGGAACGCCCGCCAGAGGAGAACATGACGCGGTCAGCGCGTCCGATCAGGTTTTCAAAAGGAACAAAACCAACGCCCCCAGCCTGTTGTGGTAATCTGCTGTCTGCCGAGTTATCGCGATTATCACCCATAAAGAAATAGTGGCCCTCAGGTACGGTGTACACGCCAGTCTGATCCGTGCGGCTTGGTCCAATATCCAGAACTACGTGGTTGACGCCTCCGGGCAGCGTTTCAATTGCACGCGCTTTCAAACACTCGCCGCCATCACCAACCGGCGCATTCATACACCGCGGCCTGCGACCCTCTGGGCCCTGAGGCTCCATCACTTCGGAAAAGTTACCAGCGGTTTGCTGCGGGGCCAGTTCGCCGTTGATATAGACGATCCCTTGCCGCAATTGCACCGTTTCACCCGGCATGCCGATCAAGCGTTTGATATAATCGCGGCCCGACACAGGATGACGGAACACAATTACATCGCCCCGTTCAGGTTCTCCGCCCCAAAAACGCGTATTTTCGCCATCCAAGAACCCGCAAATATCTTTGGCATCTACATTCAACCCAAACCGCGGCATGATGATGCTTGGACAGGAGGCGTAAGAATAGCCATAGGCCATTTTGTTCACGAACAAAAAGTCACCAACCAAAAGCGTTTCTTTCATAGACCCCGAAGGGATCCAGAAGGGTTGAAAGAACAAGGTCCGGAAAACGCCAGCGATCAACAGCGCATAGACAACCGTCTTGATCGTCTCAACGATCGCGTTTCCTTGTTTTTCTTCTTTTGCGGCCATCGGGCGGGCTCCGTCTAAGGGTTTGGGTCGTAATGAGGGGGTCAGCGGTCCAAGTCAAGGCAGCCACCGCGATGCGGTTGGCCTAGACGCATATTGTGACCGACGAAGGCAGTCACTTGTGACGCATCCAATCTTTCAGGCGATTACGTCGGGCAAAGCTTCGATAACCACAAAGGCTTGGGCCCACGGATGATCATCTGTCAGGGTGACGTGTATCACGGCGCTATGTCCTGGTGGTGTCATTTCATCCAACCGTTCCTTGGCCCAGCCCGTAACGTGCATGACAGGTTGGCCCGTCTTTAGGTTGGTCACTGACATGTCTTTCCAAGCGATCCCCATGGCCAACCCGGTACCAAGCGCTTTCGAGCACGCCTCTTTCGCGGCCCAGCGTTTTGCATACGTACCAGCCACATCCCGACGTCGCTCTGCCTTGCGTTGTTCTATGTCGGTAAAAACCCGGTTGCGAAAGCGGTCGCCGAACCGATCCAAAGTCGCCTGAATACGGTCGATATTCGCTAAATCCGTCCCGATGCCCAATATCATGCGAGTTTGGCCGTCAGAATTTTAAGGCTGGCAAAACCAAATAGAACACCAAACGCCCCATCGAACAGGCGTTTTGCACGACGATATCCCCGCGCGATCGGAGGTGAAGAAAACAAGAGCGCATACCCGCAAAATACAACGCAAGATGCAGCAAACAGATAGACGAACAGGGTCCAGACCGCTGCTGCGCCTGCGCCAGATGGTAAAGCGATCGCATAAATCGCGCCCCAGCTCAAAATTGCCTTGGGGTTTGTCAGGTGTAAAAGCGCGCCTTTTACGAACAACTGTTTTGTAGGCGCAACAGACGGCGCGGTGACGCTGCCCTGCCAAGCAGACCGCAGCGATTTGACCGCCAAATACAAAAGATATGCGGCCCCAAAATATCGCAGCCCCTCAAAAAGCCAAGCGTTGGCCATCATCACCGCTGAGAACCCTAATCCGGCCGCGACACCCCAACACGCAGACCCAAAGAGGATACCAAGCGCAATAACAAGGCCTGACCGTTGGCCGTCCTGCATGGATGTGCTTGATATCGCCAGAGTGGCCGGCCCAGGGCTACCCCCACCAATCATCCAGCCAATAAGCAGCGCGGACAACGGGACTAGCGTTTCAGGATTTTCCATCGATGGTCACTCGCATTATTGATGCTGCGAGATTTGCTGACCTTTCAACTCTGATGCAAGACCAATTGCATAGCCCACCCGAAGGATCAGCCAAGCGGATGACGCCAAAAACAGACCCATCATAAGTAAATCGATCGGGGCAGCTGTTTTAAAAGGGTCCAGTCGGCTGGGATCCAGCAGGCCCCTGACCAGTGCCACGGCCGTGACGATAACCGACACAAAGCCCAACATGCGCAGGGACGCCATCCAACATGAAACGCCAGAGGGGCGTTCTTTGTGCTCGCGCGCAAACGCCTGCCCTTCGATCGTGGACGAAATCACCAAAGGAAGAATTAAAACGACCGCAATACTGAATGCCAAGCCGGGCAAAGTTTCGACGAATAGCATAAGCACGAATAGTGCGATCGTCATGACAATATAGTTAATGCAAAAAAAGCAACTTCTGAAAAACATCACGGATCTCTCGATTGCGAAGGTTTAAAATACTCCACGCAACCTAGGGGAGAAATGTGTCAAGAATGTGGCGTGACGCCTATTGGCGTCACATTCTTGCATCATCCATCAGTTGGCGCATGTGCCGGATCGCCGGCTCCAACCCTAGAAAAATCGATTCACCTATCAAAAAGTGCCCGATGTTAAGCTCCATGACTTCGGGAAATGCCGCGACAGGCTGAACCGTATCATAGGTCAAACCGTGACCCGCATGGACCTCTAGACCCAAAGAATAAGCGAAATGAGCCATATTTCTCAGGCGTTCAAGTTCTTCGTCACGCTCTTTTATATTCCCTTCAACATGCGCTTCACAGTACGCCCCAGTATGCAGTTCAATTACCTCGGCCCCGATGCGATGTGCAGCTTCGATCTGGCGTTGCTCTGCGGCGATAAATATAGATACACGGCTACCCGCATCGCGTAAGGGCGCAATAAAGTGCGCCAGACGGTTTTCTTCGCGCGCAACCTCCAATCCACCTTCGGTTGTGCGCTCTTCGCGTTTTTCGGGGACAATGCACACGGCATGTGGTTTGTGGCGCAATGCGATTTTTTGCATTTCTTCGGTCGCTGCCATCTCAAAGTTCAATGGAACGGTCAACACATCCATCAAACCTTCGATATCGGCATCAGAGATATGCCGGCGGTCTTCACGCAGGTGGGCGGTAATCCCGTCAGCCCCTGCGTCTTGCGCAATTTGCGCTGCGCGCAAGGGATCTGGATAGGCCCCGCCCCGCGCATTGCGTACAGTAGCCACGTGATCGATGTTGACGCCAAGGCGCAGTTTTTCGTGATTGGACATTGATGCCCCCCTTCACTGTAGTTCAGGTTATTCCCCGGCAGATGGATGATCCGCTTTTCGCTTAGCAGACGCTTTGGCTTTGATCGAAGCGAGCTTTCCCTTGATCATTCCCTTGCGCCGTTTTTGGTACACGCGGATCACTGGCACAGACAAATAGTAGCAAAGCGTGCCAAAGAAAATCCCCGGCAAGACTCCACCAACCATATATGGAAAGAAAATCTCGTCGTAAAAGACGGTCCAGCGCGACCAATCAGCCGTCTCGCCAGTAAACAAGGCATAGAAGTTATCTCTCAGGTCGGCGCCTGCATCGACGAATTTGCCACCAAATGATCGGTGTACGCCTTCATCAACGGTATCGCCCAGCAGCCAATGGCCCGTCGAAAGAGATGCGATACCAATCGGGACATACGTCAGCGGGTTTCCAAAGAACGTCGCCATCAATGACGCAATAACGTTACCCCGCATCAGCTTGGCCAACCCTGCCGCGATGAAAAAGTGGAACCCATAAAACGGGGTGAAGGAAGCAAACACCCCCGCAAAGATACCGCGTGCGATACGCTCAGGGCTATCTGGCAGCCTGCGCATCCGGTGCTTTACATAGTGGAACGCACGTGCCCATCCCCCCCGTGGCCACAGGACATCCAGCACGGCGCGCGGCCAGCTTTTGGGATCTCTGCGTTTGAAGACCAAGAGGAGACGTCCTTATCCGAGTATCGTGTAGGGTGAATGGTCGACATTCACCGCAAGATTATGACGGCGTGATGGCCAGTATTTGACATCGACCCGATATCTACACCGCTCATTGAGCCATATTTCTGTTCCGCGAAACGGCTGCCACATCGCTTTCGGCTTCCAAAGTAAGCATGAGCGAATGCAGATGCGCCGCATCTCTCAGTTCCACATAGATCAGCAAACGGTAAAAGTCAGGTTTCCTGTCAACGAATTGTAGGTCAGAGATATTGGCACGTGTCTCACCAATCAATGTGCAAATACGTCCCAGGGTGCCCGCGTCGTTGTTCAGGGTCACTTCGAGCGTCGCACCATAGACCGCCGGATGCGGCCCTTCGTGCCAGCGCAGATCGAGCCAACGTTCCGGTTGGTCTTCGTAAACGCTCATACGGTCGCAATCAATTGCGTGTACCACGACGCCGCGACCTTTGAAGGTAACGCCAACGATCCGCTCGCCCGGCAAAGGTTGACAACAAAAGGCACGTTCAAACGACTGGCCCTGCGAAAGGCCAACGACAGCACGCGCGGCATCCACTTGCGCGCCTTTCTCTTGTTTCAGCTCCGGATAAACGGCCTGCACAACCTGACGGCCGGTGATTTCCGCACTACCCAATTGCGCCAGCAGTTCGTTCCGGTTGCTGAAACGCATGGCGCGTGCAGCAATCGTCAACGCCTTATCGGTCGCTTTCCGGCCAACATGTTCGAAGGCAGATCGTGCCAGTTCACGTCCCAATTTGACAAACCGGGCTTTATCTTCTTCGCGCAGGGAACGGCGGATGGCGGCGCGGGCTTTGCCGGTCACGGCGATATCAAGCCAAGTGGCTTGCGGGCTTTGGCCTTCTGCTGTGATGATATCCACGGACTGTCCGTTCTTAAGCCGGGTCCAAAGCGGCACGCGCATGTGATCCACTTTGGCCCCCACACAGGCGGACCCAATCCGCGTGTGGATCGCAAAGGCAAAATCAATGGGTGTGGCACCGCGTGGCAGTTTCACGACCTCGCCTTTGGGGGTAAAGCAAAACACTTGGTCGGAATACATCTCAAGCTTTACAGCCTCGAGAAAATCCTCGTGGTCATCTTCAGCATCGAACTGTTCCGTCAGCGTGTTTATCCAGCCTGCAGGATCAACAGCAAATGGGTTCTGGCTACGTTTTCCATCCCTATAAGACCAATGCGCAGCCACACCGGTTTCGGCAACATCGTGCATCTGACCGGTCCTGATCTGCACTTCGACACGTTTGCCGTCACGGCCTGAAACAGTGGTGTGGATGGAGCGGTAGCCATTGGACTTAGGCTGGCTGATGTAGTCTTTGAACCGCCCCGGTACCGCACGCCAACGTTGGTGAATGGCCCCAAGCGTCCGGTAGCAATCTTCTTCATTGTCCGTGATGATCCGAAAACCGTAGATGTCACTTAGCCGGCTAAAGCTTTGTTCTTTTTCCTGCATCTTACGCCAAACAGAATAGGGCTTTTTCGCGCGCCCAAAAACATCGGCCTCAACGCCTGCCTTATCCAACTCTAGCCGCATGTCGCCAGTGATCCGTTCGATCACATCGCCGGTTTCTTTTTGCAGATTGATGAAACGGCGGATAATCGACGCGCGACCCTCGGGGTTCAGCACGCGAAACGCAAGATCTTCGAGTTCTTCGCGCATCCACTGCATGCCCATACGCCCGGCAAGAGGCGCGTAGATATCCATTGTCTCACGCGCTTTTTGCGCCTGCTTTTCAGCCCGCATCGCGCGGATTGTGCGCATGTTGTGCAAACGGTCTGCAAGTTTGACCAGAATAACCCGCAAGTCTTTGGACATCGCCATAAAAAGCTTGCGAAAGTTTTCAGCTTGTTTGGTCTCGGACGAGTTAAGTTGCAAGTTGGTCAACTTAGTCACACCGTCCACCAGACCTGCAACTTCTTCGCCAAAAAGTTCGGTGACTTCGCTATAGGACGCTTTGGTGTCTTCGATCGTGTCATGCAACAAAGCGGTTATGATCGTCGCGTCATCCAACTGTTGCTCAGTCAGGATGGCGGCGACAGCCACTGGGTGATTGAAATAAAGCTCACCCGAATGGCGCCGTTGGTCAGCGTGCATATCGCGGCCGTAATCATAGGCCGCGCGTATCATCTTTTCGTTTGTCTTTGGGTTGTAGCGTGAAACCAGAGCGATCAGATCGTCTGCAGAAATCTCGAGATGATCACCGTCTTTCATGCCATCCGCCCTTTAGGCAGGGTGCGGGCTTTGCTTAGCCCTGACCCTGCGCGGCCATAAGCTGCCGCAAAAGCATTTCTTCTGACATGCTGTCTTCTTCGGGCTTGTCTTGTTCGGCACCCATCAACAGAGCCATTGCGTCTTCTTCTGGCTCGTCAACTTCGATCTGGTTTTGGTTGCTTTCGATCAAGCGTTCGCGCAGGTCGTCTGCGCTTTGCGTTTCATCTGCGATTTCACGCAACGAAACGACCGGGTTTTTGTCGTTGTCACGGTTCACAGTGATCGATGCACCCGCAGAAATTTCGCGCGCACGATGCGCCGCCAGCATGACCAGCTCGAACCGGTTTGGGACTTTATCAACACAATCTTCAACGGTAACGCGGGCCATGAAACTCTCCATCGGGCGAAATTTGGTCAGAAGCGCAGTATTTAGGGCGGTTAGAGCAGATTGACAAGCCTTGATTACAAGGCCTCAACGTCATCTTTGGCCACCTTTGGCAGTGCAGCGCACATTTCTGCGACCGACATCCCCAACACCGGATGCACCCAATCCGGTGCAACATCCAACATAGGGATCAAAACAAAACCACGTTCGTGCAATCGGGGGTGTGGTAAAATCAACCCGTCTGGCGCTGTGCTCATCTGCACTTCGATTGGTAAGTCTGCCCACATCTTGTAGGTACCGGTATCCGGCAACACCTGATCTCCGACCGCGAGCAAATCTAGATCTAGGGTGCGCTGTCCCCAACGCGTGCTTCTGTCACGACTGAACAAAGCCTCAATGTCGTGAAGCTTTTCCAAGATAGCCATGGGTCCAAGCCCACTTTCAACGGCAACGGCAGCGTTTACAAAATCCGGGCCGGATCCTGCAGGGAAAGCGGCCGTACGGAAATGACGGCTGGTCGCACGAATCACACCGACGTCGCGTGCAATGCAGGAAACGGCATCATGCAAAATTTCCCTGAGGTCACCTTGGCCATTGGATTGGTTGGTCCCCAGCGCGATCACGCATTTTGACCGGATATGTGGCAGTTTCTCGCCTGTTTCGGGCCTAAAAGTGGCTTGCGACATCCCCAAATTCCCCTATCCTTAGCGGGTCGTGTGCTTATTTATATTACATTTCACGAGCACAAGCGCACGGCACAATCGAAAGGACACTTGATGTTTTACAAAGACGAGCGGCTTGCGCTGTTCATCGATGGATCGAATCTGTATGCGGCTGCCAAATCACTGGGGTTTGACATCGACTACAAACTGCTTCGGCAGGAATTCATGCGTCGGGGCAAGCTGTTGCGTGCTTTTTACTACACGGCACTTCTGGAGAACGACGAGTATTCTCCAATACGCCCGTTGGTTGATTGGCTGAATTATAATGGTTTCACGATGGTGACCAAACCAGCCAAAGAATACACCGACAGCATGGGGCGCCGTAAAGTTAAAGGCAATATGGACATAGAACTCGCGGTGGATGCGATGGAGCTTGCTCAGCGTGTTGATCACATCGTCTTATTCTCAGGAGACGGCGATTTCCGACCGTTGGTGGAAAGCCTACAGCGCTCTGGGGTGCGCGTGTCGGTTGTTTCTACCATTCGCAGCCAACCACCTATGATTTCAGACGAGCTGCGCAGACAGGCCGATAATTTCATCGAACTGGATGAGCTGAAAGATGTAGTTGGCAGGCCACCGCGTGAATTTAACGAAGCCAGCTAGGAGATAAGGGGCGGTTCACCCTCTGGACCTCATGGCGTCAAAAGCTTACCTCTGGTACCAAGAACCGGAGTGACCCATGACATCAAAGCCCCTTACTCTTTACCTTGCTGCACCGCGCGGTTTTTGCGCGGGCGTTGATCGTGCCATCAAGATTGTGGAAATGGCGCTCCAGAAATGGGGCGCCCCCGTCTACGTGCGCCATGAGATTGTTCACAATAAATTCGTGGTAGATGGGCTGCGCGACAAAGGCGCTGTGTTTGTCGAGGAACTTTCAGAATGCCCCGATGACCGGCCCGTCATCTTTTCCGCACATGGGGTACCAAAATCTGTGCCACAGGCAGCACAAGCGCGCGAAATGGTCTATGTTGATGCGACATGCCCATTGGTCAGCAAGGTGCACATCGAAGCACAACGGCACGCAGACAACGGTTTGCAGATGATCATGATCGGTCATGAAGGGCATCCCGAGACGGTCGGTACCATGGGGCAATTGCCACCCGGCGAGGTGCTGTTGGTCGAAACACCCGAAGACGTTGCCTCTGTCGAGGTGCGTGATCCAGAGCAACTGGCCTATGTCACACAAACCACACTTAGCGTAGACGACACCGCAGACGTGGTAGCTGCTTTGAAGGCGCGTTTTCCAGCTATCGTGGGCCCTCATAAAGAAGATATTTGCTACGCGACCACGAACCGGCAAGAAGCCGTGAAAGCAATGGCGCCGAAATGCGACGCAATGCTGGTGGTCGGCGCGCCAAATTCGTCAAATTCCAAGCGATTGGTAGAGGTAGGTGCACGCGCGGGCTGCAATTATGCGCAGCTCGTCCAACGCGCTGAAGACATCGACTGGCGCGCGCTCGACGGCATCACAAGTATTGGTATTACTGCGGGTGCGTCCGCCCCCGAGGTATTGATCAACGAGGTGATAGAGGCGTTTGAAACGCGGTACGCTGTTACCCGTGAATTGGTTGAAACCGCGGTGGAAAACGTAGAATTTAAGGTGCCCCGTGTGTTGCGCGAACCTGCCTAGCTTCAAACAATGAGGCAGACCCTGCTCAATCTCTTTGGATCAAAAGCACAACAACAGCTTTTGTCCCGTGGTGCGGCTTTGCGTCAGGTTACGCGAGACACACAACATTTTACGTACTATGGGCGCGTGGTGGGCGTGGCACAGCCGCAAGACGCCCCGATCGAAGATGTCATTGCTTTGGCGCGATTGCAGGGCAACAGCCACTATGCCGACGTGCCCCCTGATCAAGTTGCAAGCATTACCCACGCCTTTGAGGCCGAAGGTCTGAAACCCCTGCTTTATGCAAGATGGGAAGGCTCAACTGTTCCGCTAGACCGCGCCAAAGAAATCGAGGGATCAGTCAAATGGCCCGCACAATACCGCCTTGAACTACTGTCAGCAGATACTGGCAATGCGACACGTCAATCATTGGCGGACACAGCCTTGGCGTGCGGCGTGTTGCCACCCTCGCTTGCAGTACTCTCAGGTCAAGCGCAGCCCGGCGTTTGTGCCATGCTGGTAAACGGCGCGGGTGACGTTGTGGCATGCGCAGCCGCAGCCTCTTTTTTGCACCCAGACTACCCAATGGGCCGCGACATCTGCTGGTGGGGAATGCTTGCAGTGCACCCAGATCACAGGGGGCAAGGATTATCGTTGCCACTTGGCGCGCAAGCTATTCTTGCGATGAATGAACAGTTTGGATTTACCTCGTTTTTCACCGGGGTAGAGCCAGGCAATAGCGCGTCAGAGGCCGTTTGCACCAAAATGGGTTTGCACCTGACAAAGCGCTGCACGATTGGCGTCGCGGATCCAGCGCTGATCCCCGGTGGACGGATGACAAAGTGACCTTCCCCCCTTGCCTTGCTGAAGCCCGCGCGCCATTTTGCCGGTCATGAAAAGCATCCCCCCCGTTCCTCTTGTTCTTGGCCTTGCTGGGCTGATCCCCTTTGTTTGGGGCGCGCTGACGTATATCAACCCGGCATTGGCGAATTGGGGCGCATCCGCCCTTGGCCCCCGTTTTGTGGGGCCTTATGTTCAACTTTTTTACGGCTCAGTGATTTTGTCGTTTATGTCTGGCGTGCTTTGGGGGTTTGCCACGAAAGCCAGTGGGCAAAAGGCCGCTGTTGGATACGTATTGTCTGTGATCCCGGCGCTTTGGGCGTTCCTCATGACCGGTGGCGGACCAACCGCAGCAGGCACCAATCTGATCTTTGGCTTTCTGGGGCTTTTGATTCTGGATTTTGCATTCTCAAGCTGGGGCTTGACGCCGCGTTGGTGGATACAACTGCGCATTCTGTTGACAGCAATTGTTATCACTTGCCTCAGTGTGGGGGTATTTATATGAGCGATACCGAAACATTAGCAGTCTATGCGAAAAAAGCGCAAGAATACGCGGACTTGACGGATTCAGCGGCCGAAAATGACCCTAGCCTAGTCGCATTTATCGCGGCAATGCCAAAGGGCGCACGCGTCCTCGACCTTGGTTGCGGGCCGGGCGCATCTGCAGCTGCCATGGCCAAAGCTGGCTTGCGCACAGATGCATACGACCCGGTACCGCAAATGGTCGCGTTGGCTGCACAACACGATGCTGTCACAGCACGGCAAGCTGGTTTTCACGATCTATGTGGCGTCGACATCTACGATGGCATCTGGGCAAATTTCTCTTTGCTACACGCACCACGCGCCGAATTGCCAAGCCATCTGTCGCGCATTGCCAAGGCGCTGAAACCCGCAGGGGTTTTCCACATCGCCGTCAAGACCGGGACAGGCAGCCACCGCGATCGCATTGGTAGGCTTTATACATACTACACAGAAACTGAACTGACCCGCCTGCTATCAGACGCAGGCCTTACCGTCACAAGCAAACGCGAAGGGTCCGGCAAAGGCCTCAGCGGAGAGGACGCCGAATGGCTGGCGCTATCCGCCCATGGCTGAGCTTTTTGCCTATACGGATGGCGCGTGTTCCGGCAACCCCGGCCCCGGCGGCTGGGGCGTTTTACTCCAAGCAAAAGACGATGGGACGCTCGTCAAAGAACGCGAACTGCAGGGCGGCGAAGCCCAAACCACCAACAACAGGATGGAGCTTTTGGCAGCCATCAACGCGTTGGAATCCTTAAGCCGCGCCAGCACAATTACTATCGTTACAGACAGCAACTACGTCAAAAACGGGATCACCGGATGGATTCACGGCTGGAAAAAAAACGGCTGGAAAAACGCCGCAAAAAAACCTGTGGCAAACGCAGAACTATGGCAGCGTCTGGATGAAGCAAACAGTCGCCACAGCGTAACGTGGACTTGGGTCAAAGGCCATGCGGGCCACCCCGAGAACGAACGCGCGGACGCCTTGGCGCGCGCAGGGATGGCGCCATTCAAACCCTCAAAGTCATAAGGCAAGCTTGGGCAACCTAACAGCGCAGAAAATCCAACAAAATCCGGTTTAAAAGATCAGGTTTTTCCATATGAACGGCATGGGCGCAACCGGGTACGACGGCCAGCTCTGCATCTGGGATCGAACGCCAAAGTTTTTCAACCTGCGGCCACTGATATGTTCGGTCTTTATCCCCCCACACAATTAGTGTCTTGGACTGAACGGCGTTCAAAAAGGCCTCGCCAGACCACGCCTCCATCGCATCAAGACCACTTTCAAACGCCTTTTGCGTGGTGAGTTCTGCCAAAGACGCGCAAGCTTCGTAGTGTTCCGCGGCTTGGCCCTGCAAAAACCATGTGGCCGCGATACGGCGCGCAGTTTGTTTGATCCCATCTTGCCGCCCCCGCGCTTTGCTTTGTGCGATGGTTTCAAATCGTCCGGGCAGCACGCCAACAGGACCTGTTCCGTACAAGACCAACCGTTTCACCCGCTGCGGAGTTTGATGGACAATTTGCTGTGCAATCATGCCCCCCATCGAATGCCCCATAAGGTGAAATTGGTCGATACCTTTTCCATCTAATTCAGCGATTACGCTGTCAGCAAACCCTTTGATCGAGGTCGCAGCGGCTTCTTTATTGCGCTTGCCGAAACCCGGCAAGTCAACGCAAATCAGCTTATGATTTTGGCCAATATCAGCATATTGCAAGTGCCATTGGCTGCTTCCGCCCATGAAGCCATGCACAAAGACAATCGGCGTCACTTACGTTGGCCCTGCACAATTCTGTCTAGGATCATCGCGCAGAACAGAATGGCGAAACCTGCCAGAATACCTTGCCCCACGTTGGCATATTGCAGCGCTTCCAGAACATCTTCGCCCAGTCCTTTTGCCCCGATCAAAGATGCAACAACAACCATCGCAAGCGATAACATGATCGTCTGATTGATCCCTGCGCGGATCGACGGACTGGCCAATGGCAGATCAACCTTTGTCAGCAAATACCACTTGTTGGCGCCAAAACTGATGGCTGCTTCGCGTACACTTTCAGGTACACCGCGTAGCCCCAGAACGGTCAAGCGAACAACCGGCGTTCCTCCAAAAATCATCGTGACAACGACGGCCGCCGGCTTACCAACGCCAAAGAACGCGATCACAGGGACCATAAAAACAAAGGCGGGCATTGTTTGCATGAAATCCATAATCGGCTGAATAAAGGCGTAAAACCTTGGTCGCCGAGCGGCAAACATACCCAGCGGTATGCCGATCACAATCGACAAACAAGCGGCCGTACCCAAAAGAGCCAGCGTGGTCATCGCCGCCTCCCAAAAGCCCAAAAGACCCATGTAAGACAGGAACGCGCCAGAATAGATCGCCGTGCGGATACCCGCCGTAAGCCACGTTAAAAGCACAATCAAGCTTGCAATAACAATCCAGGGCGTTTGCACCAGAATGACTTCGAGCGCGTCCAAAAGCCCACGAATACCAATCGTTAGAACATCAAAGAAAGTTTCGCTGTTGCGCACGCACCATGCGATGAAGTCTTCAACCCATTGGATGCCAGTCAGGCGGATATTCGGATCAGTCGGAAAATCGCTTAGCAGCGCAAAGCGGCCGGGAAAACTATAGTGAATCATGGCGGCCGTCACGATCAACGCCATGAAAATCGCGCTAAAGATGATTTCCCGAACCGGCATCGCTGAACGCACGGACCGGTCTGACAGCCATTCGGAAAAACGCGCTTCAAGCGCCCAGTTCGCGACGACAGACTGTATAACTTTGACCACCAACAAAAGAATTAGACCAGTCAGCGCAATGCTGGGCCCTTCTGCGGCCATGGCTTCAGCCTCGGCGCGGATACCGCCTATGTTTGCTTCAAGGGATTCCACAGTCCTCGTATAAACGTCGACCTTGTCCGAATTAGCCTCTATCGCGGCCTCCAGTTGCCTGCGGCGCAGATCCAGCGTGCCTTCGATGGAGGCGATCCGCGCCATCGCATCTGCCGCCAAATCGCCAAACAGACCGCGTGCCATTTGTACAAAGGCAAGTGTTTCAAGGATGAGGAAAGGCAAAGCCCATGTCCACAGACCGCGCGCGCCGAACCATACCGGCCCAAAAATCCCCGCCATAAGGTTGAAGGTGGCCGTAAAACGAGATGACGCACCGATTTTGTCAAAGTTACCGATGTAGTAATCGGGGCTGGTCCGTACAAAGGTGCGAATATTCTCGCGTCGTTCTTCGGCATAAGCCAAAGCTGCGTCGCTTTCGGTGTCTTCTAGCGGGTTCACACCATGCGGGTTCACGTCTGAAGTGGTCATGATACTTCGGTCCCTTCGATCACAGTACGCAGCAGATCAGCGCGGGTGATCACCCCCACATCTTTGCCGCCGTCCTCCACCAGAATGGCGCTGCTATTGTCGATCGCCAGATTGATCAGCGTGCTGAGGTTCTCGCCTTCGTTTACACGCGGCGCATCGGGCGACAGAGGACCATGGGCAGCGACATGCTCAGGGATCGGACGCATAACCGCATGGGCCCGCACAACCTTCAGCCGCGAGATGCCGGCAACAAAATCGGCGACATAATCGTCGGCGGGGTTCATCACGATGTCTTCTGCGGTACCAATCTGAACCACCTTACCGTCGCGCATAATGGCGATCCGATTGCCAATGCGCACCGCTTCATCAAGGTCGTGTGTAATAAAAATGGTCGTTTTCTTGAGGATTTTGCTCAGCCGGATGAATTCATCCTGCAATTGCCGCCGGATTAACGGATCGAGCGCCGAAAAGGGTTCATCCATCAGCAAAACGTCCGGGTTGGCGGCCAATGCGCGGGCAAGCCCCACACGTTGTTGCATGCCACCTGACAGTTCATGCGCAAACTTGGACCCCCAAGCGCCAAGTTCAACAATATCCAAAATGGCTGCCGCCTGCCGCATGCGTTCGTTCTTGCTGACCTGCCGGATTTCCAGCGGCATCGCCACGTTATCAAGCACAGACCGGTGCGGCATTAGCGCAAAATTCTGGAAAACCATCCCGATCTTGTTGTTGCGAAACTCCTGAAGCTCTTTGGTCCCGAGGGCCATCACGTCAGTGCCTTCAATCTCGATCTTGCCGTCAGTGGGTTCCAACAGCCGGTTAAAGTGGCGCACCATCGTCGACTTACCACTGCCCGACAGCCCCATAATGCAAAAAATCTCGCCCCGGTTTACGGACATGCTGACATCCGCCACGCCGACCACGCAGTTGAATTCCGCCAGCACCTCGGCCTTGGTCAAGCCACGATCCCTGATCGCTTGCAGTGCGACTTCCGGCTTTGCGCCAAAAATCTTCCAGACGTTTGAGATTTTGATAACGGTGTCGTCGCTCATGGCAGAAAGTCTTTCCATGTTGCGGGCCAAAGCCGGGCTATGCAGGTGGCGGCCCCGATCTTGCACCGGGGCCACCAAGCTTTCAAATTATTGAGTTCAAAGCCCGAGCCACGCGTCAACGCGGTCCGTGTTTGCTTCTACCCACTCGCGTGCAACTTCTGCCGGGTCACGACCGTTACCGCTGATTTCAAAAGCAAAACCTGACACGTCATCCGCTGTCAGCGAGAAATTCGCAAAGAATTCCGCAATTGCCGGAGAGCGATCCACCAATGAATTCGACCATGCGATCTGAACGTCTTTTAGTGCATCTTTTGTCGCGACAGACGACTTTTCATACCAATCTGCATCATCAGACGGCTGGATCATGTTGTATTTGGCTGCGTCAAATGCCGGTTCCGACAACATTTCAACGTCGAACTGGAACCAGATGGCATGGGGTTTGTAGCAATAGAATGCATAGCCTTCATCTTTGGCGATGGAATCTTTTACCCGCGCTGTTTTCACGCTTTCCTCGGCGCGAACAGGTTCAATGAAATCAAGCAAGCCGTAGTCCCGCACTTTTACCTCGTTCACATTGGCGGACGCCCAACCGGGGGCGCCGATCCACATCTCGCCTTTGCCGTTGCCATCGCTGTCCATCAAAGCCGCGACATCCGGGCGGCCCAGATCAGCAATATCTGTAATGTTATTTGCAGCAGCAAAATTTTGAGAGACGCAGAAGCCTTGGTTGCCTTCGTAGGGGTTGGACGACAGCGTGACCGTGCCAGCTTCTTTGACGTATTTGTTTGTAAAGCTCTCTTGGTTGGGCAGCCAGACGTCTGGATGCACGTCAATGTCCCCTTTACCCTGATCCATCGCTTGGAAGATCGTGGCGTTGTTGCCGGGAACCATTTCGGCCTTGCCGCCGATACGCATTTCAACGACTGCAGCCAAAAGATGTGCAATCGCCTGCGCGCCTGTCCAAGACGGCACGCCTATTTTAACTTCTTCAGAAGCAAAAGCTGGCGCGCCACACATGCCGATCACGGCAGTGGCTGAAATGAGCGTCTTTCTAAGTGACATAGTAATTTCTCCTTGTTGGTTTCTTAGTTTTTAGGTGGTGTAGCCAGGCAAACCGAAAGTATCGGCATATCCAAACAATGCAGCACTGCCGCCAGTGTGCAGGAAAACAATGTTTTCCATATCGCCAAAGTGGCCCTTTTTAACCAAATCGATCAGGCCATCTAATCCTTTGCCGGAATAAACCGGATCAAATAACAGACCTTCTTTTTCAGCCAGTAGTTTCACCGATTTGATCATACCATCCGTCGGCAATCCGTACCCGTCTCCGACATAGTTGCAATCAGCGCGCACGTCATCGCGCCGGATTGTAAGGCCATTGCCCATGTGATCTGCCGTTTTCTGTGCCAAATCAAATACCATTTGTTCTTGTTTCGGTTGCGGTGCGCGCACACCAATTCCTAAAAGATGGATATCACTTTCCAGTGCAGCCAAGCCAGCGACAAGCCCTGCTTGGGTGCCGGAACTGCCTGTCGCATGCACCAATGCATCAATTTTAAGCCCCTGTGCGGCGGCCTGCTCTGTCAACTCAAGCGCGCAATTCACATAGCCCAGCGCACCTATTGCATTCGACCCGCCTCCTGGGATCACATAGGGCTGCTTGCCTTGATCCAGCAGCATTTCGGCAAGCTGCTGCATTTCAGCATTCATATCCGTTGCATCCGCGCGTTTCGACACTGATGCACCATGCAGCCGGTCCATCAAAACGTTCCCATTCAACTGATAATTAGGGTCGGTAAAACCAGTGCGGTCTTCTAAAAGAATATGGCAAGCCATACCCAGCTTAGCCGCAGCAGCCGCCGTTTGACGCGCGTGATTGGACTGCGTCGCACCTTGGGTAATGATGGTATCAGCACCTTGCGCTTGCGCATCCGCCATGAGGTATTCAAGCTTGCGCGTTTTGTTGCCCCCTGACGACAGCCCGGTGCAGTCATCTCGCTTGACCCACAGCCGCGGGCCACCAAGGTGCGCGCTCAACCGGTCCATCGGTTCTAGCGCGGTGGGAAAATGCCCCAACCGTACGCGCCCAAACTTAGACAGGATACCCGCCAGATCCGCGCAAAGCGCTGCTGCATCGCCGGTCTTTGGCGGTGTTTTGAGTTGGCTGTCTGTCACGATGTGCTCCCCTTATTTTTGAACAGAGTGGCCCATGCTAGCACTGAAAAGAAATGCTTTTTGCTTGGGCTGCCCATACATATTGTTTGGGTAATACCTTAAGATCGAACCAACTGATGCATCTGCTGCAATCAAGCAGATATAAGCAACTTCATGGCAGCCTCAGCAACTTGTGCATCATACCATGAAACCGTGTTTTACAGCTTGTTTGCTTTGTTACAGGACGTTTTGATTCCAACGCGCTACTAAAGACAGAACACACAGGAGATCGAGAAATGACCAAAAGACTTGGCCACCAAAATCGTGCTTTGCAGCTTATCATAGCCGGACCGACACGCATGGATGTATGCGTAAATCACCGCACCTGTCGCATCAATACTCGGAAACTGTAATGGAAACTGCATTTACACCTTTCCAATCGCTTGGGGGCGGCGCTTTGATCGGCTTGGCCGCCGTACTTCTTATGGCCACTTTGGGTCGCATTATGGGCGCCACCGGTATTTTGGCCGCTTTTTTACACCCGAATGGCATATCGGATTGGTCATGGCGTGCCGCGCTTTTGGCAGGCATGGTTTCAGGCCCGGTCACCGTCCTGTGGCTGACCGGTCAACTGCCAACCATTGAGGTGCCAGTTTCAGTCCCGATGCTGGTTATCGGCGGGTTCATCGTCGGAATGGGCGTTACTTTTGGCGCTGGTTGCACATCGGGCCACGGCGTATGTGGTCTGGCGCGCATGTCGCCAAGGTCCATTGCCGCCACACTGACCTTCATGGTCACCACAGCGATCACTGTCTACATGATCCGCCACGTTATCGGGGTTTGAGCATTTGCGTTTGATTTTCTGCTATCTCATCGGACTGCTTTTTGGGATCGGCATCTCGGTCTCTGGTATGGCAAACCCGGCCAAAGTTCTGAATTTCTTTGATGTTGCTGGTACATGGGACCCAAGTCTTGCGTTTGTGATGGGCGGAGCATTGATGGTCACCACCTTGGGATACAAAATTGTTTTGAAAAGATCCCGGCCTCTACTCGCTGACGGTTTTCAACTGCCCACCCGGCGCGATTTGGATCTGCCTTTGATCGGCGGCGCTGCTCTATTCGGGGTTGGATGGGGCATTGCCGGTTTTTGCCCGGGGGGCGCTTTACCTGCCGTTGGCACCGGAAACCCCGAGGTTTTGATTTTTGTGGCCGCTTTGATTGCAGGCATCTTTGCTGCGCGATGGCTCAAATCCACAATGACCAGGCCGTCGGCTTAGCCTGCTATAGACTGGTGAGATAAGCCGCGCGTTCCGCCTATTACCAGATCGCAGGCTTTCTAGAACTGCAGTGAGTTTTTTTACCTGCAGCTGCACAAAATTGCCGACCCATTTGGACATCTGCAACAGCAAGTGAGCAGCGCTATGAAGAGGTAGGCATGATTTCTGTGTACTGTTAAATTGCGCAGGGCTAGCAAACGCGTTTTCGACCTTTTGACCTTGGAGGAATACACTAGCGCAGTCTTGCAATCCCTTTAGGACTGTAAGACCTTACATCCCGCAATAACAATTCCGCCAAGGCACACTTTACGAATGAAACACAGATTTATTCTTGCCAGTTTCGCTTTTGTCAGTGTGGTCGCAGCAACTGTATTCTTTCTATTGCCATCACAAGATGAAGTGTCCGCAACGGCAGAGTTTACGGCGCCAGGACTTGAGCCGATGACACTCGATCAAGCCCAAGTCGACTTTTGGCAACTTACCCCGGCGCTTTTGATGGTTGTATACGATGCCTTTGGACAGACAGAGGAAGACGGCATCTATGATACATTAGCCCACGTCACCCACGGAGATGCCTTGGAGTATCTCTATCTGGAACGTGTTGGTGCGATGGCCGGTGGCGGGCTCGATGAAGCCGACCAGACCATTCACGAGATCAAATTGATCAATACGCAGGTCGCACGCGCGGGGGCCACGCTTGCTATCGACGCGTCTTGGCAAGTAATCGGAACCGTCGGGCATGCCGAACATCTGCATGTGCGTGGCAATACCTACAGCGCCAAGTTGTCGGTATCTCCGGTCGAAGGCGCTTGGCGGATCACCGATTTTGCACTTCTTGACGTCAACCGAGACACGGCAGGCGAAACATTTCCCGCCCCGCAAACCAACTAATGATCACAGTAGAAAACCTTGCCTTTCGCTATAGCGCGACAAGTTTCCGGTTGCGCGTGCCAGAATTTAAACTGCACGAACGTGAGCGTTTGGCCATCGTGGGCCCCAGCGGCAGTGGCAAAACCACACTATTGAACCTTGTTGCGGGTATTCTGACACCGGATTCAGGACGCATTGATATAGCTGGTACCGATGTAGCCACGCTTTCAGATACGCAGCGTCGCCGTTTTCGGGCCAACACGATCGGCTTTGTATTTCAGGATTTTGCGCTGCTTGACTATTTGTCGGCACGGCAGAACATCCTGTACCCCTACAGGATCACACCCGCGCTCACTCTGGATGCCGCAGCGCGCGAACGCGCCGAGGCATTGGCGGCCGCCTGCGGCATCGGTGACAAGCTGGATCGCCATCCGCCCGCACTCAGCCAAGGCGAACAACAGCGTGTTGCGATCTGCAGGGCTTTGGTGACCCAGCCCAAACTGATCCTGTCAGACGAAGCGACCGGCAATCTTGACCCAGAAAGCAAAGCGCGCATTCTTGATCTGCTCTTCGCACAGGCGTCAGAGGCTGGTGCTGCCGTACTCGCCGTGACCCATGATCATGAATTACTGCCCCGTTTTGAACGGGTGATAGACTTTGCGCAATTCCGCGAAGGGGCGCAAATATGAACGCGCTCTTTCTTGCCTTTGCCTATCTGCGTTATCACTGGGCACGCAGCTTGGTGCTGGTTCTGGTCACCGCGCTTATCTTGTTTGTGCCGATTGCAACGCAGATCCTGTTGTCGACAAGCGAACGGGCTTTGGTGGCGCGTGGTGCCGCAACCCCTTTGCTTCTCGGCAGCCGTGGATCGCAACTCGACCTGACGATGGCCGCACTTTATTTTTCCGATGAACGCCCGGACCCTGTACCCATGCGCGATGTTGAAACGATCTGGGATAGCGGCTTGGCGACACCAATTCCGGTGCATACCGCGTTTGCATCTGGCGGCTTCCGCATCGTCGGCACTACCCTTGATTATTTCGATTTTCGTGACCTTGCACTAGCGGACGGACGAGGCCTGACTGTGCTGGGGGATGCGGTAATCGGCGCGCAAGTAGCGCAAACTCTTGGAAAGGGCGTTGGCGACGCGCTTGTTTCCTCGCCAGAGAACCTTTTTGATCTCGATGGTGTGTATCCGCTGGAAATGCCGATTGTCGGCGTGCTTGAAACAACCAATTCACCCGATGATCAGGCGATCTTTGTAGACATCAAGACAGCGTGGGTCATTCAAGGCATCGGACATGGCCATGAAGACGTTGTCACAGCCGCAGAAGTTGCCGCAGGCAGTCAAGCAGTGGCAAATGCGGCGGTCGTACAATACCAGCGGATCACAGATGAGAATATCGACAGCTTCCACTTTCACGGCGCTCAGGATGATTTTCCAGCCTCGGCCGTGATCGTGGTGCCCAACGACACACGATCAAGCACGATCCTCAAAGGCCGTTATCTGGACAGTGAAAACTCGGCACAGTTGATCGAACCCGCTGGTGTCATTCAGGGTCTGGTGGACCGCATTTTCCGCATCAAATCGCTGCTGGATGTGGTTACGTTTATCATTGCTCTTGCGGCGTTGGCAGCGATCGGGCTCGCGGTCTTTCTTAGCTACCGGCTGCGTGCGCGCGAGGTTGCAACAGCGGTCAAATTAGGCGCGCGCCGTGGGATGGTCCTGCGGCTCTTGTCTGCAGAGACAATCACGTTACTGTTTATTTCGTCACTTATCGCTGTGCTGGCGGCTGCAGTGGTATCCCACAACAGCGAAAATTGGGTGGGCTGGCTGCTTGCCTTGGGTACGTAACAAACAGGAGATTTTATGAAACGTCATCTTATCACCGCATCACTTGCCAGTTTTATCGCGGCAACGCCGGCACTGGCCCATTACGGCATGATCATTCCCAATGATCCGATGGTCAGCCAAGAAGACGGGCGCAGTGTTGCTTTGACCCTGTCGTTCTCGCACCCGTTCGAATTGGACGGTATGATGCTGGACACGCCTGTGGCATTTTCGGTGACCCATGAAGGAACAAGCACCAACCTGTTGGGTGATCTGCAAGACGCAGAGGTCATGGATGATCAAGGATACACGCTAGACTATCCACTTGACCGACCCGGTACATATATTTTCGCGATGGAACCCAAACCGTATTGGGAACCGGCCGAGGACGCCTTCATCATTCACTACACCAAAACCTACGTTACAGCCTATGGCGATGACGAAGGCTGGGACACAGAACTAGGCCTCAAAACCGAGATCGTCCCGTTGACCAAACCGTTTGGACTGTGGGAGCACAATGTGTTTCAAGGGATTGTGAAAATGGATGGTGAACCGGTCCCTTACGCCGAGGTAGAGGTCGAGTTTTTCAATGATGGCGCTGGCGCTACAGTCCCGGATGAATTGATGATCACCCAAACCGTCAGGGCGGACGCGGATGGTGTCTTTACCTATGCTGCCCCCTCTGACGGGTGGTGGGGTTTTGCAGCCCTCAACACCGCAGATTACACCCTGCCACAGGACGGCGAAGACAAAGCCGTTGAGCTTGGTGCCGTCATTTGGGTGCATTTCGAAGAATGGACCGGTCAGTGAACCGGGTCGTCGCGCTTGCCTGTATCTGCGTTGTTGCCCCATTGGCGGCGGCAGCGCACCAATTGACAGTTTTCGCGTCGGTTGATTGCAAGACCGTGTTGGTAGAGGCAAAGTTTTCCAACGGGAATGCGGTGCAAAAGGCAGAGGTCCGCGTTCTTGACGGACAAAACGCCCTGCTCAGCACCTTGCCGATTGGTACGGATGGCACTGTGGCCGTCCCACTTGACAGCCTGAACCATGCGCAAGGCCTCGTGATCGAGGTTGATACGGGCAGCCACGACAACTATTGGATCGTGACCCCGGAAGATATCGCAAAGAGTTGCCAGAGTTGACTATGAGACGCAGGGCGAAATCGTTGCTGGCCGCAGGGCTGCTATTGTTTGCGGCCAACGCTGTGGGTGCGCAGGAAAGCCCACGCATCGTCGCTGTAAATTACCCCCTCCAGTATTTCACCGAACGCTTGGTGAGTGACGACACCGACGTCGTCTTTCCGGTTCCCAAAAGCGTTGATCCTTCGTTCTGGCGCCCGTCTGTTGCCGACATCAGCATGATCCAGTCTGCCGATCTGGTTCTTTTGAACGGTGCTGGCTTCGCCACTTGGATTGATCGTGTGTCGTTGTCGCGTTCGAAACTGGTGAACACCTCTGCCAACATTAAAGATCAGTTTATCGTGACGCAAAGTATCACGCACAGCCACGGCGATGGTGGCGAACACTCTCACGAGGGGTTGGCATCCTACCTTTGGTTAGATCCGACGCTGGCGCTATCTCAGGCGCGCACGATTGCCGATGCGCTTACCGCACGCGGGCTAGGTAACGCTAACGATGTTGCCGCGCGGCTTGAGGGTCTTGAAGCTGATTTTGAAGCGCTGGACGTACAAGCCCGCGCCACCGCCGAAGCATTAGACGGCATCCCCTTAATCGCGACTCATCCACGTTATCAGTATTTTGCCCGCCGCTACGGCCTTTCGGTGTCATCCGTCGCGTGGGAACCGGGATCAATGCCAAGCGACGCTGAAATCGCAGAGCTTCGCTTGCTCGTTGAACAAAAGGGCGCAAAGGTCCTGATCTGGGAAGCCGCACCACCAGAGGGCGCTTTTGAGATCACGGCGGCACTTGGGCTACAAAATATTGTATTCGCTCCGCTCGCCCATGGTGTCGAAACGGGCGGTTTTTTTGAGGCATACAGCGATGCACTGACAGCGCTGTCTGAGGCAAGCGTCCAAAAAGACTAGCATATTTAGGGGCGATCACGAAGAGCGGGTGGACAGCACCGAGTCACTCTCACGCGTGTAAGCCAAGGGATCGGCAAGGGTCGCAGTGTCGAACCTGCGCAAAAACAGGACGCAAAGTCGTGGGTCGTCGTGTCAAATCCGGCATTCTGGACTGGCCGTCAGGCGGCGACCATCGCTGCAGCATCTGTTCAAGAAAAGTTTTCCTGCGCAGTTAATTTCTCTTTCCATGTTAATCCTGTTTCAATAAGGCTTGGGGTGCTTCGGTCTGGACCTTTAAAGTCTGGATAATAGGGAACGCGGTGCGGCGCACTCATATGCGCCAATGCCGCGACTGCCCCCGCAACTGTAAGCGGCGAGCAAAGCTGGAACATGTCACTTCTGTGGACAACACAGTGGGAAGACCCGGCCGAGCATCGACCCGCGAGTCAGGAGACCTGCCGAAGCGTTCACCCAGTCCGGGCACGGGGCGTGTCATGGGCGACGGACCTTCCGTTGTGGTGGCATTCGCACCGCTGGCGGAGTCGTCTTTCTGCGTCAGTCAACCCAACGACGCCCGCATTTAGCGGCTGGAGGACGTAAATGACACGCCACACAATGGCATCCTTTCTGGCTACTACAGCCATTTTTATCACCCCCGTACACGCGCAGGACGCAGCCTTTGATCTTGATGCGATCATCGTTGAATCGTCCTCACTCACCCCGATCGAACAAAGCCGATCCGGCGCGAATGTCGAAGTTCTGCAAGGGACTGACGCAGGCGCGAATGACAGCCGTGTACTTGACCGTCTGGTTCGTCTACCCGGCGTTAATTCGACCAACAATGGCGGTCTAGGCGCGCTTGGCACCATTCAAGTGCGTGGCTTGCCAGCCCGCTACGTTGGCGTACGGATTAACGGTATTGATGTATCTGACCCGTCTGGCACCCAGAACCAATTCAACTTTGGCGGCTTTACAGCAGCGGGTGTCGGGCGTGTGGAGCTTTTGAAAGGCTCACAATCAGCGCTTTTCGGGTCGGAGGCCATCGCTGGTGTCGTCAACGTCACAACTTTTCGTCCCTCGGAACTCGGATTTTCAGGTCAAGCCTCTGCTGAAGCGGGCAGCTTTGGCACCTATTCGGGTACGCTCAGCTTGGGGCAAAGGACTGAGCAAGGCTATGTCGCGTTAAGCTATGGGCGGATCACATCGGATGGTATCTCGGCCCAATCATTCAACACAGAAGAAGATAGTTTTAGGCAAACAACGCTTAATTTTTCCGGCGAGCATGCATTGTCGGATACGCTGAGCATTGGCGGCGCGGTTTTCTACCGCAACAGTGACACTGAAATTGACCGCTCGGCGTTTTCATCCGATGCCACCGGCGAAATCGCTGCAAAAGAAATTGGTGCCCGCGTCTTTGCCACATTCGAGACCGGCGTCATCACCCACACGCTCAGCTATTCTCGTTTTGAAGTCGACCGCCGGGATCCAGATGGCGCTACAACACGCTTTCAGGGTGATCGGGACACGTTTGGATATTTGGGATCTGCTTCTTTAACCCGCGCAACAACGCTGAGCTTTGGCATCGACCACACAAAAGAAGAGATCGCGTCAGGAACGGCTGTGGGCGACGAAGACAACACGAGCGTTACAGCGGAATTGCTCTACAGCCCCACAGAACGGTTCGATCTATCTGCCGCGCTGCGCTATGATGACAACTCCTCTTTTGGGGGGGAAACCACCGGGCGGCTGACTGCAGTCTTTCGTCCGCAGGCCGATTTGGCTGTGCGCGCCTCGGTTGGCACGGGATATCGCGCGCCCTCTTTATTTGAACGGTTCAGTGACTTTGGTGATCCAAATTTGCAGCCGGAAAATAGCATCAGCTACGAACTAGGCGTTGAAAAAACATACGGTGGCCAAGGTTTCGCCAAAGCCACTCTCTTTTACGCAGACGTCGACGACTTGATTGATTTCGATCCAGCTTCCAACGTCTGCGGCAGCGGATTTGGGTGTTACAATCAGGTGCCGGGCACTACGACCTCAAAGGGGTTGGAGGTATCAGGTGAATATGTCGTATCAGGTAGACTGTCGGTCTATGGTGCCTATACCTACACGGATGCAAAAACGGATGGGCAGCGTTTAACCCGCACACCAAAGCATAATGCAGTGATTGGCCTGTCGGGCCAATTTTCAGATCGCTTAAGCGGGTATTTGGACGTCCGCCACGTTGCCGATGTTGTGCCCAGCGCCTTTGCCCCGGCGGGCAACAAGGTAGGCGATTACACTTTGGTAGGCGCGGGCTTTGCATATGACATGACAGACACCGTTCAAGCCTACATTCGGGTGGAAAATCTGTTTGATGAAGACTATGAGACGGCAGGCGGGTTCAATCAACCAGGCCGAGGTGTCTACTTGGGGCTTCGTGCGGATTTCTAGACACATAGAAGCTTGGGTTGCGCGCACTCTGGCAGTGGGCGCAGCTTTGGTCTTGGGCGTTGCCCAGGTGTCGGCAGATGCGCCGCAACGGGTCGTCTCAATAAACCTTTGTACTGATCAGCTTGCGATGATGCTGGCGGATGAGGGACAATTGATTTCAGTGTCGCGGATCGCACTGGACAGCCACGTGTCCGCTATGGCGGCACAGGCTAAGGCCTACCGCATTAATTATGGACAGGCCGAAGACATCTACCTGATGCAGCCTGACCTTGTTTTGGCGGGGGAATACACCCCCCCCAGCACTATTGATATGCTCCGTGGATTGGGCATCACGGTAGAGATTTTCAAGATCACCGCGTCATTGGATGGCGTTACTGAACAGTTGGCAAAGATGGGAAAGGTATTGCACCGCGATGCCCAGGCCACGGCCATGATCGCCAACTTCAATGAACGTCGCGCCGCATTGGCGAAAGATGTCAAAACGCGTCCAAAGGCGATTTTCTACTATGCCAATGGGCTTACGTCCGGCGCGGGGTCATTGGCTAATGAAATCCTTGATCTGGCCGGTTTCAGCAATGCCGCGATTGAGGCAGGTTATGGCTGGGGCCGAAAATTACCGCTTGAGGTCTTGGCGCTGACCGATCCCGATCTGGTGATTACCTCAACCCCCTACCCCGGCGGATCGCGTGCCGAAGATGTGATGCAACATCCTGCCGTGCGCGCCTTGCAGCACAACACCGCCACTGCGGCGGTGACAGACCATGACTGGGTTTGCGGCACACCGTTTGTACTGCGAGCTGCGGAACAACTGGCGGATGTGCGCCGCCAGATCACCGGAGCAGCACCGTGATGCGGTCCTTGCTCCCACTCGCCATTGCCATCGTGGTCCTCTTTGCAGGATCCATGCTTATTGGCCCCGCACGTCTGAGCATCGGCGACAGCATTCGGGGGCTTATGCAGGGCGGTGGCAGCCCGGTGGCTCTTGTCATGCGCGAAATCCGACTGCCACGCGCGTTGCTTGCGGTAATGATTGGGGCAAGCCTCGGCTTGGCCGGGGCTGCGATGCAGGGCTACTTGCGTAATCCGTTGGCCGAGCCGGGTTTGATAGGCGTCTCCGCTTCCGCAGCACTCGGGGCGGTGATTGCAATCCAAACCGGGGTCGCAGCGGCCTTTTTCTTTGGCTTGCCACTGGCCGCACTTGCTGGGGCGCTCATAGCTGTGCTGCTGGTCATTGCTCTGTCTGGTCCGCGCGGCACTTCACTGACGCTGATCCTTGCAGGTATCGCGGTTTCTGCATTAGCCGCTGCCCTGACGTCTTTGGTGCTGAACCTGTCGCCCAACCCTTTTGCAGCAAGTGAAATTGTCTTTTGGATGATGGGCTCGCTTGAGGATCGCGCAATGACTCACGTGTGGTTGGCGCTTCCCTTCATGGTCATTGGTGTCGCGCTGATGGGAACACTGGGGCGGGGGCTTGATGCACTGACGCTGGGCGAGGATGCGGCGCAGGCGATGGGCATCAATGTCCGCCGCCTACGGTTGCAACTGATCTTTGGCACTGCGTGTGTCGTCGGGGCGGGCACAGCCGTGGCCGGAGCCATTGGATTTGTGGGTCTTGTCGTTCCGCATATCCTGCGCCCTTTTGTTGGTGCGCACCCCTCGCGTCTTCTTTGGGCTTCGGCGCTTGGTGGGGCGATTATGGTGCTGGCCGCCGACATTGCCGCCCGGGTTGTGCTGCCTGACCGTGATCTCAAGCTGGGCGTGCTGACTGCTTTGGTGGGCGCACCATTGTTCTTGCACCTTATTCTCAAGTTGCGGAAGGAACGGTTGTGACCGCGCTTTGCGTGTCAGATCTAGGAGTGACCTTGCAACAGCGTGTCGTGCTGCGTGACGTGTCATTTACTGTGGCGCCTGGTGAATTTGTCGGGCTGATTGGCGCCAATGGCGCGGGCAAGACCACATTGATGCGCGCTCTACTTGGACTGCTGCCCCATGATGGTCAAAGTACCCTTGCGCAGCTTTCGCAAAGCGCGCGCGCGGCGCAGGCTGCTTGGATGCCTCAATCGCGTGACATCGCCTGGCCGCTGTCTGTACACTCAGTCGTGATGTTGGGACGCATCCCACATCTCGGCGCGCTGCAAAAACCCGGGGGCGAAGACGCACGCCTTGTCGATGCTGCACTGGCCAGAATGGAGCTGACGGAAATGCGCGACCGCGCTGCCACGCAGCTTTCAGGAGGCGAACAAGCGCGCGTGCTGATCGCACGTGCCTTGGCGCAGGATACACCACTGTTACTGGCGGATGAACCTATTGCCGGGCTTGATCCCGCCCACCAGATCGCAACCATGCAAACTTTTGCCGGGCTCGCTGAACAGGGGAAATCTGTTTTGGTGTCATTGCATGATCTGGGGTTGGCCGCGCGTCATTGCAGCCGGTTGATCCTTCTGGGTGATTGTACGGTCGTCGCCGATGGTCCACCGGAAACCGTGCTGACCCCAGAACGGCTGGCACAGGTATTTGGTATTACCGCTTGGTGTGAACGCACAGATCAGGGTCTTATCTACCAGCCCTTGGATATCATCCGATGAGCATACTGAAATTGGATCGCCCATGGATGGCATTTGACCTTGGCACAGAGATGCAGGTGCTCAGCTGGACCATCAACCGTCCCGGATTTGTACGCGCGCGCCAGCTTTTGTGGCGTGAAGTGCGCAATGCTGACTTGACGCCTGATCTGGACGTCAGCGCATGGCTTAATGCCGAATTGTGCGCCCGCGACGCGGCCGACGCGGTGACGTTTCTGACATCGCGGGATGTTCGGTGCTATACAGACCACAAGGTACAGATCGCAGACACCATTGCACATGCTGTGGCCACTGTCGGGCTGTCGAACGCTGAACGGGTGGGTTACCGTGTGGACCGTTCGGGCAAAGACTGGGGGACGATCAACGTGGGCTTAAGGTTGAACCAACCGATGTCGCAAACAGCCCTGCTAGAAGCGATGAGCATCGCTGTGCAGGCGCGCACAGCGGCGGTGATGGATGCGGGGCTTGCCTTGGCAGCTGGCGTGGCGACAGGCACCGGCACGGATTGCGTCGCAGTCGCCAGCCCCGAAGGTGACACAGCCTATGCAGGTCTGCACACGGAAATTGGCGAGGCCGCAGGCCGCGCGGTCTACGAGGCGGTAGCGCGTGGGGCGCAGGATTGGATGCGGGAATATGGCCCCACACACGAAACACAACCAAAGGATCAATCGCATGGAATTTGACAGCCTGTTCTCATTTCTTGGACGCGGCGGGCCGGCGCTTTGGCTGATTGCCGCACTTTCTGTGCTGACGCTAACTATCATTTTGTGGAAAACTTGGCGGCTTTTGCGCGTAGGGGCTTGGTCAGTAACTCAGACCGAGGCCGCGCTTGCGGATTGGTGTAATGGGCGCCGCGACAAGGCCATCGCTGCCCTTGAAAACCAGCGCAGCTTGCGGGCAACCCTTGCCCATGCTGCTATGTGCAATCACCACAGCGAATTACTGAGCAACGCGGAAGCGCGCGAAGAAACCACGCGCGTTGCAAAGTCGCTGCTATGGGATACCCGCGTTGGCCTGCGCGCATTAGAGCTTATCGCGACCATTGCGCCGCTCGTTGGGTTGCTTGGTACTGTGCTGGGAATGATCGCCGCGTTTCAGGCGTTGCAAGAAAGCGGCAATCAGGCGGATCCTTCCGTGCTAGCTGGTGGTATTTGGGAAGCGTTGTTGACCACAGCAGCCGGTATGGCGGTCGCGATACCCGCCTCAATGGCGCTGAGCTGGATCGAAAGCATCGCCGACCGGGTACAGGCCGACATGGAAGACGCCGCCATCCGTATCTTTACCGCGCCGCACCCCACCCCGACGCTCAAGGCACGTCAGGCCTGATGTTCGCCTTTGCAGCCGCCCGCGCGCGCCGCAAACCCGCGCTGACGCCGCTCATTGACGTGGTGTTTTTGTTGCTCGTATTCTTTATGCTTGCCGCCCAGTTCGGCCGTGAAACCGCCATTGATCTGGCGCGTAGCGGTGCAAGCGGTACCTACGATGGCCCGCCCCGTCTGATCACGCTGCTGCCGGGAGGAGTTCTTTTAAATGGTGTGCCGCGCGACGAGGCGACACTGGCTGACGCGCTGGCGCCGTTGACCGCAGGGCCCGATGATACCATCGTGCTGCAGGCAAGGGATGGTGCAGATGTCCAACGTCTGACGGACCTGGCCGCGCGCCTGACGGCGGCGGGATATACACGGCTTGTTTTGGTGGAATAACAGATGGATTTCTCGCATCCTCATCCGCGCCGCCGGTCCGAACCCGCCTTGCCCATGATCAACGTCGTTTTTCTATTATTGATCTTCTTTCTGATGAGCGCGCAAATCGTGTCGCCGCCGCCCATCGAAGTGACACCACCGGAGACACCATTCGGGGGTGCACCCCAAGAGGACCTGCGCCTGCATGTCTCGGCCAGTGGCCTTTTGGCCGTGGGTGATTTGCTTGGACCCGCGGCTTGGGATGCACTTGCACGAACAGCGGCGCCCGAGACCACAAAGATTCTGATTCGCGCCGACGCCGCCTTGCCCGCCGCTGATCTGGCCACCCTGCTGGCGCGACTTGCGACCCTTGGCTTTGGGGATGTACAGCTTGCCGCGGTCCAAAGATGACCCGTTATGGGGAAATAATTGCTTTTACCGGGCTCGCCATAGGGGTGCATGTTGGGCTTTTCGTCCAATTTGGGCCGTCTGGTGTACAGTCCCAAGGATCAACGGGCCAAGCAAGCATTTCGCTGATGGCAGCATCGTCCAATTTGGCTGAAAAGGTCGCGGCATGGACACAGCCGGTTGAGGTGATGCAGGCCTTATCCGCGAAACCGCTCGCAGCCCCTCAATATACCACATCAATCCCAGCGATCACGCCGGCACAGGTCAGGGACACCCCTGCCGCTATGCCAACCGTTCCTAAATTTGCCCCTGTGGTGCCCGAGGCGTTGCCGCGTGTCGATACGGAAACAGCAGCCCCCCCACAGCCACGGCGCGCGCCGCAGTCATCGCCACGCCCACAGCCGCGCATTGCCCGCGACCTGCAACCCCCTGCCCCGCTAAAACCACCACAGAGCCAAACCGCCCCCGCACCACCACAACAATCAAAGGGTGGCGCAACAGGGCGCAATGCAGGCGCCACGCAAGACCTGCAAAGCGCAAGCCTATCCAAAGCTGCGCGTCAGAGTCTCATGGCCAAATGGGGCGCGTCCATCCGCAATAGTGTGGAGCGTCGCAAACGCTACCCGCTCGACACCACACAAAGCGGTACGACAGTGTTACGGATTACAATCTCACGTGACGGTCAGTTAAAAAGCGTATCAGTCACAAAGTCATCTGGGACACACAGCCTAGATCAGGCGGCAATCAAGGCAGTTCAACGGGCAAAATACCCCGCAGCGCCCAAAGGGCTTAGCGCCGACCAGTTCCAGTTCAATCTGCCAGTAGCCTTCAAAAGAAGCTAAAGCCTTTTGCATTTAGCGCGCATAATCGATGGAAAAGGACAGATGGCAAACGTAGGAAAATGCCAACACTCGGTCCTGGCCAGCATGGTCAGAAAGATCGACACTTCAGCACTGAATGTCTAGCTTTCCAAAGACCTCATGTGATCTCCGGCCAACAGGGCCAAAGCTATAAAAGCGACACCACCCGAGATCACAGCAAGAACAGCCCACCCAAGACTTGAAATCACGAACCCAGCCGCAAAAGCGCAAATCGTGGAAACAAGCGCGATGATGGTGTCGTTCACACCTTGCACCGCCGCTTTTTCATTTTCCGAAACAGCGGCATCCAACATCGCTGTGCCACCGATGAAGCCAAAATTCCAACCAATGCCCAACACGATTAGCGATGCGTAAAAGTGCAACGCCGAAAGGCCAAGCGCAGCCGCAACCGCCGCTGCAATGATGATAACAAGCCCGCTGATGGCTATTGTTTGTGCCCCAAAACGCTTGATCAGAAAGCCTGTAAAGAAACTTGGGGCAAACATCGCAACGATGTGCCATCGCACAACATCACTGGCTGTTGCCTCACTAAACCCGCATCCAACCATGGCAATCGGGGTTGGGATCATCAAAAACACCATGATACGCTGTGAAATTGCGGCAATGCCGACCGCACGCCTGATAGCAGGACGGCGAAGTGCGGTAAGATAAATGCTGTTGTGGCTCCAACCCTATTGGGTTGCGCTTTTCGGAGGGCTGCAAGCGGAACAATACCAAAGAGGGCAATTGCGCCTGTCGCGGCGTATGCACCCGCAAAAGGAATGGGTGCCAGAGCATCCTGCGCCAAGATGAAGACTTGCGGCCCTACAATTGCTGCGACAAGCAGGGAACTTAACATCAGCGAAATGCCGACTGGTCGCCAGTTCTGTGCGACGGCCTCCCCGGCTGCAAAGCGAAAATACTGGAACGATGCCCAACCGGCACCCATGAGGAAATGTGCGGCACACAAAAGGGTGAAATTCTGAAAGGCCAGCGCTTGGGTGGCGAGGACCGCGCCCAGAAAGGTCAATATTGCCCCAATAATGAATCCGGTACGTCTGCCCAATCGCCCCATCAGAAGTGAAAAGGGGGCAGCGGCGACCATGCCCGCAAGTGTCTGAACAGACGAAGGAACAGTTGCCAATGCCGGGCTTGGGGCCAACATAAGCCCCGCCAGACCGCCTAAAATCAACTGGACGGGAAAAGCCGCGCCAAGAATAGTATTTGCAAGAAGTAAGCTCGCGAAATCTCTATTTTTAAGAATGGATATAGCGGACAAAAACAGCGAGCCTTTGGAGTAGTACCTGATGACTTTGTTATAGGGCGTGTGGGGCCATCTTCACCTGCAAAGCGGCCTGTCATGCGCACGGCAGCATCGGTCACTCTGCACGCGTAGGTATCCTTCTGTTTTTTTGTGTGACGGACCGCTTGGTTTTGTAGGGGCATTGTTTGCGGTGCGTCTAACGGGGTCTTCTGACACATGCATTGTCTTTGGAGGCTCTGCGTAATCGGTGGTCATTGTGTGCGTCTGATCCGACTGAACAGCAATTTACCGGCTGAATGACGTGGGCCAGGATTTTAAAGTCCTAAAGCTAAAAAGGGCCTTTGTTGGTCCTTGTG
>JBGCDB010000057.1:0-30667 GCA_045104955.1 Roseobacter sp.
AACTGGGTATCCTTCGAAACGGGTACAGCAATGTCCGCCGCGATGGCATCGGGTGACGTTCAGATTTCTGTTTCCCAAGGTGTGCCACCTTTCGTTGTGGCAACATCAGGTGGTCAGGACATCCAGATCGTTGACGTGGCGGTTTCCTATTCTGACAATGACAACTGCGTCGTCGCTGAAGCACTGGAAATTGACAAAGACAGCGCAGGCGAGCTTGCAGGCAAAAAAGTAGCCGTGCCACTGGGCACAGCGGCGCACTACGGTTTCCTGCGTCAGATGGACCACTTTGGCGTGGACCTTGCATCGCTGCAGGTTGTTGACATGGCACCACCAGAGGGTGCGGCAGCACTAAGCCAAGGCGCAGTAGATTTCGCCTGCGGTTGGGGCGGTGGTCTTTCCCGCATGAAAGAGTACGGCAACATCCTGCTGACCGGTGACGAAAAGCAAGAGCTTGGCATTCTGGTGTTTGACGTGACATCCGCGCCGGCATCCTACATCGCCGAAAATGGCGACGTGGTTGCTAACTTCGTCAAAGTTACAGCAGATGCCAACGCTGAGTGGAAAGCAAACCAGAGCGAAGACATGCTTGCAGTGATCGCAGAGCAATCCGGTATGGATGTCGATGCGGCACGTGCGTCCATCGCTGGCTTCAAATTCCCATCGATCGAAGAACAGCTGTCTGCCGCATGGTTTGGCGGCAACGCTGCCCCCTTCATGAAGGGTGTTGCTGACGTGTTTGTCGAAGCAGGTTCCATTGATGGCGCGCTCGACAGCTATGCGGACACGGTAAACACCGGCCCGCTGGAAGCAGCCAAAGGCATGTAAGACGATCTAAGGCGGCGCAGGGTTCTCTTGCGCCGCCTCACTTTACAAGACCCGAGGTGGGGTCAACCCTACCCGGCTAGCCGCCCTGACAAGGGCAAAAGGTGGGGACAAAATGACCGGTTTATCTATAAATAATTTATCGATGCGCTTTGAGTTGCCGAATGGTGACCACGTGCAAGCGCTGCAGGATGTCTCGCTTGATTTAAAAGCAGGCGAATTGCTTAGTGTGTTGGGCCCGTCGGGGTGCGGCAAGACAACGCTTTTGAATATTGTGGCGGGCTTTCTGGCGCCGACTTCGGGCGAACTGGTGCTGAATGGACACCAGATCAAAGGCCCCGATGCGGAACGCGGGATGGTATTTCAGCAGGGCGCTCTGTTTGAATGGATGTCTGTGCGCGAAAACGTAGGTTTTGGCCCCTCCATGAAGGGCACTCCGAAAAAAGACAAAGACGCGACGGTAAATCACTTGCTGGACGTCGTTGGTCTGCAGGACTTCAAAGAAAAAGCTGTCTATGAGCTTTCAGGCGGGATGCAGCAGCGTGTAGCTTTGGCCCGTTGTCTGGCTAATGACCCGGACGTGATTTTGATGGACGAACCCTTGGGCGCTTTGGACGCACTCACGCGTGAGAAAATGCAAAGCCTCGTGCTGAAGCTTTGGAAAGAGACCGGCAAGACGATCATTTTGATCACCCACTCGGTAGAAGAGGCCTTGTTGTTGGGCGAACGTCTGATCGTGATGGCCCCGCGCCCGGGGCGTATCCACAAAGAATACCGTTTGCCCTTTGCGGATCTTGGCGTTGATGCTGACCTGCGCGAAGTGAAAAAGCACCCGGAGTTCGGACCCCGTCGCGAAGAAATCCTGAACATGATTTGGGATATGGAAGAAGAAATTATGGGCGGTAAGGAGGACGCGGCATGATCCCACTGCTCATATACATAGCGATCTTTATCGCGGCTTTCTTTATTGTGACCAAAGTCGTGCAGGGTGCGGGGTTGAATGATTATACCTCGCTCAAGACGGTGACGTTTGGCGACGAAAGCGCTGTGCGGCCCAACCGGGCAGCAGGTGTGATCTCCATTCTGACAGTGTTCTTGCTTTGGGGCATGTTCACAGGGTCGTCGTTATTGCCGGGCTTTTTGCATGCGCCTGGCCCATTTGAAGGGACAACAACCTTTACCTATACCGCCCAAGTCGAAGGCCAAGCGCCCGATGATGCGACGGTCACGGTCGTAGTTCATCCGCGCGAGTTTGAAACGGACGCCCCCGAGGTGGACCCCGGCGACGGTTTTGCCAAGAACGATTCAGCCGCGATTGCGGTTTGGCGCACAGGGCTGATCAACGTGGCCCGCAATGATGAGATTTCCAAAAGCGACGGAAACCGCGTGATTGCCATCAACGGCGAGAAAATCGCCAACGGCGAGACGGTTGAAGTCGATGGCGGATCTGTGACGCTGACCGACAAGGGTACGCCGAACTTTGCACCGACGCGCGGATGGCAGATGGAACCATTGTATCTTCCCTCACCCGAAGCCGTCTGGGTACGCAGCATCGAAATCGCCAAAGAGGGTTTTCGCAATTTCACCTTGCTCGAACACCTTGGGTCATCGCTTTATCGCGTGATCCTGGGCTTCTTCTTTGGTGCTTTGGTCGGCATCCCGCTGGGCTATGCGATGGGCCTGAGTGATTGGTTCCGAGGCTGGTTTGACCCGATTGTGGAATTCATGCGCCCGGTGCCGCCTTTGGCACTGATCCCGCTGGTGATTATCTGGGCCGGTATCGGAGAGGAGGGTAAGATCATACTGTTGTTCTTAGCAGCCTTATGGATCATGGCCATTGCCGCAAGGTCTGGCGTGTCTGGTGTGAAAATCTCAAAGGTGCATGCGGCGTACAGTTTGGGTGCCAGTAAATGGCAAATCATGCGCCATGTTATCGTGCCCAACTCGCTGCCCGAGATATTTACAGGCGCGCGTGTGGCCATGGGCGTGTGTTGGGGCACCGTTGTTGCGGCGGAACTGGTCGCGGCGGAACAGGGTGCTGGTATGATGATCATGACAGCGTCGAAATTCCAGAACACAGACATCGTGATCATGGGGATTATCCTGATCGGTGTGATTGGATTTGGCATCGATATGTTGATGCGATGGGCCGAGCGTCTGCTGGTGCCTTGGAAGGGCAAGGGCTAACGTCTGCACGTTATGCGCGAACTGCGGGGCCCCTTGGGGCCCCGTTTTGCATTGCCGACCCGCCTAATTGTCGCAGCTTGAATCGAGGGACGCCAAGTTTTTATGTGTTTTACGTAATTTAATCACGTTCACCTATGGTCAATTAACTTGTGTAATCCTCGCACTTGTTTATCCCTGAGGAAACGCGCGCGAAAAAGGCAGGCAAGAATGACATCTGAAACACCGTTTGACGGCGCCACTCCTGTGGTTGCCTCCCCTGTATCTGCTGCGGGTTGGGTCCGCGTTCTTGCCCAATACCGTGAACCAAGCACCGGTCGGTCGTCTTTCGAAGTTGCTGTTAGCCTTATCCCCTTTTTGGCGATCTGGTCGCTGGCGTGGGCGGCAATGTCATTCAGCTATGTGGCGGCCTTTGCACTGGCGTGCTTGAACGGCTTGTTTCTGGTGCGGCTCTTTTGCATTCAACACGACTGTGGGCATGGGTCTTTTTTCTCTAACCGAACGCTTAGCGATTGGGTCGGTCGTGGTATTGGGGTTTTGACGCTGACACCGTATGATGTATGGCGCAAATCACATGCAATGCACCATGCGGGCGCGGGCAACCTTGAACGGCGTGGCTTTGGCGATGTGCTGACGCTGACGGTTGAAGAATACCGCGCGCGTGATTGGTTTGGGCGGCTTAAGTATCGCGCATACCGTAATCCGCTGGTTTTGTTCCTGCTTGGGCCGGCTTATGTGTTTTATATCGAAAATCGCATTCCGCTTGGCTTCATGAAATCCGGTTGGCGTGTCTGGGTGAGCTCCCTTGGTACCACAATTGGGGGCATCGCCGTGATTGGCGGTATCGCTTGGCTTGCTGGATGGATGGCTGTGTTGCTGATTTTTGTGCCAACAACTCTGGTTGCGGCAATGCTGGGTGTGTGGCTATTTTACGTGCAACATCAGTTCGAAGAAACCCATTGGGACCACCCCGAGGAATGGGACATGCATGATGCGGCCCTGCATGGGTCATCGCATTATGTAATGCCAGCATGGTTGCAGTGGTTTACCGCCAACATCGGCATCCATCATGTGCATCATCTATACAGCCGCATTCCATTCTACCGCCTGACCGAGGTGTTGCGCGACCATGGCGAATTGGCTCAGGCCCAACGTATGAGCATCCGCGAAAGCTTGTCGAGCGCACGTTTACACCTGTGGTGTGAAAAACAACGCCGTCTGTTGTCCTTTGCAGAAGCGAAAACAGCCTAACCCCAAGCGTTAAGGTTTACGGCGCGGCGTCGCGTTGGGACCTTTTGTATTTTTCTGCCCACGCTTGTGGGGCGGCACAAACCTTTTTGAGGTGTCAGCCGCGCGTTTCTTAGAAGGCCCATTGTCTGGGCGCCCCTTTGGTTTACCAGCTGTTTTGCCCGCAGGCTTGTCCCCGCGCCGGTCATCCGAGCCACGGTATTCTTTGTCGCGTTCCGCACGTTCTGATTTTGCAACGGCACGGTTTTCTTTTGTCCATACCGGCTTGGCGCGCGGTGCCCCGTCGCGTTTGTCATCACGCGGGCCATCACCCGATTTTGCTTTGGGTTTCGCACCCGGCTTCATCGGCGATCTGTCTGTCTTGTGCGATTTGGGTGGTTTTTTACCTTTAGGTGCGGCGGCAGGCTTTTGCGGCTTTGGCCCGCGTGTTTCGCTGCGCTCAGCATCAGCATCAAGCGGCTCATACCGAGGTTTGTCTTTGCGTGCAGGTTTGCGATCTGATGCGCCCTTGCGTGGCCCACGATCTTGACGTGGGCCCCGATCTGTCCGGGGGCCGCGGTCTGGTTTCGGTCCACGCTCAAAAACAGGTGCGGCGTCCAACCGGCGTAGGGTGATATCTTGTTCAATCACCATGTCGGCCCCAAGGGCGGCCACCAGCCCGTCGGCACGGCTTGCCAGCACTTCGACAAAGCTCTCGTTGGGTTGGACGCGGATCGCACCAATATCGTCTTTCGTCATATCACCGCGTTTGCAGATCATCGGCAGCAACATGCGTGGCTCTGCCCCGGCGTTGCGTCCAAGCGAGACTGAGAACCACACCGATGGCCCAAAGGCCTTGCGAGGGCGGTCGTCAGGGGCTGCTGCATCGGTCAGTTCCTCGGGCGCGGACTGCCGCGCGCGATAAAGGTTCACAAATGCCTGAGCGAGCTGCTCAGACGAGAACTGCTCGGTCAATTGGGTTACAAAGTCTTGTGCATCCTCTGGTACAGGGTCTGTCCACGATGGGTCAGACAACAGCCGGGCCTCATCCTGTGCGTTCACTTCGGTCGCCGATGGCGGGTCGGCCCATTCTGCTTTCAGTTTGGCCCAGCCGAGAAGACGGTTCGCTTTGGTGCGCATCTTGGCGGGCACGATCAGAGCAGAAACACCCTTGCGGCCCGCACGTCCCGTGCGGCCTGACCGGTGCAACAGTGTATCGGCGTTACTAGGCAGATCGGCGTGGATGACCAACTCAAGGTTAGGTAGGTCGATGCCGCGTGCGGCAACGTCGGTCGCAACACAGACCCGCGCACGCCCGTCGCGCAGTGCTTGCAGTGCATTCGTCCGTTCAGATTGGGTCAGTTCACCTGACAGGGCGACAACAGAAAATCCACGGTTGGTGAACCTTGTGGTCAGCCGCGCAACCGCAGCACGCGTGTTACAAAACACAATGGCGTTTTTTGCTTCGTAGAACCGCAAAACATTGATGATTGCGTTTTCAATGTCGCGCGGGTGAACGTTGAGTGCGCGGTATTCGATATCGGAATGCTGGCGCGCTTCACCCGTTGTGGCGATCCGCTTGGCGTCGCGCTGGTAGCTTTCGGCCAGCTTGGCGATTGCCTTTGGAACAGTGGCGGAAAACAACAAGGTGCGGCGGTCTTCTGGCGCCTCGTCGAGGATAAACTCAAGCTCTTCACGAAAGCCCAGATCAAGCATTTCATCTGCTTCATCCAGTACAACGGCCCGCAAGCTGGATAGATCAATATTGCCACGCTTTATGTGGTCGCACAGACGCCCCGGCGTGGCGACAACGATATGCGCCCCCCGGTCTAGTGCGCGTCGTTCGGTGCGCGTATCCATGCCGCCCACACATGATGTCACAACCGCGCCCGCCTTGCCGTACAGCCATGACAATTCACGTGCGACTTGCAAAGCAAGTTCGCGCGTGGGGGCGATGATCAAAGCCAAGGGCGCGCTGGCGACCCCAAAGGTTTCGGCGTCCTCCAACAGCGTTGGCGCGATCGCCAAGCCAAAACCAACCGTTTTCCCGGATCCGGTTTGTGCCGAAACCAGCAAATCGGATGACTGAAGCTCAGGGTCGGTCACCGCCTCTTGTACGGGGGTTAGAGTAGAATAGCCTTGGTCGGCCAGCGCATCTGCAAGTGTCTTGATCACGGGGGTGTCCTAATTGTCATCTGCGGGATGGTCCCGCCATGGGCGCCTTAAGCTGCCCGGTTGTCGCGTCGTTATGCCTTTGGCGCGCAAGAGTCGATGATCTTTTCTGTCGTGCTTAAAATGTCGCTACGTATTTTGCGGCATCTGTCACTTGAACATGACAGTAAATGCATATTTCGCTTGGAAGTTGCATCTTAAGCCGACAAAATAGACGGCGCGCGCAAGGAGAAGCTTACATGTCAATTAGACCACTAGACCTTGATCCGTCTACTTGTCTAATCGGGGGCCGCTGGGTCCCGCCCCACTCTGGCGAGACGTTGCCGTTGATCAACCCATCAGATGGGTCGCATCTTTGCGATATCGCGCGGGGGGGCGGCACGGATATTGCCAGTGCTGTGGAGGCTGCGACGCAAGCTTTTGACGGGGCTTGGGGCGCGTCGACGGCACTTGAACGGGGGCGTATCCTGGGCCTGTTGGGTAAACTGGTTTTAGAAAACGCTGATGCGCTTGCGCGGATCGAAGCAATGGACGTGGGTAAACCGCTTAAACAAGCGCGCGCGGATGTGGTGGCCTTGGCCCGCTATATGGAGTTTTACGCTGGGGCTGCCGATAAGGTTCACGGTCAAACGATCCCCTACCAACAAGGGTATACTGTTTACACGTTGCGCGAACCTCACGGTGTGACGGGTCATATCGTGCCTTGGAACTATCCCATGCAGATCATCGGACGATCTGTGGGGGCTGCTTTGGCGATGGGTAACACATGTGTGCTCAAACCTGCAGAAGAGGCTTGTTTAACAGCGCTCGCTTTTGGTGAATTAGCGCGCCGGGCGGGGATGCCGGATGGTGTGTTGAATGTGGTGCCAGGTTTGGGGGCCGAAGCGGGGGCCGCACTTGCTGCGCACAAAGGTGTGCGGCATGTGTCGTTCACCGGTTCTGTCGAGGTGGGCAAGCTGGTGCAGCAGGCTGCAGGCGAAAATGTGGTGCCTGTGACGCTGGAGCTTGGCGGCAAATCACCACAACTGGTGTTTGATGATGCCGATATAGACGCAGCCCTGCCGTTTTTGGTGAATGCTGGCGTGCAAAACGCGGGCCAGACGTGTTCTGCGGCGTCACGTATTTTGGTGCAGCGGGGGGTGTACGACCGTGTCGTGACGGCCATGACCGAGCGGTACCGAAACCTCACGGTAGGGCCCGCGATGGATGATCTGGATATAGGACCGCTGATTTCTGCGCGGCAAAAGAAGATCGTTGAAGGCTATATTGCACAAGGTTCTGATCTGCAGATCGCCGCACAAGGGACAGTTTCGGCGCGCGCCCCAAAGGGGGGCGCATATGTGAAGCCGACGCTTTTTGTGGATGTACCGCCAGAGCACACCTTGGCGCAGCAAGAGATTTTTGGCCCCGTTCAGGTTGTGATCCCCTTTGACGATGAAGCAGACGCCGTGGCGATTGCCAACGGGACGGACTATGGTCTTGTGGCCTCCATCTGGACCAACGACGGCGCGCGCCAAATGCGGTTGGCTCGGGCCCTGCGGTCGGGTCAGGTGTTCATCAACAATTATGGTGCCGGGGGCGGGGTCGAATTGCCGTTTGGCGGTACCGGGCTTTCAGGCCATGGGCGCGAAAAAGGGTTTGAGGCGCTGTATGGCTTTTCTAGCCTCAAAACCGTGGCAGCCTTGCACGGCTAGCGACTTGCTCCGCCGGGCTGAACCTGTATCCATGGGGCAACTTGGATTGAAAGGGCAGCTTATGGTCGTCGACACCCACACCACGCATGACACGCAGGAAGATATTCGCAACCGCGACATCAAAATCTATGTAAATGGCGAGATCGTGCACCGGGACGCGGCAAAAGTATCCGTTTATGACAGCGGCTTTATGCTGGGTGATGGCATGTGGGAAGGGATGCGTCTTTATGATGGCGTATGGACGTTTTTCGACGAACACATGGACCGCTTTTTTGACAGCTGCAAAGCGGTGTCCATGGATGTGGGGATGGACCGCGCGGGCATCATGGATGTGCTCAAACAGACTGCAGCCGCAAATGAGATGACCACCGATGTGCACTGCCGGTTGATGTTGACGCGGGGGGTAAAGGTCAAACCTTTCCAGCACCCATCCCTTAGCCGAACGGGTCCCACGTTGGTTGTTATTATGGAACACTCCAAACCCGCGGCAGCCTTGCAATCGCGGGGTATCCGTTTGGCGACGGTGCCTCAGGTGCGCGGTCTGCCAATGTCGCAGGATGCGAAATTCAACAGCCATTCCAAATTGAACTGTGTCATTGCATGCCTGCAGGCCGAACAGGCGGGTGCCGACGAGGGGTTGATGCTGGACCCCCATGGTTTTGTGAATACGACAAACGCGTGCAACTTCTTCATTGTGCGGCGGGGTGAGGTTTGGACCTCGACCGGCGACTATTGCATGAATGGGGTGACGCGTCAGAAAGTTATTGATATCTGCCGCGCCGAAGGCATCCCGGTGCATGAAAAGAACTATTCACTTTATCAAGCCTATGGCGCAGATGAGGCCTTTCTGACGGGCACATTTGGTGCGCAAACCCCCGTGGCAGAGATTGATGGCAAACCTATCGGATCAGACGCTCGCCCGGTCACGCAGCACATTCGCGATGTCTATAAAAGATGGATCGCGCAAGATGTGGCGCGCAACAAAGACCGTTGGGCTTAGGTTTTAAACATCTGGTCCAGCGCGACGGCAACTTGGCGTGCAAATTTAAGTGCGGCGACGGGCAACGCGCGGCCCCTCAGGTGCCCCAGTAACAATTCGCCGCCTTTAACGTCCTTTGATGCTAGTGGGATAAACGCCATTTCAGGATGTGCATTGGGGTTCAGCCCAACGGGAATTTGAAAGCCAATTGACTGACCATAGGCTGCATAGTGACGTACCATTTCAAAGGATTCTGTTTCGACCACGGGTTCCAGCTTGTGCCCACTACGGCTGGCGGCCGTATCCAGCAAACCGCGCACACCGTACTGTGTGCCAGGCAAAACCAATTCGTATGGCATGCAATCGCGCAATCGCAATTCTGAACGCCCTGCCAACGGATGAGCACGCGACATCACGGCCATCACGGGTTGTTCGACAGCGTGCAGTACCTCGAAATCGACCAGATGAGCAGGTTCAAACACCAAGGCTAGATCGCTTTCGAAATTGACCAAATCCCGTTCTGCCTGGATGCGATCGCGCACGTTGACGGCAAACGTCACGCCGGGCGCTTCGCTACGATAAATCGACATCTGCTGTGGTAAGAAATACGGTAAAAGCGCTTGCGAACAGGCGATTTTCACGTGACCGCGCCGGACACCGGACAAATCTGCGACTTGCGAATGCACGCGCATCAAATCTTGGCGTTGGCTGCGAATATGATGAAGCAGCAATTCGCCTGCCGGGTTTAACCGCATGCCGCGTGGGAGGCGTTCGAAAACCTCTGACCCGAATTCTTCTTCAAAGGCCTGAATGCGTCGGTTCAAAGCAGATGCGGTGATATTCGTGTCCTCGGCCGCCTTGCGGATAGATCCGGACCGGTGAACGGCTTCGATCATGTCATAGATCATCAGGTGTCGCATACTAACCGCTTCGTTTTTTGCATCGCTATGATGTGAATCTAGCATTTGAACGCAACGCATGCCAGTGCAACCCTCTTAAACAAGTTTTAACGGCGATTCCTCCTCAACTTGAAAGGCGTTTACATGGCTTCCACCCGCAGAGACTTCCTCAAACTATCTGGCGGCACCCTTGGTGCGGCAATGCTCCCCTTCCTCAAGTCCATTCCCGCCCATGCTGCCAGCGGTGACGTGATGGTGGCGGTCACTGGGCAGACCATCAACTCGCTTGATCTGCACCGCACCGGCACCAACCGCGCGTCTTACCAGGTTGCTGTGAATTGCTATGACCGGCTGGTCAGCTTTGGTACAAAACCGGCGCCGGGGGGTGGGCTGTCTTATGACTACTCGGTGATTGAACCCGAACTGGCCGACAGCTGGACGATCTCTGAAGATGGTTTGACGATGGTGTTCAAGATCAAGCCAAACGCGACCTTTTGGGACGGGCGCAAAGTCACCGCAGCAGATGTGAAATGGTCGTTTGACCGTGCGGTGTCTGTGGGTGGGTTCCCTGCAGTCCAGATGAAAGCGGGCGGGTTGGAACGGCCCGATCAATTTGCGGCAGAAGATGACGAGACGTTCATCATCTCGCTTGACCGCCCCTCTAAATTGACGCTCCCGGATTTGGCCGTGCCGGTGCCTTTCATCATCAATGCTGAGGTAGCGCAGGCCAATGCAACCGACGATGACCCTTGGGCGATGGACTATTTGCACACCACGCCTGCAGGCTCAGGTGCTTATAAGATCGCGACGTGGCAGCAAGGCCAGCAATTGGTCTATGAGCGGAATGATAACTGGGTCGGTGGCCCCTTGCCGGGGTTCCAGCGCGTGGTCGTGCGTGAAGTGCCCAGCCCCGCCACACGCCGTGCGTTGATCGAACGGGGCGACGTGCAGATGTCGTTCAACATCCCGAATAAAGACGCATCCGAATTGGCAGAGATGGATAGCGTCGATGTCTATTCCACACCCATCGAAAATTGCATGCATTGCTTGTGCCCGAACTTTAGTTTTGAGCCCTTCCAAGATGCAAACGTGCGCAAAGCGTTGGCTTATGCCATCCCCTATGACGCGATTTTCAAGACTGCAGCCTATGGTCGCGGTGCGCCCTTGTGGGGTGGCGAGACCGAGATCAACGACATCGCTTGGCCGCGCAAATCACCCTACATGACCGACATGGCCAAAGCCAAAGAGCATATGGCCGCGTCAGATTTCGCATCGGGCTTTGAGGTGCCACTGTCCATTAGCCTTGGTCTTGCAGATTGGATGGAACCTACGGCGTTGCTGTTGCAAGAAGCCTTTGCACAGATCGGCATCAAAGCCGAGGTTGAAAAAATACCCGGTGCCAATTGGCGCACAGCCGCTTTGGTTGAAAAACGCCTGCCGCTGCATCTGGAGAATTTTGGCGGCTGGCTCAATACACCTGATTACTATTTCTTCTGGGCCTATAAAAACGGGCATTTGTTCAACTCGTCTAACTACTTGAATGAAGAGATCGAAAAGCTGGTGGACGACACGCTGCACATTGAAATGGATGATCCGCAATACGCACCAAACATCAAACGCATGTTTGAGATCGCCTTTGAAGATTTGCCGCGTATTCCTTTGTGGCAACCTGCTTTGAACGTGGCGATGAACGGCGCGACCGACTACGAATTCTGGTTCCACCGCCAGCTTGATGTACGTCCTTTGAAATCTGTCTCGGCATAGTGTCGGCACGAGCAAAAATGATCCTGGGCCGAATGGCCCAGGCAATTCCGGTGATCATGGGCGTTGTAGTGATTTCTTTCGTGCTCACCCGCGCCCTGCCCGGGGACCCGGCGGCCTATTTTGCAGGGCCTGCAGCGGATGAAGCCTCCATCGCTGAAGTCCGCGAAGCACTTGGGCTTGATAAGCCGCTGTTGCAGCAATTTTTCATATATGTGGGTGACTTGGCTCAGGGCGATCTTGGGACCGCCATCTCAACTGGGCAATCCGTGCGCGATGATCTTGCTGCACGGTTGCCCGCCTCGCTAGAACTTACTTTGGTGGCACTGTTGTTATCGTGTGCGGTGGCGATCCCGTTGGGTATTTTAGCGGCAACGCGTCCGGGGACTTGGGTCGATCACTTGTGTCGTGTGCTCGTTACGGCGGGGGTTTCGATGCCCACATTCTTTACCGGCATCTTGCTGATATATATATTTTATTACCTGACGGGTTGGGCACCGGCCCCGTTGGGGCGGCTTGATTTCATCTATATTTCCCCGCCGCACGTAACAGGGTTTTACCTGATTGACGCAGCCCTTGCAGGCGACGGCTACACATGGCGGGGCGCGTTGAAGCAGCTGATTTTGCCTGCCGTGACGCTTGCGCTGTTTACGCTGGCCCCCATTGCACGGATGACGCGCGCCGCAATGCTGTCTGCCCTGTCGTCCGATTTCATCCGAACCGCACGCGCTGCCGGTTTGGGCAGTGGTAAGGTGCTGTATTCTTACGCCTTTCGCAACGCTTTGCTCCCGGTGATCACGACGCTGGGGATGGTATTTTCCTTTACCCTTGGTGCGAATGTACTGGTTGAGAAAGTCTTTGCTTGGCCCGGGGTTGGGTCCTACGCGGTTGAGGCGCTAGTGGTATCAGACTACGCCGCCGTACAGGGTTTTGTGCTGGCCATGGCGCTTTTGTTTGTGCTGTTGAACCTTGTGATTGATATCACCTACGCGCTTGTTGATCCGCGCATCGGGTTTTCGTGATGGCTGACATCACACCAGATACCGCCGCACCCCGCAAAGGGGACACCACCCTTGGCCATATTGCCTATGTGCTCAAAGATAACCCGGTGACGCTACTGGCATTTACGATGCTGGCGTTCTTTCTGGGGTGTGCGTTTTTTGGCCCTGCGCTGGTCCCCTATGACCCGCTTGCTACCAATGCCGTCCGCGCGCTTGAACCGCCATCGTGGGATCATTGGTTTGGCACCGATAATCTTGGACGCGATGTGTTCAGTCGCGTAATCGTGGCCACACGTCTTGACCTTACGATTTCCGTCGCTGCCGTCGCGCTCAGTTTTGTGATCGGTTCCGTGCTGGGTGGCGTTGCGGGCTATTGGGGGGGCTGGCTTGATGCCGTGTTGAACCGGTGTCTGGACACCATCATGGCATTTCCGCTGTTTGTGCTGGCGATGGGGGTGGTCGCAGCCCTTGGCAACACTGTTGAAAACATCATCTACGCCACGGCGATCATAAACATTCCCTTCTATGCGCGCCTTGTCCGGGCCGAGGTCAACATTCGCCGCAATGCAGGCTTTGTGCAAGCCGCCAAGCTTGCGGGTAACAGCGATCTGCGCGTGTTGGCACTGCATATTTTTCCAAACGCATTGCCACCGATGATGGTGCAGGTCTCATTGAACTTGGGGTGGGCCATCCTGAATGCGGCGGGTCTGTCGTTCATCGGTTTGGGGGTGCGCCCGCCCACGCCCGAATGGGGGATCATGGTCGCAGAAGGTGCGAATTTCATCGTGTCAGGGGAATGGTGGCTGGCGGTGTTCCCGGGGCTGTGGCTGATGTTGGCGGTCTTTACTTTCAACCTGCTGGGCGACGGGCTGCGCGACATTGTTGACCCGCGAAAAAGGACCTGAAGATGCTGAAAATCCGCGATCTTTCGGTTGGTTTTAAAACTCGTAAAGGCGAGGTAGAGGCCGTACGCGGTATTTCGTTTGATGTGGCCAAAGGCGAGACGTTGGGTATTGTGGGCGAAAGCGGGTCTGGCAAATCAGTGACATCTTACGCGCTGTTGCGGATTTTGGACGCCGGCGGTTCGATCCGATCAGGTGACGTAACCTACAGCGGAATCGACCTGCGCCGCGCGCATGAAAAAGACATGCGCGATATCCGAGGGCGCGAGATTTCGATGATTTTTCAAAACCCACGCGCCGCCCTGAACCCCATTCGCAAAGTGGGCCGCCAGATCGAAGACGTACTGATCCGCCACGCGCAGGCCACCCGTCAGGACGCCCGCGCCAAAGCCATCGCCACACTTGAGGCGGTCAAGATTAACGATGCTGCCGCGCGCTATGATGCCTACCCGTTTGAGCTTTCGGGGGGCATGTGCCAGCGCATTGTCATCGCCATCGCTCTTGCTTGTAATCCGCAGTTGATGATCGCGGATGAACCGACGACTGGCTTGGACATTACTACGCAAAAAGCTGTGATGGATCTGGTGTCTGACCTGACGCGCGATCGCGGTATGGGGATGATCCTGATCACGCATGATCTGGGAATGGCGTCGCAATATTGTGACCGGATTGTCGTGATGAAAGACGGCCGCATTGTCGAACAGGGGGATCCTGCGCAGCTTTTTGCACAGCCTCAACACCCGTATACGCGCAAATTGGTGGATGCCACGCCTCGTATCGGTGCAACTATTCGTGGGCTGCTGCCCGCAGAAGTGCGCACGGCAGAACCGCACCATAAAATCCACGACCGCCCCCTGCTAGAGGTGCGTAATCTGGTCAAGTCCTATCCAGCTAAAGGAGAACCGGTCAGGGCGGTCAAATCCATATCTTTCGAAATCAAAGCAGGCCAGTCCTTGGGGCTGGTGGGCGAATCGGGATGTGGGAAATCCACAACGTCTGAGATGATCGTGCGCCTGCAAGACGCGACCGGTGGCGATATTCTTTTTGACGGGCAGCAAATATCCTCGATCCCGGCGAAACGCTTTGCCACCCATCCCGCGCGGCGTCATATCCAGATGGTGTTTCAAGACGCCACTGACAGTTTGAACCCACGCGATACCGCCGCACTTGCCATCGCTGAGCCCTTGAAGCGCATCGACCGGATGGCTGGCACAGCATTGACCCATCGGGTCGCTGAACTTGCCGAGCTTGTCGGCCTGCCGCAAGCGTTGCTCAGTCGGTTTCCACATCAGTTATCGGGGGGACAAAAGGCGCGGGTAGGTATCGCGCGCGCCATCGCTTTGCAGCCCAAACTCCTGATCCTGGATGAACCAACTGCAGCCCTTGATGTGTCGATCCAAGCCATCGTATTGAACTTGCTGGTTGATTTGCGTGCGCAACTGGGCATGTCTTATCTGTTTGTAAGCCATGATCTGAATGTTGTGCGGCTACTCTGTGACGAGGTGCTGGTGATGAAAAACGGCGAGATTATCGAACGAGGCCCCGCGGCGCAGATCATGTCGACGCCCAGCCATGACTATACAAAAGCTTTGATCGGGGCCGCACCACAACCCCCCGCCCGACAGACTGCATAAGTAAGGACGCCAAATGCTACATTCTCTTCCCTTCACGCTTTCCGCTTTGCAATCGGCTTATGATGGTGACGTCACTCCCAGCGACGTTGTGCAAGAGGTCTACCGGCGTATCGCTGCGGTAGATGATCCGGCCTTATTCCTGCATGTGCTGGACCGCGCGGACGTTTTGGCAGCGGCAGCCAACCTGCCAGAGCGATCTGCTGAGACGCCTTTATGGGGTGTTCCATTCGTCGTCAAAGACAACATCGATGTGGCTGGCGTGCCGACAACAGCGGCATGCCCCAGCTATGCCTATACGCCTGACACGGACGCTTTTGTTGTCGCTGAATTGCGCCGTGCTGGCGCGCTGCTGATTGGCAAAATGAATTTGGACCAGTTCGCCACGGGCTTGGTCGGCGTGCGGTCGCCTTTTGGCGTGCCACGCAATTCTGTTGACCCTAGCTGGGTGCCGGGGGGGTCCTCCAGCGGATCAGCTGTCGCTGTCGGGCATGGGTTGGTGACGTTTTCGCTGGGTACCGATACTGCCGGGTCTGGGCGTGTGCCTGCAGCCTTGAACAACATTGTAGGCTTAAAGCCTTCGCTGGGCGCGTTGTCTGCCACCGGGGTGGTGCCTGCATGTCGGACGCTGGATACCATATCGATCTTTGCACAGTCGGTGACAGATGCTTACGCCGTTTTTGACGTGGCCTGCAGCTATGACGCGGCGGATGCCTATGCCAAACCACTTGTCGCCGGGCCGCTCAGCGCGCCGCCCCAAGGGCTGACTGTGGGGGTGCCTACCCCCCAAACGCGCAAATTCTTTGGGGATGACGCCCAAAGCGCGATGTTCGACGCAGCCATTGAACGACTGGTGGGTTTTGGTGCGCAGATCGTCGAAGTAGACTTTGAACCGCTCTATGCGGTGGCCGAAATGCTGTACGAAGGCGCATGGGTTGCTGAGCGTTACACCGTTGTCCAAGACCTCATGGCGCAGGACCCCACCGCGTTGCACCCGACCACACAGCACATCATCGGTGCGGCTCAGAAGCTTTCTGCGGCTGATGCATTCCGTGGTATGTACCGTTTGAAAGAACTCGCGGCTATTGCGAACAAGGCTTTGGCCGGGATTGATCTGTTGTGCGTGCCGACGATTCCCACGTTCTACACGTTGGACGATCTTGAGACGGACCCGGTGACACCAAATTCCAACCTTGGGACCTATACGAACTTTGTGAACCTGTTGGACATGTGCGGCATTGCCGTGCCAACAGGGCCTCGCAGCGATGGGCGCCCCGGTTCTGTGACCTTGCTGGCGCGCAGTGGGCAAGACGCCTTGGCGGCCGCCGTGGCCAACCTGTTTGAAACCGAAAGCCCTGTTACCCACCCGGCACCAATGTCAGATGAAATTGCTGTCGCGGTCTGTGGGGCGCATATGTCGGGCTTGCCGCTAAACGGCGAGCTGACATCGCGTGGGGCGAGATATCTTACCTCGACACAAACGGCTGCATGCTACAGGTTTTATGCGCTGGCAGGTGGCCCACCAGCACGGCCCGGTTTGTTGCGGATCGAAAAAGGGGCCGCGATCGAGGTTGAGGTCTGGGCGCTGCCCAGGTCGGCCTTTGGCGATTTTATGGCGGGCATTCCTGCACCCTTGTGTATCGGGTCTGTCGCGCTTGAGGACGGATCGACTGTACCCGGCTTTCTGGTCGAGGCGGCAGGCGTTCAAGGTGCTGAAGACATCACCGCGTTGGGCGGCTGGCGCGCGTTTCTGACGCAAACAGCTGCTGACGCGGCGCTGGTGTAAAGTGCATTCAATCTGGGAAGTATTTGGTGGAGCATAGCGGGATCGAACCGCTGACCTCCTGCATGCCATGCAGGCGCTCTCCCAGCTGAGCTAATGCCCCGATGCAAAGGCAATACAGCCAGTGCGGGATGGGTCGTACAACCCGATGCGCCGTCTGATAGCGGCGCCACGGGGCGGGATCAAGCGTAAAATCGAACCCGCCGCGCAAATGCGATGTTTAGCTGTCGTCGTCGTTTGCAGCGACGTCCGCGATTTCTTCCAGAGGGACGTTGTCTTCTTCGTCATCATCATCGTCCAGGATGTCGTCGCCCAGATCTACATCCACATCATCGTCATCATCCAATACGACTTCTTCTTCGTCGGATGCTGCTTTTGCTTTGGTCGTTGCCGCGTCTTCTGCGTCAGCTGCGATCATGCGGGATTTTGACGAATCTACTTCGACAACTTCGCCGGTATAGGGGCTGATAATCGGATTGGCGTTCAGGTCGTAGAAACGTTTGCCCGTCTCTGGGCAGAGGCGCTTCGTTCCCCATTCTTCCTTGGGCATGAAAACCCCCTTTGCAATTGCGGTTCAGGTGTAGATGATTCCGGCCAAGTGCCATAGTAACAGAGGTCTGTAAAGACCTGCCACGTCTCTGGCCTAGTCACAGCTAATGAATAACGCCTTAAGGCATCGAAATGAGCAATACTACCCTTTCTGGCGATCCGCCCATTGAACTTGTTTTGCGCCGGTCCGCGCGGGCCAAACGAATCTCTTTGCGGATATCGCAATTGGATGGCCGCGTGACGCTGACATTGCCCAAACGCGTGGCCGAACGCGAGGCGATCGCCTTTGCGCGCGAGAAAGAGGCATGGATTCGCAAACATCTTGATGCGCGGCAAGAGGACGTCGAGGTCGGCTTGGGTGCGCATCTGCACATCGGGGGGCAGCCGCATGAAGTTGCCCAAGGCAGCGGTCGGCGGGTGGTGTTTGAACCGGGCCGTGTGCTTGTGCCCGGCGCGCCAGAGAGGATGGGCAAGCGGCTGGGCAGTCATCTCAAGCAGATTGCACGCGCCCGCTTGGCAGAGGCGTCGGATCACTATGCAGACAAGTTGGGCAAACGCTATAGCGCGATTACTTTGCGCGACACGCGTTCGCGGTGGGGGTCGTGCACATCACAAGGGCGGTTGATGTATTCGTGGCGGCTTATCCTCGCGCCGCCGGATGTTCTGGATTACGTTGTTGCGCACGAAGTGGCGCATCTAGAGCATATGAACCATTCCGCAGATTTCTGGGCGACGGTTGACGCGCTTTATGGAGATTACAAACACCAACGCGCATGGTTGCGCCGCGACGGGGGCGCGCTGCATCGCTACCGTTTTGGCGCTTAGAATGCTGATGCGCTTGACGGCGGGTATTTTGTGATCACAATCGCCATATGATTTTGAACCAGCGCCCCGCAGATGGCACAACTGCCGCCCATGACCGTATTTTCCGCGCGTTGCGTGCCCGGATCATGCAAGGTGATATCGCCCCGGGCCAGGCGATGACACTGCGTGGCATCGGCAAAGCTTATGATGTGTCAATGACGCCTGCACGCGAAGCTGTGCGCCGTTTGGTGGCCGAAGGGGCGCTGACAATGTCGTCGTCTGGCCGCATCTCTACCCCAGAGCTGAGCAACGAGCGCATCGAAGAGCTTGCCGCCCTGCGCGCCTTGATCGAGGTTGAATTGGCCAGTCGCGCATTGCCACGCGCGCATATGGCATTGATCGAACGGCTGCAGTCCATCAACAACACGGTGTCCGAGGCTGTCGCCCACCGCGATCCCGTCAGCTACATCCGGACCAATCTGGAATTTCATCGCACCCTTTACCTGCGGGCCCAAGCACCTGCGATGCTGGCCATGGCCGAAACGGTATGGTTGCAGATGGGGCCCACCATGCGCGCGCTCTATGGTCGATTGCGCCGCACAGAGGCGCCACAATACCACAGGCTGATCATCGCTGCACTTAGAGCAGGCGATGAGCCCGGCCTGCGTTTGGCCGTACGGTCAGATGTCACCCAAGGGTTGCGGATGTTGGCCAGCTAGCTGCGTTTTATGCGGCGAGACCTTGGCTGCCCAGTTCAAGGAACTTGGCGCGACGATCTGCAATCAGCGTGGCTGCATCTTTGCTGGACAGCTCGTCTATCATATCAGCAATCGTGCGGCCAACGGCTTCGATCGCCGTCCCGGGGTCGCGATGTGCGCCGCCCAAAGGTTCTGGAATGATACGGTCGATGACACCCAACTTCTTAAGGTCCTGTGCTGTCAGGCGCAGGGCTTCGGCTGCTTCACGCATCTTTTCTGCGTCTTTCCAAAGGATCGACGCGCAGCCCTCGGGGCTGATCACGGAATAGACCGAATGCTCCAGCATTGCGACACGGTTGGCCGTCGCAAATGCCACCGCCCCACCCGAGCCCCCTTCGCCGATGATCACCGACACCAAAGGCACGCCAATCTGCAGGCACTTTTCGGTCGCCCGTGCGATGGCCTCGGACTGGCCACGCTCTTCTGCGCCTTTGCCAGGGTAGGCCCCTGGCGTGTCAACTAAAGTGACAACCGGCAGGCCAAAGCGGTGCGCGATGTCCATCAGCCTGATCGCCTTGCGGTATCCTTCTGGGCGGGCCATGCCGAAATTGCGTTCAATCCGCGATTTGGTGTCGTTGCCTTTTTCATGGCCGATCACCACTACGGGTTTGTCGTTCAACCGGGCCAACCCACCCATCACTGCATGGTCATCAGCAAAATTCCGATCCCCAGCCAGCGGTGTGTAATCGTTGAAAAGCGCGTCAATATAAGCCTGACAATGCGGCCGCTCGGCATGACGGGCAACCTGACATTTGCGCCATGGCGTGAGGGATTTGTACAAATCCTCCAACATTGCCTTGGCCTTGGTGTCGAGCGCTGATGCTTCCTCGGCCACGTCCATCTCTTCGTTGGACCGCGCCAATGCGCGCAGTTCTTCCGCTTTGCCTTCAATCTCGGCCAGCGGTTTTTCGAAATCCATGTATTGCGTCATTGCCCACTCCGCTTTGGTGGTTCCTATATGGCGGGCATCGCGCGGCAATGCAATCGCATCACGCGGGCCACAGCACAGGATAAAGCGACGCAATCAGCAAAGTGGCCATTGTCCAGTTGAAGGCGCGCAAGCGGGCCGGGTTTGTCAGGATCCGTGCCATCTGCTGACCAAGCATGGTCCACATGGTGATCGACGGCAGGTTCACAAGCCCAAAAACCAACGCGACAATGCCAAACGCCATATAAGTCGCGTCAGTGGCATAGACCGACAATGCCGTGAGCGCCATCGCCCATGCCTTAGGGTTTACCCACTGAAAGGCTGCAGCCTGCAAAAAAGTCATCGGTGTTCCGGTGGCGTGGGCGGATTTTGCGGGGACGGCACGGGCGATCTTCCATGCCAGCCATGTCATATAGACGACGGATGCAATCTTGAGCACGGTGTAACTGACCGGCCAGGCATCAAAGACCTGCAATAACCCGACCCCCACCAGTAAAATCATCAAGGTAAACCCCACAGAGATACCCAACATGTGTGGCACAGATCGCGCAAACCCGTAGTTGGCGCCAGAAGCCATCAGCATCAGGTTATTTGGCCCCGGCGTGGCGGAACTGACGAAGGCAAAGGCGACAAGGGCGGTCATGGTTTCAAGTGTCATGGCGCAATTTAAATCGCATTACATCGCGCATTTAATTGCTATTTTGACCAATTTGGCGGATAAATCACAACATATGAATGAGATTGATCAAAAATCCGAACAGATATTGCGTGAGCTGTCGCGCAACGGACGCATCAGCAACCTTGAGCTTGCAGATCGGGTTGGCTTGTCCCCCTCTGCTTGCCTGCGGCGGGTGCAAGAGATGGAAAGATCGGGTCTGATCAAAGGGTACCGCGCTGTGTTGGACCGGGCCGCGATGGGGGCTGGGTTTGTGGCCTATATTGGCGTGGGCCTGCGTGATCATTCCAAAGCCAGCCAAGAAGCGTTTGAGCGGTCCATTGCGCGGGCCCCGCAAGTGGTGGAATGCCACAACATCACAGGTACAATCGAATATTTACTGCGCGTCGAATGCGCCGACTTACCCGCGTATAAGCTGTTTCATACGGATATTTTAGGGGCGATGGCCCAAGTTAGCTCCATCACATCATATGTGGTCATGGGATCACCCAAGGATGAACGGGCCTAGCGTATTGCCTGCTGTGCGATCCGGTCAAAAATCCGATCGAGCGTGCTGGCCAAAGCTGCCAGATCATCGCCGCCTTCGTCCATGTAAGGGTCAAAGACGAAACTGGGTGTTTTGTACGATAGGGTTGCGGATCCGTCCTCGTTCGCCGTCAGATAAAAGCGGATAGGCGCTTCGATCATGGCGGCCGTCGATGTGGCTAGAACCTCAACTGCGAATTTATTGTTAAAAACACCCACGACCCGGTTTTCTGGGATGTCGATGCCGCGTTGGCGCGCCGTGGCGGTTGGCCCCGCTTGCGTCACAACACCCATCTTGTTGGCTTTCACGGCAGACCGCAGGTCCGTCAGCAGGGCGCTATGTGTTTTGTCAGTTGGCAGCACAATCCAACCGGCCCGCGGCTGGATATCTCCTGCCGCAAGGCCATTTGCTGCGATCAGTAGCAAGACAAGTAAAAAGTGGCGCATGGGGTATCCTTTCACGTTGGACCCACAGCGCCACAGGACGTGCTCAAGGGCAAATCAAGCTTGCGTTAACCGGCGATCATTTCGGATTGCCGCACGATGACCTCGGCCTGTTTGATAGACGCAATATCGACCAAGCGGCCCTTGTAAACGGTGGCGCCTTCGCCTTTGGCTTTGGCCTCTTCCATCGCGGCAAGGATGTCGCGCGCCTCTGCTACCGCCTCGGCTGAGGGGGTGAAGACTTCGTTCGCGATCGCGATCTGTTTGGGGTGGATGGCCCATTTGCCGACCATGCCCAACGTGGCCGACCGCGCGGCCTGCGCACGAAAGCCTTCGTCATCGGAAAAATCGCCAAACGGTCCGTCCACCGGTAAAACGCCATGGGTGCGGCACGCAGCAACAATGGCGGTTTGCGCCCAATGCCACGGATCAGACCAGTATTTTTGACCCTCGCGCAGCATATAATAGTTTTCCTGCGTCCCGCCGATTCCTGTGGTCTGCATGCCCATGGAGGCCGCGAAATCTGCAGCACCCAAGCTCATTGCGGCCATGCGGGGGGAGGCGGCCGCGATCTCTTCGACATGCGCGATGCCTGCGGCAGATTCGATGATCACTTCAAAGTCGATGCGTTTAGTGCGGCCTTTGGCGGCTTCAATCGCGGTAACCAGCGCGTCCACCGCATAGATATCGCCCGCACAGCCCACCTTGGGGATCATGATTTGATCCAGTCGGTCGCCCGCCTGTTCCATCAGGTCCACCACGTCTTTGTACCAATACGGCGTATCCAAACCGTTGATGCGCACGGACAGCGTTTTATTGCCCCAATCCACATCTGAGATCGCGGCGATGATGTTGGCCCGCGCGCTGTCTTTGTCACTGGGGGCGACGCTGTCTTCCAGATCAAGGTTGATCACATCAGCCGCCGAGGCCGCCATTTTTTCGAAAATGGCAGGTCTGGAGCCGGGACCAAATAGCTGACAACGGTTGGGGCGGGCAGGGGCGGCAGGCTGGATGCGAAAGCTCATATCAGGACCTTGAGTAATAAAGTTGCGATTGTGTTGCTTTGGGTGATATTAAATTGCGCAATATGCTGCAAGCGCATTTTGCACCTGCAGAAAATTAAATCACATGGTTATAGACCGGACAGGAGTGCTTTATTCGACATATTGGCTAAATATTCGAATAACCTTCTACACACGGGTCTCTTTTAGCGTTTTATGAGATGTATTTGCGGGCCAAACAGGTGAAATTAAGGCGAATCTGACGGAGGCCCAGACATGATCCAGACACCATACCTGCTTTTCCTCGGCGACGCGCCGGACCAACTCGCGGCCAAAGTCGCACAAGGGATCAAGGACTGGCGCCCTGAAAACGCTGTGGGTCAGTTCCGCCTGCCCGGGTGTGGGGCCGACATGGGTCTTGTGGACATGACGCTAGAAGATGGCTTGAACGCCGGGGCCAAAACGCTGGTCATTGGCGTGGCGAACCGGGGTGGAATGATCTCGCAGGAATGGCAAGACGTGCTCGTGAAGGCGTTGCAGCTGGGGTATGACATTGCAGCGGGCTTGCATAACTTGCTGCGTAACGAAGACGCATTGCAGGCCGCGGCCAAGGTCAACGGGCGCACATTGCACGACGTGCGCGTGCCATCGGTCGCCTACCCCATCGCGAACGGACAAAAACGCACCGGCAAGCGGGCGCTGGCCATCGGGACGGATTGTTCGTGCGGCAAGATGTACACGGCCATGTCGATGGACGCGGAAATGGTAAAACGCGGGTTGAAATCTGATTTCCGTGCCACGGGCCAGACGGGCATTTTGATCACCGGCAAAGGCGTCCCGCTGGATGCCGTGATCGCTGACTTTATGGCGGGCGCTGTTGAATACCTGACCCCCGACAATGACGCAGACCATTGGGACCACATCGAAGGGCAGGGCAGCTTGTTCCACGTGTCTTATTCCGGTGTGACAATGGCGTTGATCCATGGTGGGCAGCCCGACGCGTTGGTCCTGTGTCACGAACCGACCCGCACGCATATGCGCGGCCTGCCGCACTATACATTGCCGTCGCTTGAACTGTTGCGCGACACGGCATTGCCGATCGCGCGAGTGGCCAACCCGGCTTGTCAGGTCACGGGCGTGTCGGTCAACACCAAAGCACTGGATGAGGCCGCTGCAAAAGCCTGCCTGCAAGAGATCGAAGACCGCATGAACCTGCCTGCCACTGACCCTTTCCGCTTTGGCGCGGAAAAGCTGGTGGACGGATTGCTGGCGCTGTGACCCCCGCCACACAGGAGCAGACCGCATGCACATAGACGTTACCCGCGACGTGTTCCGTCTGGCGCAGGTGTTCACCATCTCGCGCGGGTCCCGGACAGAGGCCAAAGTCCTGACCGTCCGTATCCAGGAGGGTGCGCATCAGGGGTGGGGTGAATGCGTGCCCTATGCGCGGTATGATGAGACCTTAGAAAGTGTGACTGCCCAGATCGAAGCGTTGCCAGAAGAAATCACGCGTGCAGCGCTATACGAACTGCTGCCCGCAGGGGCGGCACGTAACGCTGTCGATTGTGCGCTTTGGGATTTGCAGGCGAAACGCGAGGGCAAGCGAGTATGGGAATTGGCCGGGCTGGCAGCCCCCGGCCCTGAAATTACCGCTTATACACTGTCACTGGCCAGTCCCGCCGACATGCAAGCCCAAGCGCAGGCCCACGCACATCGCCCCTTACTCAAGATCAAGTTAGGCACGCCAGATGACATGCCCCGGCTAGAGGCTGTGCGCGCAGGCGCGCCTGCGTCCCGGATCATCGTGGACGCCAACGAAGGCTGGTCCGCCGAGGTTTACGCCGATCTTGCGCCGCATCTGGTGCGCCTTGGCGTGGAACTGGTGGAGCAACCCTTGCCTGCGGGCGATGACGACGCGCTTATTGGCATGGAACGCCCAGTGCCAGTGTGCGCGGACGAAAGCTGCCACGACCGCGCCAGCCTGCCCGCGTTGAAGGGCAAGTATGACGTGATCAACATCAAGCTCGATAAAACTGGTGGCTTGACCGAAGCGCTCGCGCTGCGCGCTGAGGGTGCCGCCTTGGGCTACGATGTAATGGTGGGCTGCATGGTGGGATCAAGCCTCGCGATGGCGCCGGCGACTTTGGTGGCGCAAGGCGTGTCAGTGGTTGATTTGGATGGTCCGCTACTGCTGGCCGAAGACCGCGACCCACCGCTGCTGTTTGACGACAAAGGCGTATACCCGCCCGAACGCGCGCTTTGGGGGTGAACAAGCGGATGCGGTCCATCGCGCCCTTGCGCACGTCCGCATCTGCGCAGTAGGTATCAAAGAAATATGTGGCTGCTGATTGGTGTCAGCCCACATCACCGCACAGGAGAACGCAAGCGATGCGCACAGTTTACGTAAATGGCAACTACATGCCCGAGAATGAAGCCACCGTATCGATTTTTGATCGCGGGTTCCTAATGGCCGATGGCGTCTACGAGGTGACGTCGGTGCTGGGTGGTAAACTGATTGATTTTGACGGCCACGCGGTACGTCTTCAACGGTCTTTGGATGCGCTGGATATGCGCAACCCCATCGACAAAGATGACCTTCTGGAAGTTCACCGAGAACTCGTCCGCGTCAACGAAATCGACGAAGGTATGATCTATCTGCAGATCACCCGGGGCGCGCCGGGCGACCGTGATTTCGTCTTTCCGGACCCAGAAACAACCGAACCCACGATCGTGCTTTTTACACAAGCAAAGCCCGGTCTGGCCAATAGCCCTGCCGCGCAAAAAGGCATGAAGGTTATCAGCATCGAAGACATCCGGTGGGGCCGTCGCGACATTAAGACTGTGCAGCTGCTGTATCCGTCCATGGGCAAGATGATGGCCAAGAAAGCGGGGGCCGACGACGCATGGATGATCGAAGACGGCTTTGTCACAGAAGGCACCTCAAACAATGCCTACATCGTCAAAGGCAACAAGATCATCACGCGGGCGCTGTCCAACGATATCCTGCACGGGATCACGCGCGCGGCTGTACTGCGGTTCGCGCAAGAGGCCCAGATGGAGGTTGAAGAACGCAACTTTACCATTGACGAGGCAAAAGACGCGGATGAGGCGTTTATTACATCGGCCAGCACCTTTGTCATGCCCGTGGTCGAAATTGACGGCGTGTCTTTGGGTGATGGCGTGCCGGGCCGTGTGGCCCCACGTCTGCGGGAAATCTACCTTGAGGAAAGCCTGAAGGCCGCGGTTTAAACCGACTACCTGTTCCCACGGGGACAACCGGAGGGTGTATGCTGACGCGCGCATCATTAGAACAGTCCGTCGGATCAGAATTGGGCGTTTCGGATTGGACGACGGTTAGGCAAGATCAGATTGATGCCTTTGCCGACATCACCGAAGACTGGCAACCCATACATCTGGACCCCGCAGCCGGGCAGGCGGCGGGGTTCGATGGGACTGTGGCGCATGGGTTTTTGACGCTGTCGTTGTTGTCCAAGTTGATCTACGAGGTGGTGCCCAAGATCGAAGGCGAAACTGCGTCATTGAATTATGGTTTTGACAAGGTGCGTTTCATTGCGCCTGTGCCGGGTGGCGCCCAGGTGCGGGCGCGGTTTTCGCTGCTGGATGCCAGCCCACGCGGGTCAGGTCTGATGTTGCGTTTGGGTGTCACAGTTGAAATTCAGGGCGGCCCCAAACCCGCACTGACTGCTGATTGGTTATGTCTATATCTGTTCTGAAAAAACCGGAGCGCCGACGCCGTACCTTTTCCTTGGGTAGAGGCCGCGCACCGCTTTGGATCTGCGCCCCTGCATATTTGCAGCCCCGCGCCAAGGCGCTCTGCGCCTAATCTTTCGCTACATTTTCGGCAAAGCTTTTTTCGAATGCTTTTTGTTGGTCGCCGGTCGCTTCTGTTTGGTAGTTGGCCTTCCAGTCTGCCATGGTCATCCCGTAGAACAACTCGCGTGCCGCCTCTTTGTCCATATCGATACCCTGGTCATTGGCGGCCTCTTGATACCAGCGGCTTAGACAGTTGCGGCAGAACCCCGCCAAATTCATCATATCGATGTTTTGCACGTCTGTGCGGTCTTGCATCAGGTGCTTTTGCAACCGGCGAAACGCGGCGGCTTGAAGTTCGATTTCGGTCTGGGTGGGCATCGGTTCGCTCCTTATTGTCGTGCTTGTCTACAAATTGGGCGGGCAGTCGCTGGTGTCAACTGCTGCAGAAAGTTGCATCTTGCTGTAGGCCCGTGCCATCTGGTGTAGAAAAACCCTGTTATACGACTTGGGCAGTTGCCCCCGCCTGCGCATTGGCGCATAAGAATAAAAAGCCGTTAGCGGTAACAATGCTGAAAAGGACCCGTTCCCCATGAGACGCCATCGCAATGTAAAAATTGTCGCCACCCTTGGCCCAGCCTCAAATGACTACGAGATGATGCATGCGCTGCATACGGCCGGTGCAGATGTGTTTCGCTTGAACATGAGCCACGGCAGCCACGAAGAAATCCGCGAGCGCCACGCCATCATTCGTCAGATCGAAGAGGACACGGGCGGCAGTATTTGCATCTTGGCGGACCTACAGGGCCCCAAGCTGCGGGTCGGTGTCTTTACCAATGACGAAGGCGAGATGCTGGAAGAAGGTGCAAAGTTCCGACTTGATCTAGATGACGTACCTGGCGACGTAAATCGCGTGAACCTGCCACACCCAGAGATTTTTGCAGCGCTTGAACCCGGTGCTGCCCTGTTGGTCAACGATGGGAAAATCCGCCTTAAGGTTGATGACTGCAGCCCTAGTCACGCCAATTGCACGGTTATCGCGGGCGGTGTCATTTCGAACCGCAAAGGGGTGAATGTGCCGGATGTGGTGCTGCCTTTGGCAGCCCTTTCGGACAAAGATCGTAAGGATTTGGAATTCGTCTGCGAATTGGGTGTGGACTGGCTGGCGCTAAGCTTCGTGCAGCGTGCAGCAGATGTTTTGGAAGCCTCTGACCTTGCCAATGGGCGCGCGGCGATCCTGTCCAAGATCGAAAAACCTGCGGCGGTTACGAACTTTGATGAAATTCTTGAGGCAAGCGACGGTATTATGGTGGCGCGCGGTGATCTGGGCGTAGAGTTGCCTGTGCAGAACGTGCCACCCATTCAGAAGCGGTTGGTGCGTAAGTGTCGCGCCGCAGCGAAACCGGTAATCGTGGCCACGCAGATGATGGAAAGCATGATCGAAAGCCCCGTTCCCACGCGCGCTGAGGTGTCGGATGTGGCGACAGCAATCTATGAGGGGGCAGACGCGGTGATGTTATCGGCGGAATCGGCGGCTGGCGCCTACCCGATCGAAGCAGTGACAACGATGAACAACGTGGCAACTGAGGTCGAGCAAGACCCAACTTACACGCAGATTATCGAAGCCTCTCGAGAGGCCAAGGGGCGCACCATTGCGGACGGCATTGTATCTGCTGCGCGCGAAATCGCGGAGACGACGAATATCAAGGCCATTTGCTGTTTCAGTCAAAGTGGCACCACGGCAATGCTGACAGCGCGTGAACGGCCACGGGTGCCGATTATCGTGATGACGTCGCGACTGCGGACGGCGCGCCGTCTGACACTGACGTGGGGGTGCAACTGTGTGATGGTGGACGAGCTGGATCGCTTTAAACAGGCCGTTGTCAATTCGGCCCGCGCGGCCACGCGCCAAGGCTATGCCACTAAAGAAGACATGATCGTAGTCACTGCTGGTGTGCCCTTTAACGTGCCGGGCAGTACAAATATTCTGCGGGTTGCGCCTTGTGACGAGCGGTTGATCTTTAGCACTGACCCAGAATGACAAGGTCAGCCTAGAGCGCGGCAGTAGGCGCTGTCTGTGTTGATCTGAAGGCCTGAAAACGCTGCAGATGCCACGTAATCCAGTGCAAAAACACCTACGGCTACAAGGCAATAGGTGAATGCGCTGGACTTGCGATACGGCGCGAGCCCGACAAACACTCCGCTGGTTAAAAATACCGAGAATGCAAAGCTAAGAAGGCTAATGGCCGCGTGCACTGCGAACCCGAACGCAGGAGCGACAAGCGCCGGGCCAGCTGAGGTGTACGCAAAGATGGGAATACAGCCGAGTGTAAGGGCTGCGAACTCTTGCTTGGAGTCGGGGGCCAAAATGGCAATCAGCGACGTGGCCAGCGCGATCCCGATCGATAGTGCCAAGACATAGGCACCCGAAATGAAACAATTGATTGTCAGCGCCTTTTGAAAACTGATCGGCACCCGGCACAACTTCAGACCCCAATGCAACAGGACTGACGTTACCAGTAAAACGACACAAGACGTAATCACGACGGATTGCGCATAGCTTAAAAATTCATCCCCGAGATTGAAGGGGAACAACACCAGCAACAAAGATGCGCCAAGCAGGCATCCGAAATAGAGCAATGCGCTTTCGAGGACATTTCCGCCTGTAAACACCGCGGCCGCCATTTTCCATGGGCGGGTCATGACAAGGCCAAGCGTTTCCAATAAGTCGCTGATCGAAATCTTTAGGTGTTCTAAGAGGCTTTGCAATTTCTACCCGATCACGTGATTTTTCTGCGGGGTTGATGGCCAAGCGTACCATGTTCCGTGTCGTCGGTGTAGATTGATGTGTTCATCTGCGTTTCCGGCGTCTTGTCCCCTAAGTCTCGCGGATGAGAATCTGTTCCTTGAAAACAATCGCGCTCTTTCCGCTGCATTGTTTCGTAATTTTACACAAATTTGATACTTTTTATTTCTTTGGCAGAGATGTGGGGCGGTCTGTTTGACTCCACGCTCAGAGAGTATAGTTTGAAAACTCGGGATGGCTTCTGAGCAGAGGTCGAGATTATTTCGTAGTTTTGGGGGCAAGATGATGAATAAAACGGTATTGATGGCGGCGACTTTGATCGCAGCACCTGTGGCAAGCTTTGCCGATATCGTCTCGATCGACAGCTCTGATACCGGAACAGGTATCGAGACTATCGTGGGTACATCTGCCACAAACGCGCCAAGCAGCACAGTGATCGCCGCTGATGCGCAAAATGGCGGATGGACCATCACGACCAGACTTAATGGCGGAAGCGCGTTCTCTGCGAGAGTGGGCCAAGGTGCGGTAGGCTTTAATGGCGGCTCTGGTTCCTCTGGCAGCAGCGGTATTTCGGACTTGATCCCGGTTGACGAAGAATTGGCCGCGCTACCTGAGGAAGTCGATGATCCGAACACGACGACAGAAGTCAGCGTTGTTCCATTGCCTGCGGGTATACCGCTTTTGCTTGCTGGTTTGGGGGCGTTGGGCATTGTGAAAAGACAGCGCCGCGAAACCTGATCGCACAGGTTTCATGAGACTTTAAAATGAGGTCCCGTACGCGGGGCCTTTTCTTATTCAACACTTGCCAAATGGAATGGGGCCTTCTATACGGCGGCTTCGATCGCGCGTCCGGCCAGAATGGCATGCCGAGTCGCGTCTAAACCGATCTGAGATTAAGGAGACGGAAATGCCTAAGATGAAGACCAAATCAAGCGCTAAGAAGCGCTTTAAGGTATCGGCGACTGGCAAGGTTATCGGCAGTCAGGCTGGCAAACAGCACGGTATGATCAAGCGGACCAAGAAATTCATTCGTAACGCACGCGGCACGACAGCATTGTCTGAGCCAGATGCAAAGATCATCAAGGGCTTCATGCCCTACGACCGTTAAGCCAGAAGGAGCAACGATATGTCCCGTACAAAAGGTGGTACAGTCACCCACGCCCGTCACAAGAAGGTAATCAAAGCAGCAAAAGGCTACTACGGCCGCCGCAAGAATACCTTTAAAGTCGCACGCCAAGCCGTCGACAAAGCCAACCAATATGCCACGCGCGACCGCAAGAACCGCAAACGTAATTTCCGCGCATTGTGGATCCAGCGGATCAACGCCGCCGTGCGCAGCCATGATGAGGC
>JBGCDB010000058.1:0-20908 GCA_045104955.1 Roseobacter sp.
GTTAGAAATACTTGCAACGGGCCTGCGGAGGAAGACGAGAATGACGACACAGGACGTGCACAGCCTGCAGCAAACTTTGGCGGAACGGTACAGCGATATGCCTCAAATAGCCGGGGCGCCGGATAGCGCTTTGTTGCATTCCATGGCTGCGCGCGGGTCGTGCCGGGCTTTCTTGGATAAACCCGTGCCTGCGTCTTGGGTCGATGTACTATGCGCAACTGCGCTGGCGGCCCCCACGAAAAGCGATTTGCAGCAACGTGATATCGTGGTGTTGCGCTCTGATGAAAGCCGGCAAGCGCTCTCAAGCCTTGTTCGGGGCCAGTCTTGGGTCGCGGATGCGCCCATGATTGCAGTCTTTTGCGGCAACAACAGACGCCAGAGACTGATACATGAATGGAAAGGCGTTCCCTTTGCCAATGACCATTTGGATGCCTTTTTTAACGCGGCGGGGGATGCCGCTATCGCGCTGGGTGCTTTCGTGACTGCAGCCGAGGCCCTGGGGTTGGGGTGCTGCCCTATTAGTGCAGTGCGAAACGAGGCAGCGGCGGTGTCGAGGCTGTTGAGGCTGCCCAAACATGTGTTTCCCTTTGCGGGTCTGGCTTTTGGTCATCCAGCTGCCGCCCGGGTGGTGTCAAAGCGCTTGCCGCTTTGCGTGACCTATCACATTGATCAATACCGCGAAGAGGGCGTGCAGGGGAATGTTGCGCGCTATGATGCTGAACGGGCTGCGGCGCAACCCTATGAAACACAACGCTTCGTAGATGTATTTGGCCAAAGCGTTTCTTACACGTGGTCCGACGACAAGGTTAGACAATACAACGCACCTGAGCGCAGTGATTTTGGCGCGTATGTGCGCGCGCAAGGGTTTAAATTAGACTGACCGTGTTTTCGCCATGCAGGTCTTTATTGTGTGAAGTCGGTGATCACGGCGGTACCCGGGGGCGTGGGGCCTTTCATGGCGCGCAACTCGGCGCTTGCCCCTGAAAGAGAAACCTCGCGGTCCAGCATTGGGGTCAAATCCACATCCCCACGTTCGATCATCCCCAAAAGAGACGGGTATTTCCAGGAGGGCATCCCGCGTGTGCCAAAAAACGCCAATTGCTTGGAATAGATCGCCCGCATGTTGATGCGCATTATGCCGTCTTCGGCAGGCATGCCCACGTGCACGTGGCGACCAAGGGTGGCCAGACATTCGACGGAGGCATTCGTTGTGGCCTCGATCCCCAGTGCTTCGATGGAAACCTGTGCGCCGCCAGCGGTAATGTCCCGGATTTTTGCAGGCACATCATCCGTGGATGCGTTGACTGCCGCGTCTGCGCCCAGCTGCATGGCATGGGTTAGCTTTTCTTTGACCACATCCACAACAATGACCCGCGCCCCCAGCATCTTGGCCAAAAGCAACACAGACAATCCGATGCCACCCGTGCCGTGGATGGCCACCCATTCACCAGCGCGCACATTTGCGCGGTCCGTCAATGCGTGCCACGCGGTTGTAACGCGGCATCCCAACCCCGCTGCCAAAGCTGGCGACATCGTATCTGGCAGGTGAACCAAGTTGTGATCAAAAGGAACGCCGACAAATTCAGCATAGGCCCCCGGTGCACCAAAGCCGGGCACTATTGCGCTTTCGCATGTGTTGGAAGCGCCGGTTCGGCAGGCGGGGCAATCGCCGCACCCCAAAATGAAGGGGGCAATCAACCGGTCACCGACCTTGTGTTTGGCTTGCTTGCCTGCCTCAACCACGGTGCCACAGTATTCATGGCCAAGAATGGACCCATTCGTAACCTTGGGATGCCCGCCGACCCATCCGTGAAAGTCTGACCGGCACACGCCGCAGGCCGCCACTTTGAGAACAACGCCTGTGTCAGGGCAAATCGGATCTGGCACGGTTTCTATGGACAGGTCTTGGTTGAAGTCTCGGACAACAGCAGCGCGCATGGTGTTTTTCCTTCGTCGTTGAGTGTCTTACGCACCGACCCCGGCGACACAGATGTATTTAAAAGACAAACCGCCCTTTCATGCATGGCTGCCGTCTTACCTTCCCATCCGGCTTTACAGCAAACTGCCAAAGGAATTTGTACCTTGGAAATAAGCCCAAGGCCTAAATCCATTCCATATTTTCCGGGACCGTTCAAGCGGCGCTTTGGCTGAAAGACTGCGGATAAGCACATGGCGCACAGCTGAATTTAGCAGGGTGCGTGCGGTTTTTGCCTAGCCATCAATAAGATAAGGCAGTGTCAGAGAAATGGCTGGTACAAAGGTTATCAGCAACAGGGCAATCAAGATCGCGATATAGAATGGCCAGATTGTCTTGACGGCTTTTTCCATTGGCAATTTACCAACAGCGCAGCCGACAAACAGGCACGATCCAACTGGTGGCGTGCACAGTCCCAAGCCCAGATTAACCAGCAAGATCATACCGAATTGCAAAGGATCAATGCCAAGGCTGTGTGCGACTGGTAGAAATATCGGTGTGCAGATCAGAATAAGGGCGGCCATGTCCATGATCATACCCAGTATCAGCAGTACCAAGTTGATCATCAACAAAATGAGGATGGGATTTTCTGTTAATCCTGTCAGTAAATCCACTGTTTTGGTGGGCACGCGGTAAAAGGTCAGCATATAGGCGAATGCGCCCGCACATGCGATCAGGATCATCACCATGGCAGTGGTACGTACGGATGAAATCACGGCCGTTTTGAACTTGTCGAAGGTGATGGAGCGATAGACGATCAAGGTGACCAGAAATGCATAGATCGCACCAAAGGCGCCGGATTCCGTGACAGTGAACACGCCTGACAGGACGCCCCCCACGATGATGACAGCAGTCAGCAACCCCGGGATGGCGCCGAAAAAGGCGATGGTCAGGGCCGTCCATCCAGGGAATTTTTCTGCGGCATAACCCCTTTTGACGGCGACCAGATAGGCGGCGGTGGCAAGGCAGAGGCACATCAAAATGCCCGGAACAACGCCCGCCAGGAACAGTTTCGAGATGGATATGCCGCCCCCTGCGGCGATGGCGAAGATAATCATGTTGTGACTGGGGGGGATGATGATCCCTGCGATGGATGAGGTCACGGTTACATTTACGGCATAATCGGCATCGTAGCCTTTTTCTTTCATGACGGGCACAAGGATGGACCCCAAGGCCGAGATGTCGGCGATTGCAGAGCCCGAAATACCGCCAAACAGCATGGAGGAGAATACATTCACAATGCCTAATCCCCCGCGTACCGCCCCTACGGCTGCTTGTGCAAAGCGGACCAAACGCATGGCGATGCCGCCGTGGAACATCAGGTCACCGGCGAAGATAAAGAAGGGGATCGCCATCAGCGCAAAGACGTTGATACCGGAGATGATCCGCTGAAAGCCGATCATCAGGGGGAGACCTTCGTACCAGAACGCCGCGATAGCTGAAATCCCCAGCGCAAAGGCGACGGGGGTTCCGATTAGAACGCAAAATGCGAACGCTCCAAGGAGAACTGCAATGCCCATGTCAGCCTTTCTGTATTATTCGATCGTGTCGCGGCGCTTATCCACGCCCAGAAACAGGCGGATAAGGTGGCCAAGAGAAAACAAGAGGATCAGTGCGCCGCCAACGGTCAGCGGCAATGATCGCAGCCCTTCGGGGACCTGAATAAGTGGGATCAGTGCCCCCCATTTGAATGCGGTCAGCTGCCAACCGTACAAGAACATCAATAACCCAAAGCCTGCCATCATCACGTCCGTTATGATAACAAACACGGTTCGAACCCATGCGGGCAGGGCGGTGCGCAGAAACGAAACAGATAGATGTGTATTTTCGTGCACCCCGACAGCCGCACCCAAAAAGGCAATCAGCATCACCAGCAAAAGTGCGACCTGTTCGACCCATGTTGGCGTGGCATTCAGCACATAGCGGCCAAAGACAAGCCACCCGAAAATCACTGTCAAAACCACCAAAGCAACCCCGGTTAGGATTTTGCAAATCAGGGCGATGAAATCCAGTACTGCCCCCATACGCGCGATAACAGGTGGGATTTCGGGCGCATCGTTCATTGGGCTTGCTCCTGAGGGGAAGCGCCCGACCCACGAAGGTTTGGGGTCGGGCGCATTGGCTAAATCGCAGTGGATTTAGTCTGTTGCTTGGATCAATTCGACCAAGGGACGCAGATCGGGGTTGGTTTCGAAGTAGGCTTCGTAAACCGGACCCATTGCAGCTTGAAACGGTGCTTTGTCTGCGACTTCGTTGACGATCACACCGCCTGCTTCAACCGCTTTGCGGCTCGCAGCTTCGCGTGCCGCCCACAGTTCCCGTTGAAGCGTTGCGGATTCTTGTGCAGCTTCGCGCACGGCTGACTGCATGTCTGCGGAAAGCGCGTTGAAGGCGTCGGTATTGACGCAAATACACTCTGGGATAATCAAGTGCTGCGATAGCGAATAGTAGCCTGCGACCTCAAAGTGGCCGGTAGATTCGTAGGAGGGCCAGTTGTTTTCAGCACCGTCCACAACGCCGGTTTTCAGGGCTTGGTATACTTCGGCAAAGGCCATCGGGGAGGGGTTACCGCCCAGTTGTGCAATCATGCCGGTGAACAGGTCGTTGTTCATGACGCGCACCTTCATGCCTGCCACGTCGGCAGGCGTATTGATCGCTTTGTCCCCGTTGTAGAAAGACCGTGCGCCCGCGTCGTACCATGCCAGCGGAGTGAGGCCCTTTGCGGCCATACCGGCAGCAATCGCAGCACCCCCTTCGCTGTCCAGCACGCGGAACATGTGTGGGACATCTTTAAAGACGAAAGGCAGCGATACGACATTGGCTTCTGCTACGATTGGGCCGATTGGACCAAGGTTGAAGTTGCCGATTTCCAAAGCGCCTGCGCGCACTTGCTCAACCGCATCTGGCTGGCTGCCGAGTGTCCCGCCATGGAACATTTGCAATGTGATTTCGCCACCAGTTTTGTCGGCCAAAAGCTCTGCGAATTTATCCATCGCGATGGTGTTTGGATACCCGTCCACGTGAATGTTCCAACCGCGCCAGTCCGCCGCGTTTGCTGTAACGCCGATGACCGCAATCGCAGCCGCACCGACAAGTGTTTTGGTGATTTTCTCGAACATTTTGTCCTCCCTTGAGAATTAAACCAACTTTTTTGCGTCTTATTTGACCAGAACGGAACGACAAGCATGCGGTCCACTAAGGCCAAATCGACAGTCTCGAATTCAATGCAACAAGAAGAAGACTAGTATACCAGATTTGTCAACTGTTAATGCTCGGCCTCGATGGCCGTCATGTTTGTACAAGCTGTGGTGGGGGCGGTGCCTGACATAAAGATCGCATAAGCAAAGCCGGTGGTTGGGCGCTGGGACCTGAATTTGCTGCTAAGGTCTTACAAATCGTCAGGCATAAAGTAGCTGGCATTCGTAGACGATATCTGTTCGATCGTGGCATCCAACCGGGACAAATGAAACGCACCTGCGGCGACAGCTGCGTCTGCGTCATGATTTTTAACGGCAGCAGCAATCGCGCGATGATCTTCTACCAACTCCGGTAACCGTTCCCCCTTGGATAGGCTAAGCGTGCACAACCGATCCACTTTGGATTTTTCTGCCATGATAATGTCAAAAGCGAAATCTGCTGCCGCAATATCGCACAGCGTTTTGTGGAACTCATAGTCCAACGGTCCAAAGCGGATCAGGTCTTGGTTTCGTGCTGCGTCTTCTTGCAATACCAAAGCTTGATCAAGCAGAGCCGCCCCCTGCGTGTCACATCGTTCTGCGGCGCGTCTCAGAACTTCTTTCTCAACGGAGGCCCTGACAAATCTTGATTTTGCAATCTCGCGCAAGGAAAAGCGTTTAACCTCTGTTGCACGTTGAGGGCGGATCAGGAGCAAGTCTTGGGTGGCCAGCCGATTAAAAGCGTCGCGCACAGGCTGGCGTGATACGCCGAATTTTGTGGCAATATCGGCCTCGGAGATCTTGTCTCCGGGCATTAGACGTAGCGATGAGATCGCATCGTACAGGTATTCGTAGATGTCATCGACGCTTGTTCGTCGGACCCCAACATGAGTCACCTGTGCCATTTTTTCACGCCTCCAAGCCGCGGTCTTGTTCCATACGCGTTTAGCCGGTTTTGAAAGCCACTGACAACATCCACTATCTTCGTTGTCCCCATAGTTGTGGGCCTAAGATCAGCCGAAACGCGCATCATCGCAAACCATACAACATCTGATTGACTAGTATACCAGTTTGCGCGAGAAATGAAGTCGAATCTAGACCAATGGGCTTTCATTTCGTGATCAAGCGATTTGGCGCTGGCGAAAAGCAGAACGTCATCCGTCTTTAGCCAATGCCTAAGCGCCTATGAAAATATAATAAAAGGGAACTGAACATGAAACTTGCAGGGCAAACGGCAATTGTAACCGGAGGTGGGCGCGATATTGGTCGGGCAACTGCTTTAAAGCTGGCGTCCGAAGGTGCATGCGTCGCAATCAACTATTTCTCAAGCAGCGACGGGGCTGATACGGCCGTGGCCGAGATCACCGCACTTGGGGGGCGTGCCTTTGCGATGAAGGGTGATTTGACCAAACAGGCTGACGTGGATGCGCTTGTATCAAAAACCGTTGAAACGTTTGGTGGTTTGAACATCTTGGTGAATAACTCTGGCGGTCTTGTCGGGCGCAAAAAGATTGCCGAGATGGAGTTGGATCATTGGAATGCGGTGATGGATTTGAACCTGACCAGCGTTTTCATGACCACCAAAGCCTGTCTGGCCCATATGAAAACCGGTGCAATCGTAAACCTAGCCAGTCAAGCTGCACGGGACGGCGGTGGTGGTGGTGCGGTCGCCTATGCAGCCTCAAAAGGGGCGGTCTCAACGATGACACGCGGATTGGCGAAAGAACTGGGCCCGGATATTCGGGTGAATGCGTTGTGCCCCGGAATGATTGATACGGATTTTCACAATGTCCATACGCCCGATGATGCGCGTCGCGGCTACGAAGCTTCGGCGCCCGTCAGACGGCAAGGAACGCCGGAGGATACAGCAAATTTAGTATTGTTTCTGGCCTGCGACGATTCCGCGTTTATCACTGGGGCCAATGTCGACATCAACGGCGGCATGCTGTTTTCCTAGAACATCTGAAAGGATCATCAAATGTCTGAATTTCCCGTGGTGGTGACCGGTGAGGGCGTCACCAGACAAGTGATGGCGGATCATCCTGATTTGATGGTCGTCGCTTTTCGCTTTGATGCAGCAGGTGCGATTGGCGCGCTACATGACCATGTCCATGTACAGTCGACGTATGTCGAACAGGGCCGTTTCCGCTTTACCATCGGGGATGAGCAAAAGGTGGTAGGCCCCGGCGACAGCTTTGTCATTCCATCGGGTGTGAGCCATGGGTGCGTTTGCTTGGAACCTGGCACTTTGGTTGATTGTTTCACGCCACGCCGCGACGATTTCTTGTAGCGAAGTGGTGGCCCTTCTATGGGTCTTTATTCCATGGCCGCGTGTGGCCTGCCCCTATCGACAGGTATCTTACGCCCGCCAAGTTGTAGCGTGCCCAAGGTGCAAAGCTAAAACTTGCAAGACAGGATGCGGGCCTGGATCATCCGCCGACAGTAACAAACGGCGCCCAGATCGCGGGGTGCGACCAGCTGGGGTTCATGGGGGTGTCGATCATACGGAGCATTGAGGCACGGATGGCGTGCGCACCCGTGGGCGCATCATCTGCGATTGCTTCGAACATGCCGGTTGTCAGCGCAACGGTTGCGTCGCTTTGAACCGCCCAATGTGAGACAACGAGTTGCCGCGCACCCGCGTAAAAGAACGCGCGCGCCAGTCCAGACAGGCCTTGAGACCCCTCGCCATCGCTACCGCTTGCCGTACTACAGGCCGACAGGATGACCCAATCGGCATCTAGATCGAGGGTACTTATTTCGCTGGCAGTCAAAAACCCGTCATCCAGCCCGCTGATGCCCGTTTGCCCGGCTATGGCGGGGGTCAAAGCCAATGCAGGTTCAGCCAGCCCCTCAATTTCGCCGGTCATAAGCCCATGGGTTGCAAACGTAATCACAGAGGCATCCCGCAGCTCTGCATTAGTCACTGCGGTCTCTTTTGCCGCATCGCCAAGGATCAGCGTGCCTGTGCCGGAAGCTATGATTTGGTTCAGAGTTGCAAGCTCATCGCGTGTTTCAGGGAGAGGGTCGAGGCTGACCCATCCGCGGTTTTGACTAAAGACTGGATCGCCAATGCCCACAAAGGTGCCATTGCCTTGACGTGGTGGGGTCTGGCGCATCGCCCGTAGGCTCGCGGTAACCGGCAAAGTGGTGAAAGCGTGGTCGCGAATTGCCCAATGTGCCCGACCAAAACGGTCCAGACCGGTGACCGTTTCGTCTGGTGCTTTCGCCACAAGCGCTGCAAGGGGCAAGAATTGCAGGGGGCCATCAGGCACCACCAATAAAGTGTGATCTTTCGGAAGTTGATCTGCAACAGGCGCCAGAATCGCAGTGTAAAGCATATGCGCCAAATCTAGATCGAACGCGCCTTCGGTGGACTCTGCGGGGCCGTCAAACGCGTCCAAGCTCATTGAGCCGCGCAAAGATCCACGCGGGTCAAGCGCCCGGCGCAATTCATTGACGGTTTCGCTGATCTGATCGCTTCCGATGTCAGACCGGTGCCAGATCACGCGTTCTGGCGTCACGGCAAAGACATGCATCCCGCGGTCGGTCATAAGATACGTCACGAGCGCCTCTTCAGGACCGATAAGGTCGCGCGCTTCGGTTAGGGTCAAGGGTCGGATTGCGACCTGATTGCGAAATGCCGGGTAGGCTTCGTCTAGATCAGCTTCCAAAGCGGTAAGCTCTGCATCAATTCTGGATAGCTCTGAAAACTGGGTTGCTTCGTTCTCCTCGCCAAGTTCGAGCAGGCGAATACGGTCCTTGATCAGTGTGTCGCGCGCGCGCAATAGTTGCGCCAGTGCGTCATCGCCAGCGCCGATCCGCGCTGACATTTCTTCAACTGCACGCCCTGCAGCGCTGAGACGTGCTTGCTGGATCTGGCTGTAGACGCGTTCCAGTACAATGCCGGACAGACCTTCGAGCACTAAGGGAGCCAACGGCGCCTCGGGCGTTGTTTCCCATAGAAAAGAATAGGGCGCAGATTGAAATGTCGCACCTGTGTCATCGACTGATATTACATTGCGCGTTAGCATTTCGTCATATTGAGCATCAACTGATTGTTCCATCACATAAGAAAGCCGAGCCACTTGCGCGGCCTGAAAACTCTCAAACCGAGAGGGGATGGTCTCTAAGAAACCGGCCGCTGCGCGCGCTGCACTTTCGGAAAAATCGGCGCGGGTATCCAGATCGGCGCGCAATTCGCCTTCAATCACGATGCCGGTGCGCCCCAGCCCGGCCATCGCCTGAGCGGTGTCAATCATGGAGGCACCCGTCCAAAGCCAGACCTGTTGATACAGATCGCTGGCACGGGTGCGGTCGGTTTCGGTGCCAAATTCCAGTAATCGCGCCAAGCGCATCCGAGCGGTCATCATCTTGCGGCTGAGAAAATAATCGCCCGGCATTGGTGTTGCGATCATGGGGTCGATAGTGGACAGCAAACCGTTCAAGCCGTCGATGTTGTTTTGCTCAAGCGCGTCGTCGGGGATCACGTCCAAGATCATTTGCAACACTTCAAAGGCGTTGATCAGGTCATTGGGCCTGACCCGGTTGCCGTTTGCAAACTGAGCGTTCAATTCGTCAAAGACGTCGTCCAGCACCACGTCTTGGGGTGTTTCTACACGGGCCAATATGCGCAGTCCGCGCATGACAGCAGCGCGGCCATCAGACAAGGACCCAGTTTCCAGCGCCGCGCGTGCGGTCTCTGATGCGGCCAGGCGGTCGCCCAATTGCCATTCGATTAAAGCCAGCCATGAAAGCGCCGGCCCCGCGACATCTGGCGACCCCGTGCCCGCCAATTCAAGAAAAGTCTGTCGTGCCAGCACCTCTTGGGTTTGTGTTAGATAGGCTTGACCCAGCAAGAAACGCGATGGGTCTGAACGCTCGCCCGTTAAGCGTTCGTATTCGGTAATAGCATCCAACATGGGCTTCATACCGTCGCGAAACGGGATGACCTCACTGCCACGGGTGCGTGTGTAGGCCTGATTGATGTTCAATGCAGCGATCAGCGCATCGGTGTATCGCATCGGTTCGTAGGCCTGTTGTATCTTGGCAAAGGTTGCGGCCTGTTCGTATGAAAACCCGGCCAAATTGAAAAAACCCATTTCAGACTGCGCCCAAGCAAGGTTGGTGTAAAATTCTGTAAAGCGGTTCACCAAAGGCTGCGGGTAGGCCAGAGCTGCTTCGGCTGCTCGAAGTGTACCCTGTACGTCACCCGCGGTGTAAAAGGTGTTGATCAGAATGGTCGCAATCTCAGCCCTGAAAACAGGATCTCCGACCCCATTCGCATCATAGAGCGCAATACCACGTTCTAAGGCCAATGCGGCTTCGGCAAATTTTTCTTGGGCATAAAGCTCTTGGTACTTTTCAGCATATTCTTCAAAGCTTTGGGGGTCGTCAGACTGTTGCGCTGACGAAGGACTGGCGAAAAGCCCCACCAGACAAATGGTTATAGCCGTGAAGATGGAGGCAAGGAAAAAAGATCTCATGAGATGGCCAAATGCTGGGTAAGGCATCCTAGATGCTTTTTGGTCGTATCTGCATCACGAGCGAAGTGTATAAGCAGCCCATGCGGTGACGGCATGGTCCCGTCGTCGCTTTTCCAAAATTTAGTGCTCAGTGACCCATTCCTTTTGCCATATACGCCACTGATCGTAGCGCCATGCGATGGCGAATGCTACATCAGCGCGGGGTATCAAACCAAACCAATATTCGGCCAAACGGTTATGTGCGAATTCATCTCGGTCCCTGTTGGATACGTCGCTTGTGCAACTATGCTTCTCAAGTACGCCTGTTTGTGACGCCCATCACGTGCCCACATCGGCTGTGATGTCGTGATGATTTCGATACCAAACCGATGAAACTTACTATGCCTCGGTATCTGCGGCCCCTGCTTGCGCTGTGGCAGTTGGTGCGGGCAAGCTGTCGGGGGCACGTACATGCACTTGGCGCACAGCCACAGTGATGCCCTCGCGCGCGAAAAGCCGTCGTAATTCTTCATAGACGATGCGGCGCAATTCCCATTGGTCGCCTGGGCGCGCGGTGAATTTGCACCGGATGATCATTGCAGCTTCTTCTATTCCAACCACGCCCGCGCTTTTGAGGGGCTCCAGAAATTTTGGGCCAAGTTCAGGGTCTTCGGCCAAGGTTTTGCCCAGTCCCTTGATCTTTTTTCGGAACTCTTCGGTATCTACATCAAACGGCACGCGAAATTCGACGCGCATCACGACCCAGTCACGCGACATATTGGCGATTGTGGCGATCTCCCCGTATGGGATCGTATGCACCGTTCCCATGTGATGCCGCAGCCGCATGGACCGGATGGAAACGTGCTCGACAGTGCCCTTTGCGTTGCCAACGTCGACATATTCCCCGATGCGAAACGCGTCATCGATCAGGAAAAAGATGCCTGACACCACATCCCGGACCAAAGTTTGGCTTCCCAGACCGATCGCAAGGCCAACAATTCCTGCCCCTGCAAAGAGCGGCAGAACGTCAACGCCCAGTGCTGCTAGTGCGCTGATGGCCGAGACGAAAACCAAACCAATCAGCAAAAGCACTTTGAACAGGGGAACCAGCGTTCCAAAGCGCGAACTGACACCGGTTTCTGAGAGTGATGCAAGACCCTGGGCGGTGGCCCCGTATTGCGCTGATACCGCATTGACCACCTGCCACAGCACGAAGGTCAAAAAAATGGTGACGCCAATCTGAAGCAATGCAGCGCGGACGGGCGGGCTTATGTCGAGAAACGTTGCTTCTGACCAGATAGGTGACCAGATCGCCAGCAATGTGATGATCAATGCGCCGATCACGCTGGGTACGCCGGTTCGCAGCGCAATGTTTTGGATCAGACCGGAACCGGCTGGCGTTATGACACCATCGCTTTCATTTGTCAGGTGAAAGGCGCTGTCGAGCCACAAAGCAGCAAGCAACGCCAGCAAAATTGCGACAAAACTCAACTGTGCGGCGGCATTTGCGGCCTCTATGCCGGTCAATAACAAGACGCTTGCACCAAGAAACGATAGGCCAATGTAGCAGGCTGCAAACAGATGCCACGACGCGCCAAACCTTTGCCAAGCACCCGAACGCATCGTACCGTTTCGCCTGCGAGAAAGTAGTTGAGCAATGCTGTTACGGTTCGCAAACAATGCACCAAGCACCAGCGTTGTTACCAACACGCGGGTCACGAACATATATGCCAGAACTGTTATTTCGGCCAACCCACCTTGTGCCAGCAGACGGGCAGACACAAATGCAAGCGCCGTTGGCACAGCGACAATAAGCACCGACACGTAGAGGCGTCTGGCATCGTTACTGTCTAGTGCCACAAGTCGTGCCGCATCATTGAACGGTCCCAGCACCAGACGCAGTACCGCATCCGCTGCCCGTAGGACTAAAAGCGCCGGAAGAAGAGCAACCATAATCGCACTGGCGACAGGATCATCGCGCAACAGGATGAGCAGCGGCAAGAAAGTCAAAAGCCCAAATGTGACAATCGCGGCTGTCTCTGAAGCCAACCGCCAAAAGATCCAACCAGCGGCCTGTCGCGAACTGGAAGGCATAATGCGACCTGCGATGCGTCGGACATAGAGTTCCGCAAGAACTGCGATGGCAAGGCAGATGATCGCCGTCGTCAAAGCTGCGCCGGGGCGGAAACCGTATTGCGACATTTCTGAAAGTAGAGCCGCAAAGCTCTGGCCAAAGTTAGAAAACTCTCGTGCAACATCGTCGAGTGTCTTGCCTGCGCTAATTACTGTTTCTACCCCACGGCTCAGATCGAGGCTTACAACAAATCGTTCCGATGCAGTCTGTTCTATGGTTTGAGACCGCACGGCTGACGCGCTCGTTACCACTGCAATCGCGCATGTCCCTACCTTTGAAAACTGCTCAGCCTTTGTCCGTATGCCGTTTTGACGGGCTCGTCTTTTTGCTGCCATCAATCGCGTCCCAGAATGGCGAAAATTCGTTCTTCTAGTACAGCTGCCTGCGCGGGGTCGCTGACATAGCTAGAAATCAATTCACGGATCTGTGCTGGATCAACGTCGTTGTTTTGCCATACGGATCCAATCAACCCCATAATACGCGGCACATCGCATTCACCTTTGCGGTACACCCATGCCTGCGCGCTGGCCGTGGCGCCCGATTGGAGGGAGCGCAATCCGCACCGTTGTGCGGGATCGGTATTGCGCCAAACAAGCGCCATGATGTCCATTAGGGCGGAGCTGTCATTGGCAAAATAACTATGCGCCAGCATATCATCACCTAGGTCGGACATATCGACCGTGTCGAAATGCGGTTCTTGCAACAATGTGTCCCCTGCTTGCCCAGCACGCGGTGAATTGCCATGCAATTTCCGCGAAGTCACCAAGGCCCAATCTTGTTCCGACGTATACAGCGTCAACCGTTCCGCCAACGGGCGTATCGTCCGGGTCATTTCTGTGAACAAACCCGCATCAACGTCCGGTGCCGCAAAGAAAACCTGCCCGAACAGCGGAGTTTCCAGTTCTTTGTCAGAGCGGCGCGCCGCCATTAACTCCAGCGCATCGGTTAGGGCTCGGTTGCCCATGGAATGCGCCACAATATGGATCACGTCCGCGCCAGATCTTTCGCTTAGATCTTCAAGGAAGCCTGCCAAGCGACGACCGCTCAATCGGACCACGGCGGTATCTGCAACATAGTTTATGGTTTTGCCCGCTGATGGCCATGAATACAGGACGGGTACGCCACGGTAATTCATGTCATGTGCAAGTTGTGCCGCGCGTTTGGCCGCCCCCTCGAACCGCACGTTGAAACCGTGGATGAACACAAAAGCTTCCTTGCGGTCTCGCGCGTTCATTCTGTCTTGCATGGTCGAAAAAAACTTATCAGACCCCAGCGGCGTGACACTTTTCAAGATGACATGGCGCGCTGGGTTTTCAGAAAACTCAAGCCGCCAGATAGAGGGCGCTTCGATCGCTCCGGCGACGTGAACATTGGGTATGGTGACCACAAGAGAGCCATACTCCAACTGCCCGCGTCCACCCCCATACATTTGCGATGGTTCACTTTGCCCGGTGCGGGCGCGGTCGGTTGCGTAGAACACCTCGACTGTACGAAACCCGCCTTCATCGCCATTTGAGCGCGTTCCAGTCGCATCAGGGGCGTTCCGAATGGATTGAGCCGCCGCCATCAATCGATCTGCTTCTTGTGTCGCGCCCATGCGCCGAGCCATCGTTGCGGCCTCTTCGCGCACTTGTGCAAGGGCTGTCGCCGATTGGCCGCCATCGCGTCGGTAGACAAATTCCCGTTCTTTCAATTGCACGGCAGTTTGGAGATCACCCGCAGCCTCTGCCAGACGCGTGGCGAGCGCGAGTTGGCTGAGCGGGTCGATGCCAATCTCGCTGCCTTGGCGCAGCGCAAATTCTGCCAGTTGCACCGCAAGGCGCAGCGCGTCTGTCAGCGCGCCGATTGCCTCTAACTCGTTGATCAACAGCCCATTGAGATCCACATATACCTGCAAGTCCGGGTTTGGAGACGCAGCGATATCCGCGATGGTGTCTTCCAGCAGTGCCTTACGGTCTTCGGAAGCGGAAAATCGCAGTTCAAAAGCAATTGGATCAAAGGTTGGTTCGGTCTGTTGCGCGTCCAGAGGCGACGCGATGAAGGTGAACGCAACAAGCGCTAGAATATTGCGTAACATAAGCCTCTTTCCGGCAGTTCATGCAGGGCGTTTTCGGTGAACGGTACTATAAACGATCGATGTGCGTAAACACCATGTGGTGGGTGTTCAGACTTGCGGTCATAAAATGCGAATTGGGGTCTATTGAACATCGATCCCATCCCGGATCAGGGACTCGCGACGTGGCAAGACCTGCCAGTCATAACGTTCTACCCATATGTTCGAGATCCCAACCCCATCCAGACTGCCGCGCAGGCCTGACCGGGTCCCAACGCTTTCCAGAAAGGCTGCCACTGGCCCAGATGTGCCGGCTGATCGAGAACCTGCTCTCAGCCCAGAGGCAGTACAATTTTCTACCAGTCCACGTAAATCAAGCGCCTCGGCATTGTCGCGTGTTTCTGTGACGACAACGAATAATCGCTCTGCGCCTGCTTTTTGCGTGATGGAACCGGCATCTGGGCAGTCTGCGCAAAGTGTGATGGGACCACCAAGCTGTGCGGGTGCAGTTGTGCCTTCGACCCTGGCATAGGCCGCTTCGACACAGTACTGACTGTCGATGTAGATGCGGTTGACGTCTCGGGCGCCGCCTTGCACGGTCCCTTTCGCTTTGAACAGCAGTTGGTCACATTGATTGAGCGTCTCTGACCGTGGCAGATCGCGCAAATTGACAGCTGCGAGGGCGCTGCGGCATTCTTCGATAAGCGCGCGTCCAGACGTCACGTCAACAGAACGGTTCTGCATATCGGTATCGTTAAGTATCGCGTTCACCTTTATCGGGTTTCCAAACAAAAGCGACCCTCCAGATGCGACGCTATTGAGCATTCGGGCAAGGCGTTCGGCGCGAAACATGCGCAAAAGGAGCGCGTCAAGTTCCGCGCCATCAGAAGACCATTGCAGCCCGACGACACTGTCACCGGCGACTACACGTGGTCCGAACCACAAGGCTCCTTGATGATGACCAACGGAAATGTCAGCCCCTGTTTCGACTATTTCGATCCGGGCAGACTGGTCAGCATTTACCCGATCCACCGCTGCGATCAACGCGATATACATTGGGTCGTCTTGTGGAACTGGGCTGTTCGATTGCAAAGCAACGGGCACGCTCAGTCGCAACGTTAGATCTATAGGGTGCGCCACGACGCGGGCAAACAGTGCCGCGGGCGGCAATGCCCCTACCGGTGCGCAAAGAGCTGTTGGATCGGGCACACATGCCTGCGCAACCGGCGCTAGGAAGGCCGATTGCGCGGTTGCGGACACGACTTGGGCAAACCCTGCGACGTCTTCGTCCCCAAGCCCCGCTGTCGCATCATCCACCAGCGCCAGAACCGTGCCGGTCACCAGTCCATGTAGCAATCCCGCCGATACTGTGTCCCCCGCCACGGCATGTTGCCTGATGCCTATGGTGTCCTGCCCCCCTAGGACGTTGGCATCTATCATGTTGCCTTCCCAGAGCGGTGTCTGAAGCCGGGCGCCTCCCGGTATGCCCGCGTTGTTCATATCGCTTAGAACTGCTTGAAAAAGTTGACGATACGAGATCGCTCCGCCATCCGACAGCCGCGCCGCCAACCGAGATGTAAACAATCCGTACCAGCCGTTGCCTGACGCGGCGTTTGGATCAAATTCGAGCTCCCGTGCCAATTCAGATGACTGTGCGGCATAAAACGCGATGTATTTGCCCGGCAAATCATCATCGCCGGGCCCCTCGAGAGGGGTGTCGTCACGGGGGCTGACGCTGCCTGTGGATGAAATGCCCAGCGACGAGGGGTCTACAAAACGCGTGGCCACATCGGGTGCGTAGGCCCGCAAACCCGACCCAGAATGGCAGCTATCAAGAACAAACCACACATCCGCACCGCGTTTGCGGATCGCGGCCACTGCGGCGCCCAGTTCTTCGTCCCGGATTGCATTTGGGATTTCTGTGCCGCCTGGATCAGCTTTTAAAGTGTCAGCGGGTAGGAACACTTCGTCCAGCCCATCGCTTTCATCTCCATTGTCATCAGGTTGTTGCGTGCCATGCCCGGACAAATGAATATATACCAAATCACCTGCCTTGGCTTTCAGTGCCAAACCTTCAAGCGCTGCGAGTATGGCGGCCCTTGTGGGCCGGAGTGCGCCCGGCACGCCATCTGCGAGTATTTGGACCTCGAAATCTTGATGCTGAATAAGAACATCGCGCAAAAGCGCTACGTCATTAACCGGTCCGCGCAGATCAGCTATCCCTGTGCTATCTTCGTAATCAGACACGCCCACCAGGAGCGCATAGGATGCCGCTGACAGCAATGTAGGGGCGCTAAGCATCAAAACGGTCAAACCAGCCGCCAAGATATTTCTGACAATGGTTTGCACGAAAGGCTCTCTAATGCTGAAATGTTTATAGGGCTGAAACTAAAGGTAAAACGCGATCACTACACCATAGTAGCAAAAGTGCAGAGCCCGATTTAATTGTCAAGTTAATGGGAGATGGCGAAAGGGAAAGGAATGCTTTTCCTATTGGAGCCATTCCTACCTGTGCAAGGTTCATTTTACGATCTTGCTGGGATCGTCTGGCGCAGTCGTTTTTCTTGCTGACTATGGAGCAGTTGTAACCTGTGCGCGGTATAAATTCTACTGTCAGATAGGCAAGGATGGGTCGCCGTTTTACGGCGCGGAAAGAACTCCGAAACATTACTGCTATCTAAAATTATGGACCACGCCTGCGCCTATGATGCAGGCTGCCTTGCCCGGAAGTTTATTTAATATTTCATTTTCCGGATCGGTCACAGGGTCAAGAACAAGAACTAATCTGGTCTCGCCCGTGCTCTCAATTGGCGGTGAACGATGCAGTACATCGAACGGCGGTTTTACGGGCTAGAGAGTTCCCCGTAAAAAGGATCGGTGCCCCGGTTTGAACGGTAAACACGCGCCTCGCGTCGGCACCGTCAGTTGATATCCCGTATTGCGTTCCGGTGCCTCTATACGTGCAAACAAGCCGCGAAGTGATCGCATCTTTGTTAAACCTGCGGCGGGCATTTGTCGTCACCACATCCAAGCGTAATCGTAGATACCTTGCCCCAACAAGATCAGAAAACATACTGGCGAGCCAGGCGATATCTTGTTGAAGCCAGTCGCGCTCAACCGGCAACTAGTCGCTTTTAGTAACTATGGTGCTGCCGCGGAGATTTGAACTCCGGACCTCTCCCTTATCAATGTGTTTTCCTGGCTCTTGGACAGGGTTGGATACGAATTGATGAAGTTGTCCCTGCTTACATTACCGATTGCTAAACATGAGCTTATTGCCGGGTCAGTTTGGTACGGTGCCTTATCTTGTCGGTTTCTCTTGTACTGCGCTCCCCGACTAATTCTAGCGCAGTGCGGGGAGTGCGATTGCCCCAAGTGGGCATCTGCTGCAAATTCACTGAGCACTTTGTGAGGAGGCAGATGTCATGCGAGTGCTTTTTAGCGCGATGTTTTTATACTATTGTTCTGTATCTGTTGGCTTGGCGATGTCGCCTGAGGCAAAACGGCTGATTGACCGGGCAGCCCTAGATTGCCGCTCTTTTGAAAATGGCGAATTTGATGCTGGCGACGCGTTGACAGTAATTGAACTGCTATCTCAATTTGGAAATGTTCAGGCTGAGCTTATCGACGAAAGCCAGTTCAACTGTTCAACAGCCGCGTCACTGTACTGTGGTACAGGTGGGTGCATGCTCAATCTTGTAATTGATGACTCGGTTCGAGCTTGGCAGGCCACTGGCTGGCAACTCATTGATTGGGGACCGGACCGCATCTTGCTGATTGGGCGTGACGGAGCCTGGTGTGACGGCGCGGGGGCCGAAGTTTGTTATGAGGCAATAGTTTGGGGAAGCGGAAAGATACTGACGGTAGGTCCGGAGCCAGAAGCGCGGTGAGTTCTAACAATTCACAACCAACAGCTACAAGATATTACTGGCACTGACCCCACCCCATCAACGGCCATTGGGCGCCTCACTCGTTGGTTCAGTGGGGTTTACACGGATGTCACGGGGTATATGCGAAATCGCAAGCAGCCATTCAGACCAAGCGCGGCGAATGACCGTGTCGAGCCCAATTTGTGAAATTGATTTTCTTGCTGCACGCGCTCGCAACACAAATAATTCTGCATCTGCTCAGATTTTGGTGTTGGGGTGCGGCGTGAGAACCCGCCATTTGTACTTCTCGCATCGAGGAAACCTGGCCCAGGGATCAAGTCGCGGGACGCCGCTGCCTTTTGTCGGTGTTGCTCATACTATCGCAGTATTCCTCAAAACTACAGCAAGCCCTTTTCGACACGCACACTATGTGACTCGCCCTACTCTCAGGTTGCACTGAAGTCGAGGTCAGTGCCGCTCATCTATTTCAAAGCGGCACTGAGAAAGGAATTGCCTTATTGATCCAGCCAAACGCGGTCAGGATGCAATTCAAATGCCTGATGCACTTCGGCGCCTTTGACGTGGGGGCGCGTGTGATTATAGATTGACCGCCAGAAGGGTTGAATTATGATCCCTTCTTCCTGCAGAATTTTTTGAAGATTTCCCATTTCTACGCTTCTCTTTTTCGGATCCGGAGTCGCCAACGCCTTGGCTAACCCATTGTCGAAATCAGCATTGGAGAACGCGGTTTCGTTCCATGGGACACCAGATCTATAAGCCAATGCATAGACTTGGACGCCCAAGGGACGGTGCCCCCAAGCCGAAACTGAAAGTGGATATTTTGCCCAAGAATTCCAGAACGTTGCACCCGGCACAACCGAACGTTTTACATTGAAACCGGCATCTCTGAGCTGGGCGGCAGTTGCGTCGCCAGTGTCGCGCCGGAAGCCGTCTTCCAACGAAATTAGCTCATGTTCGAAGTCTGACATACCGGCCTCTGCCATCAGCTTTTGTGCTGCAGAAACGTCGCGCGAAATCGGCGGCAGTTTGGCGTATTCAGGATGCATCGGTCCGACATGGTGGTTTTCGGCGACCTGTCCAAAACCCGACATGCCCAGTTCGAGGATAATTGCATTATCCACAGCAAGGGCCAGCGCCTTGCGCACGCGGACATCAGAATACGGTGTCTTGCCGCCAACGTCGGCCTTTTGGTTGGTTCGAATGACAACGGTTGAGGCGGTCAAAGCCTCATTGCGAACCAGATCGAGACCGTCGAGGATCTCAATAAAATCGCCCACAGTCTCATAATTGACGTCAATTTCGTCGGATTCGAATGCACTTAGGGTTGCTGCCGGATCTGTGCCGTAATCGATGTATTCGATTCGATCGAGCCACGCGCCGTTTCCTGCATTCCACCAATCTTGATCATTCCGAACCAAAACCGCGCTGACACCGACTTCGAACGCCTCCAGGCGATACGGGCCGGTCCCAATTGGGTTTTCGAAGGGGTCCGCACCAATTTGGCTGGGATGCACGACAGCGGCAGGATAATCCGAGATACTTGGAATGATGGAAATATCAGCGGCACTTAGATTCAGCTGCACGGTCATGTCATCCACAATTTGAATGGCTCCATCTGCGGCCATTTTCGTTTCGGGATCAGTCAGATTGGACAGTCGGGATGCCATGGAGTTGCCTTCGGCATTGCCGTCACACCAAGCCGCAATGTTGGCCGCGACATGCTCGGCCGTCAGTGTTTCTCCGTTGCTCCAGGTAACGCCAGGACGCACCTTGAGCACATAGGTTTTAGCATCCTCTGAAACCTCCCAGCTTTCCAGCAAGTAGGGCTCAAAGGTGTATTCGTGGGTGTACCGAACAAGGTACTCTAACCAACCACGTGCCACATTGGCCCTTTGATTGATGGCATCCCAAGCCCGCGGGTCTTTCCCCGCCAAAAGAACCTGACCAACGCGCAACGTGCCACCAGATTTTGGTGTCGCCGCGTGCAGCGGGCGTGCTGCGCCGATCATGCCATAGGCCATGGCCGTGCTTGCACCGAACACGCTCGCCAGCGACAAGAACTCTCGACGGCACAACTCACTTGTGGAGCTATTGTCTCCAGCTTGCTTCAAGAGTGCTTCGGGTAGGGTGTCTTCACCTGATTTATAAAACTTCATGTTGTCCTCCTCCTTAGTGGTTCTTTGTTGTATGAATGACTGCATCTGCGGCAGTGGCG
>JBGCDB010000059.1:0-6738 GCA_045104955.1 Roseobacter sp.
GCCCAGATATCGTTTTCGCAGGTCACACCGTCACCAACATGCGTGCGTGCAAAGTCTTCCATCAGGCGGACAGCCGTTTCGCAGGCGTGCGAAGAACAGCGCATCGCTAAAATCTCGTCCGGGCCTTTGACAGATCGTGATTTCTCCGTCACTTCTTCACCGTCCATGATGGTCAGGCCCTGTGCCTCCAGCGCGCGTAAGCCGTGTAGCATCACCTTATCAACACCCAACTGTGTCAGCCCCGGCGCATGTTCTTGCAACAGGATGCGAACTTCATTGGCAAAGACGTCAGCTGCCACATCCACCTTGTCACCCCGGTCAAAGTAGAACAGATCGGCGCCTGCGCGTTGTTCCTGAACCAATGGATTGAATTCGCTTAGGAAAGGTGAGTTCTTGTAGTCCCACATGACCATGTACCCATCGGCACACAGCAAAGTTGCCCGAAACGGATTATGTGTGTTCCAAAGCTGCATATTCGTGCTGTCTGTAGCGTAGCGGATGTTGAGCGGGTCAAACATCAATAGCCCGGCGTACCCGCGCGCCACGATATGATCTGTCAGCCGTCGATGCCGAAAGCTGCGCATCGCCGCTAGATTGGGTAAATCCAAGCCGTCTTGTGCCCATTCCGCAAAAGCAAGCTGCGTGGGCCCAATTTCAACCCGGTCCATATCGTTGGGTGTGCCATCCCCCAAAAACGTCCCGCGTGTGGGGTCAATCTTGCGGGTTTGACTAAAGTGGCTGTTCATCGGACGTCTCACAGGTTGTTTGGTGTCAGAGTTCCAGCAATTGTGAGGGTCTGATTGCTTGTTACCGACATGTTCCTGCGTCGTTTTTTGCTGACAGCCCGGCAAAACCCGGTATCAGTTTGCCCATGACCAAGATTTTGCATGACAATCTACCGACCGATCTGCAGCCGGGGCAAAAGCTGCCCGGTGTGCGACCATTGCAAGGCGATGCATGGCTGCGTGTGGACGAAGCCTATGCCGCTCAGATGGCGTACCGTCGTGACCTGATTGCGCACCGCCGCGACCAAGTGTTGTACCAACCGCCCGAGAGCCGCGCAGCGATGCAAGAGGTGTTGGCAGAGGCCCTGAAGAAATTACCCAGTATGGGATTTAGCATCACATCACGCCATATATTTTGCCCGGATGGTGTTAAGGTAGATATCGAAAGCGATGGGCCACTCGCCGTTTTGGGACAAGCCGTGCAAGAGGACATCTGCATCATGATCAAACAAGGGGACGAGCATGTTCTGGCAGCGGCGGTTGTGTGCTTTCCTGCCAATTGGACCCTCAGCGAAAAAGCAGGGCGCCCGCTGAGTAGTATTCATGGTCCGGTGGACAGCTATGATGCTGATTTGGGGCGTCGCGTGCAGCGTATGTTCGACTTGGTAAGGGCAGAACAGCCTTTGTGGCGCAACAATTATTTACGCTATGCCAACCCCGCGTTGTTCCAGCAGCAATCGGAAAATATCAAACCGTCAAAGCATGGCACGGGGTACGTGCGGGCAGAACGCCAATGCATCGCAAAACTGCCTGTCACTGGTGCGGTTGTGTTTTCCATTCACACCTATGTGGTGTCTGCCAGCGCCGTTAGCTGAGAAGCGCCAGATCCGTTGTGTTCATGCGGCGCCGTGTGGGCATGCTGTGCGCATCGTGGCCAGCAAGCGTCATTGCGAGATCTTGGTAAAACTTGTCATTGTCAAACCACCAAGTGTGCGAATACGTCGGCGTTTGTTCCTTGTGGGGCACGTCCTTTAGGAATTGCTCGTGGCTGTAAATGTCCACGTGGTTCTTTGCGATCAGGGGTGGCATACCCCAGCGGCCCACTCGTTTTTCAAAACTGTTAACCAGCAATGCAGGTAGATTAAGTGTGCCGTCTAACTGACTGAAATAATTTGTAAAACGCTTTGCGCGATGCGCTAGAATAAGCGAGCCCCAAGCCCCTTTGCCCATCCAGCTACGGTGCACATCAGCCGAGACAAAACAAATCTGATTCAGCCTGAACGCGTCAGTGTCATCAAATTCCGATAAGGCGCGCAGCGTTACATAACAGCCCATCGAATGGCCAATAAGGTTAATGGTAGGCTTTGGTGCCTCTGCTAAAAGGGGCAATATGCAATCGCTGACCAGATGACGCGCTGCTTTTTTCGCATCACTTTTGTCACGACTATATCGCAAGGCTGACCCATCGCTAGGCCAATCAAAAGCGACAACTGCGCCGCCATATCCGTGTTTGCGTAGGCCCGATTCAATTTTGGCGCGCCGGGTCAGCATGGAGGTCTGCGGCGTGTTGAACCCATGGACAAAAATTGTGATCTCGTTTGAGCGGGCATCTTGATGGACCGCACGACACCAGTCGACTTGCTCCATCATGCTGCCACGCCATTTGCCGTTTTCTGGGCCATCGCCTTGCAACGCTAAATAGCGTGTCACCTCGGCTACGTTGTTGGTAAATCGGTTTTTCGACGCGTTATACGTCCGGCGGGAAAAAAAGAACGACATGCGGCAATCCTTCATTCAAAAATATCCGCGCAGTGTGCAACATTAACGCGAAATTTCAAATACCGTTCTCGCAAAAGGAAAGGGCGCCCAATAAGGACGCCCCACCCAAAATCACACCGAAGAGGGTGATTAGCAGCTGTAATACATACCGAACTCAACCGGGTGTGGTGTGTGTTCGTATGTTTCGATCTCTTCCATCTTCAGTTCGATGTAGCCTTCGATCTGGTCTTTGGTGAACACGTCACCGGCCAGCAAGAAGTCCATATCTGCTTCCAACTCTTCGACCGCTTCGCGCAGGGACCCACATACAGTCGGGATGCCCGCCAGCTCTTCGGCTGGAAGATCATACAGGTTCTTGTCCATCGCCTCACCGGGATCGATCTTGTTGGTGATGCCGTCAAGACCAGCCATCAACAAAGCGGCAAAGCACAGGTAGGGGTTTGCTGCCGGATCGGGGAAGCGAGCCTCTACGCGCTTGGCTTTTGGGTTCTCTGTCCATGGGATCCGAACACAACCGGACCGGTTACGTGCAGAGTAGGCGCGCAGAACGGGAGCTTCAAAGCCCGGGATCAAACGCTTGTAGCTGTTTGTCGCGGGGTTGGTGAAGGCGTTCAGCGCTTTTGCGTGCTTGAGAATGCCACCGATGAAATACAGGGCCTCTTGACTCAGATCCGCGTATTTGTCGCCTGCAAACAACGGCTTACCGTCTTTCCAGATGGACATGTTGCAGTGCATGCCTGTGCCGTTGTCGCCATAAATTGGCTTTGGCATAAAGGTTGCCGATTTGCCGTAGGCGTGGGCCACGTTGTGGATCACGTATTTATATTTCTGCAGCTCGTCAGCTTGCTTGGTCAAGGATCCGAAAATCAGGCCAAGTTCGTGCTGACAGGAAGCAACTTCGTGGTGGTGCTTGTCGACTTTCATGCCAAGGCGCTTCATCGTCGACAGCATCTCGGAGCGTAGATCTTGGCTTTCGTCTGTTGGGTTGACGGGGAAGTAACCGCCTTTGACGCCGGGGCGGTGGCCCATGTTGCCCATCTCGTAGTCTGTGTCTGTGTTCCAGGACGCATCAACCGCATCAACTTCGTAGGATACTTTGTTGATTGAGTTGGAATATTTCACGTTATCAAACAGGAAGAATTCCGCCTCGGGGCCCCAGTAGGACACATCGCCGATACCGGATGACTTCAAATATGCTTCGGCTTTTTGCGCGGTTGAGCGTGGGTCACGCTCATAAGCTTCGCCAGTGTCGGGCTCAACAATGGAGCAGTGCAGGCATACGGTTTTCTCGGCATAAAACGGGTCGATGTAGGCGCTTTCGACGTCAGGCATCAGTTTCATGTCGGAATTCTCGATGGATTTCCAACCAGCGATGGAGGACCCGTCAAACATGAAGCCTTCTTCAAGAAAGTCTTCGTCGACCTGATCGGACATAACTGTCACGTGCTGCAGCTTGCCACGTGGGTCGGTAAAGCGGATGTCGACGTATTGTACGTCCTCATCTGCGATCATCTTGAGTAGTTCTTTGCTCATTCTCGAATATCCCTCTTGGTTGGAATGACGTTTCGGGGGCGGTCAGGGGTCAGAGTGCGTCTGAACCCGTTTCGCCAGTGCGGATGCGGATGGTCTGTTCGACAGGGGTCACAAAAATTTTGCCATCGCCGATTTTTTCGGTTTTCGCAGCGCCTACAATAGCTTCGAGCGCGGCGTCGACCATGTCATCGTCGAGAACAATTTCTATTTTGACCTTTGGAAGAAAATCGACGACGTATTCGGCGCCGCGGTACAGTTCGGTGTGACCTTTCTGACGACCAAAGCCTTTAACCTCGATCACGGACAAGCCCTGTACGCCGACCTCTTGCAGCGCTTCTTTGACTTCGTCCAGTTTGAACGGTTTTATCACTGCCTCGATTTTTTTCATGGGGGCCTCCCTTGCCGGTTTCCACGTGGTGTCAGATCATCTTAGGATGAGACGGTCCATGCATAGCCGTTAACGTTTCCGGAAAGCACGCGAAAACGACCAGGGTGCGATTGATTTTCGGGCATAACGATTAAAAAGTAGGCGAAAGTGAATCTGAGGGGCTGATTTCGTGACAGAATTGCTGAGCACAGCGCAAATGCGCGCCATTGAGGCGCAAGCAATCGAGTCGGGTTTGGTGAGCGGGATCGACCTGATGGAGCAAGCGGGCCAAGGCGTGCTTGATGCGGTTTTTGCCCGGCGGCCCGAACTGAAAGACAGCCCGGGGCGGGCCTTGGTGCTTTGTGGCCCGGGCAATAATGGCGGCGACGGATTTGTTATCGCACGTCTCTTGGTCCGTCTTGGTTGGAGTTTGCACGTATTTTTTTATGGTGATGCAGAAAAATTGCCACCAGATGCGCGCATAAATCATCACCGTTGGGCGGAAATCGGGGCTGTTCAGGTCTGGGATGCCAAGGCAATTGTCGACATACCAAAACCGGATCTTATCGTTGATGCCGTCTTTGGGATTGGCCTGACGCGTCCCTTGCCTGACCAAGTAAGCGCGGTACTGGACGCAGCGTTTCTGACACGTTGGTCGTCTGGGACAGACATATATAAAGTTGCGGTTGATTGTCCGTCTGGCCTGAACCTGGATACGGGGTTTGTGCCTGATCTGCCCGAAAAGCCCGCGCGCCAGCGGCTGAATCGTGCGGATTTGACCGTAACGTTTCACTCGCCCAAGCCGGGCCATTACCTTGCGATGGGGCCGACATTATGTGGTGCCTTGGCAATCGTACCCCTTGCCTTGGGGCGATTTGGTCAGGAACGTGCCATGATGATGGGCCCACCTGATCCGGAACGCGCGCGATTGATCGAGCCTCGCTTTAATCAAAAACCATTGCTGAATTGGCCGCTGGGGCACATCGGTAAATCAAAAATGGGTGGGCATAAATACAGTCATGGGCACGTCGTAGTGTTTGCAGGTGGCAGTGGGCAGGGTGGGGCGGCCCGCCTGGCTGCGCGCGCCGCACTACGCGCCGGTGCAGGGCTTGTGACCATCGCCTGCGCTGCAGATGCGTTGATTGAAAATGCTTCGGCGTTGGACGCGGTGATGCTGCGCGTCGTGTCTGAGACTTCAGCGGCGCAGGTTTTGTCAGATGATCGGATCACCGGGTTCTGTTTGGGGCCGGGGATGGGGATCAGCATGGCCACGCGCAACCGTGTGTTAGAGGTGCTTGCGCAACGCAGCGACCTGCACCGAACACGTGATCCGGTTGTGGTGCTGGACGCAGATGCGCTGACGGTCTTTGCAGACAATCCCAAAGACCTATTCAACGCAGTCCACGCGCGCACGATCCTGACACCGCATGAAGGCGAGTTTGCACGTCTTTTCCCGGATTTGGCTCAGTCATCGCGCGGTCAGCTGTCTAAGATCGATGTTGTCCGCAAGGCAGCAATCCGTGCCGGATGCGTCGTTTTGCTGAAGGGCGAAGACACGGTTGTTGCGAACCCCGACGGGGCTGCCAGCCTGCACGGGGCCAGCTATGACCGTACCGCGCCGTGGTTGGCAACTGCGGGGGCTGGGGATGTGCTGGCTGGTTTGATTGCTGGGCTTGCGGCCTCAGATGTATCGGGCGACCTCATCAACATGGCCGAAGTCGCGGTTTGGCTGCACGTGGAATGTGCGCGCAGTTTTGGGCCTGGGCTGATCGCAGAAGACTTAGCCCAAGAGCTGCCTAAAGTACTGCGCCGTTTGTCTGATTAAACAACTGCGTTTTGTTTTGGCACGCTTGGGATGGAGTCCGCGCTGCCCAGCTCCATGCCGTCTGCATAAAGCACCTGTGGTTCTGCGCAAAAGACGCGGTACAATGTCATGGGTTGGAATCCAAGGTCGCGTACAAATTCGCCATCTACCAGATCGCCCGCATATTTCAGGACCTCGGGCACGCCTGCACAAACGCGCGCGCGCCAGTCACGCACTAACACCGTTTGGTGGGCACAAAGCAGTGTATCCCTGTCGGCGCGGTGGTGCCCCAATGAACTGGCCAAAACATAGACAGCGCGGGCCACCACACTTTGCTGTTCGATCTGCAGTACAGGAACAGCCCCATTTCCGCGCGTGATCACGCGATCACCAGCGCGCAAGTCTTGGATGGCGCACGCGCCACGCATCGTCATGATCAATGCATCCGCCACGATACCCGGTAAGCACCCAGCTTCGGGGCGCGGTATGCGCGTGGATGCGGACGCGATAGGGTCCGCAAAGCGACTTTT
>JBGCDB010000060.1:0-27882 GCA_045104955.1 Roseobacter sp.
GATGAAAGCTGGCTGGCCTATGGGGCTGTTGATGGTGGCACCCGCGTGATCAGCTTGCCCAGTGGCGCGGTGATGGGCGATTACACAGCCGACCGCCGCCCCGTATTGGCGATGTCATATGACGCGCAAGTCAACCGCATCGCGATTGGCGACGCGCATGGCTACATCATGCTGATCGACACAGATGCGTGGCGTATTGCTGACGACTTCAAGGCGACTTTATCAGGTCCGATCTGGGCCCTGCAGTTTTCGCCCAATGGCCAAAACATCCACGCAGGTGGGCTGGATAATGCAATGTACAGCTGGCCTGTGGCCCAACTATCAGCAGAAAATGCGATGGCCGATACCAAACGTAGTTTTTTGAAAAACCCAAACGAGATGTCAAATGGCGAGCGGCAGTTTCAGCGCAAGTGTTCAATCTGCCATACGTTGGGACCAGACAGCGAACGCCGCGCGGGGCCTAGCTTGTATAATTTGTTTGGTCGCCCTGCTGGTGCCATCGAAGGCTACCCCTATTCGCCGATCTTGCAAGGGTCACAGGTCGTCTGGTCCGAGGATACAGTGGATCGGTTGTTCGACATCGGGCCTGATCATTTCATCCCCGGATCAAAAATGCCGATGCAGGTGATCAAGGCACAGTCTGACCGTGACGATCTGATTACTTTTCTCAAGGACGCGACACAGCCCAAATAACAGGTCTTACGCCCTAAGCACCGCGCCAGGATTCATAATTCCCAGCGGGTCGAGTGCGGCTTTGATCGCGCGCATCGCAGACATCTTGGCCGGATCCGCATAGCGCTCCAGATCATCGACCTTGAGACGCCCAATGCCATGTTCAGCACTCACAGAACCCTCGAACTGGTGCACCAGATCATGCACCAAAGCCTGAACCTCGCCGCGCATATTGGCATAATCCTTCGCGGCGCGTCCGGCGCTTGGAAACACGTTATAGTGCAGGTTGCCATCCCCCACATGCCCAAAGCAGTTGATGCGGAAATCCTGTAAATTTGCCAATTCCTCGCGCGCAAGGGTGATGAACTCGGGCAATGCGCTTAGCGGTACCGATACATCGTGGGATGCCACCGCACCCACTTGTTTGTTGGCCAGCGGGATGCTTTCGCGCACAGCCCAAAATTCGTCTGCCTGCTGTTGGCTTTGGGCGATCACACCATCTTCTACCAGACCAGCTTCGAGTGCTGAGGCGAATAAATCTTCCAGCGCCGTTTGCGAAGATATACTGTGCACCAGCCCGACCTCTATCAGCACGGACCAGTCGGGAGGTGTCTCAAAGGGCTGGCGTACCTGCGGCATGGTTTCTTGCAAGAAAGCAAGTCCTTGCCCACTGATCAATTCAAACGCACTGACCATCTCGCCAAGCTGCGCGCGCGCCAAAGACAAAAGCGCCAGCGCCGCCTTTGGGTCTGGCACGACAAACATCGCAGTCCCCGTGTTAGACGGCAAAGGGCTAAGCTTGAGGGTGGCAGCGGTGATGATACCAAGCGTCCCTTCGGACCCGATCAGCAAATGCCGCAGGTCATAGCCCGTGTTGTCTTTGCGCAACCCCCGCAAGCCGTGCCAAATCTGGCCATCGGGCAGCACTGCCTCAAGCCCCAAACACAGATCACGCGCATTGCCGTAGCGCAGCACCCCCGTGCCCCCGGCGTTTGTGGCCAAATTGCCGCCAATCCGGGCGCTGCCCTGCGCGGCCAGCGACAATGGAAACAACCGGTCCGCGTCACGTGCGGCCTGTTGTACGTCGGCCAGAATGGCACCCGCTTCACACACGATGACGTTTTCGTCGGGATAGATCGCGCGTATCTCGCGCATCCGCTCCAGCGAGATCAGCAAAGGCGCAGGCCCATCCGGGATCACCTGCCCCCCCACTAGCCCCGTACCGCCCCCGTAAGGCACGACCGCGACGTGCGCCGCAGCCGCCAAACGGATAAGCTGTGCCACCTCAGACGCCGATTTGGGGACTGCAATCAATCCCGCTTGCCCCTGCCACCGCCCGCGCGGTTCTTCGAGATAGCGCGGCTCAACCAACCGCAAAACATCGGCAGGTAAATGCTCTAGGATCGTTTGTTCAAAAACGGAATCAGCGGCAGCATAAATCATGCGCCTTGATCCCTCGGCAGGCAGGCCGTTGCAACCCTTAGGGCACTATCTTTCGCTTAGAAACGCCGGACGCAAGACCATAACAGTTGGCCGCGACGGTAACCGCTCCAGCGACATCTCAAGTGCGGGACCACCGACTTCAACGACCGTGAATTGATCCGACATGCCATCAAGGAACTCGTCCAGCGCGAACAGCGAAAACCAATGCATCGGGATGACAACTGACGACCGAAGTCGCTTGAGCACGCGCGTCATGGTCGCAAGATCCAAGGTATATCCACCATCCACAGGGGCCATCACCACATCTAGCCGCCCAAGTGCCGCATATTGCTCCTCGTCAGGCTCATGGTGCAAATGCCCCAGATGGCCGATGCACAGCCCTGCCATCTCAAAAACGAAAATCGAATTTCCTTTTTCTTCGATGCCGGAAAAGGACGACCGAATATCAGTCGACACATTTCGTATTAACACTTCACCCAAATCTAGATTGTGCACAATACCTTCGCCAAACGCCCCCCAACCGGGCAACACATGGTCAATGGCTGGGTCCGGGTTTGCGGTCCAATGCGTGTCATGGGCGTGGTTCATGGTGACTACATTAGGAATAAAAGGGGCCGTACCAGTATAGCCTGTGTAGTCTGTGACCATGTTGATCCCGCCATGGCTGCGGATCAGAAAACTCGCGTGGGTGATATAGTGGATACGTACAGTCTCTTCTGCAACAGGCCCAAGGCTCGCAGGCACAATATACTCAAGCCCCGGTGCCGCTTGCGCGACCGCCAGGCAATGGCTCGGCGTCCGCTCCATCACCTGAGCTGCAGCACCACTGGCAAGGACACATAAACTCAAAACAATGCGCAATATCATAAGGACACCTCCCGCAGGAAGGGTAGCACAGTATGGGCATTGTCCAAGCACTACGAGGATCAATACCCCACCTTTGCCCGCCACTTGCCAAAAACACAGGCGGCCCGGCAGCCACCTGATATCTTTTTCTTGAAAAAGGAAAAGATGAATAAATCGCGCGCGGCGCAGCCGCACCTTTTAGCTGACGTTGGTTTTACCGCGCCGGTCTGACCGAAGTGCCGCGTAAAGCACATGGGTCCGCCAGCGCCCGTCAATCTGCAAGTAGCTTTGCGCCACTCCTTCGTATTTGAAGCCTGCTGTTTCCAGCAACCCGCGTGACGCTGCATTTTCCGGCAGACACGCCGCCTCGATCCGGCTCAGGTCAAGGCGCGTGAAAGAGTGATGCACCAAAGCGGTGATTGCTTCGCGCATATAGCCCTGCCGCGCAAAAGGCTGCCCCGTCCAATACCCCAAGGTACCCGCCTGCGCCGGTCCGCGTCGGATATTGTCTAGCGTGATCGCGCCCAACAATTGCTCATCCTGCCGCCGGATCAGAAATAACGGCAAGGCCGTGCCACCAGACACCGAACGCTGAGCCCAATAAACCCGGTTCGTGAACGCTTTGCGGCTTAGGTGATCCACCGCCCAGCTTGGTTCCCACGGCGTGAGATAGTCGATGCTTTGCGCCCTCAGATGCGACCAGCTTCGAAAGTCAGAATGGATCGGAGGGCGCAGTGTCATGCGCTCTGTTTCGATCCGGAGCTTTCGAAACCCGCGCAGTATCACGCCGCTCGCCGCTCCTGCAGCTCACTCAGAGAAGGAGCCCCATCAACCGGGCCATAAAGTGCCAACGCCGCTGGGGCTGCTTGCGCCATATCGCGTGCAAATTCACGCACGTCACCAGTGGTGACCGCGTCGATCATTGCCACAGTTTCTTCCAACGGCGGCACCCGGTCCCATATCTGAATAAGCCGCGCCAGCCGTTCGGCCCGGTTAGACGGGCTTTCCAGCCCCATCAGCAGTCCTGCCTTCATCTGTGCGCGTGCCCGTGCCACTTCGGCAGGCGACATATCATCGACCGCGCGCTTCATCTCATCGATGGTGATCTCAGCCAGTTGTGGCAGTTGCTCGGCACTGGTGCCTGCATAAATCGTGGTCATGCCTGTATCGGCATAAGCCCCTGCTTGGGCAAAGATCGAATAGCACAGGCCCCGATTTTCGCGAATTTCCTGAAACAGGCGGCTCGACATACCGCCGCCAAGGGCAGAGGCATAAATCTGTGCTGTATAAATCTTATCGTCCCGGTAGCCCGGCGATTCAAAAGCCAGCGCGAAATGCGCCTGCTCTAGCGCTTTAGTCTGGCGCCGTTCGCCCCCCAGAAAACGCGCTTCGTGTACTTCGAACGCTGGTTTGTGTTCCATCCCTCCAAAGAGCGTCTCGGCCAATTTCACGATCTCGTCGTGATCCACGGCACCTGCAGCAGACAAGATCATCTGTTCCGGTCCATAGTGCTGTCCGATAAAGCCTTGCAAATCCGCACGCGAGAAATTTGACACCCGCTCCGTAGGACCCAATATCGTACGTCCCATTGGATGATCCGGATAGGCTTCTTCTTGAAGCCAATCGAAAATCACATCATCAGGCGTATCCAGCGCTTGGCCAATCTCTTGCAAGATGACCCCGCGTTCGACCTCAATCTCAGCCTCCTCAAGCGTCGGATTCAGCAGGATATCTGCAATCACATCCAAGGCAAGCGGCACATCGTTCTGCAGCACGCGGGCGTAATAGGCGGTCACCTCGCGGCTTGTATAGGCATTGATATAACCGCCCACATCCTCGATGCTTTCGGCGATCTGCAAGGCCGTCCGTCGCTTGGTGCCTTTGAACGCCATATGCTCCAAGAAATGGGCGATGCCATTTTGAGCAGGCGTCTCATGTCGGGCACCAGCAGTCACCCAAACCCCAATAGAGGCAGAGGCAAGGCCGGGCATATGTTCGGTTACGATGCGAAAACCATTCGGCAATCGGTGTTGGTTCAGTGTCACGCGGTCAATTGCCCTTTAATATGGTCTTTGAGAGCAGCCAGATCGTTTGGCACACGGGTCACTCTCTCATCTCGTTCATACAGGTCCCCCATACGCGCAGGCAAGGGCGGGTGCACACCCGATGCTGCCTCTACCGCTGCGGGGAATTTGGCGGGATGCGCTGTGGCCAGTGTCACCATCGGGGTGCCCTGCTCGCGCTGTTCATTGGCGACCTTCACGCCAATTGCGGAATGCGGGCAAAGCAATTCGTTGCTATGCGCAAGTGCGGATGTGATGGTCGCAGAGGTCTCGTCTTCCGACGCACGACCAGAGGCATAGTGCGATTGCAGTACCTCCATCGCCCCTTGGCTGACGTCAAACCCACCCGCTTTCAGCTCGTCCATCAACTGAACTATAGCGGGGCCTTCGCGGTCATAGGCATCAAACAAAGCCCGTTCAAAATTAGAGCTAACCTGAATATCCATCGAGGGGCTGATTGATGGCACAGTGTCACCCTTGTGATACCCCTGCCCGCTCAGACAACGGTGCAAAATGTCATTCTGGTTTGTGGCGACCACCAGACGGTCAATCGGCAAGCCCATCCGTTTCGCGATATAGCCTGCAAAGATGTCGCCAAAGTTGCCCGTGGGAACGGTAAAACTGATCTTACGATCAGGCGCACCCAGCGACACGGCAGACGAGAAATAATAGACCACCTGCGCCAATACCCTGCCCCAGTTGATCGAATTGACCCCGGCCAGCCGCACTCCATCGCGGAATTCAAAATCGTTGAACATGTCCTTGAGCCGCGCTTGGCAGTCGTCAAAATCGCCATCGATGGCCAAAGCATGCACGTTGCTTTCTTGCGGCGTGGTCATCTGACGGCGTTGGACCTCAGATATGCGGCCATGCGGGTACATGATAAACACATCCACATTGCTGAGCCCACGGAACGCCTCGATCGCGGCAGAGCCCGTATCGCCCGACGTGGCGCCCACAATAGTAACGCGTTCGCCCTTGCGGCCCAATGCGGTTTGGAACATCTGGCCAATCAACTGCATCGCAAAATCTTTGAACGCCAATGTGGGGCCGTGGAAAAGCTCCAGCAGGAAATGCCCTTGATCCAGCTGCTTAAGCGGCGCGCGGGCGTCATGGCCAAACCCGGCATAAGCCCGGTCGATGATCCCACGAAATTCATCGTCTGTGAATACGTCACCCACAAAAGGCCGCATTACGCTGTAGGCGATCTGCTCATAGCTTTGGCCGTCCATCGCGCCAATGTCTGCCGCTGACAACTGTGGGATCGTCTCGGGCACATAAAGCCCCCCATCTCGGGCTAGACCGGTCAGCATTGCCTCTTCAAAATTAAGAATAGGGGCCGTTCCGCGGGTAGAGATATAACGCATGTTACTTCAGCTTTTGGTTGCGCCGCGCCGGCGGCGGAGAAAGAAAAAGGTCATGACAGACCAGATCGCGGCCAACGAAAACCAAGTGGCCGCATATTGCAAGTGATCGTTTGGAATGGCGGCGGTGTCCACAGGCAAGGGCGTCAAAGGACCGCTTGCTTGCGACACTTCGCGCTGCACCACTAAAATTGGGTCGGTTCCAAGGGCCTTGGACATGGCAGGCACATCCCGTGCAAACCAGATGTTTTTTGCCAAATCAGGTTCAGGTGTGAAGCCGTCAGTTTCTTGTGGCCACTGCAGGTTGCCGACAATTGTTTGAATGACCTGTGGCGCAATGCCGCCGGTTTCAGGTGCTTCATCCACTGGCACAAACCCACGGTCGATCAGAATGGTCCGATCTTGCATGACAAAAGGCGTGATTATTCTGTACCCCGCGCCCTTTTGTTTCTGTGAAACCAAAACCTGCAGGAACGGCCCACTGAACGTGCCCGTTACGGTTACCGGCAAATACGCGTCGGTTGTGGGATCAAGTTGGGCTGGCAAGGGGACAGGATCTGCTGCGATGCGCGCATCAATGTCCGCGATAACACCTTGCTTCCATGCAAGACGTTGCACTTGCCATATGCCAAGGCTGATCAGAATGGCAGCACCGCCAAGACCAAATATCAAAAGGAACGCCAGTCGTTTCATCAGGCCCTCGGACCAAAGGAAAAGCGCGCGAAAAACGCGCGCTTTGTTGTTACGATGTGCGGTGACGCTTTAATGAGCGCCGGGCATTTGTGCAACGCCGTAGATGTAGACCGCAAAGAACAGAAACAGCCAAACCACGTCAACAAAGTGCCAGTACCAAGCTGCCGCTTCAAAGCCCACGTGCTTTTCGGGCGTAAAGTCCCCTTTGATCGCGCGGATCAAACAAACCCCCAAAAAGATCGTTCCGATGATCACGTGAACGCCATGGAAACCTGTAGCCATAAAGAAGTTCGAGAAGAATTTATCGCCGCCAAATTCCCAGCCTTTGTAGAGCAGGTATGAATATTCGTACGCCTGCAGGAAGGTAAACAGCACACCCAACACGATCGAGATCGACAGACCCATGATCAGATCTTTGCGGTTGTTTTCATGGACCAGCGCATGGTGTGCCCATGTGACAGCACAGCCCGACAACAGCAAAACCAGCGTGTTAATCAACGGCAGATGAAACGCGTCTACGTGGTAAATCTCGGGTTGGACATACTCGGTTCCCGCATACCCGCTCATCGGGTAGATGGCGTGCTTGAAAAAGCTCCAGAACCAGGCTGCAAAGAACATCACCTCGGACATGATGAACAAGATGAAGCCATAGCGCAGACCGATCCGCACAACCGGCGTGTGATCCCCGATGCGGCTTTCCTGAACGACTTCGGACCACCACGCGAACATCACGTAGAGCACCGCAACAAAGCCGATCCAGAACATGAAGGGAGTTACACCCTGCATCCAAAGTACCGCGCCAAAAAGCATAACGAACCCGCCCACGGCGCCCAAAAGCGGCCAGATTGAGGGGTTTAGAATGTGATAGTCATGGTTCTTTTCATGCGCCATGGTTTCGTCCCTTACCTTATATTGGTCAGTTCAGACTTGAGTCTGAATTTGCGTCACTGTCCTGCAAGAGGGCTGTATCCTCAGGCAGGTCGATTTCGTAGAATGTGTACGACAGCGTGATTGTATGTATATGCTTGCCATCGCGGTCATCCACGATCTCAGGATCTACGTAGAAAGTGACCGGCATCTGCACCCGCTCGCCCGGTTGCAGTACCTGCTCTTCAAAGCAGAAACACTGAATTTTGTTGAAAAATCCGCCCGCTTGATAGGGCGTCACGTTATAGCTGGCAGATCCGGCGATGGGCCGATCTGTGGGGTTGTAAGCCTCGTAAAAGGCCAATCCGGATTCGCCGATGCGTACTTCCATTTCACGCACCACAGGCTTGAATTCCCATGGCATGTGGTTGTTCAGTGACCCGTCAAACCGAACAGTGATTGTCTGGTCCAGAACGTCTTCGGGGGCCACGTCGGACACGCCAGTAACGCCGCCAAACCCCGTCACCCGGCAGAACCAATCGTAAAACGGCACAGAAGCCCACGCTAATGCACCCATGAAAACGACCAGGCTGACGGTCTGAGCAACAGTTTTAGCAGGTCCTTGCAGTGTCATCAGTTCCCAATCTCCGATGCTTTTGGCAGTTCAAAATCGCCGCTGGTTACCTTGGTGAAGGTCAGTGCCAAGACCAGCACCACGAAACCCGCCAACATCAGGCCTACGCCCACGTTGCGGCCTTTGCGGCGCGTGTGAATTTCATGTTCCGCGCGGATTGCCATTGTTTACCAGCCTCCCAAACCAAAGGGGCGCAGTGCTGCTTCCAACAAGATCGCCCCGAAGTGTGCAAAAAGATACCAAAGCGACAGGCGAAAGAACTTCTTTTCAACGCGGTATACGTCGTCGATCGCTTGCGCTTCATCGCGGCGCCAGATGTCATAAGCGCCCTTCAAAAACAGCGCGTTGAGCACAACGGCTGTTGCCAAATAGATAGGTCCACCAATCGCTGTAAATCCTGTGCCCACGGCTAAAACCGCCAGCAAAACAGTGTAGACGATGATGTGCACACGGGTTGATTTACGGCCGTGCGTCACCGTCAACATCGGCACTCCTGCGTCGTCGTAGTCAGACTTCATAAACAACGCCAGCGCCCAGAAGTGTGGCGGCGTCCACATGAAGATCAGCGCAAACATAAGCCACGCCTCAATTGAAAAACTACCCGTCGCGATCACCCAACCGATCACAGGTGGGAACGCGCCCGCAGCACCACCAATGACAATGTTTTGCGGCGTGGAACGCTTTAGCCACATGGAATACACGACGGCGTAGAAAAAGATGGTAAAGGCCAGCAGGCCAGCAGCCAGAAGATTGGCTGCAAGACCCAGCATCATCACAGACAGGCCAGACAAAGCAACGCCGAGATAAAGCGCTTCGCCGGGCTGCACGCGACCTGCAGGGATTGGCCGTTTGGACGTGCGGCGCATAACGCCATCAATGTCCGCATCCCACCACATGTTCAGCGCGCCAGAGGCGCCTGCCCCCACCGCCACAAACAAGATGGACGCAAACGCGATGACAGGATGCACAGGCACCGGTGCCGCGAGCAGCCCCACCAATGCTGTGAAGACCACCAAGGACATCACACGCGGCTTAAGCAGCGCGAAGTAATCGCCCAGTTGTGCCTCATATTCTTGCGCCGGTGCGCTGTAGCTTACGTCAGCCATCAAGTTGCCTCAGACAATTCAAAGATACGGAGCATTCAGGTCGAACGCTCCGCAACGTCATCAGTTGGATGCAAGAACGCGGCTTTGTGGAATGCCTGCGTATTCTTCTTTGGCCTCTGCCAGCCATTGGGCATAGGCCTCTTCAGAGACCACTTTCACCGTGATCGGCATGTACGCGTGGTAAAAGCCGCACAACTCGGAACACTGACCAAAATAGATACCCTCTTTTTCGGCATTGAACCAAAGTTCGGCCAAACGGCCCGGTACCGCGTCTTGTTTGACGCCAAAGGCTGGAATGGTCCAGGCGTGGATCACGTCCGCTGCTGTGACCTGCATCACGACTGTTTTGCCCACGGGCACAACCACGGATGTATCTGTCGCCAGCAGAAATTCGTCACGGCTGTAGCCTGCGTCGACCAGCTTTGACTCCATCGCAGCGTCTAGGACAAAGGGTGTGACGTCTGCATCTTCAGGGCGGTCCGCCTCGCTGAGTGTTGCAGGCGAGCCCAGCATGTAGCTGTCGAACTCAAATCCTTCGTCGACGTATTCATAACCCCAATACCACTGATATCCGGTCACTTTGATCGTCAGGTCAGCTTCTGGGATTTCTTGTTGTTTAAACAAGATCGGCAACGAAAACGCACCAATGAAAACCAAAATCACGATCGGAACAACGGTCCATGCGATCTCAACCGGGGTGTGGTGTGTAAAGGTTGCCGGCGTCGGGTTACGCTTGGCGTTGTAGCGGATGCCAACCCAAACCATCAAACCTGTCACGAACAGCGTGATGATCGTGATGATCACCAGAATCATTCCGTCCAGCCACTGAAGGTCTGACGCAAGTTCGGTTACGGCGGGCTGAAAGCCCATTTTGCCGTCTACCGGTTTACCGATAATTTCCAGCCCGTCCTGCGCATACGCAGCAGTCGTGGAGAAAGCGGCCGAAAGGCCCGCGAGTGAGAGAATTCGTTTCATATGCCGTCCTGATCTTGGCTGATCTTTGGATCATGTTGCGCACTTTGGCGAGGGAATTGGTTTGCGCACCATCCTCACCGTTGTAATCTGATCTCTTACAATCATATTCTGAACCTAAGATAAAGACTTGAGCGTCGTATTGTGCTGCGCTTTTTCCGAAATTTTCGCCCGCAACGGAGCTTTTTATGACCGACACACCGTTTTCGCCGTTCCGCGATACATTGGACCGGGATGCAGCGCTGCGTGTACTGCAAGACGCAACCGCAGGGGCCGACGATGGAGAGTTGTTTTTCGAGCGCCGCCGGTCAGAGGCCTTGGTTTTTGATGACGGGCGGCTCAAAACTGCAAGCTACGATGCATCCGAGGGGTTCGGTTTGCGCGCCGTGTGCGGCGAAGTGGCAGGGTACGCCCATTCGACTGAGATTTCAGAACAATCATTGAAACGTGCGGCAGAGACAGCGCAGCTGGCAGTCGTTGAAGGTGGGGGCAATTTTTCAGATGCGCCGAACCCCACAAATACAAAGCTCTATACTGACGAAGACCCCATTGCAGGTGCAAGTTTTCCTGTAAAAATAGATACTTTGCGGGAAATGGACGCTTTTGCGCGTGGGCTGGACACACGTGTCGTGCAAGTGTCGGCCACAATTGCCGCCAGCCTCCAAGAGATCGAGATTCTGCGCCCTGATGGTCATGCAGTTCGGGATGTACGCCCGATGACCCGCGTCAATGTTTCGGTCATCGTCGAGCAGGATGGGCGCCGCGAATCCGGCACTGCCGGAGGCGGGGGCCGTGTTGGATTGGACGGTCTGCTTGATCCAGCAGATTGGCAGGCCAAGGCACGCGAAGCATTGCGTGTTGCTGTTGTTAATTTAGATGCCGTGCCCGCCCCTGCGGGTGTGATGGATGTGGTGCTTGGCCCTGGCTGGCCGGGTATCTTGCTGCATGAGGCAATTGGCCACGGTCTGGAAGGCGACTTCAATCGCAAAGGGTCCTCTGCATTTGCTGGGCTGATGGGACAACAGATCGCAAGCAAGGGCGTCACGGTTTTGGATGATGGCACCATCCCAGACCGGCGCGGGTCCATCACGGTCGACGATGAAGGCACGCCATCGGGGAAAAACACGCTAATCGAAGACGGCGTTTTGGTCGGCTATATGCAAGACCGTCAAAATGCGCGGCTCATGGGCGTTGAGCCCACGGGCAATGGACGGCGTGAAAGCTATGCCCACGCGCCGATGCCGCGCATGACCAATACCTATATGTTGGGCGGTGATACGGCACCCGGTGATATCGTCGCCGATTTGAAAGATGGTATTTATGCCGTGGGTTTTGGGGGCGGTCAGGTCGATATCACGAATGGTAAGTTCGTTTTTTCGTGTACCGAAGCTTACCGTGTTGAAAACGGGAAAGTCGGCGCGCCTGTCAAAGGAGCCACTCTGATTGGGGATGGGGCCACCGCGCTCAAACACATCCGTGCCATTGGCAACGATATGGCGCTGGACCCCGGCATGGGCAATTGCGGCAAAGCAGGTCAATGGGTGCCTGTGGGTGTGGGGCAGCCGACCTTGATGATTGGTGGGCTGACTGTGGGTGGGTCGGCTTCGTAAGGCGCGTCAAACCTCTTTCGCTTTAACCGCACGGATTGTCTTTAGTCCGGCGGCTTTGATGGCATCGTGCAGGCTGTCCGAGGTAAACAGGTGCGGCTTGTCAAAACTCGCATCCCACCAAAGATGCGCATCGGGAAGGTCTGCCTTGCGTACACCGGCTTTTTCGTAGGTCCATAGCCGCACTTTACGTGGCACACGACGCGCCCGTGACATGCGCGTGGCCTCTACGAATCGTTCTTCTTCTATCCTGGCATCGCTGTTTTCTTCATCCAGTGCCGAAGCATGAACGCCCGGCACAAACCCGAAATGCGCGCCTTCATATTCCACATGACGCTTGGTCAAAAGCGTCATTGGCCAGATGTAATGCTGTCCGGGATCATGCGCTTCAATTAGGTTTTTCAAGGCTGGGCTGATGATCAACAACCCACCTTCTCCCCACCACATGTCCGGAAAGCTCGCCCGTTTCTTTTCCACGATCATCGTTCTCGGGACGAGATCCAAATTCAAGGGGGCATTCTTTCCTTTGAAAACCTGCGAGCATTCTGCTGCATCATCCAAACCGATGGCGTGCATCCATTTGCCACCGGAAGCTCTGTCGTAAAATTCGGCATGTATGAAACCACCACGTCCGTCAGACGTCTTTTTAAAAATGTAAGTCATGAGTCCAAGCTGTCCCAATAATGCTCAGGGGCTAGCCTGCCCAACAGCAGCGATGAAAGGTGCAATAGCACCAATATGGCGAATAATTCAAAATAGTCTCGCATGCTTCTGGTCTTCTTCACGCGTTGTTAACCAAGTGGACCTAAACCTGATTCTGCAAAGGACGGAGCTGCGGATGACTGACAGGGACCAAAATCCTTCTTCCACTCACCCCCCACTCCCACCCACCTCGGAAGATGAACAGTTTTCCCGGCTCCGTCTTTTGCGCTCTCGCCGGGTTGGCATAACCACGTATAAACGACTGCTGACTGAACACGGCACTGCGCAGAACGCGCTGGCCGCGCTACCCGAGGTAGCGCGTGCCGCCGGCGTAGAAACATACGAAGTATGCCCGGCGCCCGTTATTCAATCGGAACTCAACGCCGCCCGCGCAGCAGGTGCGCGCCTTGTAATGCAAGGCACCGCCGCCTATCCCGCATTGCTGAATGATTTAGACGATGCCCCGCCCTTTCTATGGGTGCTGGGCGATACCACCCTGCTGAACAGACCCATGATTTCACTCGTCGGTGCCCGCAATGCATCTTCTCTTGGTACGCGGATGGCAAAAAAACTGGCACGGGATCTGGGTGCAGCAGGCTATATAATCGTGTCAGGGCTTGCGCGCGGCGTCGACGCGGCAGCACATCATGCATCCCTTGAAACGGGCACCATTGCCGTCCAAGCGGGTGGGGTCGATGTGATCTACCCGACCGAGAACACGGAACTGGCAAAGTCTATCGCGGCACAAGGTTTGCGACTGTCCGAACAGCCCATGGGTTTGCACCCCATGGCGCGACATTTCCCCAGCAGAAACCGCATTATATCGGGCCTAAGCCGTGCCACAGTCGTGGTAGAGGCAGCCGCAAAGTCCGGCAGTCTGATTACTGCACGCGACGCGTTAGACCAAGGCCGCGATGTTCTGGCTGTACCCGGCAACCCATTTGATGCGCGCGCCTCGGGCTGCAATCAACTGATCCGTGATGGCGCAACACTGATCCGCTCAGCCGAAGACGTCATCGAAGCACTTAGCCCCCTACATGCAGAAGCGCCTGAACTGCCTTTGGTCGCCCCCCAACCGCCACCACCAGCGCCGAAAAAACAACGAAGTCCGCAGGCTGGTCTTGATAAAGTCGCCAAGTTGCATCGCGATATCTTGTCAAGGCTGAGCCCTGCCCCGGTGGCAGAGGACCAGTTGATCCGCGACTTGGCAGTCACCGCATCAGAAGCGGCACCGGCGCTGCTCGATCTGGAACTGGACGGCCAAATCACGCGGCAAGCGGGCGGGTTACTATCCAAGACTTAGGCCAACAGGTAACCTGCAGGAACATCGCCGCTTGGACGCAGTATAAAAGCGGGTCGATCTACTATATGTTCCCCGATCCAAGAATACCTGCTGCAGGTGCCACATGCCATTTGTGCGCACAAAAACCTGCGCCACGAATTTGCCATAGGTTTTTGCGGGCCATGTTGTCCGCTTTGGTATCTTTGAATTTAACACGGAGTGATCCGCATACACCCAACAGCAGCGCAACGACCACATTGCGCGCAAAAGCGCGCGACTTTCTTCAACATGCAGGTCTTTGAGTGTCTATTTTGGGTGCCAGTCAACCTTGGGTTTTCGCGGTTTTCGCCATCAACGTCACCCGTAAAATCAACCGATCGTTTGCCGTGCTGGCGCCGCACCGTTGTGGTATCGGGTTGCATGCCTTTCCCTCTTTCAAACGCATGTTTGGTGAACACGCATTGAAAATATCTGCTTGCGCCCCATCTCTCACCCGGCCATAGACACAAGATCATCACGTTCAGAGGTACACTTTTATATGCCGGTTGTCGTCGTAGAATCCCCTGCCAAAGCCAAGACCATCAACAAGTATCTTGGGGACAACTACACTGTGCTGGCCTCCTATGGACACGTGCGCGATCTGCCGCCAAAGGATGGGTCAGTCGATACCGAAGCTGAATTTGAGATGAAGTGGGAAGTCGGATACGACAGCCGCAAACACGTCAAAGCCATTGCGGATGCGCTGAAAGACGACAACGAACTCATTCTTGCAACGGACCCCGACCGCGAAGGCGAAGCGATCAGCTGGCATCTGCAAGAAGCACTGACCAAACGCAAATCCATCAAAAAAGACACACCCGTCAGCCGTGTTGTATTTAACGCGATCACCAAGGCCGCGGTCACCGAGGCTATGCAAAGCCCGCGTCAAGTCGACATGCCATTGGTCGAGGCTTATCTGGCGCGCCGCGCACTTGATTATCTGGTGGGCTTTAACCTTAGCCCCGTTTTGTGGCGCAAGCTGCCAGGCGCCAAGTCAGCCGGGCGCGTACAATCAGTGACCCTACGCTTGATCGTTGAGCGCGAGATGGAAATTGAGGCGTTTCGCGCCCGCGAATACTGGTCTGTCAAAGCCCTGCTTGCCACCCCGCGCGGTCAGGACTTTGAAGCGCGCCTCACAGTTTTGGCAGGCAAAAAGCTGGACCGTTTCGATATTGAAAACGCGACGCAAGCTGAAATGGCTGTGCAGGCGATCACCAGCCGCGATCTGACGGTCACTTCTGTCGAAGCCAAACCTGCAAGCCGAAATCCTTCTGCCCCCTTCATGACATCGACCCTTCAGCAAGAGGCCAGCCGCAAATTCGGCATGGGCGCGCGCCAAACCATGAGCACCGCGCAGCGACTTTATGAAGCTGGCTACATTACTTATATGCGGACAGACGGCATCGACATGGCCCCCGAAGCCGTAACGGCCGCCCGCGATGCGATCAAAACGCTTTATGGCGAGAAATACGTGCCCGCCAGTCCGCGCATCTACAAAAACAAAGCCAAGAACGCGCAAGAGGCTCACGAATGCGTGCGCCCTACAGACATGATGACCAAGGCAGAGGACCTTAAAACCTCGGACGCGGATCAGCGCAAATTGTACGATCTGATCTGGAAACGAACGCTGGCCTGCCAGATGGAAGCAGCCAGATTGGAACGCACCACGGCCGATATTGGCAGCGCAGACGGTCAGGTGATGCTGCGCGCGACGGGTCAGGTGATGCTGTTTGACGGTTTCTTGCGGGTATATGAAGAAGGCCGCGATGATGTGGTCACCGATGACGACGACAAGCGCCTGCCCCAGATTGACCAAGGGGACAAAGCCGAAAAACGCAGCGTAACGCCGGAGCAACACTTCACTCAGCCCCCGCCCCGCTACACGGAAGCCACGCTGGTCAAACGTATGGAAGAATTGGGCATCGGTCGGCCCTCAACCTATGCGTCCGTCGTCACCACGATCCAAGACCGCGAATATGTGCGTAAAGACAAAAATCGCCTGATCCCAGAAGACAAAGGCCGGTTGGTCACAGCATTCTTGTCGAATTATTTCCGCAAGTACGTGGGGTATGATTTCACTGCAGATCTTGAGGATCAGTTAGATACTGTCAGCGCAGGGAACGCAGATTACAAAGAAGTGCTTGGACGGTTTTGGCGCGACTTTTCTGCAGCCATCGCGGAAACCGCCGATCTGCGCATCACCGAGGTGCTGGAAAAAATCAACGAGGTGCTCGAGCCGCATCTGTTCCCGCCCAACGAAGAAGGTACCGACCCCAGACTGTGCCCTAACTGCGGAGCAGGCCGTCTGAGCATGCGCACCGCCAGATCAGGTGGCGCATTCATCGGGTGTTCAAACTATCCAGAATGCCGCTACACCCGCGCGTTTGGTCCCCCCGGGCAAGAAGATGACAGCGGCATTCCGCCCGAAGGCAAGCTGCTGGGGGAAGATGGCGACGATAAAATCTATGCCTTCAAAGGGCGCTTTGGTCCTTATGTCCAACGGGGCGAAGTGACCGATGACAATAAAAAACCGCCTCGCCAATCCATCCCAAAGGATTGGCCACCCGAAGACGTGGACCTGCCACAAGCGCTCAAACTGCTGTCATTGCCGCGCGAAATCGGGCCCCACCCCGAAGACGGCATCACGGTGTGGTCCAATATCGGACGGTACGGTCCATATTTGAAACACGCGCCCTCCACCTCGGACCGAGGCGGCACAAACGCCAATCTCGAAAGCATCGAAGAAGTCTTTACCGTGGGTATGAACCGCGCGGTGCAACTGCTTGCTGAAAAAGTGGCAAGCCGCGGTGGGCGTGGCGTTGCGGCGAAGACCCTTAAGGAGCTCGGTGAGCATCCTGATCAGGGCGGACAAATCAGCATCATGGAAGGCAAATACGGGCCTTACGTGAAATGGGACAAGATCAATGCCACCTTGCCCAAGGAAACTGAACCGGACGCGCTATCGCTAGATGAGGCAGTGATCCTGATCGAAGAAAAAGCCGCCAAGAAAGGCACAAGACGCCGTAAAGCGCCCGCCAAGAAAAAAACCGCCGCAAAGAAATCAAGCAAAAAATCCTAATTTACTGCATCTGAACACGTCAATTTTCGGTGCCAGTTCTGGCGGTTCATAGCACGTTTGTCTTGTGGTATTTTATACGGTGACATACAATTACCGGGTTAGCGGTCCAGAGGATTGCTGCGGGACAGACACGGAAACTTCTGGCGGCCAACCAGAGTTAAGGAAGCGATATGAAAAAAGTGTATGGATCAGCGTCTGAGGCGCTTGATGGGGTTTTGCATGACGGCATGACGATTGCGGCGGGCGGTTTTGGCCTGTGCGGCATTCCGGAGCTGCTGCTCGCAGCCATACAGGATGCTGGCACCAAGGACCTGACCTTTGCGTCCAACAACGCGGGCGTTGATGACTTTGGCATCGGCATTTTGTTGCAAACGCGCCAAGTCAAAAAGATGATCTCTTCCTATGTAGGCGAAAACGCAGAATTTATGCGCCAGTATCTGTCCGGAGAGCTTGAGCTGGAATTCAACCCGCAAGGCACATTGGCTGAACGCATGCGCGCAGGCGGCTGTGGGATTCCTGGGTTTTACACTAAAACCGGTGTGGGTACGGTGATTGCAGAAGGCAAAGAGCTAAAAGATTTTGATGGTGAGACATACGTGCTTGAACGTGGGATCGTTGCGGATCTATCCATCGTCAAAGCATGGAAAGCTGATGCGACGGGTAATTTGGTGTTCCGCAAAACGGCGCGCAACTTTAACCCCCCTGCTGCGATGTGCGGTAAGATCTGCGTCGTCGAGGTCGAAGAGATCGTCCCAACCGGCAGTCTTGACCCAGACAGCATCCACCTACCCGGCATCTATGTGCACCGGTTGATTCAAGGCGAACATGAAAAACGCATTGAACAACGGACAACGCGCGCGGCGTAGGGATCTGTAGAATGGCAGACACTTTTTTTGGACCTGACGGGAACAAGTCACAAGAAGACGTCCTGTTCGACGACAAGAGCTTTGACGGATTTGCGCGGGCAAAGGTGTCGATGGTACTGGCCAATCCACATCTAGACGATTGCCCGATCGTCTATGTGAACGAAGCATTCACGCGTACGACCGGCTATGCGCGCAGCGCGTCTATCGGCCGAAACTGTCGTTTTTTACAGGGCGAGAAAACCGACAAGACTGTAGTAGACTTGGTCCGCAAGGCGATTAGCCTTGAAGAGACCGTCTCTGTAGACATTTTGAATTATAAGGCCAATGGCGCGCCATTTATGAACCGATTGCTGGTCTCGCCGATCACAGACGAAAAAGGTGTGACGCAGTACTTTATCGGCGTGCAGAAGGAACTGCGCAACGGCGAACGCGACCCCGGCGTGGAAAACATCAACGAGCAATTGATGGAAATCCAAAACCGGGTACAGTCTGATTTGTCGCTGATCATCAGCATGATCCGCCAGCAGTCATCTGCCATGTCTGTGCCTGACGACTTTGCCGCACTTAGCCGTCGGATTGAAACGCTCCAGTTGCTTTATGAAGAGATGAAGCTGTCTGATTCACAATCCAACAGCGATACAATCCAGATGGGCAGCTTTATCTCACGGCTGGCCAGTGCCATCGCCCATGTCGAAGGACGCTCGGGCGTGCGTATGAACATGCAGATCGAACCGCTGAATGTCCCGATTGAGGTTGCAACTCGCGTGGGTCTGGTGGCAGCAGAGCTTTTGACCAATGTGTTCCAGCATGCCTTTGACCGCATGGAAACAGGGCTGGTTGAAATACGCATGTCACAGCTAAGCGCTGGTGGCTTGCGATTGATCGTCTCGGATGACGGCATTGGCATCCCGGCCACAATGGAATGGCCCTCAAGCTCTTCTGTGGGGGGGCGGATCATTACGGGCCTGATCGAAGGTCTGGAAGGGACGCTTCATCTTGGCCGTGGCGCTGCGGGAAGCTTTGTTACAATAGATGTGCCTGCGGGCGCTTCACTGATAGATTAGAATAGGACGAAAAATGCCTTGGGATCGCAACCAGATGGCCGCGCGCGCGGCGCAAGAACTTGAAGATGGTTGGTACGTCAACCTTGGGATCGGTATCCCAACGCTGGTCAGCAACTATATCCCAGATGGGATCGAAGTCACCTTGCAGTCTGAAAACGGAATGTTGGGCATGGGCCCCTTCCCGGTGGAGGGCACCGAGGACGCAGACCTTATCAATGCGGGCAAGCAGACGATCACAGAGCTACCCCAGACTGCCTATTTCGACAGCGCGCAGTCGTTTGGCATGATCCGTGGTGGCAAGATCGCCATGGCCATCTTGGGCGCTATGGAAGTTGCGGAAAACGGCGACCTTGCCAATTGGATGATCCCGGGCAAGCTGGTCAAAGGCATGGGCGGTGCGATGGACCTGGTTGCAGGCGTAGGTCGCGTGGTGGTTGTGATGGATCACACTTCAAAACATGGCGACAGTAAACTGCTTAGGGAGTGCACTTTGCCGCTGACAGGTAAAGGAGTTGTTGACCGCATCATCACAAACCTTGGCGTTCTGGATGTGGTCGAAGGCGGCCTTAGCATTGTAGAGACAGCCGAGGGTGTTTCCGAAGAAGAGCTGCGCGCCGCGACAGAAGCGACGATCGTCTAAAGGCTCTGTACCCAATGAGCGAATGGGCGGCCCCACATCAGGTGCCGCCTTTTTAGTTCAGTTCAAACCTGCAAAAACACACCCATCCGACATTAGTTCAGGTGGGGTCAGGCACAGGCCGCGTGCAACATTAAAAGCGGCCAGTACTTTGGGCACATAGTCGCGCGTCTCTGCAAAGGGCGGCACGCCGTTGTGTTTGCGCAGGTTTCCTTCGCCTGCATTGTAACCGGCCAGCACCATGATGGGATCACTGTCAAACTCTCCCATCAACCAATTCAAATATTGCACTCCGCCAGATATGTTCTGCTTGGGGGCAAGACTGTCTTCGACACCAAAACGCTCGGCTGTGGCCGGCATCAGTTGCATTAGCCCCTGCGCCCCCGCAGAACTGACAGCAGCGGCGTCACCAGCGGATTCAACCGCAATAACCGCAAGCACCAATGCAGGCGATACCTGCGTTCCGACCGTGGCACGCAATATATCCACCCCGTTGGCGCGGGCAATTTCTTGTAGGTGCTGTAATCTAGGCTGTGCCACACCGCCCTGCCCGGCGATCGCATCCATTGCAGGGAACAAGCGCCCCGGGCCAGATGCGCTCATTTCCGGAGATATCTTGTTCCAGAACCACGTATACGCACCAATCTCCAAGTCTTTGGCAATCTCGGCAGTGACGGATGGTGATTCCTCGGCAGACGCCTTGGGCGACCAGAACTGTTCATGTTCTTCCGGGGATATCTGCACAATCTTTCGTTTTTCACCCGCTTTGGGCACTTTGACAAACTTTGCACTAAAGTCTGCAACGGGTTTAGGGGTGTCTGCCACCGCAGAACTGCCCCAGATCATGGCCGCAATTAGCGGTGCCTTGAGGAAAAGCCGCATAATACCTGCTCGTTTGTTGGTTTTTTAACCTGTTATTGGGTGCACTATCGCAGAGTCCCCCACATCTGGCCAGAGAATCCGGGACAAGTTCGCGGCGGTTTCGCCACAATCCCCCCTGTCTTTAATGAACCGTAAACGGAAAAAACATTTTTTATCCATATAAAACAAATGGATAAATAAAAAATCACTTTTTTTTGCGGCCTTAATGCAAAAGTCACATTTGCCGTCAAATTCATGCCCCAATCAACCGGCTATATATGCCCATACCAAGTCGGACGGACCACAAGAGATACACGGTCACTGAGGACGGCAAGGTTAGTAAGTGAAAATCAAGTGATCCTTTGGAGGGACATACCATGATGAAATTTATCAAGAACTTCCGTAACGACGAAGACGGCGCCGTAACAGTTGACTGGGTTGTATTGACAGCCGCGGTTGTTGGTCTGGCCGTTGCAGCATACAGCTCCATCAGCACAGGCGCAAACGACCTGACAAATGACACAGCTTCTTACCTGCAGCGTCAAGACCCCACGCAGTTCCAGGACATCTCGTCCACAGCTGCGACACCAACACCTGCACCAGCACCAGCACCAGCACCATAATAAGGTCCTAGGCTAAGATTTTGGGGGCCGTATTCTGTACGCAGGACGCGGCCCCTTTTTTGTCCACAGTTGTTCAGCCTTTGGAATGTAAAATGGTTAAGTATTTTGAGCGCTTTTGGGAAAGTGAAGACGGGGCAGTTACAGTAGATTGGGTGGTCTTGACGGCCGCTGTCGTAGGACTTGGTGCAATTGCAGTTGTAACACTGCAAGCAGAGACAAACACCGTAGGTGATCGCACTACATCCTACATGGAACGGCAAGACGTTACACGCAATCCGGACATTCAGGACTTTTAGGGATAGTTGCGTCAGCAATTTTTACTAAGGCGCACCTAACAAATACCCGTTTTGCAATGGCACGCAAGTCAAACGGGAACACAGAATTCTGCCGCGTATTTAACGCTGCAAGTTTCAAAGAATTAGAACGATCTGCCGCGCAGTGAACATCAGGCAATCGCCAAATTGCCACAATCCAGAAGCAACATTGCTTCATCACATGGTGGCCAACCTTCGTTGGTTGAAAACAGATAAAACGAGGTGACGAGATGCGAGTAATTTTCGGAATGGTCCTGTTAGCCGGCATAGCTCTTGCTGGTGGTGCGGTGTACATGGCAAAAGATTACATCGGGCAATACCAGTCGGAATTGGCTAAGGCCCGTGAACTGGAAAACGAAATTGTGCCGACGCAGACAGTTTACGTTGCCTCGCGCGCATTGAAATATGGTGACACGCTACAAAACGGCGATGTACGGCCTGTAAGATGGCCCACAGACGCGGTGCCCGCAGGCACCTTCACAGATTTGGCGGTCCTGTTTCCAGAAGGCAATGAAGAACAGCGCTTGATTGTGCGTCCGATGGAAATCGGTGAGGCAATCATGAACGTCAAGATCACTGAACCTGGCGAAGACATTGGTTTGACCACGCGCCTTGAGAAAGGCATGCGCGCCTTCGCAATCCGCGTTGACGTGGCCAGTGGTGTTTCGGGCTTCTTGCGTCCAGGCGACAAAGTAGACGTTTACTGGACCGGTCGGGTTAGCATGGGATCAAACGGCGGCGAAGATGTTACAAAGCTGATTGAATCGGCCGTTCGCCTTATTGCGGTCGACCAAAGCGACGACAAAGGCAATGGCGCACGTATTGCCCGCACCGTGACAGTTGCAGCCAGCCCAGAGCAGGTCGCAGCCTTGGCACAAGCTCAATCGACCGGCAAATTGTCACTGTCTTTGGTCGGCGCGGGTGACGACACTGTGCTTGAAGAGATCGAAGTAAATCAGGTGTCATTGCTTGGTTTGACACAGGCAGCGCCCGTGGCCGCCGCCCCCCAAGCACGGGTTTGCACCATTCGCACCCGCCGTGGCGCCGAGGTTGTGGCGATCCCAATTCCCTGCACAAATTAAGCAAGAACAATATCTTAGAGGGGCGTCGCATAAACTGCGGCGCCCCTTTGCTATTTCAGCGTGTTGCCATTTATCCACATAAGGGACACCTCAGAAGTCATTGATTATTGCAAAAAATCCAAAACCTGCGCACAGTGCCACCCATGCGGGCAATAAGACCCGGAACCGAGGCGTGATCAAAAAGGGCAGGTCACATGAAAATGTATGGAATACTCAAAGCAGCCCTTCTCGGGCTGACAGTCAGCGTGAGTCCATTGGCACTAACGTCGCCAATTACAGCTCAAGCTGAAACACTGCGTGTTATTACGAGAGACACAAACGATGTTTTGACCGTCGCTCAAAACCGCGCAGTTGTCGTAGAAAGCGAAGTTCCCTTCGCCGAGCTCAGCATTGCCAACGCAGGTATTGCTGATATCTCATCTCTCTCTGATCGCAGCATTTATGTGTTGGGCAAAATTCCCGGCATCACAACGCTGACGATTCTCGATGCAGCTGGGCAGCTGATTACCAACGTGGAAATCCGCGTGGCACCCGACTTAACCGAGTTCAAAGAACGCCTGCGCCAGATCTTGCCAGGTGAACAAATCGAAGTGCGCACCGCAAATGACGGTATCGTATTGTCCGGCACGGTCTCAAGCGCTCAGCGTTTGTCGAAAGCGTTGGAATTGGCCACACGGTATGCACCTGATCGGGTTTCGAACCTGATGCAAGTGGGTGGTGTACAGCAGGTCATGCTAAAAGTTCGTTTCGCTGAAATGAGCCGCGGCGTTTCCAAATCACTGCAAAGCTCGCTCTCTATTGGGGGCACGGACGCAGCAGCAATCAGTGGTCCTGACGGTGTTGCACTCAGCACTGGCGCCACTTTGCCAACGGCTGGTAACGGTGGAGCAGCATTTGTTGGCTTTGACATCGGTTCTGTTCAGATCGGCATGTTGCTGGAAGCCCTTGAAACAAAAGGGGCTGTTCGCTTTTTGGCTGAACCAAACCTGGTCGCTTTGTCCGGGCAGGAAGCAAACTTTCTTGCTGGGGGTGAATACCCTATCCCAACCCAAAGCGACGATGGCATCGGCGTTGAATTCAAGCCCTTCGGGATTGAGCTTAACTTTGTACCGCGTGTCGTCGATGGCGACCTGATCAATCTACAGCTGTCCGCGGCATCGTCATCTATCGACACGTCACAATCGGTCAGCTTGGGCGCCGGTATCGCAGTTGATGCCTTCATCCGCCGGGAAACATCTACGACGGTTGAACTGAAAGACGGTCAAAGCTTTGCGATTGCAGGCTTGATTGAAGACAACTTCGCAGACAACGCGACGCAGGTACCTTGGCTTGGTGACGTGCCAGTGCTTGGCGCTTTGTTCCGCAGCTCTGACTATCAACGCAACCAAACCGAACTGGTCGTCATCATTACAGCGCATCTTGTCAGCCCCACCAAAGGCGAAGCACTTGCACTGCCAACCGACCGGATCAGACCACCGTCCGAAGCAGATCTTTTCCTGAACGGCCGTACAATCAGAGAAGTCAGCGGCGGTGCCGCAGGCGAAGTAGCCAGACAGGACTTTAGCGGTTCTTACGGCTATGTGATGGAGTGATCAGATGCAAAACATCGTACAAAAAACATCCCGTGCGGCGCTGATCGTCACTGCTTTGGCAACGATAGCGGCCTGTGCACCTGAAGGCGGGGTGGGACAATTCTACCGCGAAGCCGGTGCGCAGCTTGAAACTGCTGACTTTGGCAACTCAACCCTGCACAACCAATTGGTGCAAACCTGCAAACGTACAGGGGGCGCTGGCGGTAAAGCAGGCAACCAGATCGGTGATCCGCTTGTTGTGCTTGATCCGAAGAGCAAACCAACGCGTCCAATCTACCGTGTACACTGTGACGGTCGTCTAGACGGAAAATATGCAACTGTGATCTACAACGAATACGTTGCAAGTGCCGTCCAAGCGGCAGACGTCCAACGGGCAGATAGCGAATAAACCCGCCTCTCCCCTACTCAAGAAATTGGCAGAGCTTCGGCTCTGCTTTTTTTGTTATATGGTTCGAAAACACGGCCCCACAATTCAACCTCGGGCAGGCCATTGTGTCTAGATACCCAACAATTGGGCGGTTTAAGCCCTAATCTCGCCCAAGTTGCCTGCGACTTTCTCTCCATTGGGACACGTATGTCCGGCTAATTTTGCCGGATTGGAGCGTCGCAGGAGACACAAAGGGGCATATCAATCGTTGCTCTGTTTTCTTGCTCCGTTCTGGAACACGAAGGAAGACAAGGCAATGAGCAGTACAATGCCACAACCAGAATCGTCACTCATCGTGGCCTGCACAGTCAGTCGCGATGTGCAGAACTTTGATCTCCTGATCGAAGACATGGAACTCGCGCTTGGTGAAAACTGGGGTGACCTCGGTTTTGCAGAGGCGCTGGCCTTCTTTGGACAGCCCGAAGCCAAGGCGCTTGAGTTTATCGCCCTCGCGATGGACGAAACAGATGAAGAAAACATGGGGCTGATGAGCGAAATCATCACTCAGGCCAAGGCACGCAAGATCAAAGTCATATTGATCGCGGAAGATGTCACACCTGCGTCCTTGCACTCTTTACTGCGACAAGGTGCGGATGAATTTGTCCCCTATCCTCTTCCAGAAAACGAACTTCAGGAAGCTATTGAACGCGTGCGCGCCGCAGAACAACAAGCGATTGCAAATGCTGCCAATGGCACCTCTCTGCAAATTGGCGCACAAAAGAATGGCGCTGTTATTGTCACGCATGGCCTTGCCGGGGGCACCGGTGCCACCACGCTTGCAGTCAACCTGGCATGGGAACTGGCAACTTCTGCCGAAGGCCGACGTAAAGCGGATGGCCCATCCGTCTGCTTGATTGATTTCGACCTGCAATATGGCGCAGTTGCGACATACTTGGATTTGCCGCGCCGCGAAGTCGTCTATGACATGTTGTCTGACACTGAAAGTATGGATGATGAAATCTTTGCCCAGTCACTGGTCACGTTCCAAGAAAAGTTGGACGTCCTAACAGCACCTACAGAAATGCTGCCGTTGGACTTGATCTCGACCGATGATGTGAACCGCATCTTGGACATCGCGCAACGGCGGTATGACTATGTCGTTGTGGACATGCCGTCGACGCTGGTCTCATGGAGCGAAGCTGCCCTGAATGCAGCACATGTTTATTTTGCTACGCTGGAACTCGACATGCGGTCCGCGCAAAATACGCTTCGTTTCAAACGCGCGCTTCAGTCAGAAGACCTGCCCGTTGAAAAGCTGCGCTATGTTATGAACAGAGCGCCGAAATTTACTGATTTGTCCGGCAAAAGCCGTATCAAGCGCATGGCTGAAAGCCTGAGCATTTCGATTGATCTGCAACTGCCAGATGGTGGAAAGCCGATCACCCAAGGCGCAGACCACGGTCTGCCGCTGGCCCTTTCCGCGCCCAAGAACCCCTTGCGTCGCGAAATCCAAAAATTGTCAAAATCAATTCTGGAATTGGACACCGACGACGTTCAAGCAGCCTGATCCCCTAAAGGAAGACGCGCATGTTCTCTAAATACAAAAAAGATAAGCCCAAAGTACCTTCTTCTTTGGACGCGGTAGCACCCAAAGTGACGCCCATGGAAAAACCGGCGGAGGCATCCAACGTCACCCGCAAAGCGCCTCAGGCGCCAGCGCAGGTTGCCCCCATCGACAAAGAGCGCAAGCGCAAAGAACGCATGGGCGAGATCAAACTTGACCTGCACCGCGTGCTTTTGGACAACCTGAACCTGTCTGCTTTGGAAAAAGCAACCGAACAGGACCTGCGCCAAGAGATCGGTGCCATCGCGACCGAGCATCTGCAGGCGCAAAGCATCGTGCTGAACCGCGAAGACCGTCAAACGCTAACATCAGAACTATATGACGAAGTAACGGGCCTTGGCCCGTTAGAGACGCTTTTGAAAGACGACACGGTCAACGATATTCTCGTGAACGGGCCGCAACAGATCTTTATCGAACGCGATGGTAAGCTTGAATTGTCCGACGTCACCTTCAAAGACGAACGTCACCTTTTGCGGATTATCGACAAGATCGTATCCGCCGTGGGTCGTCGTGTTGACGAAAGCAACCCCTACGTTGACGCCCGTCTTAAAGACGGCTCACGTTTCAACGCCATGGTCCCCCCCGTTGCGGTCGATGGCAGCCTTGTTTCCATCCGGAAATTCAAAAAAGACAAGCTTGGCATTGATGATCTGGTTGGTTTTGGTGCCTTCACCGAAGAAATGGCGGCCTACCTTCAAGCTGCGGTTGCAACGCGCCTGAATATTATCGTGTCTGGTGGTACAGGATCCGGTAAAACGACAACATTGAACGCCTTGAGCTCATTTATCGACAACGCAGAACGCATCCTGACCATCGAGGACACAGCGGAACTTCAGCTTCAGCAGACACACGTAGGACGGATGGAAAGCCGCCCTCCCAACGTGGAAGGCAAAGGCGAGGTGTCCCCGCGCGACTGTCTGAAAAACGCACTGCGGATGCGTCCTGACCGGATCATTGTGGGTGAGACGCGCGGCGAAGAAGTAATCGACATGCTGCAAGCCATGAACACGGGCCACGATGGGTCGATGACGACGATCCACGCCAACTCGGCCCGTGATGGTGTGTCGCGTCTTGAAAATATGATCGCGATGGCGGGTATTGAGATGCCGCTCAAAGCGGTCCGCTCCCAGATTTCTTCGGCGGTGAACCTGATCGTGCAGGCCTCGCGTCTGCAAGACGGCTCGCGTCGCATGACATCGATCACAGAAGTGACCGGAATGGAGGGCGAAGTTATCTCGATGCAAGAGATCTTCCGTTACCAGCGTGTGGGCCTGACGCCCGACAACAAAATTATCGGTCACTTTACCGCAACAGGGGTGCGCAGTGCCTATGCTGAACGCTCCCGCATGTGGGGTTATGACCTGCCATCTTCCATCTACGAGCCCATCGCGGCCCAATAAGGACCAGGACAATGAGTGCAGAACCAATTATTTATGGCTTGATCTTTGTCGGCGTGCTTGTGCTCGTCGAAGGGCTATACCTT